>NZ_JAEKFD010000020.1:0-6196 GCF_016650735.1 Pseudomonas sp. TH37
GTCTGCGGTAAGGCCGGATCTGTCGAGGGCCTTATGAATGACTTTTTGCTGAGCAACTCCATTAGGTGCGGTCAGCCCGTTACTGCGCCCATCCTGATTGATTGCTGAGCTCGCAATCACGGCCAGTATTCTGTCGTTATTATCCTGAGCATCTGAAAGGCGCTTGATGATCAAGACCCCGCAGCCTTCCCCCCTGACATAGCCGTCAGCCGCAGCATCAAATATCCGCGCGGATGAGGATTTTGAGGTCATTCCGGCTTTATTGAATGAGGCATCTACAGGAGATGAAAGCAGCGCGTTGACCCCGCCCACCAATGCCAGGTCGCACTCGTGATTGGCCAGACTGTTCAAGGCATTGTGCAGGGCTACTAGGGATGAAGAGCATGCAGTGTCTATGGCCAGGCTCGGGCCTTTGAAGTCGAATACATAGGAAATTCGGTTTGCCGCCAGGCTTAACGCACTACCTGTCAGGAAATAAGGTGTGTCAGAGTGATCGAGCAGGCCGCGTGAATAGTCATTGGAAGAGATGCCAATAAATACACCGGTATCGGATCCCGCCAGTTCTGTCGGTGAAAGAGTGGCATGTTCGAGTGCTTCCCAGGCTGTGGAAAGCAACAACCGTTGCTGCGGATCCATGGAGCGCGCCTCTTCGTCGCTAATGCGGAAGAACCTGGCGTCGAACATAAATAGATCGTCGATGACACCCGCTCGAGCATTTTCCCCACCTTTGGAACCTCCCACTTCGCTCCATCGCGTGGCCAGAGGAGCGAATCCTTGTTGACCCGCAGCAATCATTTGCCAGAACCCCTCGAGGGATGTCGCGCCAGGAAAGTCACAGGCCATTCCAACGATTGCATATTGATGCTGATCGAGGGCGGAGGATTGGGCTGGGCGCTTTCTTGATTGCGATGGGACGGTGTCTGCGAGGTGAGCGCTCAGTTCACCGAGGGTGGGGTAATCGAAGAACTGGGTTGCCGAGACGGAGCGCCCGGCGAACTCAGTCATTAACTGCGCAAGTACGGTAATGTTTATCGAGTCGAGCCCCAGCTCGGCGAAATTTGCATCAGACTTGATTGCATCCTGACTAATGGAAAATTTAATCGTGAGTGTCTCGGCAAGCCACTGGTCGATTTCTGCTTGGCTGCGCCGCGTTGTGCATTTGCTTTCAGGCACCTCGTAAATGGTTTCTGCAAGGGGAGGGGTGGCAGGCCCGCTTTGCCATTGAGCGATCGACAGGACCTCGTTGGCTCGAAGTTTTTTCAGGCATTCTGCGCGGCGAACCTTACCGCTCGAGGTTCTGGGTAGTTGGCCTGGCTTCAACAGATAGATGGCTTGTAAGGCCAGGCCGTGCTCGGTTGCGACGCTTTTTTTGATCAGGGCGAGTATGTGTTCGAAGTCGGCCCCGCGTACTTGAGTACGTTTGACTTCCTGAAAGATGATCACTTTGTCGATGGACTGCTCACCATCCACGAAAGCCGTTGTGCCGCCATGGACCAAGGCTGGATGGCAGCCTGAACAGGAAAACTCGATATCTTGCGGGTAATAATTCTTCCCTCGAATAATGATGACGTCCTTCAGGCGCCCTGTTACGTACAACTGGCCGGCATGGAAAAAACCAAGGTCGCCTGTTCGCATATAGTGAGGGGTTGATGTAGACGTCAGTGTGGCCTGGAAGGTGGTGCGGGTTGCTTCAGAGTTATTCCAATAGCCTTGTCCGACGCCGCCGCTGCAGCACCAGATTTCGCCAATGGCATCTTCGGGCAAGGATTCGTATGTGTTTGGATCGACAATTCTGACGCTGTCATCAGACGGTGAAATGCCTGAGCTCACCAACACACGTCCACCTGCGGTATCGGGTACGACGATCACCCGATTTTCCGCGAAAGCAGCTACATCAATACTGATCGATTCAACCGGCTGGCCCTTGTGGACCGCTGTTACTGCCAGCGTTGCTTCAGCCAGTCCGTAGCACGGCGAGAAGGCTTGTGCGCAGAAACCAAAGCGTGAGAATTTTTCGGTGAATTTGAGCAGGCTATTTGGGTTTATTGGTTCGGCACCGTTATAAGCGACCTTCCAGTTTGACAGGTCCAGATCGGCAGGTATTTCTTCAGTGGCAATGTCTGCACACAGTGCATAAGCAAAATCGGGACCTCCGCTAGTGTGGGCCGCATAGTGGGAAATGGCGTTTAACCACCTGATTGGCTTTTGAACGAAGGTCTCTGGTGGGATGAGAATGCAGCGGGACCCGAGATACAGGGTCTGAACAATATTGCCTAAGCCCATGTCGTGGAAAAGCGGTAGCCAGCACATCCAGTCCGAAGTGTGGTCGTGCTGCCAGTTTTTTTGCGTGAATTGTTGATTTTTAATGAAATTTTCATGAGTCAACATGACCCCTTTAGGGGACCCTGTAGAGCCTGAAGTGTATTGTAGGCAAGCCAAGGTATTACCAGTGATTTTGTCTGAAATAGACAGGTCAGTGGTGGTGTATTGTTCAGAATCCGTTGCTAATAACGGAGGAAGACCATTCAGGGCCAATGGATGATCAGAGTCGGAGAGCCTATGAATGATATCAGTGGTTCCCAATATCGCTGCAGGGCTGCAGTCAACGATGATTTTGTCAATGCGGTCTTGCTTGGAGTTCTTCTTTGGTGCATAGGCAGGAACTGGAATTAGTCCTGCATGAAGGCAGCCATAGAAGGCCACGATGAACTCGATTCCGGTAGGGTAAAACATGAGCATTCTGTCGCCAAAACGACCAATGGTTTGCAGCTTTTTGGCCAGTCCAGCAGAGCGTTGAAATAACTCTGAATAACTTATGGAATGTGTTTCATGCTCTCCGTCAGCAAGAAAAACATAGGCGGTAGCGTCTGGTTTAGTACTTGCCCAGTGAGAAAGGATATGGGTGAGTGAAACAGGATTGCTTGTGTCGTGATCTTTCATCTGAGGGAATTTCCATATATCGCAGATTGTATAAAGATTGATCAAGGTATTGAATAAAACGCCAGTACCCAAAAAAATTAGGGGGAGCTTATTATCACGCTGAGATAGGGTGATCAAGTGAAGAAAATTTTTTTTGCGCGAATGAAAAAATTGGATCCAATCCGCGTAGACTTCTATTTCGAGATGTGTCATATTTTCTATGGCCGCTTGCAGGCGCAGCACGCAAGAGGCCTGGATGCTGCACTCTTAATGGACTAAAAGGCAGGAGCTTCATGTTGCAAGTACAGGGAGCAAGTCGGTGTCTAGGTGGGATTCCGGCTATAGATCTGGTGGGTCTTTCCCATGTTTTCGTATGGGGTAGGGTAATTCTGGCCTACTTCGAATCGTATGTATTGGTACGTCTGTGCCGGGTTATAGCTACTGCTGTTATCTTGCGGTCATCAAGGGCCGTGCAGGTCGCCAGCAAGTATCCTGATGAGTTCTTATTGCGGGAGCAGTGCTCTCCCCATTGCTCCGCTGAGGCAGTCAGTCTCTCTTATATTATTTTTTTCACCGTCCCGATATTGTGCTTGTGGATGAGTGTCTGTCTCTTATCAATTTGCTCCGTGTCATTTGTTCTTGGTGGATAATACACTTGTGTCTTTTATAGGAGGCCGATCTGATCTCCGGAGAAGGTTCGTGTTCGATGACTTATGTCATGTCTCTTGGATTCGGCAGGGTTTCTAATATTAGGGCGTCTCGGATCAGTTCATGCCGCAAGCCGGCCGAGGCCCTTCGGTGGCGTGGTTTCGGGGCTAGTCAGTCGTGCCTCCGAGGTCTTCCGGCTTCAGTCGGGTGTGAAGTGCTCTATCTGTTATATATCCAGGGTTATCTGGATGGCGCTGCGCGTGAGAGGTGGTGCTTTCATGTGCTGTGAAAAAAATGGAAGTGGTAAAGGCGAATTGGCTAATTTTTAACGGGTGTTATTCGTTTTGATTGGTGAGGGGTCTTATTGCTTTGAGTTTATGGAATTCTGATCGTAAACAGAGGGTGAAAATATGGATGTTGAGGCAAAAGAGGTTTATGTCGTTGTCGTGAATGCAAGGCGACAGTATTCGATATGGAGTAAGCATAAAGAATTACCTTTAGGCTGGAAGAGTGTCGGATACGAGGGGGCCAAAGACGCTTGTTTGAGTCACATTAATGAAGTCTGGACGGATATGACACCCTTTGCTGAAGCCGCTTCATAGCGTCCACCTGATATTGCAAGTGGGGAATAGCCGTGTGTTGCACGCGGTGATTCTCAGATGTGCACGTTAAAATTGAATATTGGCTGCTAGTCGAACTGAGTATGTTTGATGATAACTGTTTATTATTTAATTATTTTTTCGGTGTTGCCTTTTTTAGAGGGGGGGTGGCAACTTACGTCGATGGCGTGCGCAGCAATTTTGGTGGGCTTGGTAGTCACCAAAGTGAAGGCGGGAAGCCATAGTCTGTTTGGATTGTTCGTCATGGTTGCTGCGATATCTCGGGTTGAATATTTTCAGCTTCCCTGGCCAGTACCATTGGTAGTGCCGATAGCGGCCTATGCGTATATCGATTCTAAACGTCGAGAAAAAGCAGGCTTTAAGTGGTGGCCTGGGAAGGAAGAGTGGCGGGCTAGTACCTGGAGCTACTCTATTCTAGGTGCGGGCTGTGCCACGCTGGGGCTCTTTGTATGGTATTCGATTGTATCACCTGATTTTTCTCGATTTACTGCAATGATTCCTCATTTGTCATGGTGGATTATTATTCCTGCGGGCGTGGCCTTTTACTGCATAAATGCGGCTGTTGAGGAATGGATTTTTCGCGGGATTCTATTCAAGGAACTAAGTTTTTCAGGTGTTTCGATAGGCTGGATCATCCTATTCCAGGCGGTATCGTTTGGTTGTCTGCATTGGCAAGGTATTCCGGGAGGCAAGGCTGGCGTGCTATTGAGTGGGCTCTATGGAGTTGTCCAAGGGTGGGTGCGCTGGCGCTCAGGTGGCTTGCTTGCTCCGTGGATGTCCCATGTCGTGGCTGATCTTGTTATTTTTTCACTGGTACTGCAAAGCTTGGCTTGAAACGCTAATTCGCAGTTGTCGTTGAGCGCGCGGGAAACTTCATACAAATATCGATTTTAACTTCTCTGAAATAAGTCAGTGGAGCGATTTCGAACGACTTTAGCTAGGGGATTGGCTCTTCAACTGCCGAGCAGGGAACAGCGCCATTCAGAGTGCTTCGAGAGGACAGGGATATGGTATCGAAGGCTGGAGAACTTTCAGTAGTCAAAGCAGCGCTGTTGAAAATTGAGAAGCTGCAATCAGAGCTCTACGACTTGCGATCATCTGCAGATGAAGGCTTCGCCATTGTTGGCATGAGTTGTCGTATGCCGGGCGGGGTACAGAGTCCGGAGGATCTATGGAAAACGGTGGTCGCCAAGCGCTGCGTGATCATGGATCCACCCTCCACGAGATGTTTTGATTTCGGAGGCGTGGACCATTCTATTTCCAACCCGGATATCGCTGCAAAGATGCGGGGTGGATATGTTCAAGATCCGTACGCCTTGGATAGCCGTTTCTTCGGAATCTCTCATCGTGAGCTTCAGTCTCTGGATCCGCAGCAACGTTGCCTATTGGAGCTGACCTGGGAAGCGTTTGAGCATGCCGGTATCGATCCTGAGAAATTGCGTGATTCGAGTACGGGGGTCTTCGTTGGCATTACTTCCAATGACTACGGACGACTTCTGGAGATGGCCGGTAGCGCGCAGGAGCGTGACGCGTATTTTGTCACCGGTAATGTTCTGAATACTGCCGCAGGCCGCATTGCTCACACTTGGGGCTTGAGAGGCCCCGCCATTTCATTGGATACGGCTTGCTCATCGTCGCTTTCGGCTTTGCACCTTGGGATTGGTAGCCTGCGTAGTTGCGAATCCTCGATGGCAATCATTTCGGGCGTTAACCTGATCTTCTCTCCAGTGGCCACCTTGGCACTGCAAAAAGCTAACGTGATTTCAGCGTCCGGTTATTGCAAGCCTTTCGATGCGGCGGCGGATGGGTATGTCCGAAGTGAGGGAGGAGGGGTGCTTATCCTCAAGCGGCTCTCGGACGCGTTAGATTCGAATGACAGAATTTTCGCGGTGGTCAAGGGGACTGCGATGAACCATGTCGGACCAAGTGCAGGATTGACTGTTCCTACCGAATCTTCGCAAATTGATCTGATAAAGCGAGCGTTAAAAGCATCCGGTCTTACCGCAGAT
>NZ_JAEKFD010000021.1:0-3289 GCF_016650735.1 Pseudomonas sp. TH37
CTACCATCGGCGATGCATCGTTTCACTGCTGAGTTCGGGATGGGATCAGGTGGTTCCAATGCTCTATGGTCGTCAAGAAATTCGGTAGCCAGCTCGTTTGCCTTGCGGCTCACGCTCCAGCGAATGGGTATGCGATAGTTTGGTGTTTTGTGAGTATCTCGAACTTTCGGTTCGTTTCGTCTTCACACACCGCAATCTGGTGCCTCTTCAGGTCAGCAAATTGCTTGGGTGTTATATGGTCAAGCCTCACGGGCAATTAGTATTGGTTAGCTCAACGCCTCACAGCGCTTACACACCCAACCTATCAACGTCGTAGTCTTCGACGGCCCTTCAGGGGACTCAAGGTCCCAGTGAGATCTCATCTTGAGGCTAGTTTCCCGCTTAGATGCTTTCAGCGGTTATCTATTCCGAACATAGCTACCCGGCAATGCCACTGGCGTGACAACCGGAACACCAGAGGTTCGTCCACTCCGGTCCTCTCGTACTAGGAGCAGCCCCTCTCAAATCTCAAACGTCCACGGCAGATAGGGACCGAACTGTCTCACGACGTTCTAAACCCAGCTCGCGTACCACTTTAAATGGCGAACAGCCATACCCTTGGGACCGGCTTCAGCCCCAGGATGTGATGAGCCGACATCGAGGTGCCAAACACCGCCGTCGATATGAACTCTTGGGCGGTATCAGCCTGTTATCCCCGGAGTACCTTTTATCCGTTGAGCGATGGCCCTTCCATACAGAACCACCGGATCACTAAGACCTACTTTCGTACCTGCTCGACGTGTCTGTCTCGCAGTCAAGCGCGCTTTTGCCTTTATACTCTACGACCGATTTCCGACCGGTCTGAGCGCACCTTCGTACTCCTCCGTTACTCTTTAGGAGGAGACCGCCCCAGTCAAACTACCCACCATACACTGTCCTCGATCCGGATAACGGACCTGAGTTAGAACCTCAAAGTTGCCAGGGTGGTATTTCAAGGTTGGCTCCACGCGAACTGGCGTCCACGCTTCAAAGCCTCCCACCTATCCTACACAAGCAAATTCAAAGTCCAGTGCAAAGCTATAGTAAAGGTTCACGGGGTCTTTCCGTCTAGCCGCGGATACACTGCATCTTCACAGCGATTTCAATTTCACTGAGTCTCGGGTGGAGACAGCGCCGCCATCGTTACGCCATTCGTGCAGGTCGGAACTTACCCGACAAGGAATTTCGCTACCTTAGGACCGTTATAGTTACGGCCGCCGTTTACCGGGGCTTCGATCAAGAGCTTCGCGTTAGCTAACCCCATCAATTAACCTTCCGGCACCGGGCAGGCGTCACACCCTATACGTCCACTTTCGTGTTTGCAGAGTGCTGTGTTTTTAATAAACAGTCGCAGCGGCCTGGTATCTTCGACCGGCGTGGGCTTACGCAGTAAATGCTTCACCCTCACCGGCGCACCTTCTCCCGAAGTTACGGTGCCATTTTGCCTAGTTCCTTCACCCGAGTTCTCTCAAGCGCCTTGGTATTCTCTACCCAACCACCTGTGTCGGTTTGGGGTACGGTTCCTGGTTACCTGAAGCTTAGAAGCTTTTCTTGGAAGCATGGCATCAACCACTTCGTGTTCTAAAAGAACACTCGTCATCAGCTCTCGGCCTTGGAATCCCGGATTTACCTAAGATTCCAGCCTACCACCTTAAACTTGGACAACCAACGCCAAGCTGGCCTAGCCTTCTCCGTCCCTCCATCGCAATAACCAGAAGTACAGGAATATTAACCTGTTTTCCATCGACTACGCTTTTCAGCCTCGCCTTAGGGACCGACTAACCCTGCGTCGATTAACGTTGCGCAGGAAACCTTGGTCTTTCGGCGTGGGTGTTTTTCACACCCATTGTCGTTACTCATGTCAGCATTCGCACTTCTGATACCTCCAGCAAGCTTCTCAACTCACCTTCACAGGCTTACAGAACGCTCCTCTACCGCATCACCTAAGTGATACCCGTAGCTTCGGTGTATGGTTTGAGCCCCGTTACATCTTCCGCGCAGGCCGACTCGACTAGTGAGCTATTACGCTTTCTTTAAAGGGTGGCTGCTTCTAAGCCAACCTCCTAGCTGTCTAAGCCTTCCCACATCGTTTCCCACTTAACCATAACTTTGGGACCTTAGCTGACGGTCTGGGTTGTTTCCCTTTTCACGACGGACGTTAGCACCCGCCGTGTGTCTCCCATGCTCGGCACTTGTAGGTATTCGGAGTTTGCATCGGTTTGGTAAGTCGGGATGACCCCCTAGCCGAAACAGTGCTCTACCCCCTACAGTGATACATGAGGCGCTACCTAAATAGCTTTCGAGGAGAACCAGCTATCTCCGAGCTTGATTAGCCTTTCACTCCGATCCACAGGTCATCCGCTAACTTTTCAACGGTAGTCGGTTCGGTCCTCCAGTTAGTGTTACCCAACCTTCAACCTGCCCATGGATAGATCGCCCGGTTTCGGGTCTATTCCCAGCGACTAGACGCCCTATTAAGACTCGCTTTCGCTACGCCTCCCCTATTCGGTTAAGCTCGCCACTGAAAATAAGTCGCTGACCCATTATACAAAAGGTACGCAGTCACCCAACAAAGTGGGCTCCCACTGCTTGTACGCATACGGTTTCAGGATCTATTTCACTCCCCTCTCCGGGGTTCTTTTCGCCTTTCCCTCACGGTACTAGTTCACTATCGGTCAGTCAGTAGTATTTAGCCTTGGAGGATGGTCCCCCCATATTCAGACAAAGTTTCTCGTGCTCCGTCCTACTCGATTTCATGACCAAGAGATTTTCGCGTACAGGGCTATCACCCACTATGGCCGCACTTTCCAGAGCGTTCCGCTAATCTCAAAGCCACTTAAGGGCTAGTCCCCGTTCGCTCGCCACTACTAAGGGAATCTCGGTTGATTTCTTTTCCTCAGGGTACTTAGATGTTTCAGTTCCCCTGGTTCGCTTCTTAAGCCTATGTATTCAGCTTAAGATACCTAACTTATGTTAGGTGGGTTCCCCCATTCAGACATCTCCGGATCAAAGTCTGTTTGCCGACTCCCCGAAGCTTTTCGCAGGCTACCACGTCTTTCATCGCCTCTGACTGCCAAGGCATCCACCGTATGCGCTTCTTCACTTGACCATATAACCCCAAGCAATCTGGTTATACTATGAAGACGACATTCGCCGAAAATTCGCGATTAAACTCACAAATTTTACCTTAGCCTGAACAACACCAGTGAAAGTGTTATCCAGTCTATCTTTCTATCACATACCCAAATTTTTAAAGAACGATCTAATCAAA
>NZ_JAEKFD010000023.1:0-1898 GCF_016650735.1 Pseudomonas sp. TH37
TCGAGGTTCAGATGCAGGTTGTCGATCAACCGCGTCGTGCCCAGGAACGCCGCCACCAGAATCACCAGATCCCGATCTTCCGCCGTTGCCGGACGCAAGGTCAGCGCATGGCGAATTTCCAGATAATCCGTACGCAGGCCCGCGGCTTCAAGCTGCTTGATCTGCTCGTTGATCAACGTCGGGTAATCCCGCTCACCCTGTTTGATTGCATCGGCAATTTGGGTCAGGGTGCGATAGACCACTGGCGCTACGGCACGCTGTTCTTCGCTGAGGAAACCATTGCGCGACGACAGCGCCAGACCGTCGGCGGCACGCACGGTGGGTTCACCGATGATCTGGATCGGCATGTTCAGGTCATGCACCAGGGCGCGAATCACCGCGAGTTGCTGGAAGTCTTTCTGGCCGAAGATCGCCAAGTCCGGCTGAACCATGTTGAACAGCTTGCTGACTACGGTCGCCACGCCTTCGAAATGCCCCGGACGGCTGGCGCCGCACAGGCCTTCGGACAGTTGCGGAACGCTGACGCGGGTCTGGCCGGCCATGCCGTCGGGGTACATTTCTTCGACGGTTGGTGCGAACAGCAGATGGCAACCGGCCTGGAGCAGTTTCTCCTGATCGGCGGCCAGGGTCCGCGGGTACTTGTCGAGATCTTCGCCGGCGCCGAACTGCAGCGGGTTGACGAAAATGCTCGCGACCACGAAATCCACCCGTTGGGTGGCTTTGGTAATCAGCGCGATATGCCCGCTGTGCAGGTTGCCCATGGTTGGCACGAAGCCGATGCGCTTGCCTTCGCTACGGGCACGGGCCACGGCGGCCCGCAGTTCGCGTACGGTTTTTACGGTGTTCATGCAGAGAATCCGTGTTCGATGCCAGGGAAAGTCGCCGCTTTGACTTCAGTGACGTAAGCGCTCAAGGCGGCTTGAATGCTGGTTTGGCCAGTCATGAAGTTCTTCACGAATTTTGGTACGCGGCCGGTAATGGACAAGCCAAGCATGTCGTGCAGGACCAGTACCTGGCCGTCAGTGCCGCTGCCGGCGCCGATGCCGATCACCGGGATCTTCACCGCCTGGGTGATTTCTTCGGCGAGTTCGCTAGGCACGCATTCGAGCAGCAGCATGGCCGCGCCGGCCTGTTCCAGGGAGATGGCGTCGGCACGCATTTGCCGCGCCTGGTTCTCGTTGCGGCCTTGGACTTTATAGCCGCCGAGGATGTTGACCGATTGCGGTGTCAGCCCCATGTGCGCGCACACCGGGATGCCACGTTCGGCCAGCAGACGGATCGAGTCCGCGAGCCACAATGCCCCTTCAACCTTGACCATGTGCGCACCGGCCTGCATCAACAGGGCGCTGTTGGTCATGGTTTGTTCAATGGTGGCGTAGGCCATGAAGGGCAGGTCGGCGAGGATCAGGGCATCGGCGTTGCCACGTTTGACGGCTGCCACGTGGTAGGCCATTTCAGCGGTGGTCACCGGCAGAGTGCTGTCGTGACCTTGCAAGACCATGCCGAGGGAGTCGCCCACCAGCAGCACTTCAACCCCGGCCTCATTGCAGGCATGGGCGAAGGTCGCGTCATAGCAGGTCAGCATGGTGATCTTTTCACCTTTCTGCTTGAGGCTCTGGAGCGTGGTCAGGGTGATGGCTGGCATGAAAAAAATCCTCATTACAGGCGCTATGGAAACTACTGCGAGTAACGCGCGTGATTCGTCATTTATACAGGCGCACCTTCTTTCGTGGTGCTTGTAAGGCCTGGATTGCGCCCTTTGGCGCCGCGTTGGCGGCAGCGGGACGCCTATAGTCGTGAGGAGAACCCGGGAAGTCAATTGCATGTGTTACCGCATTGTTACGTGTGGGGTGTTACCGGCGTTACTGATGCGATTCAGCAGATACGACAGAAACCAT
>NZ_JAEKFD010000024.1:0-1689 GCF_016650735.1 Pseudomonas sp. TH37
CCAGGCGTACGCTGGCAGCTCAACCTGCTGGCCACCGCAACCGGCATAAAACGCTTTCCAGTCTGGTACCCATCCTTGGCGATAGAGGGCTCCGAGGGTTTCCAGTGTCTGCTCCCAATCGTCGCGGCGTCGGTTGAGCATCGCCATTGCACTCACCCCGACGGGCATTTGCGTCGCTGCCAGGTCAATGAGTACAGGATGAGGGCCCACTTCCAGCCACAATTCGCAGTTCAGTGAGGCCAGCGTTTCAAGGCCGCGTGCAAACGCCACGGGTTGACGGGCATGATCACGCCAGTAGCGGCCGCACAGCATGCCGGGGGTGATCGGTTCGGCGCTCAGGTTGCTGATAAGGGGGATCTGCGGCGTTTGGTAGGTGACTTCGTCAGCGACTTGCTCAAACGCGTCGAGGATCGGTTCAAGGCGCGCACTATGGAAGGCGTGCGAGACACTCAAATGCACGGTTCTGACCTGTTGTGCCGTGAGGATTTCACAGCAGTGCGCAACGGCATCGGCATCGCCGGAAATCACCGTTTGCGATGGACTGTTGAAGGCGGCGATCGACACCGCCCCCCCGAACCCGGCAATGACGGCTTCCACCACCGATTGCCCGGCCCGGACAGCCGCCATGGCGCCGCCAGCGGGCAGGGTCTGCATCAGCCGGCCGCGGGCGATGACCAGCTTCAGTGCGTCTTCGAGGCTGAAGACCTGGGCTACGCAGGCCGCTACGTACTCACCAATACTGTGTCCCATGACCGCTGACGGGGTGACCCCCCAGGCCATCCACATGGTCGCCAGCGCGTACTCGACACAGAACAAGGCGGGTTGGGTATACACCGTCTGGTCCAGGCGTGCCGCTTCGGCGCCTTCGGCATAGAGCAAGTCGACCAGCGACCAGCCTTCTTGCGCAAGAATGTAGTCGCTGCAACGGTCAATGGTTTCCCGGAAAGTCGGCTGATTGGCATAAAGTTCTTTACCCATCCCGAGGTACTGTGCGCCCTGGCCGGTGAACAGGAAGGCGACCCGTGGGGCATCGGCAACAGGCAGGTTGGCTGTAGCGATATTGTCGTCCTGCAATTGTTGGTGCAGCTCTTCCAGGGTGCGCCCTGTGAACACGGCCCGATAGTCGAGCGCGGCACGGCCGGTATTGGCCGAAAAGCAGAGGTCCTGCGGTGCCAGTTCGGGGTGGCGGCGCAGGTGAGTGACATACCTTTGTCGTAGCGCAGCCAGTGAGGCCGCACTCTGGGCCGATAGCGTCAGCAGATGTTGTGGATGTGAACAGTCGACAATGCGCTCGGCAGAGCGAACAGGCGCTTCTTGTAAAATGACGTGAGCATTCGTGCCGCCAAAACCGAAACCACTGACGCCTGCGGTCCGCGGTCGGCCATTGGCTGGCCAAGGCGTCCGTTGAGTGGGCACTGAAAGCGGGAACTCATCCCAGCGGATACGCGGGTTGGGCTGGGTGTAGTTGGCCTGAGGGGGGAACTCTTTGTGCTGAAGGGCCATGACGACTTTGATGATACCAGCCATGCCCGCGGCGGACTCGAGGTGGCCGATGTTGGCCTTGACCGAGCCCAGGGTCAGGCGTTGATCGCTGGTGCGTCCTTGGCAGAGGGCGGCGCCCAGCGCGTTGACTTCGATCGGGTCACCCAGGACCGTGCCGGTACCGTGGGTCTCTACATAATCAATGGC
>NZ_JAEKFD010000025.1:0-1203 GCF_016650735.1 Pseudomonas sp. TH37
TGTGGGAGCAACTGTCTTGATGACCTTTATTTTGAAGGCATATTGATAGACAGCTGAACTCCCACAGCTTTAGGCCATGCGATGCCCTACAGGAACACCGCGACCCGTTTAGGCCAAGGGTTCTTTCCACTCAGTTCGGTCTCGGATCATGGCGTTCAGCCGTATCAACAACACGCGCATACAGGCGATGAGCGCTACTTTTGCGCATTTGCCCTTATGACGCAGTGCGTCATACCGCGCTTTGAACTCAGGCTGTCGCTGAATCACCACCCAGCACGCCATGTACATCGCCCGACGCGCAGCAAACCTGCCACCGCCAATGTGGCGGGGGCCTTCATGTTTGCCGCTGTCGTCGTTGTAGGGGGCTATGCCTGCCAGCGCTGCGATCTCGTGCCGTCCAACCTCGCCCAGCTCAGGTAAATAGGCCATCAAGCTGGCTGCCGTCACGAGCCCTATACCCTTGACCGAACACAAACGGGCCGTTTTATCACTGTCCAGGTCTTTAGCAGTTTGACGGATCAACCTTTCTATCGACTTTATTGCTTGGCATAAATAGTCGATATGACTTCGCAGACAGGGTTTTACCGTGTCAGCAGAGGCTGTTTTGAGGCGCCGTAAATCGTCGCCATGTTGCTGAACAAAGTTTTCACGTTGCTGTACCAGCGCACGTAAATTGTCCTGTTCAGGGCTGGTGATTCGGTTGCTTGGCGACTTTATGACTTCGGCAAACTGCGCGAGCAGCCGCGCATCTATCGGGTCGGTTTTAGCGCGCTGCCCCATGGCCTTGGCAAAGTCTCTGGCTCGGCGAGGGTTGATCCGCAAGACTTCGAAGCCGGCAGCCTGAAGCGCTTTCATGACCTCTCGCTCATAGCCGCCGGTGGCTTCCAGCAATACGCGGCTGACCTGGTAGCGCTTTAACCAATCAATCAGCCCAAGGAAGTCACTGGCGGTATTGAGGTAACTGGCGCCAATGTCTTGCGGGTTAATCCAAATTTCAAGGGTATCTTTGGAAACATCGATGCCTGCGCAGGAAAACATAGCCGAACCCTCTTACACTCAAAGGTGAGAGCGCTCTGGCTGGGCACCACGCTTGTAATGTTCGAGGTCGGCTCGTTCAACTGTTCGGGCTCAATAACCAGAGCGGAGAGGTGAATGGCAGCATGGGCTCCCACACGTGCTTTAAGCACTCCGGGCATTCAGCTT
>NZ_JAEKFD010000026.1:0-847 GCF_016650735.1 Pseudomonas sp. TH37
CCAGACCATCACCATCCCGGTCGGCTCGAGCAGCGCCAGTGTCAACTTCACCGCGCCGAACGATGCTCTAGCCGGCGGTGGTTCGCTGAGCGTGAAGATCGACGACGCCAAGGGTGGCAACTACGAGAAGCTGGAAGTTGACAGCAAGTCGGCCGACACCTCGGTTACCGACACTCCTGATACAACCACCCTCAGCCTGAGCGCTACTGACTCGGTCGCTGAAGGCGGCTCCATCGTTTACACCGCGACCTTGACCAACGCCGCCGGGACTCCGGTCACCGTCACGTTGAGCAACGGCGCCGTGATCACCATCGCCGCTGGCGCGACCACCGGCAGCGTGACTGTCGACGCACCGAAGGACGACGTCTACAAAGACGCCGGCCAGGTCGAAGTCACCATCAAGGATGCCGCTGGCGGCAACTTCGAAAACCTGGCCACCAGCCCAGCGGCTGCGGTCACCGATGTGACCGACACTCTCGACACCTCGACCGTGAACCTGACCGCGACGTCTACCGTCGCTGAGGGCGGGACCGTGGTTTACACCGCGTCCGTCAGCGCACCGGTCACCGGTTCGCCAGTCGTTGTCACCCTGTCCAACGGCCAGACCATCACCATCCCGGTCGGGTCGAGCAGCGCCAGCGTCAATTTCACTGCGCCAAACGATGCGCTGGCCGGTGGTAACTCCCTGAGCGTCAAGATCGACGATGCCAAGGGCGGAAACTACGAGAAACTGGAAGTTGACGGCAAGTCGGCGGATACCTCGGTGACCGATACCCAGGACACCACCAACCTGTCGCTGACCGCGACCGGTGCCGTAGATGAAGGCGGACAGATCACCTACACGGCA
>NZ_JAEKFD010000027.1:0-339 GCF_016650735.1 Pseudomonas sp. TH37
GGCCGGCACACCGGTCACCGTGACCTTGTCGAACGGCGCCGTGATCACCATCGAAGCAGGTAAAACTACCGGCTCCGTGACCGTCGATGCGCCGAAAGACGATGTCTACAAAGACGCCGGCACCGTCGAAGCAACCATCAAAGACGCGACCGGCGGCAATTTCGAGAACCTGGTCGCCAGCGATACACCGGCGGTGACCACCGTCAATGACACCATTGATACCAGCACCGTTTCGCTGAGTGCCACCGCGAACGTCGCCGAAGGCGAAACCGTGGTTTACACCGCGACGGTTGGCGCTCCCGTCACTGGTTCGCCAGTGGTCGTCACCCTGTCCAACGG
>NZ_JAEKFD010000028.1:0-339 GCF_016650735.1 Pseudomonas sp. TH37
CCGTTGGACAGGGTGACGACCACTGGCGAACCGGTGACCGGTGCGCTGACGGACGCGGTGTAGACCACGGTTTCGCCTTCGGCGACGTTCGCGGTGGCACTCAGCGAAACGGTGCTGGTGTCGATGGTGTCGTTGACAGTGGTGACTGCCGGGGTGTCGCTAGCCACCAGGTTTTCGAAATTGCCGCCGGTCGCATCCTTGATGGTTGCTTCTACGGTGCCGGCGTCTTTGTAGACGTCGTCCTTCGGCGCATCGACGGTCACGGAGCCGGTAGTTTTACCTGCTTCGATGGTGATGACGGCGCCGTTCGACAAGGTCACGGTGACCGGTGTGCCGGCG
>NZ_JAEKFD010000029.1:0-287 GCF_016650735.1 Pseudomonas sp. TH37
AGACTAGAAATCAATATTCACAGCGGAATATTCATTTCTAAACTCTCAAACGTTTCGAAGCAGTTAATGGTGGAGCCAAACGGGATCGAACCGTTGACCTCCTGCGTGCAAGGCAGGCGCTCTCCCAGCTGAGCTATGGCCCCATACAAAATTGGTGGGTCTGGGCAGATTCGAACTGCCGACCTCACCCTTATCAGGGGTGCGCTCTAACCAACTGAGCTACAGACCCAATTTCGAGCGCGTAACTGTTAGCGTTGAGCTATCAGCTTGGAGCTTAAAGCTGCTTC
>NZ_JAEKFD010000003.1:0-591646 GCF_016650735.1 Pseudomonas sp. TH37
TTGGTATCTACCCGGTAGGCGTTGCCGAAGGCTGCGATCTTTTGAAATTATTTTTTCGATGCCGACCGAAGGTAGCGGCCAGAACATGAAGGAAAGGTAAGGCGATGCTTTTGTGGCGAGGGAGCTTGCTCCCGCTGGGGCGCGAAGCGGCCCTCGAATCAGCGAATGCGGTTTTAGATAGAACTTTGGGGCCGCTTCGCAGCCCAGCGGGAGCAAGCTCCCTCGCCACAAAAGCTCCTCGCCAGTGAAGGTAGCCGTTACGGACGAATCTCAATCATCGTGCCATCCGGCACCAGACCCCACACCTCGCGCATGTCCATGTTGCGCATGGCAATGCAGCCGTCGGTCCAGTCCAGCGTATGGAACAGGTCTTCGGGGTTGTCTTCGGTGTCCGGGGTGCCATGGATCATGATCATGCCACCAGGCTCAACGCCTTCGCGCCGGGCGCGGGCGGCGTCGCTGATATTAGGGTAGGAGATGTGCATCGCCAGGTTGAAGCGATCGCTGATCTTGCGCCAGTCGACCCAATAAAAACCTTCGGGGGTGCGTTTGTCGCCCTCCATCAGCTTCTGCCCCTTGGGGCGTTTACCCAAGGAAATGCGATAGGTCTTGATCGGCTTGCCGTCATTGATCAATTGCAACTGGTGGGCAGATTTGAGAACCAGAACTTTTTCGATGACTTTGCCGTCCAGCGTTTCCGTGGAGGAAGCCTGGCTGACAGCGACGAACGACAAGCAAAAAACGGCAAGCAACCAGCGCATTGAAACGATATCCCTAAGAGGTGTCGCGATTATGTATTTTATAGATGCTTTTATGTGTAGGCGCGTTAAATGATGGCAGGCTGGACGAGCGGTGGGATCGATTCGGACCGCACGGGGTAGACCTCGGTCCGCCGGTCAGCGAAGAAGCATTCTAAGGTACGCCCCACCGTGCGGAAAGCCAGTTCGCCCCAAGGGATGTCGGCTTCTTCGAACAGTTGCACTTCCAGGCTCTCGGGCCCTGCGGAAAAATCCAGGTCCACCAGCTCGGCGCGAAAGAATACATGCACCTGGCTGATGTGTGGCACGTCGATCAGCGTATAGATGCTCAGGTTGCGCACCCGGGCACAGGCTTCTTCGGCGGTTTCGCGAATGGCGGCCTGTTCGATGGTCTCACCGTTCTCCATGAACCCGGCGGGCAGGGTCCAGTAACCGAGCCGTGGCTCGATGGCGCGACGGCACAGCAACACCTTCGAACCCCAGACCGGCACGCAACCGGCAACAATATTGGGGTTCTGGTAATGGATGGTATGACAGCTATCGCAGACAAAACGCAGGCGCGAATCGCCTTCGGGAATACGCTGGATCACCGGGTTACCGCATTGGCTGCAAAATTTCATGCTTGGGTTCCTGAATGCTGCGCCTATCTTGGCGTGCAGCGGTGTCGGTCGGCAAGTTGTCGTTTCGCGACATGAGGCTGTTCGGGGCTTGGGCGGCCGGTGCGATTGGTGCATGATGCAGGGTAAGGCACAGATCGAGAAGACTCATGCTGGACGAGCTACTGCACCGGGTAAGCAATCACACGCCGCGTACGCTGGAAACCGACCTGCGTTTCCCTGAAGCCGCGGTATTGGTGCCTATCACGCGCAGTGACGAACCGGAACTGGTTCTGACCCTTCGCGCCAGCGGGCTCTCGACCCATGGCGGCGAAGTCGCCTTCCCCGGCGGTCGACGCGACCCCGAAGACCCAGACCTGATTTTTACCGCCCTGCGCGAAGCCGAAGAAGAAATCGGCCTGCCACCGGGGCTGGTCGAAGTGATCGGCCCGCTGAGTCCACTGATTTCCCTGCATGGCATCAAGGTCACGCCCTATGTTGGCGTGATTCCGGATTTCGTCGAATACCTGGCCAACGATGCCGAGATCGCCGCGGTGTTCAGCGTGCCGCTGGAGTTCTTCCGCAAAGATCCGCGCGAACACACCCACCGCATCGACTATCAGGGCCACAGTTGGTACGTGCCGAGCTACCGTTATGGCGAGTACAAGATCTGGGGGCTGACGGCGATAATGATCGTCGAGTTGATCAACCTGCTCTATGACGCGAAAATCAGCCTGCATCAACCACCCAAGAGTTTTATCAAAACCTGAAGCCGTCGCGCGTATGGCGTGAGTCTTTCTTTTCGCTAGTGAGCCTGTCTGGCCTTGAGGACAATAAGATGAAATACCGCCTGGGCGACGCCCGCGTCGAGACCCATCCGCAGAGCTGGGTCGCCCCCAATGCCGTGCTGGTAGGCAAGGTCAAATTGGAAGAGGGCGCCAACGTCTGGTTCAACGCCGTGTTGCGTGGCGACAACGAATTGATCCTGATCGGCAAGAACAGCAATGTGCAGGACGGCACCGTGATGCACACCGATATGGGCTACCCGCTGACCATTGGCACCGGTGTGACCATTGGCCACAACGCTATGCTCCATGGCTGCACGGTGGGCGATTACAGCCTGATCGGCATCAACGCGGTGATCCTCAACGGCGCGAAAATCGGCAAGAACTGCATCATCGGCGCCAACTCGCTGATCGGTGAGGGCAAGGAAATTCCGGACGGTTCACTGGTCATGGGCTCACCGGGCAAGGTCGTACGCGAATTGACCGAGCCGCAAAAGAAGATGCTCGAAGCCAGCGCCGCCCACTATGTGCACAACTCGCAGCGTTACGCCCGCGATCTGGTCGAGCAGGAAGAATGAGCACCACTGAACGACCGGTTCCATCGCCATGCGTGAATATTTGTGCGCTGGATGAGGATGACATTTGCACCGGGTGTCAGCGCACGGTGGAAGAAATCACCCGCTGGAGCCGGATGGACAACGCAGAGCGGCGCAAGGTGTTGGGGTTGTGTCATGAGCGGGCGAAGTCGAGTGGGTTGATCTGGATGTTGCCTTCCAAGTCTGACTCCTGAATTTTTTGTGGTTAGCGCGGTTTTTGTGGCGAGGGGGCTTGCCCCCGTTCGGCTGCGCAGCAGTCGTAAAGTCGGTACGCGCGGTGATTCAGGTAGAAAACAGTTGCACGTTTTAGCACTGCTACGCAGTGCAACGGGGGCAAGCCCCCTCGCCACAAAGCTCCCTCGCCGTGATCTGTGCGCTGAAGATGAAGTACCCTGTGCACCAAATTGACAGGTATCCCCCCGCCCCATGCTCTTCCTGATCGCCTACATCAGCAGCGTCGTGCTGATCAATTACGCCTTTTCCAGCGCCCCGCACCTGGACATCATCTGGTCGGCCTGGGGTGGGCTGGTGTTCGTCCTGCGCGACATGGTGCAAACCCGTTTCGGCCACGGCGCGATCGCGGCGATGCTGGTGGCGTTGGTGCTGTCCTACGTCACTTCCGACCCATCCATCGCGCTGGCCAGCGCCATCGCATTCGCCGTGTCGGAGTGCATCGACTGGCTGGTGTTCAGCATAACCAAGCGTCCATTGCATGATCGCCTGTGGATAAGTTCGGCGCTGAGCATCCCGCTGGACACCTTCATCTTCTTCGGCATGATCGATGCGTTCACTCCGGCCGTGATCCTCACCGCCATGGGCTCGAAGTTCGCAGGTGTGACAGTCGTGTGGCTGATCATGGCCTGGCGCTTGCGTAATCAGGCCGTCGTCAGCTGAAGCCAAACCCTCAGGTTCATGTAAAATGCCGCGCTTTCTCCCCATGGGAAGCGTGCTTCCCTCGATGATCCGCTTCTTGAGGACCTGAGATGACCCGTATCGGAACTCCATTGTCGCCAACCGCGACCCGCGTATTGCTGTGTGGCTGTGGTGAGTTGGGCAAGGAAGTGGTGATCGAGCTGCAACGCCTGGGCGTTGAAGTGATTGCCGTCGATCGCTACGCCAATGCGCCGGCCATGCAAGTCGCCCATCGCAGCCATGTGATCAACATGCTCGACGGCGCCGCCCTGCGTGCAGTGATCGAAGCCGAGAAACCGGACTTCATCGTGCCGGAAATCGAAGCCATCGCCACCGCGACCCTGGTAGAGCTGGAGTCCGAAGGCTTCACCGTGATCCCAACCGCTCGCGCCGCACAGTTGACCATGAACCGCGAAGGTATCCGTCGCCTGGCCGCTGAAGAGCTGGGCCTGCCAACGTCGCCGTACTACTTCGCCGACACCTTCGAGGACTACAGCAAGGCTGTCGAAGATCTGGGTTTCCCATGCGTGGTCAAACCGGTCATGAGTTCCTCGGGCAAAGGCCAGAGCCTGCTGCGCAGCGTCGATGACGTGCAGAAGGCCTGGGATTACGCTCAAGAAGGTGGCCGCGCCGGTAAAGGCCGCGTGATCATCGAAGGCTTCATTGACTTCGACTACGAAATCACCCTGCTGACCGTGCGTCACGTCGGTGGCACTACGTTCTGTGCGCCGGTTGGCCACCGTCAGGAGAAGGGCGACTATCAGGAATCCTGGCAGCCACAAGCCATGAGCCCGGTTGCTCTGGCTGAATCCGAGCGCGTTGCCAAAGCGGTGACCGAAGCCCTGGGTGGCCGTGGTCTGTTTGGCGTCGAGTTGTTCATCAAGGGTGATCAGGTCTGGTTCAGCGAAGTCTCGCCGCGCCCGCATGACACCGGTCTGGTGACCCTGATTTCCCAGGACCTGTCGCAGTTCGCGCTGCACGCACGGGCGATCCTGGGCCTGCCGATTCCCTTGATCCGTCAGTTCGGGCCTTCGGCTTCGGCGGTGATTCTGGTGGAAGGACAGTCGACTCAAACCGCATTCGCCAATTTGGGCGCTGCGCTGAGCGAGCCGGATACTGCGTTGCGTCTGTTCGGCAAGCCTGAGGTCAATGGCCAGCGTCGGATGGGTGTGGCGTTGGCGCGTGATGAGTCGATCGAGGCTGCACGGGCGAAAGCGACCCGTGCTTCTCAGGCTGTCGTGGTAGAGCTGTAACTGAGTCGCAGCTATCGCGGGCAAGCCCGCTCCCACAGGGTTTTCGGTTGATCACAAATTTTGTGTACACCTGAAATCCTGTGGGAGCGGCGGTGCGACGATTCGACTTGCCCGCGATGGCGTTTTATCAGGCAACCCGATTCAAATCGTTATGCCGCGTTTCCTTCAGGCACAACACCGCAATCAAGCTCAGCACCGCCGCCCCCGACACATACCCGCCGACATAACTCAAACCGCCCATCGCCACCAGTTTCTGTGCAAAGAACGGCGCAGCCGAGGCTCCCACAATCCCGCCCAGGTTGTAGGCCGCCGATGCGCCGGTATAGCGTACGTGGGTCGGAAACAGCTCTGGCAGCAGCGCGCCCATTGGCGCAAACGTCACGCCCATCAGAAACAGTTCGATGCACAGGAACAGCGCCACACCCCAGGTCGAGCCTTGGGTCAGTAGCGGTTCCATCAGGAATCCGGACAGAATCGCCAGCACGCCACCGATGATCAGCACCGGTTTGCGCCCGTAACGATCACTCGCCCAGGCCGACAGCGGTGTCGCGGCCGCCATGAACAGTACGGCGAAACACAGCAGAGCGAGGAAGGTTTCGCGGGTGTAGCCGAGCGTCGACACGCCATAACTCAGCGAAAACACCGTCGAGATATAGAACAGCGCGTAACACACGACCATCGCCCCGGCCCCCAGCAGCATCGGCGCCCAGTATTGGCTGAACAGCTCGACCAACGGGATCTTCACCCGCTCCTGGCGAGCCATGGCGTTGGCGAATACCGGGGTCTCGTGGAGCTTGAGGCGTACGTACAAGCCCACCATCACCAGGGCAGCACTGAGCAGGAATGGAATTCGCCAGCCCCACGAACGGAACTGCTCGTCGCTCAGACTCATGGCCAGAGTCAGGAACAGGCCGTTGGCCGCCAGAAACCCGATCGATGGACCGAGTTGCGGGAACATGCCGTACCAGGCGCGCTTGCCTTTGGGCGCGTTCTCCGTGGCCAGCAATGCGGCACCGCCCCATTCACCGCCTAGCCCCAAGCCTTGGCCGAAGCGCAGCGCGCAAAGCAGGATCGGCGCCCAGGCGCCAATGCTGTCGTAACCCGGCAGCACGCCAATCAGCGTGGTACACACGCCCATCAATAGCAGGGAGGCGACCAGTGTCGATTTGCGCCCGATGCGGTCACCGAAATGGCCGAACAGCGCCGAACCCAGTGGCCGCGCAAGAAAGGCGACACCGAAGGTGAGGAACGCCGACAGCATCTGGGCGGTGCCGGAGGTCTGCGGAAAAAACACCGGCCCGATCACCAGCGCTGCTGCGGTGGCATAGACGTAGAAGTCGTAGAACTCGATGGCCGTGCCAATGAAACTCGCGGTGGCTACTCGGGTGGCGGAGTTTGTTGGTTGGACAGGCGCGGTGTCGCTGAACGTTGTGCTGGTCGTCATGCGGTAATCCCTGACAGTCATGTGCCCCAGTGGAGCGAATTATTATGGTCGAATACCCAGGGATGTGGGTGGAGGCACGGTCGCTGTTCAAGGTAGGAACAGTCGTCGCAGTGGTGCGGATATCGTCGATGATCTGGCCGGAACCTGCTGCGTGCGGGGTAAGCACGTGGTTCGGCGGGAGCTTGGGTAAGCGGCTTGATTATAGGAAGGCGGCTAATGATTGAACAAGGGTATGGATATTGAAAAAGATCGCAGCCTCGCTTCGCTCGACAGCTCCTACAGTTTGGAATGCACTCCCTTGTAGGAGCTGTCGAGCGAAGCGAGGCTGCGATCTTTTAACTATCTAACGGCTAGAGGCAATCGCAGGCGTGGAACTGGTATGCCAGATCAGCACCCGCGTGACGCGATTGTCTTCCGTCTCCAGAATCTCCAGCCGATAACGCCCGATCTTCAGGCAAACCGCACTGTCGGGAATCGTTTCCAGCGCCTCGGTCACCAACCCGTTGAGGGTTTTCGGACCATCGCTGGGCAAGTGCCAGCCAAGGCTTTTGTTCAATTCGCGAATCGACGCCGCACCCTCGATGACCAGGCGACCATCGGCCTGCGGTTGGATGTGCGGATTATCCAGGTTGTGCTGGCTTTCAAATTCACCGACGATTTCTTCGAGAATGTCTTCCAGGGTCACGATGCCCAGCACTTCTCCGTATTCGTCGACCACCATGCCCAAACGTCGCTGCTGCTTGTGGAAGTTCAGCAATTGCAGCTGCAGCGGGGTGCTTTCCGGTACGAAGTACGGTTCGTGACTGGCTGCCAGCAGCGCTTCCAGAGTCAGGCTTGAGTCCGGCAGCAAATGACGGATCTGGCGGGTGTTGAGCACCGCTTCGACCTGATTGATGTCGCTGTGGAATACCGGCAGGCGGGTGCGTCTGTTATGGCGCAGTTGCTCGATGATTTCTTCGAGGGAATCGTCCAGATTGATTCCGTCGACGTCACTGCGCGGCACAAGAATATCGTTGACCGTGATGTTATCCAGCGCGTGGATACCTGACAGTGAATGCGGGCGACTGGCTGCGTGTTCGTGATCGTCGCGCCGATCTGCCGGTATCTCGTCTTCGCTTTGCTGCACCACGTTGATTTTGCGGGCGAATGGTCGCATCAGCAGTTGGCTGATGGCATTGAGTAACCAGGCCGCCGGGTAGACGATCTTCAAGGGTATGCCGAGCAGCGTGTTGCCCAGGGTCAGAACAGCATCCGGATAGCGCACGGCCAGGGTGCGCGGCAGGTAGTCGGCGAACACCAGCAGCACCGCGCTGGCACCGAGGCAGGCAATCCATGGACCGTTTTGTGCCCAGGTGAAAATCGCCAGCAAGGTGCTGATGACCACCACCAATGCGCGGCACAGGGTGTTGCAGAGGATCAGGCTGTTCAGTGGGAAGTTCAGCTTGGCCGGCGGTTTGTCGCTCGAGCGCGAGGCCGTGCGCTGCGCCAGCAATTGCTGTTGTGCAATTTCGATGGCGGTAAACAGCCCCGACCATAAAATCAGCAGGGCCAGCACCGCGAGCATCGGCCCTATGGGCAAGTCGTCCATTAATGCCGCCCGTCAGATATGCAGAATGTATTCGCGGACCAGCTTGCTGCCGAAGTACGCCAGCATCAGCAGGCAAAAACCGGCAAGGGTCCAGCGGATGGCTTTGTGTCCGCGCCAGCCGAGGCGGTTACGCCCCCAAAGCAGCACGCTGAACACGATCCAGGCCAGGCACGCCAGCAGGGTTTTATGCACCAGGTGCTGGGCGAACAGGTTCTCGACGAACAGCCAGCCGGAGATCAGCGACAGAGACAGCAGGCTCCAGCCGGCCCAGAGGAAACCAAACAGCAGGCTTTCCATGGTTTGCAGCGGCGGGAAATTCTTGATCAGCCCGGACGGATGCTTGTGTTTGAGCTGATGGTCCTGAACCAGCAGCAGCAAAGCCTGGAACACCGCGATGGTGAACATGCCGTAAGCGAGGATCGACAAGAGGATGTGGGCGAGGATGCCAGGCTCTTCGTTAATGATCTGCACCGTGCCAGCGGGGGCGAACTGTGCCAGCACCACGGTGGCGGCGCCCAGCGGGAACAGCAATAGCAGCAGGTTTTCCACCGGAATTCGCGAGCAGGCCAGCAGGGTCAGGGCGATGACCGCCGCGGCAATCAGGCTGGCGGCGCTGAAAAAGTCCAGGGCCAGGCCGATCGGTGTCAGCAGATAGGTGATCAGGCTGACGCTGTGGGCCAGCACGGCCAGCACACCGAGCGTGACCAGCAGGCGCTTGTTCGCCTTGGCGCCGGTCGCCAGACGAGTGCCTTGATAGAGGGTCGCAGCGGCATATAAGCAGGCGGCGGCGAGGGTGGTAAGCAAACTGGGTGACAAGGGGAGCATAAATCCTGTTAGGCAAGCCCGAAAGGCGCTGAGTTTGGCATAGAACCCCCACAGCACGAAAGACCAAGCAACCTGACGGCGAGGTGTCCGCCAGACGCAGTCTTCGCTATAATCCGCGACCTGCCCACGCCGCAGGCTCGCCGAGCACATGTTTATTCCGGTCTGGGCCGCCATTATCCCGGTCTACACAGGGCCTGAAAGGATCGCGCAATGTTTGAAAACTTAACCGACCGTCTCTCGCAGACGCTGCGCCATGTCACCGGCAAGGCCAAGCTGACCGAAGACAACATCAAAGACACCCTGCGCGAAGTGCGCATGGCGTTGCTCGAAGCCGACGTCGCCTTGCCGGTGGTCAAAGACTTCGTCAACTCGGTCAAGGAACGCGCTGTTGGCACCGAGGTGTCGCGCAGCCTGACGCCGGGCCAGGCCTTCGTGAAAATCGTCCAGGCCGAACTCGAAAGCCTGATGGGCGCGGCCAACGAAGACTTGAACCTGAGCGCCGTTCCTCCTGCCGTCGTGTTGATGGCCGGTTTGCAGGGGGCGGGTAAAACCACCACCGCCGGCAAACTCGCGCGCTTCCTTAAAGAGCGCAAGAAGAAGTCGGTCATGGTCGTGTCCGCGGACGTTTACCGTCCGGCGGCGATCAAGCAGCTTGAAATGCTCGCGGGTGAAGTTGGCGTTACCTTCTTCCCGTCCGACCTGAGCCAGAAACCGGTCGACATCGCGCAAGCAGCTATTAAAGAAGCAAAACTGAAATTCATCGACGTGGTCATCGTCGATACCGCCGGTCGTCTGCACATCGACGAAGAGATGATGGGCGAGATCAAGGCGCTGCACGCCGCAATCAACCCGGTCGAAACCCTGTTCGTGGTCGATGCCATGACCGGCCAGGACGCCGCCAACACGGCCAAGGCCTTCGGCGATGCACTGCCGCTGACCGGTGTGATCCTGACCAAGGTCGACGGCGATGCCCGTGGTGGTGCCGCGCTGTCGGTACGTGCCATCACTGGCAAGCCGATCAAGTTCATCGGTATGGGCGAGAAGAGCGAAGCGCTCGAACCGTTCCATCCTGAGCGTATCGCTTCACGCATCCTCGGCATGGGCGACGTGCTCAGCCTGATCGAGCAGGCCGAACAGACCCTCGACAAAGACAAGGCCGATAAACTGGCCAAGAAGCTGAAGAAGGGCAAGGGCTTCGACCTTGAAGACTTTCGCGATCAGCTGCAGCAGATGAAAAACATGGGCGGCCTCGGCGGCCTCATGGACAAACTGCCGAACATCGGCGGTGTGAATCTGGCGCAAATGGGCAACGCCCAGGGCGCGGCAGAGAAGCAGTTCAAGCAGATGGAAGCCATCATCAACTCCATGACCCCGGCCGAGCGCCGCGACCCTGAGCTGATCAGCGGTTCGCGCAAGCGCCGGATCGCCATGGGTTCCGGCACTCAGGTGCAGGACATCGGTCGCTTGATCAAGCAGCACAAGCAGATGCAGAAGATGATGAAGAAGTTCTCCGCGAAAGGCGGAATGGCCAAAATGATGCGCGGCATGGGCGGTATGTTGCCCGGCGGCGGCATGCCAAAGATGTAAAGTATTCACGCAAGGGCTTGCCCTTGCATCTCCCACATGGAAGTGGGATCTCCAGCAAACCCGCACTTGGCGGGAGCTGACTGGCCGTTTTCAACGACGGCTCTATAGCAAATCTGGATGGCGACCGATAGGCCGCCGGAAAAAGACATTTGCAAAAGTCCGGATATTCCTTAGAATATGCGGCCTTTCGGGCACCTATGCCCGCTGTGCCTTTAGATTTGCAGCACCGACTACAGGAACGATGTTCACATGCTAACAATCCGTCTTGCCCTTGGCGGCTCCAAAAAGCGCCCGTTTTACCACTTGACCGTAACCGACAGCCGCAACCCGCGCGACGGTTCGCACAAGGAACAGGTTGGTTTCTTCAACCCTGTTGCTCGTGGTCAAGAAGTTCGTCTGTCCGTGAACCAAGAGCGCGTAGCCTACTGGCTGAGCGTTGGTGCACAACCTTCTGAGCGCGTTGCTCAGTTGTTGAAGGAATCTGCTAAGGCTGCGGCCTGAGCAATATGAACGCGACGCCAGCTATTGCCGATGATTTGATCGTTATTGGCAAAATTTATTCTGTTCATGGCGTTCGCGGCGAAGTGAAGGTGTATTCCTTTACTGATCCGACTGAAAACCTGTTGCAGTACAAAACCTGGACGCTCAAGCGCGAAGGTAATGTGAAACAGGTCGAGCTGGTCAGTGGACGTGGGAGCGACAAGTTCCTGGTCGCAAAGCTCAAGGGTCTTGATGATCGTGAAGAAGCACGTCTTCTGGCTGGTTATGAGATCTGTGTGCCGCGCAACCTGTTCCCTGAATTGACCGACGGCGAGTACTACTGGTACCAGCTGGAAGGTCTGAAGGTTATTGATCAACTCGGGCAATTGCTCGGGAAAATCGATCATCTTCTGGAAACCGGCGCCAATGATGTAATGGTGGTCAAGCCTTGCGCTGGCAGCCTGGATGATCGCGAACGCCTGTTGCCCTATACGGAGCAATGCGTGTTGGCTGTCGACCTTGCCGCAGGCGAGATGAAGGTGGAATGGGATGCGGACTTCTAAACGTGGCTAACCTGCGCGTAGAAGTGATCAGTTTGTTTCCCGAGATGTTCTCCGCCATCAGCGAGTACGGCATCACCAGTCGGGCGGTGAAACAGGGGCTGTTGCAGCTTACCTGTTGGAATCCGCGAGACTACACGACGGATCGACATCACACTGTGGATGATCGCCCATTTGGCGGTGGTCCGGGCATGGTGATGAAGATCAAGCCCCTGGAAGATGCGTTGGTTCAGGCCAAGGCAGCAGTCGGGGAGGCGGCGAAGGTAATTTACCTGTCCCCCCAAGGCCGTCAACTGACTCAGTCGGCGGTACGCGAGTTGGCGAATCTGGATGCATTGATCCTGATTGCCGGCCGCTATGAAGGCATTGACGAGCGTTTTATTGATGCTCATGTCGATGAAGAGTGGTCGATTGGCGACTATGTACTGTCTGGCGGTGAGCTGCCGGCGATGGTCCTGATCGATGCGGTTACACGACTGCTGCCTGGAGCTTTAGGGCATGCGGACTCCGCCGAGGAAGATTCCTTTACGGATGGTTTGCTGGATTGCCCGCACTACACCCGACCGGAGGTGTATGCGGATCAGCGTGTTCCCGACGTATTGCTAAGTGGCAATCACGCGCATATCCGGCGTTGGCGTTTACAGCAGTCCCTTGGTAGGACCTTTGAACGACGCGCCGATCTTCTGGAAAGCCGCTCGCTTTCTGGAGAAGAGAAGAAGCTGCTCGAGGAATACATCCGCGAGCGGGACGATAGTTAACAACGTATCGATGGTAGATCCGACGATTTACCTTAGGAGCACAGCATGACTAACAAAATCATCCTTGCACTCGAAGCAGAGCAGATGACCAAAGAGATCCCTACCTTTGCCCCGGGCGACACCATTGTCGTTCAGGTGAAAGTGAAGGAAGGCGATCGTTCGCGTCTGCAAGCGTTCGAAGGCGTAGTTATCGCCAAGCGTAACCGCGGCGTAAACAGTGCTTTCACCGTTCGTAAAATCTCCAACGGTGTTGGCGTAGAGCGTACTTTCCAGACCTACAGCCCGCAAATCGACAGCATGGCCGTTAAACGTCGCGGTGACGTACGTAAAGCCAAGCTGTACTACCTGCGTGACCTGTCTGGTAAAGCAGCTCGCATCAAGGAAAAACTGGCTTAAGTCCAGCTTCCGATGCCGAAACGCCAGCCTGTTCAGGCTGGCGATTCAAGAAAATGCCTCGTATCGAAAGATACGGGGCATTTTTCGTTATGGTGCGGAGCCTGTAGGGGCGAGCGGTGCGGCGATCCGACTTGCCCGCGAAGAGGGTGTGTCAGTCGACATTGATGTTGCCTGGTACGCCGCCTTCGCGGGCACAGGGATTGTGCGACGTTGGGTTTTTTTCTGCGCAAAAAAAACGCCCCGAACAAGTCGGGGCGTTTTCTTGAGATGCTTCGAGCGTTTAACGCTTCAGCGAAGCTGGCAGGTGCGGCTGGATCGCCGTCAGTACTGCTTTGAAGCACTTGGTGTTGCCGGCGACGATGTGGCCTTTCTCAAGGAAGTCGTGACCGCCGGTGAAGTCGCTCACCAAGCCGCCAGCTTCCTGGATCAGCAGGGCGCCTGCAGCCATGTCCCACTCGGACAGGCCCGACTCCCAGAATGCATCGAAACGGCCGGCAGCTACGTAGGCCAGGTCCAGGCTCGCCGAGCCAGCGCGGCGGATGCCGGCGGTCTGGCCAACCAGGGCGCGGAACATGCCCAGGTAGTTGTCGAGGTTGTCCATCTGGTCGTCACGGAACGGGAAGCCGGTACCCAGCAGGGCGCCGTCCAGGCTGGTGCGGCCGCTGACGCGCAGGCGACGACCGTTCAGTTGGGCGCCGCGACCACGGCTGGCGGTGAATTCTTCCTGGCGAACCGGGTCCAGAACAACAGCGTGCTCCAGGCGGCCACGGTATTTGCAGGCAATGCTGACAGCGAAGTGAGGAATGCCGCGCAGGAAGTTGGTGGTGCCGTCCAGCGGATCGATGATCCACAGGTACTCTTCGCCTTCGATGCCGTTACCGGCGTGCATGCCGGTTTCTTCACCCATGATCGAGTGATTAGGGTAAGCCTTGCGCAGCGCATCGATGATTTTCTGTTCGGCGGCGCGATCCACCTCGGATACATAATCCTTGGCGTCTTTTTCGTCGACCTTGATGGTATCCAGGCGCTCGATGGAGCGGAAAATCAATTCACTGGCGCTGCGGGCGGCGCGCAGCGCGATATTCAGCATGGGCTGCATGGATGTGTCACCTAAGGTTGTTAAAGAAAGCCGGGCATTCTATCAGAAAGTTTCTACAGGTGAAGGTCGGTGTTCGCTTTCGTAGCTTAACGGTAGGATGAACTGTAAGATTCTGCTCCCTAATTCTGTGTTCGAGAGCGCCTCCCTTGCTGCAAAACATTCGTGTCGTCCTGGTCAATACCAGTCACCCCGGAAATATCGGCGGGGCTGCGCGTGCCATGAAGAACATGGGCCTGTCGCGGCTGGTGCTGGTCGAACCGCGGTTGTTCCCGCATCACGAAGCCGATGCGCGTGCGTCCGGCGCCGGTGACATCCTTGAAAATGCTCAGGTCGTCGCCACTTTGGAAGATGCCTTGGTCGGCTGCAATCTGGTGCTTGGCACCAGCGCCCGCGATCGTCGCATTCCCTGGCCGTTACTCGATCCCCGCGAATGCGGTGTGAAGGTGGTCGAAGAGGCGGGGCAGGGTGCCGAGATCGCATTGGTGTTCGGTCGTGAAGATTCCGGCCTGACCAATGAAGAGCTGCAGCGATGTCATTATCACGTGCACATCCCATCAGACCCTGAGTTCAGTTCGCTGAACCTTGGGGCAGCGGTGCAGGTGTTGAGCTATGAGGTGCGCATGTCCTGGTTGGCGGCTGCTGGTCAGCCGAGCAAGGTCGAGAAGGATGAAGTGGCATCCACCAAAAGTGGTGAGCTGGCGACCATGGATGAGCTGGAGCGATTCTATGAGCACCTGGAGCAGACGCTGGTGGCCATCGAATTTCTCGACCCGGAAAAACCACGGCACTTGATGGCGCGCCTGCGCCGGTTGTACGGACGCAGCTCGGTCAGCCGGGCGGAAATGAATATATTGCGTGGCATCCTCACGGAAACCCAGAAAGCGGCCCGTGGCGAGCTTCTAAAGCGGAAGGATTAATGATGTTCGAGCGTTTGCGTGAAGATATCCAAAGTGTTTTCCATCGTGACCCGGCGGCGCGTAATGCTTTTGAGGTTCTGACGTGCTACCCGGGCATGCACGCCATCTGGATCCATCGCCTGTCGTCAGCGTTGTGGGGTATGGGCTGGAAATGGCTGGCGCGGCTGGTATCGAACTTCGGTCGCTGGTTGACCGGGATCGAGATTCATCCGGGTGCCAAGGTCGGTCGTCGCTTCTTTATCGACCATGGCATGGGCATCGTTATCGGTGAGACCGCCGAGATCGGCAACGATGTCACTCTGTATCAGGGCGTGACCCTCGGCGGCACCAGTTGGAACAAGGGCAAGCGTCACCCGACTCTGGAAGACGGCGTGGTGGTCGGGGCGGGCGCCAAGGTGCTCGGCCCGTTTACGGTGGGTGCCGGGGCCAAGGTGGGTTCCAATGCCGTGGTCACCAAGGCGGTTCCGCCCGGGGCGACGGTGGTGGGGATTCCGGGACGGATCATCGTCAAGTCCGATGAAGAGCAGGACGCCAAGCGCAAGGCCATGGCCGAGAAGATCGGTTTCGATGCCTATGGTGTCGGCGAAGACATGCCGGACCCGGTGGCCCGAGCCATTAACCAGTTGCTCGATCATCTGCAGGCTGTAGATGGTCGACTTGAAGGGATGTGCGGGGCGCTGAAGGACCTGGGTAGCAATTACTGTGCGAAAGATCTGCCTGAGCTGCGCGAAGAAGACTTTGCCTGTGTGAAGGACAAGGATCAGAGCCAGGCCAGCTAAACCGAGTCAACTTCATCGCGAGCAGGCTCGCTCCCACAAATTTGAAATGCGGTTTCCTGTGGGAGCGAGCCTGCTCGCGATGAACGATAACGCGCAATTGCTGGCTGTACGCAGCCAGCCTTTGCTATGATGCGCGCGCTCTTTTGCGGGTAAACCTGAGTAAAGTACTAGGTCTTATAGTTGACTTAAATACTCGGGAATTGCATACTCGCCCCATTCCGAACTCCGTGGTAATTGTCCATGCGACTGACTACAAAAGGCCGATACGCCGTGACCGCCATGCTTGACCTGGCGTTGCACGCGCAGCACGGGCCGGTGTCCCTGGCCGATATCTCCGAGCGCCAAGGCATCTCCCTGTCCTACCTCGAGCAGCTTTTTGCCAAATTGCGCCGCAGCAATCTGGTGTCCAGTGTTCGCGGTCCGGGCGGTGGCTACCAATTGTCCCGAGACATGCAGGGCATCCAGGTCGCCCAGGTGATCGATGCGGTCAACGAATCGGTCGATGCAACCAAATGCCAGGGCCAAGGTGATTGCCATCAAGGCGACACCTGCTTGACCCACCACTTGTGGTGCGATCTGAGCCTGCAGATTCACGAATTTCTGAGCGGTATCAGCTTGGCTGACCTTGTAACTCGCCGTGAGGTGCAAGAAGTAGCCCAGCGTCAGGACCAGCGTCGTTGCAACAGCAAGGCGCCACGCCTGGACAAGATTGAAGCGTCCGCCGTCGAATGACAGCCAAAGAGCTAGCGGCACGCCAGCCAGCCTGATTTAGGAGATAGTCCATGAAATTGCCGATTTACCTTGATTACTCTGCGACGACCCCGGTTGATCCACGTGTCGCGCAAAAGATGAGTGAATGCCTGCTGGTCGACGGAAACTTCGGTAACCCGGCGTCCCGTTCCCACGTGTTCGGCTGGAAAGCTGAAGAGTCCGTCGAGAACGCTCGTCGTCAGGTCGCTGACCTGGTTAACGCCGACCCGCGTGAAATCGTCTGGACCTCCGGTGCCACCGAGTCCGACAACCTGGCAATCAAGGGTGCGGCGCATTTCTACTCCACCAAAGGCAAGCACCTGATCACCACCAAGATTGAGCACAAGGCTGTCCTCGACACCATGCGCCAACTGGAGCGTGAAGGTTTCGAAGTGACCTACCTCGACCCTCGCGAAGATGGTCTGGTTACTCCAGAGATGGTTGAAGCTGCCCTGCGCGACGACACCATCCTGGTGTCGATCATGCATGTGAACAACGAAATCGGCACCATCAACGACATCGCAGCCATCGGCGAACTGACCCGCTCCAAGGGGATCCTGTTCCACGTCGACGCCGCTCAGTCCACCGGCAAGGTCGAGATCGACCTGTCGAAACTGAAAGTCGACATGATGTCGTTCTCTGCCCACAAAACCTACGGCCCTAAAGGCATCGGCGCACTGTACGTCAGCCGCAAGCCGCGTGTTCGCATCGAAGCGACCATGCACGGCGGCGGTCACGAACGTGGCATGCGCTCCGGCACCCTGGCGACCCACCAGATCGTTGGCATGGGTGAAGCTTTCCGTGTAGCCAAGGAAGACATGGCTGCCGAGAACGTACGCATCAAAGCCCTGAGCGATCGTTTCTTCAAGCAGGTCGAAGGCCTCGAAGAGCTGTACGTCAATGGCAGCATGACTTCCCGCGTACCGCACAACCTGAACCTGAGCTTCAACTACGTTGAAGGCGAGTCGCTGATTATGGCGCTCAAGGATCTGGCGGTTTCGTCCGGTTCGGCCTGCACCTCGGCATCGCTTGAGCCTTCGTACGTATTGCGCGCCCTGGGCCGCAACGACGAACTGGCACACAGCTCGATTCGCTTTACCTTCGGCCGTTTCACCACCGAAGAAGAAATCGACTACGCCGCGCAGAAAGTCTGCGAGGCCGTTACCAAGCTGCGCACCCTGTCGCCGCTGTGGGACATGTACAAAGACGGTGTCGACATTTCGAAAATCGAGTGGGCGGCACACTGATTTCAAGTCGCCGCAAACCGGCCCTGTAAAACTACGGTTCGCAGGGCTTAAGAGCGACTCTCTGATGAGTGAGGATTAAGAATCATGGCTTACAGCGAAAAGGTCATCGACCACTACGAGAACCCGCGCAACGTCGGCAAGATGGACGCGGAAGATCCTGATGTCGGCACCGGCATGGTCGGCGCTCCGGCGTGCGGCGACGTGATGCGCCTGCAGATCAAGGTCAACGAACAAGGCATCATCGAAGACGCCAAGTTCAAGACTTACGGCTGCGGTTCGGCGATCGCCTCCAGCTCCCTGGCGACCGAGTGGATGAAAGGCAAGACTCTGGATGAAGCAGAGACCATCAAGAACACTCAGCTGGCCGAAGAACTGGCTCTGCCGCCAGTAAAAATTCACTGCTCCGTACTTGCTGAAGACGCTATCAAAGCGGCCGTTCGCGACTACAAGCAGAAGAAAGGCTTGATCTGACTTTCAAGATTTGGCGACGAGTAAGGAGTCACCGATGGCTATCAGCATGACAGAAGCGGCTGCTCAACACGTGCGACGCTCCCTCAACGGGCGCGGCAAAGGTGAAGGGATTCGTCTGGGTGTTCGCACCACAGGCTGTTCCGGCCTTGCCTACGTGCTGGAGTTTGTCGACGAGGTGGTGGCAGAGGATCAGGTGTTCGAAAGTCACGGCGAGAAAGTGATCATCGACCCGAAAAGCCTCGCCTACCTGGACGGCACCGAACTCGATTTCGTCAAGGAAGGGTTGAACGAAGGCTTCAAGTTCAACAACCCCAACGTGCGCGGTGAATGTGGCTGCGGCGAAAGCTTCAACATCTGAGGCTGCTTGTGGGAACTCCTTGTCATTTCGCTTTATTTGAACTGCAGCCGAGCTTCCGTCTGGATCTCGAGCAGTTGGCCACGCGCTACCGTGAGTTGGCGCGTGGTGTTCATCCGGACCGCTTTGCCGACGCTTCCGAGCGTGAGCAGCGGCTGGCGCTCGAGCAATCCGCGAGCCTCAACGAGGCCTATCAGACGCTCAAAAGCCCCCCCAAACGCGCGCGCTACTTGCTCGCCATGGGCGGTCGTGAGCTGCCGCTGGAGGTCACGGTGCATGATCCGGAGTTTCTTCTGCAGCAGATGGAGCTGCGTGAAGAGCTCGAAGACCTGCAAGACAGCGCCGACCTGGCGGGTGTTGCAGTGTTCAAGCGTCGCCTGAAGACCGCGCAGGATGAACTGAACGAAAGCTTCGCAGCCTGTTGGGATGATGCAGCGCAACGTGAACAGGCCGAACGCCTGATGCGGCGCATGCAGTTCCTCGACAAGCTCACCTACGAAGTGCGCCAGTTAGAAGAGCGCCTCGACGATTAACCCAGTGCCGCTCCGGTCGCACGCCTGATATACAGATAAGTCCTGATAACGATGGCCCTACTGCAGATCGCCGAACCCGGCCAAAGTCCTCAACCGCACCAGCGTCGTCTGGCTGTGGGGATCGACTTGGGCACTACCAATTCGCTGGTCGCTGCATTGCGCAGTGGTCTTTCCGAGCCTCTGGCCGACGCGCAAGGGCAGGTCATCCTGCCGTCTGCCGTGCGCTATCACGCCGATCGCGTCGAAGTCGGCGAGTCGGCCAAACTGGCCGCCGCGTCCGATCCTTTGAACACTGTGCTGTCGGTCAAGCGCTTGATGGGTCGTGGTCTTTCCGACGTCAAGCAATTGGGCGATCAGCTGCCGTATCGTTTTGTCGACGGCGAGTCGCACATGCCGTTCATCGACACGGTGCAAGGCCCGAAAAGCCCGGTCGAAGTCTCCGCCGATATCCTCAAAGTGCTGCGTCAGCGCGCTGAAGCGACCTTGGGTGGCGAATTGGTTGGCGCGGTGATTACCGTTCCGGCCTATTTCGATGATGCTCAGCGTCAAGCCACCAAAGATGCAGCCAAGCTGGCCGGTCTGAACGTGCTGCGCTTGCTCAATGAGCCAACCGCGGCGGCCGTTGCTTACGGTCTGGATCAGCACGCCGAAGGCTTGGTCGCGATTTATGACCTGGGCGGCGGTACTTTCGATATTTCGATTCTGCGCCTGACTGGCGGTGTGTTCGAAGTGCTGGCTACCGGCGGCGACAGCGCCCTGGGTGGTGATGACTTCGATCACGCTATTGCTGGCTGGATCATCGAGAGCGCCGGTCTGTCGGCCGATCTCGACCCGGGTACGCAACGTAATCTGCTGCAAACCGCGTGTGCGGCCAAAGAAGCCCTGACCAATTGCTCGTCCGTCGAAGTTGCTTATGGCGACTGGAAGGCCGAGTTGACCCGTGAAGCCTTCAATGCGTTGATCGAGCCGATGGTTGCTCGCAGCCTGAAAGCCTGCCGCCGCGCTGTGCGTGATTCCGGTATCGAACTGGAAGACGTACACGCTGTGGTCATGGTCGGCGGCTCGACGCGCGTGCCTCGTGTCCGCGAAGCCGTTGCGCACGCCTTCGGTCGCGAACCGCTGACTGAAATCGATCCGGATCAAGTCGTCGCCATCGGTGCTGCGATCCAGGCCGATACCCTGGCTGGCAACAAACGTGACGGCGGCGAACTGCTGTTGCTCGACGTGATTCCGTTGTCCCTGGGGCTGGAAACCATGGGCGGCCTGATGGAGAAGGTGATTCCGCGCAACACCACCATCCCCGTCGCCCGGGCCCAGGACTTCACGACTTATAAAGATGGCCAGTCGGCCATGGCGATCCATGTATTGCAGGGCGAGCGTGAGTTGATCAGCGACTGTCGTTCCCTGGCACGCTTCGAATTGCGCGGTATTCCGGCGATGGTGGCCGGCGCGGCGAAGATTCGCGTGACCTTCCAGGTCGACGCCGACGGTCTGCTCAGTGTCTCGGCCCGCGAATTGGGTTCGGGCGTCGAAGCGAGCATCCAGGTCAAACCGTCCTACGGCCTGACCGACGGCGAAATCGCCAAAATGCTCAAGGATTCGTTCCAGCACGCCAACGACGACAAAGTCGCCCGCGTATTGCGTGAGCAGCAAGTTGATGCCCAGCGCCTGATCGAGGCGGTGCAGGGCGCTCTGGAGGTTGACGGCGAACGCCTGCTCGACGCCGAAGAGCGCATGGTCATCGAATTGCAGATGCAGGAACTGACCGAACTGATGAAAGGCACCGATGGTTACGCTATCGAGCAGCAGACCAAGCGTCTGTCGCAAGTGACCGATGCCTTTGCTGCCCGCCGCCTGGACTCGACGGTGAAAGCCGCTCTGGCGGGGCGCAACCTGAATGAAATCGAGGATAACTGATGCCGCAGGTCATTTTTCTGCCACACGAGAAGTTCTGCCCGGAAGGCATGGTTGTAGAGGCTGAGCCCGGTATATCCATTCTCGAACTGGCCCATGAACACCATATCGAGATGGAAAGCGCCTGTGGCGGCGTCTGCGCTTGCACTACCTGCCATTGCATCATCCGCGAAGGTTTTGACTCGCTGGAAGAGGCGGATGAGCTGGAAGAAGACTTTCTTGATCGGGCCTGGGGTCTGGAAGCGCATTCGCGTCTAGGCTGTCAGGCGATCGTCGGGACTGAAGACCTGACCGTCGAAATTCCGAAATACTCGCTCAACCATGCAGCCGAAGCGCCGCACTGATTCAAGGAACCGACATGAGTCTGAAATGGGTTGATGTGCTTGAAATCGCGATCCAGCTGGCTGAAACCAAGCCAGATGTGGACCCGCGTTACGTGAACTTCGTCGATCTGCACAAATGGGTGCTGGCGTTGCCGGAGTTCAGTGATGATCCGACCCGCGGTGGCGAGAAGGTGCTTGAAGCCATTCAGGCCGCCTGGATCGAAGAAGCAGACTAAGTCTGCACCGTACGCAGTTAGGCAATACCAAAGAACCCGCGTATAATTCGCGGGTTTAATTTTTCGCAAATTACCGTTTCTGGAGTTACACCATGGCTGTTCAACGTACTTTCTCCATCATCAAGCCTGACGCTGTTGCAAAAAACGTTATCGGCGAGATCACCACTCGTTTCGAAAAAGCTGGCCTGCGCGTTGTAGCTTCGAAACTGAAGCAACTGTCCAAAGCTGAAGCTGAAGGCTTCTACGCTGAGCACAGCGCTCGTGGTTTCTTCGGCGACCTGGTTGCTTTCATGATCTCCGGTCCGGTTGTCGTTCAGGTTCTGGAAGGCGAAAACGCTATCGCTCTGAACCGTGAGCTGATGGGCGCTACCAACCCTAAAGAAGCTGCTGCCGGCACCATCCGCGCTGACTTCGCTGATTCCATCGACGCCAACGCTGTACACGGTTCGGACTCCGAAGCCGCTGCTGCTCGCGAAATCTCGTACTTCTTCGCAGCTACTGAAGTAACCACTCGCTAAGCATTGGCTTAAGAGTGAAGGTGAATCCATGACTACATCGACTGTAAAAACCAACCTGCTGGGTCTGACTCAACAGGAAATGGAAAAATTCTTCGACTCAATCGGGGAGAAGCGTTTCCGTGCCGGTCAGGTAATGAAATGGATTCACCACCTTGGCGTTGATGATTTCGACGCCATGACGAACGTCAGCAAGGCCTTGCGCGACAAGCTCAAGGCCATTGCTGAAGTCCGCGGCCCCGAAGTGGTCAGCGAGGACATCTCCACCGATGGCACCCGTAAGTGGGTGGTGCGCGTGGCGTCCGGTAGCTGCGTCGAGACCGTGTACATTCCCCAGGGCAAACGCGGCACTCTGTGCGTTTCGTCCCAGGCAGGCTGTGCCCTGGATTGCAGTTTCTGCTCCACCGGCAAGCAAGGTTTCAACAGCAACCTCACCGCCGCCGAAGTGATCGGTCAGGTCTGGATTGCCAATAAATCGTTCGGCAGCATCCCGGCGACCGCCGACCGTGCCATCACCAATGTGGTGATGATGGGCATGGGTGAGCCGCTGCTGAACTTCGACAACGTCGTGGCCGCCATGCATCTGATGATGGATGACCTGGGCTACGGGATCTCCAAGCGCCGCGTGACCCTGTCCACTTCGGGCGTGGTGCCGATGATCGATGAGCTGTCCAAGCATATCGACGTGTCCCTGGCGTTGTCTCTGCACGCACCAAACGACGCATTGCGTAACCAATTGGTGCCGATCAACAAGAAATATCCGCTTAAGATGCTGCTCGAGTCGTGCCAGCGCTACATGTCGTCCCTGGGCGAAAAGCGCGTGCTGACCATCGAGTACACCTTGCTCAAGGACATCAACGACAAGGTTGAACATGCCGTTGAGATGATCGAGTTGCTCAAGAACATTCCGTGCAAGATCAACCTGATTCCGTTCAACCCGTTCCCGCATTCCGGTTACGAGCGCCCGAGCAACAACGCGATTCGCCGTTTCCAGGATCAGCTTCACCATGCAGGCTTCAACGTCACCGTACGCACCACCCGCGGTGAAGACATCGATGCCGCGTGTGGCCAATTGGTAGGGCAGGTGCTGGATCGCACCCGTCGCAGCGAACGTTATATCGCCGTGCGCGAGTTGAGCGCCGAAAACGATATCGCAACAAACGCCGCGAACAATAATTAAGAGAGGATCTCTATGTCCCTGCGCTTCGCGCTGCTTGTGCTGTTGGCCAGCCTCTGTGCTGGTTGTGTCCTGTCGGGCGATTTCAACCCGATGAAGACCAGCAAGGGCCGTGATGAAGCGCGTGCCGCCTACGTGCAGCTGGGCCTGGGGTATCTGCAGCAGGGCATGACCGAGCGTGCCAAAGTCCCGTTAAAGAAGGCTTTGGACCTGGATAGCTCGGATCCTGACGCCAACGCGGCCTTGGGGCTGGTGTTCCAGGCCGAGATGGAGCCGGAACTGGCCGATCAGCATTTTCGCAAGGCGCTGTCTTCGCGTCCCGCCGATGCGCGAATCCTGAATAACTACGGCAGTTTTCTTTTCGAAGAGAAACGTTACAAAGAGGCTTACGAACGCTTCGAACAGGCCGCCGCCGATACCCTGTATCCTGAGCGTTCACGGGTTTTCGAAAACCTGGGCATGACCGCTTCAAAGCTTGGCCAGCGTGATCTGGCCCGCCAGCAACTGGAAAAAGCCCTGCGTTTGAATCGCCAACAGCCACGTGCATTGCTGGAAATGGCTGAGTTGTCTTACGAAGACAGGCATTATGTGCCCGCGCGTGACTATTACGACCGTTTTAGCCTGCTCACCGAACAAAATGCACGTAGTCTATTGCTCGGCGTTCGGCTGGCAAAAGTGTTCGAAGATCGCGACAAGGCCGCCAGTTTTGGCCTGCAATTAAAACGACTCTATCCCGGTACGCCGGAATATCAGCAATACCTGTCGGAGCAATGATGAAAGCGGCGCATCCCGAAGTTGTAGCAGCGAATCGCGTTAACCCCGGTGAGACTTTGCGCCAGGCCCGCGAAAGCAATGGCTGGTCGCTGGCCGAAGTGGCCCTCAAGCTCAACCTCACCGTCAATTCCCTGAGTAATCTGGAAGCCGGCGCTTTCGACAAGCTGCCTGGGCACACCTTTGCCCGTGGCTATATTCGCGCGTATGCCAAATTGCTCGGCATGGACCAAACCGTTCTGGTCCAGCAGTTCGACCAATCCACCGGCACCGACTCCCAAGGCAGCAACGTCCACAGCCTGGGGCGTATCGAAGAGCCGGTTCGGGTTTCCCACACCATTTTGCGAATTGTCAGCCTGCTGTTGCTGCTCGCAGTGATTGGCGGTGGTTTTGTCTGGTGGCAGGATCAAACCTCATTGCGCACCAAGGACCTGACCGGCCTGGCTCCGGAACACGTTGAAGTCGAAGGCGCCGACGGCACCACCCAGATCCATCCACTGGACGAACCGGAAGACCAGGCTGTTGCTCAAGGTCAGGCTGAAGGTGAAACGCCTCTTGCGCTGCCTCAGTCCGAGACTTCGGCCGAGGAGTCAGTCAGTGCCGAAACGAGCGCACCGGTTCCAGCGCCAGCGGCCCCAGCAGTAACGCCTGCGGCCCATGGCACTGCTCCGGTTGTCGCGACACCGGCGACACCAGCCCCGGCTGTTCCCGCTGTACCGGCACCGGTTGTTACTGCACCGATTGCTCCGACTGCCCCGGCTCCAGCAGCCACGGTGGCTGGCCAAGGCCAGGTTCAACTGCAATTCACCGCCGATTGCTGGACGCAAGTAACCGATGGCACGGGTAAGGTGCTGTTGAGTGGTCTCAAGCGTAAAGGCGAAAATGTTACTGTCAGCGGCAAACCGCCTTTTTCCGTGCGTCTGGGCTTCGCCCGTGGCGCGCAGGTCAGCTACAACGGGCAGGTGGTTGATGTCGCTCCGTTCACCAGTGGCGAGACTGCTCGCCTGAAGTTGGGTCAATAAGTCATGCACGGCGAATCTCCAATCAAACGTCGCGAATCCCGCAAAATCTGGGTCGGTAACGTGCCCGTGGGCGGCGATGCGCCTATCGCTGTGCAGAGCATGACCAACAGCGATACCAATGACGTGGCCGCCACCGTGGCCCAGATCAACCGTCTGGAAGCCGCTGGCGTCGATATCGTGCGGGTTTCCGTGCCGGACATGGACGCCGCCGAAGCCTTCGGCAAGATCAAGCAGTTGGTCAAAGTGCCGTTGGTGGCCGACATCCACTTCGACTACAAGATCGCTTTGCGCGTAGCCGAACTGGGCGTCGATTGCCTGCGGATCAACCCGGGCAACATCGGTCGTGAAGACCGCGTGCGTGCGGTGGTCGATGCTGCCCGTGATCGGGGGATTCCGATCCGCATCGGCGTCAACGCCGGCTCCCTGGAAAAAGACCTGCAAAAGAAATATGGCGAGCCGACTCCCGCTGCGCTTGTCGAGTCCGCCTTGCGTCACGTTGAACACCTCGAGCGCCTGAATTTCCAGGACTTCAAGGTCAGCGTGAAAGCCTCCGACGTATTCATGGCCGTCGCCGCCTACCGCTTGCTGGCCAAGGAAATCGTCCAGCCGCTGCACTTGGGCATCACCGAAGCCGGTGGTTTGCGTTCAGGCACGGTGAAATCCGCCGTGGGCCTCGGTATGCTGCTCGCCGAAGGGATTGGCGATACTATTCGCATCTCGTTGGCGGCCGACCCGGTCGAGGAAGTGAAAGTCGGCTACGACATTCTCAAATCCCTGCACCTGCGTTCCCGTGGCATCAACTTCATCGCCTGCCCGAGCTGCTCGCGGCAGAACTTCGATGTGGTCAAAACCATGAACGAGCTGGAAGGGCGTCTTGAAGACCTGCTGGTGCCGCTGGATGTCGCGGTGATCGGTTGCGTGGTCAATGGGCCGGGCGAAGCCAAGGAAGCCCATATCGGCTTGACCGGCGGCACGCCAAACCTGATTTACATCGACGGCAAGCCGTCGCAGAAACTGACGAATGACAATCTGGTGGATGAGCTTGAACGCTTGATCCGTCAGAAAGCGGCCGAAAAGGTCGAAGCCGACGCAGCTGTAATCGCTCGCGGCTGACCCTGACTAAAGAGCCGAATGAATTTAAGGATTTTAAGTGAGTAAGTCTCTGCAAGCCATTCGTGGCATGAACGACATCCTGCCCGAGCAGACTCCCCTGTGGCGTCATTTCGAGGGCACTGTTTCGCGTTTGCTGGATAACTACGGTTACAAGCAGATTCGCATGCCGATCGTCGAGTTCACCGAGCTGTTCAAACGCTCCATCGGTGAAGTGACCGACATCGTCGAAAAAGAGATGTACACCTTCGACGACCGCAACGGCGATTCTCTGACCCTGCGCCCTGAAGGCACGGCGGCCTGCGTGCGTGCGGTGCTTGAGCACGGCATCACCGGCGGCGGTCAGGTGCAGAAACTCTGGTACATCGGCCCGATGTTCCGTCACGAACGTCCACAGAAAGGTCGTTATCGCCAGTTCCACCAGATCGGTTGCGAAGTCTTCAACCTCGACGGTCCGGACATCGACGCCGAGCTGATCGTGCTGACCTGGCGCCTGTGGGGCGAGCTGGGTATCCGCGATGCGGTCAAGCTCGAACTCAACAGCCTGGGCACCAGCGAATCCCGTGGTCGTTATCGTGAAGCACTGGTCGAGTACCTGTCCGCTCGCCTGGATCAACTGGACGAAGACAGCCAGCGCCGTCTGAAGACCAACCCGCTGCGGGTTCTGGATACCAAGAACCCCGACACTCAAGCGGCGTTGGCCGACGCGCCAAAGATGGCCGACTACCTCGACGAAGAATCCCGCGTGCACTTCGAGGGCCTCAAGGCTCGTCTGGACGCCGCGGGCATTCCTTATGTGATCAACCCGAAGCTGGTTCGCGGGCTGGATTACTACAGCAAGACCGTTTTCGAATGGGTCACCGACAAGTTGGGCGCCCAAGGCACCGTGTGTGCCGGTGGTCGTTACGACGGTCTGGTGGAGCAGATGGGCGGCAAGCCGACCACAGGCGTTGGTTTCGCCATGGGCATCGAGCGTCTGGTGCTGCTGCTTGAAACCCTGGAGCAGATTCCCGAAGAGATCTCCCGTCAGGTCGATGTCTACCTCTGCGCCTTCGGTGAAGCCGCCGAGCTGGCCGGTCTGGCCCTGAGCGAGCGTGTTCGTGATCAATTGCCCAACCTGCGCCTGCAAGTCAATGCCGGCGCCGGCAGCTTCAAAAGCCAGTTCAAGAAAGCCGACAAGAGCGGTGCGCTGTACGCATTGATTCTCGGTGAGGACGAAATGGCCCAGCAAGTGGTAGGTTTCAAACCCCTGCGTGGCCAGGGCGAACAACAAAGCATTGCCTGGGATGCGCTTGCTGCACACCTGGCCACCTGCGTCGTGCAGGGTTGAAGCTGTCAAACAGCCGATTTAGCGATTAAGGAGTATTGGGGTGTCGAGTACCGAAGACGAACATCTGGCGGAGTTGAAGGACTGGTGGACACGCAACGGCAAGCCCCTGGTCACTGGCGGCCTGTTGGCGCTGGTCATCGTGTTCGGCTGGCAGGCCTTTCAGAAGTATCAGAGCAATCAGTCGCAAGGCGCCTCGATTCTCTATCAGCAATTGCTCGAAACTACGCTGACGCCTGATGGCAAGCCTGATGCTGCACGTGTTTCGGATCTGGCCGGCAAGCTCAACAGCGAGTTCGGCGGCACCGCTTACGCGCAATACGGCAGCCTGTTCGTGGCGAAAGTCGCGGTCGACAGCGGCAAGCTGGACGACGCAGCCAGCGAGCTGAAAGCCATTGTCGCCAAACCGGCCAATCCGGCACTCGGCGAAATTGCTCGTCAGCGCCTGGCGCAGGTACTGGCCGCGCAGAACAAGGTCGATGAAGCCCTGAAACTGCTCGAAGGCGATGCCGACAAAGCCTTCCTGGCCACTCGCGAAGAACTCAAAGGCGACCTGCTGGTGCAGTTGGGTCGTACCGACGAAGCGAACACGGCGTATCAAAAAGCCAAGGCGGCACTGTCGGATGAAGCGGCGGTCGGTGGCCTACAAATCAAGCTGGACGACCTGGCCAAAGGGGATGCGTGACGTGATCCGTTGGAAACATGCAGCATTGCTGGCTCTGGCCATATTGGCCGCGGGTTGCAGCAGCAACAGCAAAAAAGAATTGCCACCGGCCGAGTTGACCGACTTCAAAGAAGAAGTGGTTCTGCAAAAGCAGTGGAGTCGTTCGATCGGTGACGGTCAGGGCGAAACCTACAACATGCTGGTTCCGGCGATCGATGGCGATACCATCTATGCTGCCGACGTCACCGGTGTGGTGATGGCGATGGATCGCAGCAATGGCGACGTCAAATGGAAGAAAGATCTCGAACTGCCTGTCTCCGGCGCCGTTGGCGTGGGTTACGGTCTGGTCATGATCGGCACGCTCAAGGGCGAAATCGTTGCCCTGGACGCCAGCAGCGGTGAAGAGAAATGGCGCGCTCGCGTGACCAGTGAAGTGCTCGCGCCGCCGGCCACCAACGGTGACGTTGTTGTGGTTCAGACCCAGGATGACCGTCTGATCGGCCTGGATGCCGCTACCGGCAACCAGCGCTGGTTGTATGACAGCACGCCGGCGGTTCTGACCCTGCGCGGCACCAGCGCACCGATCGTCACCAACCGCCTCGCGGTGGCTGGCCTGTCGACCGGTAAAGTGGTTGCTCTGGATGTTTCCAACGGCGTGCCGGTATGGGAACAACGCGTAGCGATTCCACAAGGTCGTTCGGAACTGGAGCGTGTGGTCGATATCGACGGTGGCTTGCTTCTGTCCGGCGGTACACTGTACGTCGCCAGCTACCAGGGTCGTGTCGCGGCACTGGACCTGGAAAGCGGTCGTCAACTCTGGCAGCGTGATGCTTCCAGCTATGCCGGCGTTGCCCAGGGTTTTGGCAGCGTCTACGTGAGCCTGTCCGCAGGCACTGTTGAAGGCGTCGACGAACGTTCTACCACTGCTTTGTGGAGCAACGATTCACTGGCCCGCCGTCAACTGTCGGCTCCGGAAGTGTTCTCCAGCTATGTTGCAGTCGGTGATATGGAAGGTTACCTGCACCTGCTGAGTCAGGTGGACGGTCGTTTCGTCGGCCGCGAGCGCATCGACAGTGACGGCCTGCGTGCCCGTCCGCTGGTGGTGGGTGACACGATTTATCTGTATGGCAACAGTGGCAAACTGGAAGCCCTGACCATTAAGTAAAGACTATGCTTGGGGTTTAACCCCCAAGCGGCCCCGTTCTGCGGGGCTCGCAGTGCTTACAGGCGCTGCCCCGAGCACCAGCCGCTGCCTCGCAGCGGCTTTTGTATTTTCTGAAATAACGAAGTGGAGAGCCGCATGGTTCCCGTAATCGCCCTGGTGGGCCGACCGAACGTCGGCAAGTCCACCTTGTTCAACCGCCTGACCAGGACTCGCGACGCTATCGTCGGCGACTTGTCCGGTCTGACCCGTGATCGCCAGTACGGTGAGGCCAAGTGGCAAGGGCGTTCCTACATTCTGGTCGACACCGGCGGTATCTCCGGTGACGAGCACGGTATGGACGAAAAAATGGCCGAGCAGTCGCTGCTGGCCATTGAAGAAGCAGATGTCGTTCTATTCCTGGTAGATGCCAAGGCCGGTTTCACCGCGGCCGACCAGATGATCGCCGAGCACTTGCGCAAGCGTAACAAGCGTTCTTACGTGGTTGCCAACAAGGTCGACAACATCGACCCTGAAATGGCCCGCGCCGAATTCGCCCCATTGGGCATGGGCCACGCGATCCCGATCGCCGGTGCTCATGGTCGTGGCATCACCCAGATGCTGGAAATCGCCCTGAGCGACTTCCCGAAAGACGAAGAAGAACCGGAAGAAGGCGAAGAAGAGATCGTTGCCGAAGGTGAGGAAGCCAAGCGCATTCCTGGCCCAAGCGAAAAAGACGGTATCAAGATCGCAATCATCGGTCGCCCGAACGTCGGCAAGTCGACCCTGGTCAACCGCATGCTCGGTGAAGACCGGGTTATCGTTTATGACCAGCCCGGCACCACTCGCGACAGCATCTACATCCCGTTTGAACGTAACGACGAGAAGTACACGCTGATCGACACCGCTGGTGTGCGCAAGCGCGGCAAGATCCACGAAGAAGTCGAAAAATTCTCCGTGGTCAAAACCCTGCAGGCGATCAAAGACGCCAACGTGGTGATCTTCGTGATGGACGCCCGCGAAGGCGTGGTGGACCACGACCTCAACCTGCTGGGCTTTGCCATTGAGTCGGGTCGTGCGCTGGTGATCGCGATCAACAAGTGGGACGGCATGACGCCGAGCGAGCGCGACTTCGTGAAGGTCGAGCTGCAACGTCGACTGTTCTTCGTTGACTACGCCGACATTCACTTCATCTCGGCCCTGCACGGCACGGGCGTGGGCAACCTCTACGCCTCCGTACAGAACTCGTTCAAGTCTGCGGTCACCCGCTGGCCAACCAACCGCCTGACCCAGATTCTGGAAGATGCGGTTGGCGAGCACGCGCCACCGATGGTCAACAACCGCCGGATCAAACTGCGTTATGCCCACTTGGGTGGTGCTAACCCGCCGATCATCGTGATCCACGGTAACCAGATCGAGAAGGTGCCGAAGTCTTACGTCCGTTACCTGGAAAACACTTACCGTCGTGTGCTAAAGCTGGTCGGTACGCCGATCCGCATCGAGTTCAAGGGCGGCGAGAACCCGTACGAAGGCAACAAGAACTCGCTTACCGACCGCCAGGTCAACAAGAAACGCCGCATGATGTCGCACCACAAAAAGGCCGACAAAAAGCGCCGCGACAAGCGCTGATTCACGGATCGCCCACGCCGCTGGTGTGGGCGCATTTGTGGCGAGGGGGCTTGCCCCCGTTCGACTGCGAAGCAGTCGCAAATCGATCAATGGGTTTCATCAGAAGCACCTCGATTACAGGTTTTGGGGCCGCTTCGCGACCCAACGCGGGCAAGCCCGCTCACCACAGGTTATGCGGTGAATGTTTTAGAAGAAGGGCGCCGGTTGGCGCCCTTTTTTTATGGGCGCCGTTTGGGCTATTCTCGAGCTCTCCCGTGCCGTCGTAGAGCCGGGTGTAGAGCCGGGGAATCACCGATGATCACCAGTAAGCTGCCGAATGTCGGCGTCACTATCTTCACGCAGATGTCTCAGCTCGCGGCGCAAACCGGGGCGATCAATCTGTCTCAAGGGTTTCCCGATTTCGACGGCCCGCAGGCCCTGCGCGATGCAGTCGGTCGGCATATCGCCAGTGGTCACAATCAGTATTCGCCGATGACCGGCTTGCCGGTGTTGCGTCAGCAGATTGCAGCAAAGATCGCTCGCAGCTACGGCGCCCATGTCGATGCCGACAATGAAGTGACGGTCACCCCCGGCGCGACTCAGGCAATCTTCTGCGCCATTCAGGCGGTGATCCATAGCGGTGACGAAGTCATCGTGTTTGATCCGGCCTACGACAGTTATGAACCTTCGGTGGAGCTGGCCGGTGGCCGTTGCGTGCATGTGCAACTGGGCCTGAAAGACTTTGCCATCGACTTCCAGAAGCTCGCTGAGGCCATTACGCCGCGCACGCGGATGATTATCCTCAATACCCCGCACAACCCCAGCGGAGCACTGATCAGCCGTGCCGAGCTGGATCAACTGGCGGCGTTGATCCGCGACCGCGACATCTATGTGATCAGCGACGAAGTCTACGAGCACCTGGTATTCGATGGCGTGCCTCACGTCAGCGTATTGGCCCACGAAGAGCTCTATCAACGCGCATTTGTGGTCAGTTCGTTCGGCAAGACCTACCACGTCACCGGTTGGAAAACCGGTTATGTAGTGGCGCCGCCAGCCCTCACCGCAGAGCTGCGCAAGGTTCACCAGTACGTCAGTTTCTGCGGCGTGACGCCGTTGCAATATGCCTTGGCCGATTACATGGCCGAGCACCCGGAACACGTCGAAGAGTTGCCGGACTTCTATCAGGCCAAGCGCGATCTGTTCTGCGATCTGCTGACACCGTCACGCTTCAGTTTCACCCGCGTGGCCGGTACTTACTTCCAGCTGGTCGATTACTCGCAGATTCGCCCGGACCTCAATGACGTCGAGATGGCGCTGTGGATGACCCGCGAACATGGCGTCGCGAGCATCCCGATCTCGGTGTTCTACCAGACTCCACCGGTCGGCCAGCGCCTGGTGCGCCTGTGCTTTGCCAAACGCGAGGAGACCCTGCGTGAAGCAGCGGCAAAACTATGCGTGATCTGAGTGCTCTGCCCAATCTGAATGTTGCGCTGATCCAGACCACTCTGGCCTGGCATGATCGTCAAGCCAATCTGCAGCATTTCGAGCCCTTGCTGGAACAGGCTCGCGGCGCTGACCTGATCATCCTGCCGGAGATGTTCACCACCGGTTTCTCCATGGAATCGGAAACCCTCGCCGAGCCGGAAAATGGCCCCACCAGTAAATGGCTGCGGGTTCAGGCGGCGAAACTGGATGCGGTGATCACCGGCAGCATCATCGTTCAGGTGCCTGACGGCAGTCATCGCAATCGTCTGTTGTGGGCGCGGCCGGACGGGGAGGTGTGGCACTACGACAAGCGTCATCTGTTCCGCATGGCGGGCGAGCACAACCATTTCACCCCGGGCGAGCGTCAGGTGCAGTTCGAATTGAAGGGCTGGCGAGTGCGGCCGCTGATTTGCTACGACCTGCGTTTCCCGGTCTGGAGCCGCGACCCTCAAGACACCGACTTATTGCTGTACACCGCCAATTGGCCGGGCGCCCGGCGCCAGCACTGGAACCGTCTGCTGCCGGCACGGGGGATCGAAAACCTTTGCTATGTGGCGGCGGTGAACCGCATCGGTACTGATGGCAAAGGCTTTGCGTATACCGGTGACAGTCAGGTGCTGGATTTTCAGGGCGAGACGTTGCTCAGCGCAGGCGATGCCGATGGGGTCTTCAAGGTTGTTCTGGACGCGGCGGAGTTGGCGGCTTATCGCGCACGGTTTCCGGCGAATCTGGATGCGGATACCTTCGAGTTCACGTAACTGATCGTTCCCACGCAGAGCGTGGGAACGATCAGGCCCCGAGGTTCACACCCCGGGGCCTTTTGCATTGCCGCGCAGACTTACGCCGCTTTCGCTTCCGGCTGGCTCAGGGAGCGGTTCAGCGCGCTGAACAGGGCCTTGAAGCTGGCGGTGGTGATGTTTTCATCGATACCGACGCCGTGCACCGCACGCTCACCATTCACCCGCAGTTCAATGTAGGCCGCTGCCTTGGCATTGGTGCCCGCGCCGATGGCGTGTTCGTTGTAGTCCATGATTTCCACCGGGATCGGCAGACCGGCCACCAGCGCTTCCAGAGCGCCGTTGCCCTTGCCACGCCAGTGCAGGTTGGTTTCACCCTGACCTTTGCTGGAGACTTCCACTTCCACGGCGCTGTGACCGTTTTCTTCCTGCAAACGATGGCTGACCAGCGCGTACGGGGTGTTGGCCTGCAAGTACTCGCTGTGCAGCAGCGCGTGGATCTGCTGGGCAGTCATCTCCAGGCCCAGGCGATCGGTTTCACGCTGTACGACCTGACTGAACTCGATCTGCATGCGGCGCGGCAAGTTGATGCCGTATTCCTGTTCCAGCAGGTAAGCGATACCGCCCTTGCCCGACTGGCTGTTGACGCGAATCACCGCCTCATAGCTGCGGCCGATGTCAGCCGGGTCGATCGGCAAGTACGGCACTTCCCACAGGGCGTCCGGTTTCTGCTGGGAGAAGCCCTTGCGGATCGCATCCTGGTGCGAGCCAGAGAACGCGGTGTGAACCAGGTCGCCGACATACGGGTGACGTGGGTGCACCTGGATCTGGTTGCATTCTTCGACGACTTTGCGCACGCCGTCGATATCGGAAAAGTCCAGTTCAGGGTGGATGCCCTGGGTGTAGAGGTTCAATGCCACGGTCACCAGGTCGACGTTACCGGTCCGCTCGCCGTTGCCGAACAGGCAACCTTCGACACGGTCGGCGCCGGCCATCAGGCCCAGTTCGGTGGCGGCTACGCCAGTGCCACGGTCGTTGTGGGTGTGCAGGCTGATGATCACGCTGTCACGACGGTTGATGTGGCGGCCGAACCATTCGATCTGGTCGGCATAGATGTTCGGGGTGGCGCATTCGACGGTGGCAGGCAGGTTGAGGATCACCTTGTGCTCAGGCGTCGGGTTCCACACTTCGATCACCGCGTCGCAGACTTCCTTGGCGAATTCCAGTTCGGTGGCGCTGAAGGTTTCTGGCGAGTACTCGAAGGTCCACTCGGTTTCCGGCTGCTGGGCGGCGTATTTGACGAACAGCTTGGCGGCGTTCACGGCGATGGCCTTGATCCCGTCCTTGTCCTGGTTGAAGACAATGCGGCGGAAGGAAGGGGAGGTCGCGTTGTACAGGTGAACGATGGCTTTCTTGGCACCGCGCAGGGATTCGAAGGTACGTGCGATCAAGTCTTCACGGCCCTGGGTCAGCACCTGAATGGTGGTGTCGTCCGGGATGTGGCCGTCTTCGATCAGCGTACGCACGAAGTCGAAGTCGGTTTGCGAAGCGGCCGGGAACGAGGCTTCGATTTCTTTCACGCCGACTTGCACCAGGGTTTTCCAGAAACGCAGCTTCTTGACCGCGTCCATGGGCTCGATCAGCGACTGGTTGCCGTCACGAAGGTCCGAGCTGCACCAGATCGGCGCTGCGGTGATGGTCTTCGATGGCCAGGTGCGGTCCGGGATATCGATGGTCGGGAACGCGCGGTATTTCGAAGACGGGTCTTTGAGCATGCTCATCGGAAAATCCTTATTGTGTGGGCCGAAAAAAGGCGGCCTGCCGGTGGATCAAATGTTCTGGGGATAAAGCGTAAGACGAGGCACCGCGATTCAGCCTGGCAGTCGTGCGCTGACGAGGCACAGGCTGCGGTGCTGGCGAAGCTGAATGAGGGTGTGAGAGGTTTTCATGCCTTCAACCCTAACCGCGGGGGGAAAGGATGGCAAGCAGTCGAAAAAAATTGAGAGGAATACTCGAAAAGTCGAGTTTATTGAGATTTTGTTGCGGTGAATGGCAGGGATTGTATTGATGTTTGCGCGAGGTTTGAGCGATGCGCAATTGAAGGTTGGCGATTGCAGTTCGGTCGACGCAGCTATTCTTAAAGCCTCAACCAGACGACCAGAAAGCAGGAGTTGGCAATGAACGAGTCGGATTGGAAGCTCTATAGCGCACTGCGTCCGGTAGCCCATGAGCGGATGTGTATCCGGATCATGGAGGAGGTCGAGCGCACGGTGCTGGATAAAAGCCTGGCGCCTTATGAGCGTATTGAAGCCAGTGAAGAAAGGCTGAAGGCCGGTCAGCAGGAGCTGTATTGGGCGTTTGGCGTTTTCAGTCACTCACGCAATGAGGCGCCTGCTCATTTGCTGGGGCTGTGTGCTCATGAGCTGATCACATCTGAAGAATTGGCTGGTTTCTCGCAGGAAACTCAAACCTGGATCAAAGAGCGGCTGGCGCACCGGGAAGTCCATGGGATTGAGGATCTGGAGGCGGAATAAGCGGCGCCTGTGACATTGCCTTCGCGGGCAAGCCACGCTCCCACAGTATTTGTGTCGTTCACAGATTTTGTGTACGACACAAATACTGTGGGAGCGTGGCTTGCCCGCGAAGAGGCCGGTAGTCTCAACAACTATTTACGGTTGAAACGCCCCAATAAAAATCGCCGGATCCACCCGCGCATCATTCAGGCTGATGTTCCAGTGCATATGCGGCCCGGTCGCGCGCCCGGTGGAGCCGACTTTGCCGACCACGCCACCACGGGCCAGTTGCTGGCCGACCTTCACGTCGATCTTCGACATATGGCAGAACATGCTGATAAAGCCCTGGCCGTGGTCGACGAATACCGTATTGCCGTTGAAGAAGTAGTTACCAATCAGGATCACCTTGCCGGCGGCCGGGGTTTTGATCGGCGTGCCGGCAGGCACCGCGAAGTCGAGGCCTGCGTGGGGATTGCGTTCTTCTCCATTGAAAAAGCGGCGCACGCCAAACTTGCTCGACAGCGGCCCGTTGACCGGTTTGTCCAGCAGCAGATTGCTCGGGGTGTTCGGGCTGAAGCTGCGGTAGGCCTGGATCTGCTCCGCCAGCTCGCCCTCGATGCGCTTGAGATTCTCCGGGTTCGGATTGACCTGCTGAGTGTTTTTCAGGGTGATGTGCTGTTCCGGGTATTTCTTGCCGCCGACGGTGAAGCTCAGGTTACGACCACCACTGCTAAGCGACTGGCTGCCCGGTTTGACGGTCAGCGGCACGCCGACGATGGCCAGCCAGTTGTTCTGTTCCTTGACCACCAATACCGGTTTGCCTTGATAGCTGGCTTTGGGTGCCTGGGCGGAGCTGCCCAGATCCACCACCGCCACGCCCCCCGGCACCGGTTTGTTCAACAGGCGGGTGATGTAACTGTCGGCGTGGGCGTTGAACGTCAGGCACAGCAACAGCAGCGGAGCTAAAAAACGCGGCATGGATCAATCCAGTAAAGAAAGGGTGACAGGCGTCAGGTGATTGTCTTCGACGCGCACTTGCAGCTCGCCTTCGCCCAGTTTGGCTTTCAGGCGTTGGCCGGTATGGGTCTGCGCGGCGCTACGAATCGCGTTGCCGCGCTCGTCCAGCAGAATGCTGTAGCCACGCGCGAGGGTCGCCAAGGGGCTGACCACATGCAGCGTCTGCATCTGACTTTGCAGTTGCAGCCGGCGGGATTTAAGCCCTTCACGCATGGCTCGGGGCAGGCGCTCGGCGAGGCTGTCGAGGCGCTGGCGAAGCAACGCCAATTGCCGCCCCGGATGTTGGCCAGCGAGGCGGGTTTCCAGACGGATCAAACGTTCGCGACGGGTATTGAGGCTGCGTTCGAAAGCGCGGCGCATGCGCATGTCCAGGTCATCCAGGCGTTGTGCTTGCTGACGCAGTCGTTCGCCAGGATGACGCAGGCGCCGGGCCATGCCTTCCAGACGCAACCGGTCGCGCATCAAGCGGTCGCGGATGCGCATCACCAGGCGCCGGTGCAGACTTTCGACACGACGCACCAGATCGCTGGAGTCCGGCGCGAGCAGTTCGGCCGCGGCGGACGGTGTCGGGGCGCGGACGTCGGCGACGAAGTCACTGATCGACACGTCGGTTTCGTGGCCGACGGCGCTGACAATCGGCGTCGCGCAGGCATCCACGGCGCGGGCCACGGCTTCTTCGTTGAAACACCAGAGGTCTTCCAGCGAACCGCCGCCACGGGCCAGGATCAACGCGTCGAAACCGCGGGCATCCGCCAGTTTCAGCGCGCGGACAATCTGCGCGGTAGCTTCGCGGCCTTGCACGGCGGTGGGGATCAGCGTCAGTTGGATCTGCGGCGCGCGGCGGCGGAACACACTGATGATGTCGCGGATCACCGCGCCGGTGGGCGAGCTGATGATGCCGATGCGTTGCGGGTGCGCTGGCAGCGGCACTTTGCGCTCGGCACTGAACAGGCCTTCGGCGCTGAGCTTTTCCTTCAACGCATCGAAGGCCAGACGCAGGGCGCCGTCACCGGCCGGTTCCACTGTGTCGAGAATCAGCTGGTAATCGCCACGGCCTTCAAACAGCGAAACCTTGCCGCGAACCTTGACCGCCAAGCCGTCCTTCAGCGCCTGGCGAACCCGCGCGGCGTTCTGCCGAAACAGCGCGCAACGCACTTGGGCGCCGCTGTCCTTGAGGGTGAAATACACATGGCCGGACGCCGGGCGGGCGAGGTTGGAGATTTCGCCTTCGACCCAGATGTTGCTGAACACGTCTTCGAGCAACACCCGCGCGCGGCCGTTGAGCTGGCTGACAGTCAGGACTTCCCGGTCCAGGCCGAGTCTTGCAAAGGGATCTTTAATCATGGGGCGCATGATAAAGGCAATCTCCTGCGCAATGCACGATCCCCTGTAGGAGCTGCCGCAGGCTGCGATCTTTTGATCTTGAATTTCGGCGAGGCTGAAATTGCTGAAGATCAAAAGATCGCAGCCTTCGGCAGCTCCTACGCCGATTGGGTGAAGTGCTCAACGAATTGCTGAACCAGCGCAGTGGGACTCTGCCGATAGGCGAGGGCGACGGTGCTTTGGCAATCGGGGTCGGCCAAGGGGAGAAAGTGGATATCCGGCGGTGCGATGTCCTGCATCGATTCCGGTAGCAGCGCGATGCCGAATCCGGCCTGGATCAATTGCAGTTGCGTGGTTTTGCGCGACACCACCCGCGCCGCCTGGGGAAAGAACCCCTGGCGCATGCACAACTCGGCGGACAGATAGCTCAGGCCGCCACGCTGTGGATGAGGGATGGAAATAAACGCTTCATTCTTCAACTGCGCCAGATCGATGCCTTGCGCGGACTTATCCACAGCCAACCGATGATTCGGCGGCACCGCCAGCAACAGGCGCTCGCTGTACAGCGGAACAATCTGCACCCCTTCACGCTGACGCAGCACCGGCAGGCGCAACAGGCCCACATCGAGGCGACCTTCGGCCAATTCTTCCAGTTGCGCCTCGGAGGACAGTTTGACGATGTCCATGGACACACCGGCGTGCCGATCCAGATAGACGCTGATGCCTCGCAACAGCCGACCGCTCATGGGCACCGTGCTGGAGTGACTCAGGCGCAACACGCCGAGTTGACCGGTGCCCACCTGAGTAGCCATTTCGCTGGCCTTGGTCAGTTCGTTCAGCAGGTTTCTCGCCCGAGGCAAAAAGGCTTCACCTGCCGCCGTCAAACGGGGCTGGCGCGCGGTGCGTTCGAACAGCGGCGTTTGCAGACGGGTTTCCATGTCCTTGATCTGCCGGCTCAAGGCGGATTGAGCAATAAACAGTCGTTCGGCTGCAGCGCTGAAGCTGCCGCTCTCGGCGATTTCCACGAAGTAGCGCAATTGACGGGTTGAAAGCACGAGGCATGCCTTTTTGAGATGGGTAGATGACCTTGAAGATATTAGTCGCAACGCTCGGCGCTGGCTAAAGTCATCACAGAAATTAAAGGAAGCCGTGACGATGAGTGTGCTGGAGTTGTTAAACCAATGGCCGTGGGTGGCGGTGGATTGGCTGGTGATCGGGTTGGGCGTTGCCCTGGCCTACATCGTGTTCGGCATCGCCAGTTTTGGCACCGCGCTGGTGGCCGGGCCGATTCTGATCCTGTTCATGCCGCTGTCGAAAATCGTGCCGCTGCTGGTGCTGCTGGACTTCGTCGCGGCGTTCGGCAATTTGCTGCCCTCGCGACGGGATGTGGCGAGGCCCGAATTGCTGCGGCTGCTGCCATGTATGGCGGTAGGCTGCACGTTGGGAGTGATATTTCTGCTGAACCTGAAATCCGATGTTTTGCTGCTGTTGATGGGGCTGTTTATCAGTGCCTATGCGATTTACAGCCTGTGGATTAAAACCCGTCCGGCGCAATTGTCCGCCGGGTGGGCGGTGCCGATGGGCACGGTGGGCGGGATGTTCGGGGCGCTGTTTGGCAGTGGCGGCTTTTTATATGCGATCTATTTGAACAGTCGGCTGCCCAAGGACGCAGCCCGGGCAACCCAGAGTGCGCTGATCAGTTGCAGCACCGTGGTGCGTTTGAGCCTGTTTGCCGTCGCCGGTGTGTATGCCGAGCTACCCTTGTTGGTATTGGCGCTGTGTTTGTTGCCGGCGATGGCGCTGGGGTTGTGGATCGGTCGGCGGTTGATCATGAAATTGTCCCGCGAGGCATTCGTGCGGCTGGTGACCTGGCTGGTACTGGCCAGCGGGATTGCCTTGATCGGGCGCTATTTGAGTACTTGACCGGATTTCGTCAGGGATTAAGCTGCCGGCCGTCCTGACGCCATCGCGGGCAAGCCCGCTCCCACAAGGATCTCAGGTGAGCACAAATGTGTTTACAACCGAGATCGTGTGGGAGCGGGCTTGCCCGCGATGGCGTCAGGACGAACACCGCAGAACATCCTTTTGACGCAGTAGGCTTGCACCATGAACTCGCAAAGCATCATCGTCCCGAAAATCTCCACCCTGCCGGTGCACGAACCCCGGGCCCGGGCGGTCGTGCGTTGGCTGGTGCGCAAGAACATCATTAAAGAAGAACTGACCACCTGTGGTCGCACCGGCAATCGCATGGCCCACGCCATCGCCGACGGCGCCCGTGCGGTGGTCCTGCACCCTGAAGCGCTGCCGTTCGGCGAGCCGGTCAATGGTCTGGAAATCATCACCAAGCGCTGCATCTATACACCGGCCAAGGGATTTCTCGAAGAGGCCGGCTGCGCCGAGTGCCGCAAGGAAATCGGCGAAGCGCTGTTCGAAAGCCTGGAAGAGTGGATGCCGGGGCGCACCGATAACTTCACGTGCCCTGAATGCGGGCATGAAGACGACATCAACGGGTTTCTGTTCTTGCAGGAGTGCGGCTTTTCCAACCTGGGCTTCATCTTCAACAACTGGCTCGAGGCCGGGTTCAAGCAGAGCTTTATCGACGAATTTGCCGATTGGCTGGATCAACCTGTGAGCTGGGTCAAGGTCGAACTCTGAACGCGGGCGCCTTTGCAGGAGCTGCCGAAGGCTGCGATCTTTTGATCTTGTTTTTGAAAATCAAAGTCAAAAGATCGCAGCCTTCGGCAGCTCCTACAGAGACGTCGTTTTTCCGTATGTCAGTAATGCCAATAATAGACAGAGTTTTACATTGAACCCGAGGGGGTGTCTGACTATAATGGCGCGCTTCCATTTTCCCGCTCGGGAGCCCCCGCGATGCTGCGTATCAGCCAAGAAGCTCTGACCTTCGACGACATTCTTTTAGTGCCCGGTTATTCCGAGGTTCTTCCTAACGAAGTCAGTCTCAAGACCCGCCTTACCCGTGGCATCGAGCTGAATATTCCACTGGTTTCTGCTGCCATGGACACCGTTACTGAAGCCCGTTTGGCAATTGCCATGGCTCAGGAAGGTGGCATCGGTATCATCCACAAGAACATGACCATCGAGCAGCAAGCTGCCGAAGTGCGTAAGGTCAAACGGTACGAGGCCGGCGTGGTCAAGGACCCGATCACCATCGAGGCTGACGCCACGGTTCGTGAACTGTTCGAACTCACCCGCCTGCACAACATCTCCGGCGTTCCGGTACTGCACGATGGCGACCTGGTCGGCATCGTCACTTCCCGTGACGTGCGTTTCGAAAACCGCATGGACGCCAGCGTCCGTGAAGTGATGACGCCTAAAGAGCGTCTGGTCACGGTCAAGGAAGGCGCCGACAAGAACGACGTCCGTGAGCTGTTGCACAAGCACCGTATCGAACGCGTGCTGATCGTCGACGACAAATTCGCCCTCAAAGGCATGATGACCGTCAACGACATCGAAAAAGCCAAGGCCTACCCACTGGCCAGCAAGGACGATCAAGGTCGTCTGCGCGTTGGCGCTGCAGTCGGTACCGGTAAAGACACCGGTGACCGCGTAGCTGCCCTGGTTCACGCTGGTGTTGACGTAGTAGTGGTCGACACTGCTCACGGTCACTCCAAAGGCGTGATCGACCGCGTTCGCTGGGTCAAGCAGAACTTCCCTGAAGTGCAGGTCATCGGCGGCAACATCGCCACCGGCGCTGCCGCCAAGGCCCTGGCCGAAGCCGGCGCTGACGCAGTCAAGGTCGGTATCGGCCCTGGCTCGATCTGCACCACCCGTATCGTCGCCGGTGTCGGCGTCCCGCAAATCAGTGCCATCGCCAACGTCGCCGCTGCCCTTGAAGGCACTGGCGTTCCGTTGATCGCCGACGGCGGCATCCGTTTCTCCGGTGACCTGTCCAAGGCCATCGTTGCCGGTGCTTCCTGCGTGATGATGGGCTCGATGTTTGCCGGTACTGAAGAAGCGCCAGGCGAAATCGAACTGTTCCAGGGCCGTTCGTACAAGGCTTACCGCGGCATGGGTTCGCTGGGCGCCATGTCCCAGGCTCAAGGTTCCTCCGACCGTTACTTCCAGGACTCCTCGGCAGGCGCCGAGAAGCTGGTTCCGGAAGGCATCGAAGGGCGTGTTCCGTACAAGGGCACCCTGAGCGCCATCATCCATCAACTGATGGGCGGCCTGCGTTCTTCCATGGGCTACACCGGTAGCGCCGATATCGAAGAAATGCGCACCAAGCCTGAGTTCGTGCGGATCACCGGCGCTGGCATGGCCGAGTCCCACGTTCACGACGTGCAAATCACCAAAGAAGCGCCAAACTACCGCGTAGGTTGAGGCTTCCAGCAATAAGTTAAGTAACCGGGGCTGTTTTCAGCCCCGAGTTGTTTCTGATTCTCTTCACCGAACTGCATAGACGAGACTGACCACATGGCCCTCGACATTCACGCCCACCGCATCCTGATCCTCGACTTCGGTTCCCAGTACACCCAGCTGATTGCCCGCCGCGTGCGTGAAATCGGCGTGTACTGCGAACTGCATCCGTTCGACATGGACGACGAAGCGATTCGCGAATTCGCTCCAAAAGGCGTCATTCTCGCCGGCGGCCCCGAGTCCGTGCACGTAGCCGACAGCCCGCGCTGCCCGCAAGCGGTGTTTGACCTGGGCGTACCGGTCTTCGGTATCTGCTACGGCATGCAGACCATGGCTGAACAGCTGGGTGGCAAGGTCGAAGGTTCCGAGCTGCGTGAGTTCGGTTATGCCCGCGTTGACGTGGTCGGCAAGAGCCGTCTGCTCGATGGCATCGAAGACCATATCGACGCCGATGGCCTGTTCGGCCTCGACGTATGGATGAGCCACGGTGACAAGGTCACCAAGATGCCGGAAGACTTCCACATCCTGGCCAGCACCCCAAGCTGCCCGATTGCCGGCATGTTCAACGATGCTCGCGGCTACTACGGCGTGCAGTTCCACCCGGAAGTGACCCACACCAAGCAGGGCGGTCGCATCCTCTCGCGCTTCATCCTCGACATCTGCGGCTGCGAAGCCCTGTGGACACCTTCGAAGATTGCGGAAGACGCCATCGCCCAGGTCCGCGCCCAGGTTGGTACCGACAACGTATTGCTCGGCTTGTCCGGCGGCGTTGACTCCTCGGTGGTTGCCGCGCTGCTGCATAAGGCCATCGGCGACCAGCTGACCTGCGTGTTCGTCGACAACGGCCTGCTGCGCCTGCACGAAGGCGAGCAAGTGATGGCCATGTTCGCCGAGAACATGGGCGTCAAAGTGATTCGCGCCAACGCCGAGGACCAGTTCCTCGACAACCTGGCTGGCGAAAGCGACCCAGAGAAGAAGCGCAAGATCATTGGCCGTACCTTCATCGACGTTTTCGATGCCCAGTCCAACAAACTGGATAACATCAAGTACCTCGCCCAAGGCACCATCTACCCGGACGTGATCGAGTCGGCTGGCGCGAAAAGCGGCAAGGCGCACGTGATCAAGTCGCACCACAACGTGGGCGGCCTGCCGGAAGAAATGAACCTCAAGCTGGTTGAACCCCTGCGCGAGCTGTTCAAGGACGAAGTCCGTCGTCTGGGCCTGGAACTCGGCCTGCCGTACGACATGGTCTACCGTCACCCGTTCCCGGGCCCAGGCCTGGGTGTGCGGATCCTCGGTGAAGTGAAGAAGGAATACGCCGACCTGCTGCGTCGCGCCGACCACATCTTCATCGAAGAGCTGCGCAAGGCCGACTGGTACCACAAGGTCAGCCAGGCATTCGTGGTGTTCCAGCCGGTGAAATCGGTTGGCGTTGTCGGCGATGGCCGTCGTTACGCCTGGGTTGTTGCCCTGCGTGCCGTGGAAACCATCGACTTCATGACCGCGCGTTGGGCACACCTGCCTTACGAACTGCTGGAAACCGTCAGCGGCCGCATCATCAATGAAATCGAAGGCATCTCCCGCGTCACCTACGACGTGTCGAGCAAGCCGCCAGCGACCATTGAGTGGGAATGATCGTGATTGAGCCTGTGAACTCAGGCTCAAAACGATAGTGACAAAAGAAGCCCCCGATCGAGAGATCGGGGGCTTTTTGCGTTTCAGGGGTTGTGTACCTTGTAGAAACGGATGATGAGTTAAAGCGGCAAGCGGCCTTCGAGGTCCATGCCCATACGGCTCAGGGCCCAGGACAGTTCGACGATGTCGTCGTACGGTACCTGATGCACCTCGGTCCATGATGGGCGATTGATCAGATACTTGCCGTCTGCCGTGCTCTCGACCAGTGTTCGTGCAATTCGGCCATCCCTTCCGCGATGAATCAGCGTCCAACCGCCGTCCGACTTCTCGAAAGTGAACATGCCTTGGCGGAACAGCAGCCGCTCGAGCTCCTCCGGTGTCCTTTCGAGCAAGGGCAGTGGCGTCTGCAGACTCAGGTCGGCAAACAGGGTGTCGGAATCTCCCCTAATGGATTCGTGTTGCGAGCCAAAACCGCGTCCTATCTCAATCCCCCGATCCGTTTCGATCAGCAAGTTTTCTTCCGGTAGCACCTCTTCAATGCGCAAACCAATACCGCCCTGCATTTCACTGATGCCAGGCATACCGCGAAAGGTGTTCAAGTTTTCCTGATCCGTCAGCACCACCCATTTTCCAGCCCCGTTGAGCGATTCATTGGCCTGCATGATGGTGTGGGTGAGGTAGGTTTTTATGGCTTGTTCATGCATGTCGGGAAGTGGCGAGGCGGGGTAGCGGTAACTCGCCAGACAATCCGTTGCCTGTATTCGAATGCGGTTGTGTTGAGCGACCTTGACCACTTCAAGCGGCGTGAACCGTCCGGAAGGATCGCTTTGCAGCTGTCGTAGAGACTTCTCAAGGTCGTCGGACATTTCCCCGCTTCTGAAAAACTGATTGAGATCCAGTTGACTGAAATCGTTGAGCAGGCGATGGAAATAGAGCGTCTTGACCTCCTTTTGGGCCAGGATCGGCATGTTCTCGATAAGAAACCGCATGCTGGCAATGCGATCCTGGCTTTCGCCGATGACCAAGCCTGGTGCGGCGTTAAAAATCTCCGGAATCAGTTCTGCGGCGGTGGTCGATGGTGTCACGACAGGAAGCGCCGGGCGCGCGGGCAATGAACCAGTTAACCCACTACGGGAAAAGAACTGTCGGGCGTCCCGTGACAGGTTTGCGCGATGGGCTGCGACGTATTCGTCGTAAGTGGACATCCCGCGCAGATGTCCATCGGGCTGGCGCATGATTTTGATGTGAGTTTCTCTTATGCCCAGCGCCAGTTTTCTGAGACGGAGTCCGCCCGAAGCATCGTACCGAGTGGCGGGACGGCTCAGGGTGGCCAGCGGTGGATTTTGAACAGTGACCTGGGACGTTCCTGGCTGCGTGTTGCCGCCGCCCTTGAGTTCGGCTCGGGGGGCCAGCTCCCATTCGCCCTGAGCATTGAGGCGTACCGGTAGAGATCCTGAAAACGCGTTCGGTCGTTCAGGATCAATGATGGCCCAAGTGCCGCCGCCATTGACGTCGGCTTCGTAGCGCACGTAATAGGCCGTGTCATCCAGCATGATGGCAGTTGAAGGGTTGGCGTCGAGTTGATAGATGCCCTGGAATTTTCCGGAATCGGTGCCGGGTGTTTTGTCCTCCAGCAGTTCGTTGGCCTGCCAGTTGTCTGGAATGCCCGATCGTTGGATTTCAGGCAGCGACCGAGGAAGGTTTTCGATCAGCGATGCTGCTCCGTCAACCTCGCCAGCCACTTCCGGCCAGCCCATCGGCTTCATCCCCTTTGCAGTCAATGCCTCTTTGAGTTCATCGAGGTTGTCCACAGTCATGGATTCATAGGCTGGCCGAAGCGGGGTATCCAGGTTGAGCCTTCCACCGGGTGTCGATCTAACGGAGCTCTCTACAATTTCGTTATTGGCGTTGCGATAAACCACCAGCACGTTGCTTCTGAAGCGCTGAAAGGTGAACATTCCGGACTCCGGCAACAGCGCTCTCAGATCCTGCGGGGGCCGGTAGGCCCATGGGGTTTCCATCTGAACGCGCCAGTCGCCTTTGATCAGGTCATGGATGCTGTCGAAATCAGTTCCGTCTGACACGTCATAAACAGGGGAGTCCGGATAGTCTGCATATTCCACTGCTAGCCCGGGATCGGAGCCGATGGGTTGTGCCTGCCCCGGCACTACATCATCGATACGAAGGCTCAGGGCATCGGTCTGTTCGCTGATGCCCCGGTAGCCTCTGAACGTCGCCATGTTTTCCTGATTGACCAGGGCAATCCATTTGGCCGGCTCTTTCAGTTCTTCATTGAAGTGGATGACCTCGCTGGCAAAAAAACTCCTGGCCATCTGGTAATCCGATTCCCAGTTAAAAGCATCTTTATTGATGTTGTAGGTCGTCGACATGTCGATAGCTTGAACCCGAATGTGCTGGGCATTGGCGGCTTTCACCAGCGCGAGCAAATTGAATTTGCCATCGGGATCGTTGCCGGCCTTGATGTCGAGTTTCCTCAAGTAGTTTTCCAGTTCTTCCGGCATTTCGCCGGTTCGCGCGAAGGCATCCAGTTCAAGTTGGTTGGCGTTCGCCAGCAGCTCCTGCAAGTACAGGGTTTTCACCCCGCGCTGGGCCAGCGCGGGCATGTTATCGATCAGGAACTGTTTGCTGCCGATGCTGCCTTGACTCTCACCGACGACTAACCCCGGCTTTCCCGCGAATGCAGCATCGAGCAGATTGGTGGACGTTTCGAACAGTTGTGCTGTAGGTATCGGTAGACGAGGACTGGGTGGATTAAGCTCGTAATACACCTTTGCGTCACTGACCAGGTTGCTGCGAGGTTCTTCCTGCGCCAGGTCAAACTCGCTCAAGGAGCCTGTGAGTTCGTCCATAGGGGACATGAATACACTACGGGCGCCGACTGTATCTACATCGGACATGAGCACACTGCGCACGTCTATTGAGCCGATTGTCCATACCCTTCTGAACAGGCCGCGAACGTCTGCCCCACCGAGTGCCCAGGCTCTCATCTCGGGGTCTTCGAGCCCGGGCACATGAATGCCCGGCGTTCGTGCCCATTCTTCTACAACGGGTTCAGCTGATACGCCAGCGGTCGCGATGGGCGGTACGTTCATGCCGCCCCTCAGCCCCAGTCGCGGGATGATTTGCCACTTGCCTTCGGCGTCCAGGCGCACGGGAATCGTGCCCGAGAATGCATCGGGCTTGGCCGGGTCGACAATGGCCCAGCTACCACGGCCGTTTATGTTGGTTTCATAGCGCACGTAATAAGCATTGTCGTTGAGCTTGATAGCGCTCGAAGGGTTGGACGCGAGGCGATAAGTCCCTTGAAATTTGCCCGGTTCACGAACCAGCGCATTGTCATCGAGTGACACATCGATCTTGAAAGTCTCTGGCACCTTCACAGCAGGCTCGGTCTCGCCCGCTGCTTCAACGGTGACCTCGGTCGGCGTCAGTCCCGGGCTTTTGACAGGTAGTGTCGATTCCTTCAGATCGGCCATTTCTTTCGCTTCGGCAGCGTCGATTTCCGGGCCGACTTCCTCAAGCGAGCCCGGACCTTTGAGGACTAAAAGGTTAAACAGCAAATCTATGCTGCTGAGCACCGCGCCAAGGACGCCGGCCTTGCGTTCCTCGGTGGTTTTTCCATTGACCGCCTGATCGATGTTCAAGCCCAGGCTGACGATGCTGGCGCCGACCACTGGCAGTGCAATCGGCCAGCCGACGACCGCCATCGGACCGAGCACTCTCACCCCCGCGCTGAGGTAGCCGATCCAGAGTTTTTTGCGTAGATCGCCATTGGATGTCAGCGAGAGTTCGGCTTCGGCGAACATCGCAGCTTTGGTCGAGTCGCCCAACCAGCTGAACGCATCGCCGGTGACAGCCTGGTTCTTTTGATTGATCAGGTGATGGTCGTACTTGCCCCAGGTGCTGACCAGCCGGTTCATGATATCGGTGATGTTCTCGGCGACGGTCTGGCGATCGGCCAGGGAAAAATGCGTCATGAACGCCTGGCGCGCATCTTCCGTGTTCATCCGCTGCAACATCCAGTAGTGCATGTCTATCGCGGTTTCCAGCACCTGAAAGGCGTCGGTTTCACCGGGCAGGTAAACAATCTGCCGGCCCTTGGGCGCGACAAAACGAAGAATGTTGTTGGCCATGTAGCCATCGACATCCAGGGTTCGAACGCTGTCAGCGCAGGGGTGTTGTGATTGCAGTAACTGCAGGCTGACAGGCCAGGTAATCGGGCCAATGACCGTATTGGTGACGAACTGGAAGTCCTTTTCACTCAACTGGCGTTTATCACGCGCCTGCAGGGCTTTGATAAGAAAATTGCACTTGGCCAGGGTGCGGAAGTCGGTGCCGGAATCGTTCCAGAACGCGGTTAGCTTATCGGTATAGCGCGTGCTGAAATCAATGCTCCAGAAGTCCTTCAAAACCTCATTGCAATGCAGGCGCACTTCGTTGGTTTCATTGAAATCGCCAGTTTTCGGGCCGACGGTATAGAAGCCCGCATAGACATCCAGCAAGTCGGCGTTGTCCTGGTCAGCGACGCGGAAGCGATGGATCACCAGCTGCGTCAGGGTCATGGAACTGGTGGGCGTTGCCTTGACGTGTTCCCAACCGGTGAAGGCTTTCGAGCTGCTTTGGGACGCGTCGAATCGGTGGAAGTACACCTGATCCGGATCGAGGTCGACGATGTCATATTTTTTCAGCAGGTCACTGGCAACTTCGTGCGCCGTGTCTTGCAGGCTGGGGCACGTCTGGATGACGCTGGTGGCGATTGCCTTGAGCGCTGCCTTGTCGGCAGCATTGGGCAGTGGGCGGGTTTCGATCGGGTTCATGCTCTCTATCCTTGAGAAATGGGCATCGAGGATGACCCGTTCGCTCAAGGAATGTGCACTACATAGTTATGCCCATTGTCGATTCAGTACCGTGTAGTGTCAGCGCCGGGCCACATCCGAAAAATAGAATTTATCGAGGGTGTGCCGCGACTCGGTGTACTCGAACTGTCGACCGTCCTGCAGGAAGGTCTGGTTGCTGACCACGATCACATGACTCTGGCCGTCGAGGTCCAGGAGCAGTTGGTCGTCCTTGCTGCGGGGCACCGCTTCGATGGTGCGCTGGGCGTAGGCGATTTGCAGTTGCAGGGTCTGCTCGATGAAGGCGTAGATCGATTGTTCGGCGATATCGCGGGACAGGCCGGGAATCACGTCGCTGACGAAATGGTTGATGTCGAGGATCACCCGTTTGCCGTCGATCCGCCGCACTCGCTTGATTCGTGTGATCAGGCTGCCTTCTTTGGCCTTGATGTGTTCAAGCAACGGGCCTTCGAGAGGTATTTGTGCGAACTCGACCACTTCGGTGCTGACGTCATTGCCCAGTCGTGGGTAGGTTTCCTGGAAGCTGACGATGCCGCCGAGCTGAAACTCGATCGGGTTGGTCGACAGCACGAAGGTGCCTTTGCCGTGGACTTTCTGGGCGAAACCGCGCTCCTGCAATTGCTCGATGGCCTTGCGCACGGTGCCGCGGCTGGCCTGATAGCTGTCCATCAGTTCGGTTTCGGAAGGCAGTCGTGCGCCGCGTTCCAGACGTTCGGTCGTGATGCTGGCAAGCAGATCGCTGTAGATCTGGTTGTATTTACTCATGGGAATGGCTCTGTGCCGCGCTGTGCTCAAGGTTTTGAACCTTAAGGGCAGGGTAGGGGTTTGTCCATGCGGCTTTGGGTTTCTTTGACTTCGGAGGTAGGAAATATCGCCGCCTGTCGGGTTCGGGAGACACAAAATCAAACTCGTCTGTACGAGTTGTTGCAATAACTCGTACAGACGAGTACTTTTCGCTTCGGCGTGCTGCCAATAACAAAAAACTACAGTGGAAGAACAAGCATGAGCCACGACTACCCGAATATCGCCTCTGAGCTGCTACACAGCCTCGGTGGCAGCGACAACCTCGAGCAGGCCGCGCATTGCGTCACACGGCTGCGCCTGGCCCTCAAGGACCCGAAACTGGTCAACAGCGCCACGCTGAACCAGATCGATCTGGTCAAAGGTTCGTTCTTTACCGGTGGCTTGTTCCAGGTGGTGATCGGCCCCGGCGAGGTGGAAAAGGTCTACGCCGAACTGCGCCGGCAAACCGGTCTCGCCGCCTCGACCATCGCCGACGTCAAACAGAAAAGCGCCGACAAGATCCACCCGATGCAGCGATTGGTGCGGGTGTTTTCCGACGTGTTCATGCCGATCCTCCCGGCCCTGATCATTGCCGGCCTGTTGATGGGCATCAACAACCTGATCGGCGCCAAAGGCATGTTCATCGAGGGCAAGACCCTGCTGGACGCGTACCCGAAACTTGACGGGCTCTGGAGCCTGATCAACCTGATGGCCAACACCTCGTTCGTGTTTCTTCCGGCACTGGTGGGCTGGTCGGCGGCCAAGCGCTTTGGCGGCAGTGAAATCCTCGGCATCGTGCTCGGCCTGATGCTGGTGCACCCGGATCTGCTTAACGCCTGGAACTACGGCAAAGCGGTGGCGGGGCTGGAAGGGCAGAGTCTGCCGTACTTCGACATCCTCGGCATGTTTCAGATCGAGAAAGTCGGCTATCAGGGACAAATCCTGCCGATCCTGCTGGCAGCCTACGTGATGAGCGTCATCGAAAAGTGGCTGCGGGCGCGGGTGCCTAACGCGGTGCAATTGCTGGTGGTGCCGATCACTACAATCGTCGTCACCGGTGTGCTGGCGCTGGCAGTGATTGGCCCGGTGACCCGCCATCTGGGGATCCTCATCACCGAAGGCGTGGTCACCCTGTTCGACCTGGCGCCCATGGTCGGTGGCGCGATTTTCGGCCTGCTCTACGCACCGCTGGTGATCACCGGCATGCACCACATGTTTCTCGCGGTCGACCTGCAACTGATCTCCACCCAGGGCGGCACTTTCATCTGGCCGATGATTGTCATGTCCAACCTCGCCCAAGGCAGCGCGGCCCTGGCGGTGTTCTACACGACCCGCAGTGTGCGGGACAAAAGCATGGCCTCGACCTCGGCGATTTCTGCCTACTTCGGCATCACCGAACCGGCCATGTTCGGGGTCAATCTGCGCTACAAGTTTCCGTTCTATGCGGCTCTGATCGGCTCCGCGCTGGGCTGCATCTTCCTGTCGCTGAACAAGGTCCAGGCCTCGGCAATCGGCGTCGGCGGCTTGCCCGGTTTCATCTCGATCATTCCGCAGTTCATTCCGATGTTCGTGGTCGGGATGGTGATTGCCATGGTCGTGCCGTTTGTTCTGACCTGCGGGTTGAGCATGAGGATTGTTCGGCCCGGGTATCGGGTCGCTTGATAGATCGCATTCGCCCGTAGGAGCTGCCGAAGGCTGCGATCTTTTGATCTTCGGCGGTGTTGCTGAAAGACCAGGATCAAAAGATCGCAGCCTTCGGCAGCTCCTACGGGGCCAGTACATATTTAAGAGGGAATCCCGCCATGCAAGACTGGCAACGTTCGGTGATCTACCAGATCTACCCGAAGAGTTTTCACAGCCACGCCGGCAACCCCACGGGGGATTTGCTCGGCGTCGTGGCCAAGCTCGACTACCTGCACTGGCTGGGTGTCGATTGCCTGTGGATCACGCCGTTCCTGCGTTCGCCCCAGCGCGACAACGGTTACGACATCAGCGATTACTACGCCATTGATCCAAGCTACGGGACCATGGCCGACTGCGAGTTGCTGATCGCCGAAGCCGACAAGCGCGGGATCAAATTGATGCTCGACATCGTGGTCAATCACACCTCGATCGAACACACCTGGTTTCAGCAGGCCCGTAGTAGCCTCGATAACCCTTACCGCGATTTCTACATCTGGCGCGACCAGCCGAACAACTGGGAATCCAAGTTCGGCGGTTCGGCCTGGGAGTACGAGGCCCAGACTGGTCAGTACTACCTGCACTTGTTCGACCACACGCAGGCCGACCTGAACTGGGACAACCCCCAGGTGCGTGCCGAAGTCTTCAAGATGATGCGTTTCTGGCGCGACAAGGGTGTGGGCGGTTTCCGACTGGACGTGATCAACCTGATCTCCAAACCGGCGGACTTCCCCGAAGACAACAGCGACGGTCGTCGCTTCTACACCGATGGCCCGAACGTCCACGAATACCTGCAGCAGATGCACCGTGAAGTGTTCGAAGGCCATGATCTGATCAACGTCGGCGAGATGTCGTCCACCAGCCTGGAACACTGCATTCGCTACTCGCGGCTGGAGTCGAAAGAGCTGTCGATGACCTTCAACTTTCATCACTTGAAGGTGGATTACCCGAACCTGCAAAAGTGGGTTCGCGCCGATTTCGATTTCCTCGCACTCAAGCGCATCCTCTCCGATTGGCAGACCGGGATGCAGGCTGGTGGCGGCTGGAACGCGTTGTTCTGGTGTAACCACGATCAGCCGCGTGTGGTCTCGCGTTTTGGTCACGATGGTGAGCATCGGGTGGTGTCGGCGAAGATGCTCGGCACGGCGCTGCATTTCCTGCAGGGCACGCCGTTCGTGTACCAGGGTGAAGAACTGGGCATGACCAATCCGGGGTTCGATCACATCGATCAATACCGCGATGTCGAAACCCTGAACATCTTCCGGCTCAAGCGCGAAGCCGGTAGCAGCGACGCCGACAACATGGCGGCGATCATGCAGAAGTCCCGGGACAACGGTCGTACGCCCATGCACTGGAACGCCGAGCCTAACGCCGGTTTCAGCGCTGCCGAACCATGGATCGGTGTGCCGGCCAACGCGGCGCAGATCAACGTCGCTCACCAACTCGACGATCCGGATTCCGTGCTGCATCACTACCGTCAGCTGATTGCCCTGCGCCGCCGTGAAACGCTGATGTCCGACGGCGTGTATCGGCAGTTATTGCCTGAGCACACGAAAATCTGGGCGTATGTGCGTGAAGGCCATGGCGAGCGTTTGCTGGTGCTGAACAACTTCTATGGCGCGCCGTGCGAAGTCGAACTGCCAGATGACGTGATCAGCGAAGCGATGGCTCAACGTCTGGTCATCAGCAACTACCCGGACTGTGCGCTGCGCAATCAGCAGGTGTTTTTACGGCCGTTTGAGTCGTTCGTGCTGCACCTGACTAACCACTAGCCCTTAACCAATAAAAGCACCGTTTTAAAAAACACGCAGAACGCTGCGCGGGGGAGTTTTGCGCGCCGTTTTTTGCTGCATCACACAATAAAAATAATGAGGTGGTTCTTGAAAACAACAATAAATCGCAGCCTTGTAGCGGCGGGCGTGTGCCTGGCATTACCACTGTCGGCCCAGGCGCTGGAATTCGCCGGTTACTTGCGCAGCGGCGTCGGAACCTCGGTTAACAGCGGTAAACAGCAGTGTTTCCAACTGCCGGGAGCGCAGACCAAATACCGCTTGGGTAACGAATGCGAGCAATACGCCGAACTTGAATTGCGCCAGGATCTGTACACCCTGGACGATGGTTCGGTGCTCAGCGTCGACGGCATGGCATCGCTGTATAACCAGTACGACAAGGACCTGACGTTCAACGGTGACAACGGCTCGGTGCGCCTGCCGCAGCTGTATGCGCAATGGTCGAACATGCCCAGCCTCAACGGCGGCTCGCTGTGGGCCGGTCGGCGTTACTACAAACGGAACGATATCCACATTTCCGACTTCTACTACTGGAACCAGAGCGCCACCGGCGGCGGTATCGAAGATGTGCTGATCGGCGATCTGAAGTACAGCTACGCCTTCTCGCGCAAAGACAATCTGTACCAGAAGGACTACATCAACCGTCACGATTTCAACGTCGCCGGCTTCAATACCAACCCCGGCGGCGAACTGGAATTCGGCCTGAGCTACATCGACAAACCCGACAGCCGCGACGCTCATCGCGGTTGGGCAATTACCACCCAGCATGTGCAGAAAGGCTTTCTGGGCGGCAAGAATAAACTGGCCTTTCAGTACGGCGAAGGTCCGGGCACCGGGTTGGGCTATACCGGTAACGTGAAGCTGGATGACAGCAGCAAAAGCTACCGGGTGGTGGAGTTCTTCGACTGGCAAGTGACGCCGCGTTTCGGCGGGCAAGTCGAAGCGGTCTACCAGAAAGACATTCGCCCGGACGGCGCCGACCAGAACTGGATTTCCCTCGGGATTCGTCCGGCGTATGCGATCACCGAGCAGTTCAAGCTGGTGACCGAACTGGGCCACGATCAGGTTGAAGCCACGGGCGGGACGCGCAAGCTGAGCAAGTTCACCTTCGCCCCGACCTGGTCGCCCAAGGGCCCGGAATTCTGGGCGCGCCCCGAGGTGCGTCTGTATTACACCTATGCCAGCTGGAACGAGGCGGCCAAACGGGCGGCCAATGAACTGGCGGCGGGTTCGGCGTTGTCCGACACCGGCGCCTTCGGCACGGCGCGACACGGTTCGAACGTCGGATTGCAGGTCGAGTATTGGTGGAAATAAGCGATGCTGTCGGAGCCTCGCGCTCCATCAGCACTTCAAAGAACAAAACAGCAGGTGACGTCATGGCCACACCCCAACAATTGCAACTGCTGGCACCTTTGTCCGGCGTGCTGATGCCGCTGGACCAGGTGCCCGATCAGGTGTTTTCCAGTCGCGTGATCGGCGACGGTCTGTGCATCGATCCAACTTCGCAAACCTTGTGCGCACCGCTGGCCGGGGTGATCAGTAATGTGCAGGTCAGTGGGCATGCCGTCAGCATCACCGACGACAATGGCGTGCAGGTGCTGATGCACATCGGCCTCGATACCGTGAACCTGGCCGGCAAGGGTTTCACCCGGTTGGTGGAGGAAGGTCAGCGGGTAGTAGTGGGGCAGGCGCTGATCGAGTTCGATGCCGATTACATTGCCTTGAACGCCCGCAGTTTGTTGACCTTGATGCTGGTGGTCAGTGGCGAGCCGTTCACCTGGCTGACGCCCGAAACGGGTGTGGTGGAAGGCGGTCAGCCGCTGCTGAGTTTGAATCCGTCCGAAGTGGCGGTCGATGAGCCGATGCCGGAAGAGGACGAGGCGCTATTCTCCAGACCGGTGACGTTGCCCAATGCCAACGGCTTGCACGCGCGCCCTGCGGCAGTGTTTGCCCAAGCGGCGAAAGGCTTTTCTGCGAGCATTTGCCTGCATAAACAGCAGGACAGCGCGAACGCCAAATCCCTGGTGGCGATCATGGCGTTGCAGACCGCCCATGGTGATGTCCTGCAGGTCAGCGCGGCGGGCACGGATGCCGAAGTGGCGATCAAGACGCTGGCCGAGTTGCTGGCCGTCGGTTGCGGGGAAGCCGTGACGGTGATGGCAGAAGTTGAGACGGTTGTGGCCGAGACCTCATCGCTGAAGGTGCTGCGCGGCGTCTGTGCATCGCCGGGGTCGGCGTTTGGCCAAGTGGTGCAGATTGCCGAGCAGACCCTCGAGGTGAGCGAGTCAGGCACCAGTCCTCAGGTTGAGCGTGAGCACCTGTCCCGGGCGTTGGCAGCGGCGGTTCTGGCCTTGCAGCAGTTGCGAGACAAGGCCACGGGTGACGCCCAGGCAGACATCTTCAAGGCTCATCAGGAACTGCTCGAAGACCCAGGCCTGCTGGATCAGGTCCTGGCACTGATCGATGCCGGCAAAAGTGCCGGTTTCGCCTGGCATGCGGCCACCGAGTCGACGGCAGCCTTGTTCAAAAGCCTGGGCAATGCCTTGCTGGCTGAACGCGCCGCAGACCTGGCCGACGTCGGTCAACGGGTGCTCAAGCTGATTCTCGGCGTCGAGGATCGTGCAATGGAGCTGCCGGACGGGGCGATTCTGATTGCCGAGCAACTGACGCCCTCCCAAACGGCTGGCCTGGACACGCATAAGGTGCTGGGGTTCGCGACGGTCGGCGGTGGCGCCACCAGCCACGTGGCAATTCTCGCGCGGGCCTTCGGTTTGCCGGCGATCTGCGGCTTACCGGTTCAGGTGCTGACATTGATCAATGGCACCCGGGTTTTGCTTGATGCCGACAAGGGTGAGTTGCAGCTGGATCCCGAGCTGGCCGCTATTGAGCAGTTGCAAGCCAATCGTCAGCGACAAAAGAAACGCCAACAATACGAGCTGGAAAATGCAGGCCTGGCCGCCTGTACCCGCGATGGGCATCACGTTGAAATCACCGCCAATATCGCTTCGCTGGCCGAAGCCGAACAGGCCATGACGCTGGGCGGCGAGGGCGTTGGTCTGTTGCGTTCAGAGTTTCTTTATCTGGATCGCAATCACGCGCCGAGCCATGACGAACAGGCATCCACCTACAGCGCCATCGCCCGCACCATGGGCCCGGCGCGCAATCTGGTGGTGCGAACCCTGGATGTCGGCGGTGACAAACCGTTGGCCTATGTGCCGATGGAGCGCGAAACCAACCCATTCCTGGGCATGCGCGGAATTCGTTTGTGCCTGGAACGTCCGCAGCTGTTGCGTGATCAGTTCAAGGCGATTTTGAGCAGCGCCGGGCTGGCTCGCCTGCACATCATGCTGCCGATGGTCACGCAGTTGTCGGAGCTGCGGCTGGCCCGTCAGCTGCTTGAAGAAGAGGTGCTGGCATTGGGCCTCACTGAACTGCCGAAACTGGGGATCATGATCGAAGTGCCGGCGGCGGCACTGATGGCTGATCTGTTTGCGCCCGAGGTGGATTTCTTCTCCATAGGCACCAACGACCTGACCCAGTACACCTTGGCCATGGACCGCGATCACCCACGGCTGGCCAGTCAAGCCGACAGTTTTCATCCCTCGGTGCTGCGCCTGATCGCCAACACTGTGAAAGCCGCTCATGCCCATGGCAAATGGGTTGGCGTGTGCGGCGCCATGGCTTCGGAAAAACTGGCGGTGCCGCTGTTGCTGGGGCTTGGGGTAGATGAACTGTCGGTGAGCGTGCCGTTGATTCCGGCGATCAAAGCGGCAGTTCGCGAAGTGGATCTGCTGGACTGCCAGGCCATCGCCCTGCAGGTGCTGGGGCTGGAAAGTGCCGAGCAAGTACGCGAGGCATTGCGGCGGCACCATGAGGCGACGGTCGATACTTCATTGATTCTGGAGAACTGAGCATGTTCGAGAAAATGCAGCGGGCGTTCTGGAAAGCGTTGACGCCGGACCTGGTAGTGGATGAGCCGAAAGTGGTGGCTCAACCTGTTATCGGTTTGGCCGCGAATGTCGTGGCCGCGCTTGGCGGTGTGGATAACCTCAAGTCGCAACAGCCGGTGGCACTGACCCGGGTGCGGGTGGAGTTGCGGGATATGACGCGAATGGATCGGCAGGCGTTGACGGTGGCAGGGGTGCCGGGAGTGATGATGCTGGAGGATGGAGTGGTTCATCTGATCACCGGCCTTCAGCCATAACCGGACCTTTGTGGTGAGGGGGCTTGCCTGTGGCGAGGGAGCTTGCTCCCGCTGGGCTGCTGAGCGGATCGTTCCCACGCTCCGCGTGGGAATGCCTCAAGGGACGCTCCACGTTCCAGCCACACCGCCGCTGTCGAGCCAGACACCGATGTGACGCAGAGCGTCACGGGCTGCATTCCCACGCAGAGCGTGGGAACGATCATTCAGCAACGTTAGTCCGAAGGTCGAGTCCGCAACCGCCGCCCCATCACATCCAGCACATCGCACCCATCCCGTAACGGAATGGAGTGGGAATGATGGGATGCCCGGCACTGCCCGGCACTGACTAGAGTGCAGCGCTAGATTCGGAGGAGCGCAGGAAGGGGTTTAGCCAATGCCAGTCAGTTATGCTGACTGGCATTTTTTTGGGTGGAAAGCTCCGAAGCACGAGCTGTCGTTTTCAATGAGCGGCAAAGGCTGGCGTAGGTATTAGAGAAACTGCGATCGAATCAAATCCGTATCGAACGGCGTTGTCCCTTGATCAGGCGCAAACACCGCCTGTGCTTGCTGGGGCGAAGCCACTCGTTCCCCCCGTGCTCGTACATGTAAATCGAACAGAGTTTCCAAATCTGGCCGTGGTGTATGCACCAAAGCCCGCAGCATCAACGATATCCCACTGAGGTTGTTCTGGACGTTGTTCCACCGCGGAGATGAAGTGAGCCCCAGATCGGCCCAAATCATGCGTCGTTCCTGCAAGTCCATAACGAATGGCAGACAGATCCCTGTGTCGGATGCGATATCGATACGGTCGAACACGGATCGCGGCTCGAATACCTCACCCGACGCCGCGTCGGTGCGGGCCATCCAGCCAGCGAAGCATTCTGGGAGATCGCAGTACGGCTGCTCGGTGAATGAGTTGATAGACGTGACGACATAGCGGATACCTTTCTCGACGAGGACATCAAGGTCGAGGTCGATGAACTCCGAAGCCCCGTGGGGCGCGTCGATGATGTCGCCGCTGTGGCAGCCACCGAAACCCTTCAGATTGTAGTACGCGACCGTTTGTGTGAACACGAAGTTGGCGTCGAAAAATGCGGCGGACAAGTCGATGTCCGTGCGTTCACGACCGTTCTTCCACCACAGGAACAGGCGAATGAAACGTGTGTCAGGCATAGGCAACCGACTGCCCCGCACCAGCGTACGTAGCGACTTCGATGAGGCGCGCTGCGCCAGCGGCACCCTGTATTCGCGTAATACTGGATCGATGAAACAGCGGCCTAGTGGCGGCAGCGACGCAAAACGCATTACGAGGGCGTCCTCGCAGATTCGGGCTGCACGAGCCAACACGTCGGGTGTGAGAGGTTCGCGTCGATCCTTGATGCCATAGACTTTGGCAAATGCACCTTTCGGTGTGAATGCCCGCAGGGGCAGGGGGCGCGGTGCACGTACTTGGGCCAGCAACTGCAGCAGGACAGGCGAGGACACTTGTGTTGCAACAGCCTCGAACGCATCGAGAACCGACTCTGGTTCCGTCGCGCGCCGCAGGGTCGCGTCCAGCCGTCGTGCGAACTCACCAGGACGGCTCTGTAGTACGGGCGTAAGCTTGGCGATGTCACGCTGGGCAAGCAATGTTTCGACACGTGAACCAAATGAGGCTGGCGGTTCGTTGCGACGCGCTGCCGTGATGGCGGCTAGCGCTCGTGGGTACTTATCGGCGTAGTCGCCCGGATGCAGTACTTCAGCCAGGCGTTTCCAGCGCTCAGCATGTCGCAGCACGTCTTCTGCAGCGTTGGGTATGTGGTCGAGTAGGCGCAACAGCAGACGGCGCATCGAGCGCTTCATCGCTGTGAAACGTGTCGAAGCTGTCGTCAGTGACACGTCTCCTCCATTCAGCGCGACCGCGAGTCGTAGCACGTCAGTCGCCGTTTCGACGTTTCGCTCCAGGAATGCGTCCACCCCTACATCGCTGGCGACATGCAGGATAAGTGCGCCGCCAAGCTGTGCACGGATCTCCCGGAACGGGACGGCCTCAGGCAGCAGACGGAACACATCGCTTTTGTACTCTCGGACAAACCAGACGACATCGGCAGTTTCCTCTTCGGAGAGCGAGGTGCGCGATGAAACCAGCGGCTCGAGTAGTGACTCGAACTCAGAGACGCTTCCCGGTTCGATAACGCGGGATATGAAGTTGCCTTCAAGCATCGCAGGTCGAGAGTGTTCAGTCGGTGGTAAACGCCAAAGCGTGAGGTAGTGCATGACGGCGTTAAGGTACAATTCCGCCTCTGATGCCGTCAGTACTTGCTCCGGAAAGTCAGGATAAAACGGCCGGTGGTGCACATGAGCGCCAGTCTCCCGCCGAAGCACTCCGACAATGTCGCGCAGCCAGTGCTTGAGTTCTGTCGCTGACAACATGCCGATTCGCTCGATCAGAGGCTCTGATAGTACGCATCGGAACGCCGCGACTTCCCGGACAGCCGACGCGACCTGAGCGCGCGTGGCACCGCCAGTGCCCATCGGGACGTGAACTTTGGTACGACGACGCAGGAACAGCTCCTGATTCATGCTTGATTTTCTCCCTTGGCCGCCGTCGTGGACGAGCTGCAGCATCGTGTCTACAGCCGATGTAAAAACGCCTGCAAGAAGCAGGCGCGGTGTGGAGAGCGGAACCCCTAGGTCATCAGAGGTTTAGAAGGAAGGTGTTCCATAGCCACGAAGGCATTCTACGGTAGGTTTTCCCTGTTTGTCCGGTTGCTGCGCATCCCAACGGTAACAAGCTGCTTCACCGGAAGAATAGGGGGCTGATGAGCGACAAGTCGCTGGTCCACCGACCAGACGAGTGGCGGCATGATTGGGCAAGTGTGCCCTGCGGTCGGCGAAGTGCCGGCGTTGTTTATTGTCGCGGCGGTATTGGCGTTTTTTACGCCGTGCGGTGAAAGCGCGCACTGACTGCTCGACCAGTCCTCTTTTTCGAACACACGGTGGACAATCCCCACACGTTTTTTCATTCAGGATTTCTTACTGTTTCTCATCCGCAGGTGTATCGTATTCGCCTTTTGCAGGCCTCGCGCCTGTGGCTGATACGTGAGGTAGTTGAGTTCATGTCCTTTACCCGTCGCCAAATCCTCGGTGGCCTGGCCGGTCTTGTTGTCGTTGGTGTCGGAGCCGGTGGCGCGTCGCGTTACTGGTTGGGCAAAATGGCCGACGCTGATGCCGGCCACGACTATGAGCTGATCGCCGCACCGTTGGACGTCGAACTGGTGGCCGGGCACAAGACTCCTGCCTGGGCCTTTGGCCCATCGGCGCCGGGCACTGAGTTGCGCGTGCGTCAGGGCGAATGGCTGCGGGTGCGCTTCATCAATCACCTGCCGGTGGCGACCACCATTCACTGGCACGGCATCCGCCTGCCGCTGGAAATGGACGGCGTGCCGTACGTCTCGCAATTGCCGGTGCTGCCGGGCGAGTACTTCGACTATAAATTCCGCGTGCCTGACGCCGGCAGCTACTGGTATCACCCACACGTGAACAGCAGCGAAGAGCTCGGTCGCGGGCTTGTCGGCCCGTTGATTATCGAAGAGCGCGAGCCCACCGGTTTCAAATACGAAAAGACCTTGAGCCTCAAGAGCTGGCACGTCGATGAAGAGGGCGCTTTCGTAGCGTTCAGCATTCCTCGTGAAGCGGCCCGTGGCGGCACGGCGGGGGGCTTGTCGACCATCAACGGCGTCTCACAAGCAGTGATCGACTTGCCCGCCGGGCAGATCACTCGCGTACGGTTGCTCAACCTCGACAACACGCTGACGTACCGCCTCAATATCCCCGGCGTCGAAGCGCAGATCTACGCGCTGGACGGTAATCCGATTGAACCGCGCCCACTGGGCAAGGAATACTGGCTGGGTCCTGGCATGCGCATTTGCCTGGCGATCAAGGCACCGCCGGCTGGCGAAGAGTTATCCCTGCGCAATGGCCCGGTACGTCTGGGCACCTTCCGTTCAGTGGCGAACACCGATGCGCCAACCGAGTGGCCGCTAGCGCTGCCCGCCAACCCGGTGGCCGAGCCGGACCTGGCCAATGCCCAGAAACTCAACTTCAATTTTGAATGGGTAGGCTCGGTGTCGGTCAATGTCGAAAACGGCAAGCCGCCAAGCCTGTGGCAGATCAACGGCAAGGCCTGGGACATCACCGACAAGACCTGCGCCGATCGACCGATTGCCAAGCTCGAAAAGGGCAAAAGCTATATTTTCGAATTGAAGAACATGACTCAGTATCAACACCCGATCCACCTGCATGGCATGAGCTTCAAGGTCATTGCCTCGAACCGGCACAAGGTCATCCCGTACTTCACCGACACGTACCTGTTGGGCAAGAACGAGCGTGCGCAAGTGGCGCTGGTGGCGGATAACCCTGGGGTCTGGATGTTCCACTGCCATGTGATCGACCACATGGAAACCGGCCTGATGGCCGCCATCGAGGTAGCGTGATGCGTCAGATTCGCCCCGCAGCGATTATCGACCGCAGCCGTGATCGCGATTTCATGCGCGAAGCCCTGGCCCTGGCCGCTCAAGGCGCGGCGCTGGGTGAAGTGCCGGTGGGCGCGGTGCTGGTGCAGGACGGTGAAATCATCGGGCGCGGTTTCAATTGCCCGATCAGCGGCAACGACCCCAGCGCCCACGCCGAGATGGTCGCGATTCGCGCCGCCGCCCAGGCCGCCAGCAACTATCGCCTGCCGGGCAGCACGCTCTACGTGACCCTGGAGCCGTGCAGCATGTGTGCCGGGCTGATCGTGCATTCGCGGATTGCGCGGGTGGTGTATGGCGCGCTGGAGCCCAAGGCCGGGATTGTGCAGAGCCAGGGGCAGTTCTTTACCCAGGGCTTTTTGAATCATCGGGTGTTGTACGAGGGCGGGGTGTTGGCGGAGGAATGCAGCGCGGTGTTGACTGAGTTCTTCAAGGCGCGCCGAGCAAAACCTTCAGAGTAAACACCGATACCTGTGGGAGCGGGCTTGCCCGCGATAGCGGTGGTTCAGTCGACATCAATGTTTGATTTGCCGACGCCATCGCGGCCCGCTCCCACAGATTTATCTGGTGTCTGGGAGAGGCTACTTGCGGGCGACGATGACGGCACGCATCGGCGCTGGCAGCCCTTCGATCGTTTTGCTGTGATCTTCCGGGTCAAGGAAGTCGCTTAACGACTGATACTTCATCCACTCCGTCCCGCGCTGCTCCTCGACCGTGGTCACGCTCACATCCACGCAACGCACATTGCTGAACCCGGCGCGGCGCAGCCACAGTTCCAGCGCGGGCACTGATGGCAGGAACCACACGTTACGCATCTGCGCGTAACGGTCTTCGGGCACCAACACCTGCTGCTGATCGCCTTCGATCACCAGCGTCTCGAGCACCAGTTCACCGCCCTTGACCAGGCAATCTTTCAGCGCCAGCAAATGCTCGATCGGTGAGCGGCGGTGATAGAACACGCCCATGGAAAACACCGTGTCGAAGCCTTCCAGATTGGGAGGAAGATCCTCAAAGGGAAACGGCAAGTGCCAGGCATTGGGCTCGGACAGGTAACGTTGGACCGCCTGGAACTGGCAGAAGAACAGCCAGTTCGGGTCGACGCCGATCACACTGTCGGCACCGGCGCCGAGCATGCGCCACATGTAATAACCGTTGCCGCAGCCGACATCGAGGATGCGTTTGCCTTTCAGGTCCAGGTGCGGAGCTACCCGGGACCACTTCCAGTCCGAACGCCATTCAGTGTCGACATGCACGCCGAACAGGTCGAACGGGCCTTTGCGCCATGGCGATAAACCCATCAGCGCGGTGCGCATTTGCGCGCGGGTCTCAAAGTCGCAATCGGTGTCCAGTTTCAAGCCATTCAACAAGTCGACTTCGCTTGGCTGAATCTTCGGCAGCGCGTCCAGCGCACTCTGCCAGCGCTCGAGATCGCCGTGACCTTTTTCCATTTTCTTGTCGAGTTGCGCTTGCAGGGTGTTGGCCCATTCGGCCAGCGGAGTACCGGCCAGACGGCGGGCGAGGGGGGACAGATCAATCATGGCAAGGCAATCAACGAGGCAAAGTTAAGACACTGGAACCACGGCACGACTTTCGAGAACCCGGCGGCCAGCAGGCGTTCGCGGTGTTCTTCGAGGCTGTCGGGCTTCATGACATTTTCGATGGCGCTGCGCTTCTGGGCGATTTCCAGTTCGCTGTAGCCGTTGGCGCGTTTGAAGGCCACGTGCAGGTCGGTGAGCAGCGCGTGTTCTTCGGGGTCGTTGAAGCGCAGCTTCTCCGAGAGGATCAGCGCGCCACCGGGCAACAACGATTGGCGGATGCGCGAGAGCAGCGCGGTGCGCTGGTCCGGGGCGATGAATTGCAGAGTGAAGTTCAGCGCCACCACCGAGGCCGGCTGGAATTCCAGGGCAAGGATGTCGCCTTCAATCACTTCCACCGGCAGTAACTCCTGGAACATCGAGTCCTGGCCGTTGAGGTATTCGCGGCAACGCTCGACCATGGCTGCGGAGTTATCCACAGCGATGACGCGGCAACCGTCGGTGCGCACGTGACGGCGCAACGCTTGAGTCACGGCGCCCAGGGACGAGCCCAGGTCGTAGAGCACGCTGTTGGGCTGGGCGAACTGCGCGGCGAGCACGCCGAGGTTTTCCACGATGGTCGGATAACCCGGCACCGAGCGCTTGATCATGTCCGGGAACACCCGAACCACGTCCTCGTTAAAGGCGAAGTCAGGCACCTGGGTCAAAGGCTGGGCGAAAAGGCGATCGGATTCTTTGCTCACGGCGGTTCCAGCGGCGTAGGTGGAAAAGGCTGGCATTTTAGCCAAATTGACGGGGGGATGCGCGGGTTGTCTGATAAAGCGCCGGAGTGACCTCGGCCAAAAGGGAGAAACACCGTTATGGCGAGGGAGCTTGCTCCCGCTCGGCTGCGTAGCAGTCGTAATACCGGCTGATTGGGCGGGTCTGATAAAACTCGTTGAATGGGTTTGGGGCCGCTTCGCAGCCCAGCGGGAGCAAGCTCCCTCGCCACAGGATTCAGCGCGATTTTGGGTTGAACGCCGACGCCGCAATCCCCCATTGCCCCAGCCAATAGCTGAGGATGATCACGTAAGGCGCGGCATGGAATGGCATCACAAACCGGTTAATGCCAATCACACTGTCAGAAAACACAAGCGCCAGCGCGCCCGCCGCCGCCAGCAGCGCCGAGCGTTTGGGCACGTCAGTGCCGAGTCGGGCCAGGGCGCGCCAGAGCATGGCGCTGATGGCCAGCCCGTAGACGATCACCGGGATCAGCAGCGGTCCCAAACCATTGGAAATCAGAATCCCCAGCAGCACCGCACCCACGCTCAACGCGAGGATCAACGGCAGCAGCGCCAGACGCCGACAATCGCTCAAATAAGCCTTCAGATACGCCAAATGCGCGACCAAAAACGCCCCAAGGCCAAACACGAACAAATCCCCCGGCCATGCCAACAACACGTCGCCGACCAGGGAGAAAATCAAACCCAGGCTGATCCAGCGTCGATAGTCACTGGGCGGTGCATCGTGCAACCAGCCGAGCAGGGCCAACACTGGCAACGGTTTGACCAGCAAGCACAGCAACGCGGCATGCACGCTCAGGCCATACAGAAAGGTCACCGCGCCCATCAGCGCCAGAATCAGCCAGCCCACAATCAGTTAACCGCGATAGCGCAGTCGAAGGTTTTTACCGCCGGTACTTCGGGTGCCCACGGCAGTGAATAAGTCAGCCGCAAGCGGCCAGTGCCGCTGGCAAAGGCCTGGAAGCGCCAGGTTGAGATGCCGGCGCTGCCAACAATCCCGGCATCTTCCGGGTTGCTATAGACCTCGGGGCTGAGCGCACGCAACACGCCACCAGCCGAGTCCTGAATCGCCCAGCGGTAACCCGTGGTCGGGTTGCTTGGCAGGGTCAGGATCAGGTTTTGCCCGTTGTTCAGTTGCACCGGGCATTCGCTTTGTTTTTCCACGGTCACGTTCTGTTTCGATTGCGTGGCGCAAGCGCTCAGCAGGGCGAGGGCGAGGGGGATCAACAGGCGGGTGGGGGACATAAGATCAGTGGCTCCGGCATTTACGACGAACGGCGAGCATAACTGAAGATGAGACAAAGTGTGACAGCCAGACCGGGATGGCCATGAGGGATGCTGTCGTCAGTACCGACGTCATCGCGGGCAAGTCCACTCCCACAGGGATTGCGATAAACCTGTGGGAGCGGGCTTGCCCGCGATGGCGGCCGTGCAGGCACTACATAACTATCAGAACAATATCTTCGCCACATCCGCAAAGCGCTTGGCAAAGTGCACGGTAATCCCTTCTTTCAGATAATCCGGTAACTCTTCAAAGCTTCCACGGTTGGGATCCGGCAGGATCAACTCGAAAATCTTCTGCCGCCGCGCTGCAATCACCTTCTCGCGCACGCCACCAATCGGCAGTACATGCCCGGTCAGCGTCAGTTCACCGGTCATGGCCACGCCTTTTTTCGGCGACTGGTTGCGGGCGAGCGAGAGCAGGGCGCTGGCCATGGTCACGCCGGCGCTCGGGCCGTCTTTCGGTGTGGCGCCTTCCGGTACGTGGAGGTGAACGAAGGCTTCGTCGAAGAACGTCGGATCACCGCCAAATTGCTTCAGATTGGAGCTGACGTAGCTGTAGGCAATTTCTGCCGATTCCTTCATCACTTCTCCCAGTTGCCCGGTGAGTTTGAAGCCACGGTTGAGGGTGTGAATGCGCGTGGCTTCGATCGGCAGCGTCGCGCCGCCCATGCTGGTCCAGGCCAGCCCGGTGATCACGCCAATGCCGGACAGCACTTGCTCGTTGCGGAATACCGGTCGGCCGAGTGAGGCTTCCAGGTCTTTCGGGCCGAGTTTGATCACTGCTTTCGGCTCGTCGAGCAGCTTCATCACGGCCTTGCGCACCAGTTTGCCGAGGTTTTTTTCCAGCTGCCGCACCCCGGCTTCCCGGGCGTAGCCGTCGATCAAGGCTTTCAATGCGTTGTCGCTGATGCTCAGGCTGCCCTTGGATACGCCGGCTTTCTCAAGCTGTTTCGGCCACAGGTGACGCTTGGCGATCGCGACTTTCTCTTCGGTGATGTAGCCCGACAGGCGAATCACTTCCATCCGGTCCAGCAACGGGCCGGGTATTGAATCCAGGGTGTTGGCGGTGCAGACGAACAGCACTTTCGACAGGTCCAGGCGCAAATCCAGGTAGTGGTCGAGGAATTCGACGTTCTGTTCCGGATCAAGGGTTTCCAGCAACGCCGAAGCGGGGTCGCCCTGGTAGCTCTGGCCCATTTTGTCGATCTCGTCGAGCATGATCACCGGGTTCATCACTTCGACGTCTTTCAACGCGTGGACGAGTTTGCCCGGTTGTGCGCCGATGTAAGTGCGGCGGTGGCCCTTGATCTCGGCTTCGTCGCGCATGCCGCCGACGCTGAAGCGATAGAACGGCCGGCCCAGGGTTTCGGCGATGGATTTACCGACACTGGTCTTGCCCACGCCCGGCGGGCCCACCAGCAACACGATGGAGCCGCTGATCTCGCCTTTATAAGCGCCGACAGCGAGGAATTCGAGGATGCGGTCCTTGATGTCGTCGAGGCCGGCGTGGTGTTTGTCCAGCACCTTGCGTGCGTGTTTGAGGTCGAGTTTGTCCTCGCCGTACACGCCCCATGGCACCGAGGTCGCCCAGTCGAGGTAGTTGCGGGTCACCGCGTACTCCGGTGAACCGGTCTCGAGGACCGACAGTTTATTCATTTCCTCTTCGATGCGTTTCTGCGCCTGAGGCGGCAACACCTTGCCCGTCAGACGTTGCTCGAATTGCTCGATGTCGGCGCTGCGGTCGTCTTTGGTCAGGCCCAGCTCTTGCTGGATGACCTTGAGCTGTTCCTTGAGGAAGAACTCGCGCTGATGCTCGCCGATCTTGCGGTTAACTTCGGCGGAAATTTCTTTCTGCAGGCGCGCGACTTCGACTTCCTTGCGCAGCATCGGCAGGACTTTTTCCATGCGCTTGAGCATCGGCACGCAGTCGAGCACTTCTTGCAGCTCGCTGCCCGTGGCCGAGGTCAGCGCGGCGGCGAAGTCGGTCAGCGGCGACGGGTCGTTGGGGCTGAAGCGGTTGAGGTAGTTCTTCAGCTCTTCGCTGTACAGGGGGTTGAGCGGCAGCAGTTCCTTGATCGCATTGATCAGCGCCATGCCGTAGGCCTTGACCTCGTCGGTCGGCTCGGTGGGCTGATGCGGGTATTCGACTTCTACCAGGTACGGCGGGCGATGGTGTTTGAGCCAGGTTTTGATGCGTACGCGGGTCAGGCCCTGGGCGACGAATTGCAGTTTGCCGTTTTCGCGACTGGCGTGGTGGACTTTGACCAGGGTGCCGTATTCCGGCAGGGCTTTGGTGTCGAAGTGGCGCGGGTCTTCCTGGGGAGCGTCCATGAAGAACAGGGCCAGGGAGTGATGATCGGATTGGCTGACCAGTTCGAGGGTTTCGGCCCACGGCTCTTCGTTGACGATGACCGGCAGTACTTGCGCCGGGAAGAAGGGCCGGTTGTGAATCGGGATGATGTAGACCTTGTCCGGCAGGTTCTGGCCAGGCAGGGCGAGGCCTTTGCCGGTGGAGTGGTGTTCGACGTTGTCTGTTTCGGCGTATTCGCTCGTGTCTTCGGGGAATTCTTGCTGGTCGGTCATGGGGCACCTGCGCAATAGGGTATGGGTCTTAGATGGGGCAGGTGGGGGGTGGTTTCAATGGCTCTGGATATTTCAGCATGTGTGTTCAGGGTTTTGACAGGTCTTGGCGGCCTTAGGGCCGACCATGCTTTGGTTGGGTTGTGTACATATCCGTTGCTGCGGTAACGGCGGCTTATGGTTTCGCCCTTACGGCGAGTCCCTTTTGGCAAACGCCCCAAAAGGAACCAAAAGGTCTCGCCCCAAGCGTACGGCCCCTCGCTAAGGCTCGGCGTTCCTTCGCTCCGGTATCCATCTGGGGGCATCGCCCTACGGTTGGCTTCGCTTCAACCTACATGCGATGAGTTCGACTGCGTCGAACGGCGCTGCGCGCCAATCCCCAGATGAACACCTCCACTCAGCCTCCCGAAGGGGCGGGCAGATCAAGATCAAAAGCCAGATCAAAAGCGGCAGGCGAGCTAACGCTCGACCTGTTGAGTGGCGAGGGGCGGGTGTACGCCGCTCCACTGTGGGAGCGGGCTTGCTCGCGAAGGCGGCCTGACAGCCGGCCAATTTCTCTCAGACATACGCCGCCCCATTTGTAGGAGCGAGGCTTGCCCGCGAAGGCGGCCTGACAGCCAACCAATCTCTCGCAGATGCACACGGTTCAATTGTGGGAGCGAGCCTGCTCGCGATGGCGGCGTGTCAGGCGATCTCAATGTTGAATGTCAGACCGTCTTCGCGGGCAAGCCTCGCTCCTACAGGGGATTAGCTGTGTGGCGCAGGTTTTGAGATGGCAACGTTATTCAGCATCCGGTTTACCGCCAGTTCTGCCAGCATGACGATTTGTTGAATCGCCATTGCCGTGTGCCGGTGCGGCCCCTCCAGATACCCTGCAAAATCACTCGCCATCACACTGGCCTGGGCCAATGACTCACAGGTATGAACCAACAGGTCTTCGTCTTTGATATCCGGCGCAACCATATACATCGTGCTCGGTTTGCGGGCCACGGGGGATTTGAGGGCGGACGGATTGAGGTAGTGATCGAGCGCGCGGTTAGCGGCGTCGTGGAATTTTTTTGAATCGTTGGATTCGTAGGGCGAAACGTTCTCGGTTTCAGGGGGATTCGGTGTTTCTTTGAACATGATGAAGCTCCAAGTAAGTAATGGAGCTGCCACTGATCGCCGCGACGCGATGGAGGGTGGCAGCTGTACGCAGGTTCGCGGACCGAGCTACTTGGAAACTCGGCATACCCGAAGGTATCCCGCGCACAGCCACCATGAGACCAAACGACAGGAACGTCGATTGGGGCCGGTGATTATGCACCAAGTAAGCTAATTCAGGCCGCGACGCCCGGTCGCTGATTTGCAGCGACCCCCAAAGCCTATACACCGCTCTTCCGAGCGACAACCGTCAAAACCTGTCGGAAAGTTCTCAAAAAATCACCACATCTGTAGGACCTGCGCGGATATCTCTGACGACCACAATCAACTGTAGGAGCGAACTGTGACGAGGGGGCTTGCCCCCGTTGGGCTACGAAATAGCCCCAAAATCACTGATGTACCAAAGATCTGGTGAGTGCTACGCACTCAAATGGGGCAAGCCCCCTCGCCACAGTTCGCTCCTACAGGGATTTTGGATATGGCGGGGATTGCCCACAAAAAAAGGCGACCCCCTCACAGGAGTCGCCTTTGTTTTAACTGCCGCTACCGCTTATTCCGACAGTTTGTACGCAATCACATAGTCACCTTGCTTGGTGCCCAGCGATCCGTGACCGCCAGCAACAACGAGCACGTATTGCTTGCCGTCTTTGCCGGTGTAGGTCATCGGTGTGGTTTGCGCGCCGGCTGGCAGGCGGCCTTCCCACAGTTGCTTGCCGTTTTTCACATCGTAGGCGCGCAGGTACTGGTCGAGGGTGCCGCTCAGGAAGGCCACGCCACTGGCAGTGGTGAAGGCCCCGCCCAGGCTCGGTACGCCCATGCTCAGAGGGATTGGAACCGGCGAGCTGTCGCGCACGGTGCCGTTCTTGTGCATCCAGATGGTTTTGTTGGTGGTCAAATCGACCGCGGCCACGTAACCCCAGGCCGGTGCCTGGCATGGCAGGCCCATTGGCGACAGCAGAGCTTCGAGGATCACGCCGTAAGGCGCGCCTTTGTTTGGTTGCACGCCTTCGGTTTCGCTGACGCGAGGGCCTTGTTTGGCGATTTCGGCGGCCGGGATCAGTTTCGATTTGAACGCCATGTAGCTCGGGTTCACGAAAGCAATTTGACGAACCGGGTCAACCGACATGCCGCCCCAGTCGAACACGCCGAAGTTACCGGGATAAACGATCGAGCCTTGCAGCGATGGCGGGGTGAACATGCCGTCGTAACGCAGGGACTTGAAGTCGATCCGGCACAGCATCTGATCGAACGGGGTCACGCCCCACATGTCGCGTTCCTTGAGGGTCGGCGGCACGAAGTTCAGGTCGGACATCGGTTGAGTCGGCGAAGTGTGGTCGCCTTCCACTGCGCCTTGCGGCACCGGGATTTCCTTGATCGGCACGATCGGCTGACCATTGCTGCGGTCCAGCACGTAGATGCTGCCTTGCTTGGTGGACGCGAGCACCGCCGGTTTCACACCGTCTGCGGTTTTCAGGTCCATCAGGGTTGGCTGGCCACCGACGTCCATGTCCCACAGGTCATGGTGAGTGAACTGGAAGTGCCAGCGCACTTTGCCGGTGGCGATGTCCAGAGCGGTCAGGCCGGCGGCGTGCAGTTCCGATTCAGGGGTGCGCGCGCCACCGAACTGATCCGGGGTCTGGTTGCCCATCGGCAGGTAGATCATGCCGAGTTTTTCGTCGACGCTGAAGATGGACCACATGTTCGGCGAGTTGCGGGTGTAGACCTTGCCTTCGGCAATCGGCGTGGTGTCGTCCGGGTTGCCGCTGTCCCAGTTCCACACCAGTTTGCCGGTGTGCACGTCGAACGCGCGGATCACACCGCTTGGCTCGTCGATCGAAACGTTGTCGGTCACGTGGCCGCCAATCACCACCAGGTCTTTGGTGACCGCCGGTGGCGAAGTGGAGTAGTAACCGCCAGCGGTGAATTCACCGATGTTAGTCGTCAGGTCAACCTGGCCACCGTTGCCGAAGTCTTCGCACATTTTGCCGGTGTCGGCGTTCAGGGCGATCAGACGGGTGTCGGCAGTCGGCAGGAAGATCCGGCGCGGGCAGACGCTGGTCACTGGCGCGTTGGCCGTGCCGGTCGGGCTCTGCTCGGGGGCATAGGCTGCGTCATCGTGATAGGTCACGCCACGGCAGGTCATGTGCGCCCAACCCTTGAAGTTCGCCGCGTTCTGCGTGGAGAGCTTCGGATCGAAACGCCAGAGTTCCTTGCCAGTGTCTGGGTCCAGCGCGATCACCTGGCTGTGCGGCGTGCAGACATAGAGCATGCCGTTGGCTTTGAGCGGGGTGTTTTCGGCGGTGGTTTCGCCCGGGTCGTTCGGGCCAGGCAGGTCGCCGGTGCGGTAGGTCCAGGCGGGCACCAGTTTGCTGACGTTCTGCGGCGTGATCTGCGCCAGTGGCGAGTAACGATCGCCATGGGCGCTGCGGCCGTAGGAGTTCCAGTCACCATCGGGCATGGCCGGAGCGGTGTTGGTCATGCCAGGCACGGCGTCACGATCCAGTTCGCCTTTGATTTCACCCGGGTTGGTGAACAGGCTGGCCAGCGCGGCGATACCGGCGATGACCACCGCAGCGCTCAGTACACCGGTGCCGATCGGGTTGAATTCGCCGGTACGCAATGGGCGACGAAACCATGGCAGCAGCATGACGATACCAAGGGCAAAGAGCAGCGCCAGACGTGGCACCAGTTGCCACCAGTCCAGGCCGACTTCCCACAGTGCCCAGACCGTACTGGCGAACAGCACCACCGCATACAGGCTCAGCGCCGCATAACGGTCGGCCAGCAGCAGCCCCCCGGTCAGCATCAGGCCGATACCGGCCAGCAGGTAATACAGCGAGCCGCCGAGCATGCTCAGCTTGATCCCCCCGGCCAGCAAGGCCAGGCCCATTAGTAGAAGCACGATACCGAGCAAGCTCGGCAGCAGACGGCTTCGACTGAAAGCACCATCAGCGCTCATAGTGTGGTTCTCCGTGACGTTTTAAGTAGTCCCGCGCAAGTTCACTGTAGATGACGATCTGGCGCGGGCATGGTTCAGTTAAGAAAGGTGCGCGGTTAATGCAATCCCTGTGGGAGCTGGCTTGCCTGCGATGACGGTGTGTCAGTTGGCAAAAGTATCGGCTGACCCACCTCCATCGCAGGCAAGCCAGCTCCCACAGGTGTTGTGGTTTTAATTAGAAAGACGACTGGATCTTGATTCCGCCAATCAGCGCGTCATCGACCTTGTCCACGCCACCGGGGTGGCGGATGTATTGCAGGTTCGGGCGCACGGTCAGCCAGTTCGTGACGTGCACTCCGTAATAGAGTTCGGCGCTGTATTCGGTGTCTTGCGGCGGCAGGAACGACGGATCGTCGTAGTCGAAGACGGCGCGGGCCTGATTGGTGGCCTCGGCGTTCTTGCGGTAGGCCGGGTTGACGTGGACACGGGCCAGGGCAAAACCGATGTCGTCCCTGGCGCGGGCATCGAACAAGCCTTTGTAGACGACGCCAGCCTGGACGTAGTTGTCGATGGCGTTGGTCTTTTTGTCGTGCATCGTGCCGTTGGCGAACACGCTCAGGCCCCGAGAGTTGTCACTGGCGCGGCTGGTCAGCTGCTGCTGCACGCCTAGCCACACGCCGTGCTTGCTCGATGCGCTGCGATAAGCCTCGCCGCTGAGGGCTGCCGGCTGGCCGTTGCTGTCCTTGTAGACGTCGGTGGCCTTGGCATTGCTGTAGTAATAGCCGGCACGGTATTCACCCGGCAGGCCATTGAATTTTGGAGTCCAGACCAGTTCCACCGGCAGGATCGCGCCCTGCGTGCCGCTGCCGCTGAGCTTGAAGCCGTTGTCGCGATCAAGGTTGGACGGGTTTTGCTCGTAAGCCCCGACTTGCGCGTAGAGCTCCGGCGTCAGGTGATATTTGACGCGCATCGCCCACTGGCTGACCGGCCAGTTGTACCAGATGTCGCCAACCCAGTTGCCGACCTGGGAGCCGCAAAACGCCAGGTTCTGGAAGTCGCAGGGAAAGCTATTGAAGTCTTCGCCCTCGCCGAAGCGGCCGACTTTGATATCGAGCTTCTGATCGAAGAATTTCTGCTGATACCACATCTGCGTCAGGCGCCAGGTCTGGCCACGGCCCCAGACTTCCTGAGCCGAAGTGAAACCGCCAACACGCGGGTCGTTGATCCGGTCGTTGCTGATGTTGTTGCCGTTGCGTTCGGTGATGGTCAGCTGAAATTCAGCGTCGTCCCAGCCGAGAATCTTCTGCAAGTCCAGATGGGTGCCAAAGCCGAACTGGTCGCTGTAGCGAGCGGTGCGGTCATGGTCGTAGCCGCCGTGCAGGTTGCTGCCCATTTCACCGGTGTAATCGACCTTGAAGTCGTAGCCTTTTTCCGAAAGTTCGGTGCGCGTGCCGTTCCAGTCGCCGAGCATCCACGGCGAATCGCCATCGAAGGCCGGCGCAGCCTGGGTGCAGGTGGCGAGGCTCAACGCGGTGAAACCGCCGATCAGGTTCAGGGCTTTTCGACTGGCCACAGGGAGTAAGACAGCGCTGTCTCGCGGAGTTTGAAAATCAGGCATAGAGAAGGAATTCTTGGTCTTTTTCTAAAGGGGGTGAACTGAACGCAGCAGGAATGAAGCAGGGGAGAAGCGTTTCAGCTGGACGGGCGTAAGGATAATGTTCTGTTACACATAGAGAAAGAGCTTTTACTGACATGGATCATTTCGGATTTGGTAATAGTTGGTTAAAGACCGGCACCGTAGCACCGGTCGGGGCTGTGGGCGGTGTTAACCGGCATGTATCAGAGCGCGATTGATGCACCGTGGCGAGCCGTGGAGATGCACTCGCTGCAAGTGTCGGGTGCATTGCGAAGTGAACGCGCGGCGTCCATGCAACAGCGAGAAATTATCGGCAATCAGCAGGTCGCCGGGTTGCCAGGCGTGGGCATAAACGAACTGCGGATCGCACAGGCGCCGGTGCAGATCCGCGGCAAATTCGTTGATCTCTGGCGTTTCAATACCGTGATACTCCAGTGAATGACGATTGAGCACCTGGCGTTGGATGACGGGCGGTTCGCAGTAGCGCAGCACCCACTCGCGGTCTCGAGGATCATGCACCAACAGAGGCGACCGGACTTCGCCGCCATAGTGGGCGACTTTATCGATACGGTAGGTCACCTCGATTGCCTGCCATTGCGCGAGTCGCTGTGCAGGCACCTGCCGGATCAGCGCGCGGGTATTAACGAAGGTTGTCTGCCCGCCAGCCTCAGGGTGAGGTGCTTGCAGGCAGTGAAACAGCTGGAATTCCGGGACTGTCGGCATAAAGGCGCCGTCCCAGTGCAGGTGCATGTCATGGTGATCGAACACATGATCCTGCGCATCCCGGTGTTCGCGCACTTCAAGTATGTCGCCATACGAGCCTGACTGAATTTCGCCCCATTGCCTGGCGTAGTGCACCAGCGCCGTGGGGGTGTGCAAGTCATGGCTGAAGTTGCGCAGGATTACCAAGTGATGTTGTCTGGCGAGCGCGCGCAATTCGTTGATCGGCAAGCGGGACAAGGATTGCCCGCTGAAAGCCGGCATGATCGTCAGCCCGAACGGCTGATTGAGTTTTTTTTCGATGCATCCTTGCATGAAAATTCTCCTGTGGTTGTGGGTCGTTGCAGGCACTTTAGCCTGCGGCATACAACCACGTCGAAGACGCAGTTCGGAGGATGTTTTACCGGTTTTTTCCTGGGGGATATTTTGCGAATGAGCCTGCTTGCACGCAGGAGTTCTCCTACAGTTAACTCAGGATCTGTCCCGGTATTCGAACAGACACTTCCACCTGACCACACCCTCGGCTAAGGTGCGCGGCTTCCATTCCTTTCATCGCTCGAAGGCCCGGCATGACCGAACAGAACACCAACCCGCTGCACGGCGTGACGCTGGAACAGATCCTCAACGCCCTGGTTGAACACTACGAATGGTCGGGGCTGGCCGAACGTATCGATATTCGCTGCTTCAAGAGTGACCCGAGCATCAAGTCGAGCCTGACTTTCCTGCGCAAAACCCCATGGGCGCGGGAGAAGGTCGAACGCCTGTACGTGAAGCTGATGCGCACCAAGCGACCGGTCTGAGCGTGGTCATACCCTCGACGCCAGGTTCTGCCGCGAGGCGTCGTTGTGTTGCCGTGGCTGCGGTTTTGGGCTGGGCGGGCTTAACCATTCAGATGTACCTGATTCTTTACCTACGCTGGAGTGTTGCGGCCAGTCTGCTGGGTGGGCTGGTGAGTTTTTTCAGTTTTTTCACCGTGCTGACCAACACGCTGGTGGCGGTGGTGCTGACCTGTGAACTGACGTCCCGGGAATCGGCGGCGCGGCGCTGGTTTTTGCAGCCGTGGGTGAGCAGTGGAATTGCGGTGAGCATCGCCGTGGTCGGTGTGGCGTACAGCCTGTTATTACGCCATTTGTGGCATCCCGAAGGCTGGCAATGGCTGGCCGATGAGCTGATGCATGACGTCATGCCGCTGCTGTTTCTGGTTTATTGGTGGTGCTGTGTGCCCAAAGGTACGTTGCGGCTGCGGCACATTGCGGTGTGGGTGATCTATCCGCTGGTGTACTTCGGCTATGCGTTATGGCGCGGGCATCTGCTAGCGGTTTATCCCTATCCGTTCATTGATGTGGACAAGTTGGGTTATCCACAGGTGTTTGTGAATGCAGGTGGGGTATTGGCGGGGTTTGTGCTGATTGCGCTGCTGGTGGTTGGGCTGGATCGGTGGCGCACAGGTCGGAAGTGAACACTGACTGTGGCGAGGGAGCTTTGTGGCGAGGGGGCTTGCCCCCGTTCGGCTGCGAAGCAGTCGCGAAATCAGCAAACTCGGTGTGCCAGCTATCACTCCGTTGCTGGTTTTAGCGCCGCTACGCAGCGCAACGGGGGCAAGCCCCCTCGCCACATTTGATTTGTGGTTACTCCTCGTCACTGTCATCCAGTCGCCAGTAACCGACAGCTTTCACAAACTGCTCGTTCAGGCCGTGCTCATCGAGCAATACCCGGCGAATCTGCCGCGACACCTTGGACTCAGTCGCCACCCACGCATACAGATTGCCATCGGGCACCTCGATCTGTTGCACGGTGGTCAGCAGGTTATTCCTGCCACCTTCACGCAGTACCCAAATCACATCGACCTGCGCTGCGCTTTCCAGGCGTTGTTGTTCGGCGCCGTTCTCCACTTCCACGATCACCAGTGCACACCGATTGGCAGCCAGGCCTTCGAGGCGGCGGGCGATGGCGGGCAGGGCGGTTTCGTCGCCGATCAGCAGGTAGCTGTCGAAGATGTCCGGCACGATCATCGAGCCCCGGGGCCCGCCGATGTGCAGGAACTGGCCGGGTTTGGCCTGCTCGGCCCAGGTCGAGGCAGGGCCATCGCCGTGCAGCACGAAGTCGATGTCCAGCTCCTGCGTGTCCAGGTCGTAACGACGAGGTGTGTAGTCACGCATCGCGGGCATCGGTCCGTTGTCCTTGCCAGCACCGAGTACCAGCGTTTCCAGCGCCGCGTGTTCCGCTGCATTTTGTGGGAACAGCAGTTTGACGTGGTCGTCCGTTCCGAGGCTGACGAAGCCAGCCAGCTCTGGGCCACCCAGGGTAATCCTGCGCATACGCGGGGTCAGGTCGACCACTCGCAGTACTTGTAGACGACGGCGTTTGATCTCGTGGCTGACACGGTGAATGGATTGGGATGGCACGATAACGTCGGTCATTCGGCGTTCTCCGAAGTAGATGGAACGGCGGGGCCGTCGACGATGGCTTTGGCCGTGTTGTTGAGCAGGTCGCGTACCCGCAGGATTTCTTCCGGGCTCCAGCGACCATGGTGCATTTGCAAGGCATGGCGCAGGTTGTGCACCGCTTCGTGAATTTCGGCGGGACGGTCATGGCCACGCAACGAGCGCTTACTGACTTCGATACGCATGCGTACGCCGTCCAGGGCAATCGCTTGTTCACTTAAAGACAGACGTCCGGCGTCGGTGATGCTGTAGCGTTTTTTTCCGCCCTCGGCATCGCCCAGGATCATTTCGCTTTCTTCAAGGAAGGTCAGGGTCGGGTAGATCACGCCGGGGCTGGGGCTGTAGGCGCCGTCGAACATGCTTTCAATCTGGCGGATCAAGTCATAGCCATGGCACGGCTGCTCGGCGATCAGCGCCAGCAGCAATAATTTCAGGTCACCGGGGGCGAACACCCGTGGCCCGCGTCCACCGCGCTCGCGGCCGGGTCCTGGGCGTTTCTCGAAGCCGTCGCGGCCGTCGTGGGGGGAATGATGGTCTCTCATTTTTGCTTTCTCTCGTCGTGTTTAGATACAACTTAAGATATATCTTAAGGCGTGAGCAAGACGTTTTTTGGGAGCCGTTCAGTCCGCCGACAAGCGGTGCATGGGTTGGCAACCTGACTTTTTCTTTCGAAAACAGGACTGGAAAGTTAAAGTTATCGCTCTATTAGTGTCGTACCCTCTATTCTATAAGCCCTGAAGTCCCGTGTTGTATAGTTAAAACTGCTGTATGGTTTTTTTAATAAAACTGTATGTAGGGCATAACTTACAGTCGATGTTTTGTATTTTGCTTTTTTGTTCTTTTTTCTTGCTTGTCATGAGGGTGTTTAACTACGTGATCATCGGAAGTTACTTGCTTACTTTCCAGAGCGAACAGCCGATCATGCCTCGGCGTTGAAAGTTCAAATCAACACGAGCCCTTACCGGTGTGCGTTGTGTGGATTTTCAATGAATCGATCCTTTCAAGAAGACAGGTACTGAATGATGTTCAAAAAATTCTCGATTGCCGCTCCACTGGCTGTTTTGGCTCTGAGTTCTTCCGCCGTGTTTGCCGCGAGTGAAGCCCGTCACTCGATCAGCTTGGTGGCTGATGTGCCGGGCAACGGCTTCTATGTAGTCCCGGCCGATCCGGACCTGGTCAACAAGGATCAGGACATGAGCTATAGGCCCACTACCGGAAAAATGGGCGAGGTCAACGGCTTCTTTGACATGATCAACAATAATGGGTCTGTGCATGCCAGCCTTGAAAGCGTACCGCAGCTGTACTCTGGTTCTAGCGCGATCAATCTGCAAGTGGCGGTTAATGGTGTAGTCCTCACCACGACTCCGCAAATGGTGGTTGGCGAGACCGAGTCGAACGTCAACTTCCGTGCCCCACTCAATATCAAGGCTATTAGCCCCAATATTGCGCCCGGGTATTACACCGGCGCAGTCACCATGACGTTCGACGCTGTTCCCCCTGTTGCTCTTTGAACTTGATCAGGAGTCATAAGCGCTTACTTGCTTAAGTAACGTGACCGGCCGGCATGCTTCCATCTGTCGGTCGGGATTCAACTTCTTCGTAATCAGAGTACCTGTTCATGTTCCCGATGACGCCCATCGCGGCAGCGCTTGCGTTGCTGTTATGTAGCAGTGCATTTGCGGCGCCCACTTCCGTTGATAATACGCCGCGAAGTTTGCTGGCTCAGGCCAAAGGCTTGCCGGCAGAGTTTGAGGAGCATTTCTTTGATGTTCCGCTGGCGGTTCGGGTAGAGCTCGATCAACAACCGCTCGGCGAGGCAATGGTTGTGTTGTCCCGTGATGACCGCGTGACGTTGCTCGATTTCACCGATACCAGCGAAAGCCGATTCGGCGCAAGTGAGCGCGAGACCTGGGCCGATATCCTCAAACCCGGTGTGGCGCTGGGCAGCTGCACAGGTCAATGCCCGGAGCAAATGCTGGCGGTTCACTACAACCTCGAAAATTCATTGGTATCGATCGTCACCGAAAACGCTGAGCGCGATTTGGATGCCAAGCGTTACTACGACCAACCCGAAGGTGGCAGCAGCGGCCTGATGGTGCGCAATCAGCTCAACCTCAATGGGGGGCAGGATCAGGATCTGGGCGGTCGTTTCGGCCTCGAAGCCAGCGCCAGCCTGGGCAGTTGGAGCCAGACGTTCAACATGCAACTGGCTCGCCTCGGCGGGCCGGACGAGAAGCTATATCACGCAGTTCACGAGCTCTACACCCAGCGTGAATTGCCCGGCAGTTTCGTTCGCCTGGGCTACTTCACCCCCAATTCCGAAGGCCTGACGCGTCAGCCCCGTTCGTTCGGCACCAGTCCCGACACAGCCGTCGGCTTGATGTACGGCAGTTCCGACAGCCTGGCGATCGACAGTTCCCGGCCCAGCGTGTACCCGGTTTATGTGACCGCGAACCGCCAGGCGTCCGTGGAGATTTTCCGCGATGGCCTGTTGATCAATACCCAATCGGTGCCTGCCGGTTTGCAAACCCTCGACACTCGCCCGTTGCCCGGTGGCATTTACGAGGTGGAAGTACGGCTGATCGAGGACGGTCAAACCACCTCGAGTACTCAGGAGCTGATCTACAAACCGAACAACTGGCGCAACCTCGATGAGCGCTGGCGCTACAACCTGTTCGCCGGGCAGGAAACCAAACTGCTCAGCAACTGGGATCAACAGGCCAGCGGCGATTCGACTGCTGGCGCGTCGCTCAACTACCTGCTGCACCCGCGAGTGATTCTCGGGCTGTCGGCCCGTCAGGTGCGGGAAAAACTGCAATACGGCAGTTCCATCGACTGGACGTTGGCGAACAGCACCAGCCTCTATGCCAATCTTTACCAGACCGAAGATCACGGCACCGGCGCCGATCTGCAGGGGCTCTACAACTATGGCTCCGGCAGCCTGGTGATCAGCCACAACCGCAGTTGGCTCGACACCCGCAACAGTTACGACACGCTGCCTGACGGTACTCGGGTACGTCAGCGCAATGTGTTCACCGGCCAGACCAGCAATTCATCGCTGGCGCTGAACCATCGCATCAGCCGCAAGAGTTCACTCAATGCTCGGGTGTCCCACAGTGACGGCAACACCGAAGGCGTGGGTGTGGATCTGGGCTGGTCGCAACGCACTGTGATGTTCGGCAGCGACGCCAACTGGCGCCTGTCGCTGTTTGATCGTCCTGGCAGTTACAGCAGTGGCGATGCGCGCAATCGCGGGGTCGACCTGAGCATCAACATGGCGCTGGGCGGGCCGGACCAGCAGGTTTCCGGCAGCATCGGCACTCGCACTGCGCGGAATGGCAGCCGCGACAACAACGCCTCGATCGGTTACCGCAAGACCCTGCGGGACCACGTTTTGCAGAACGTCTCGGTGACGGCGCTCACCGACACTTACGGCATTGGTCTGTCGAGCCTGGCGAACTTTCGTACTGACGCGGTCAATGGCGACGGCTTCGTCCAGCGCTCGTCTTATAACGGCAACTTCACCGGTGGCCTGAATCTGGACAGCACGCTGATCGTTGGAGGCCAACGCATGACGTTGACCAGCCAGCATCAGGGTCGTGGTGCCGGGATGATCGTCGATGTCGAGTCCGATATCGATGGCATTGCCTTGCGCGCCGATGATTTGAGCGGTGGCAGCGCGGCGTTGCGCCCAGGGCGCAACTTCATTCCGATTACCGCCTACAGAAACGGCTCGGTGAGCTTCGACTTCGAAGGCAATCACGCGCCGGCGGCCAGCATCGAACCGGCGCGTACCCGCTATCACCTGAACAAGGGAGGCGTCGAGTACCGCAAGGTGCGAGTGATGAAAACCCTCACCGTGCTGGGCCGTCTGCTCGACGCACAAGACCAGCCGCTCAAGGGCCACCACGTGATCAACCACGCCAGCCGTGGGGTCAGTGAGGTCGATGGGTTCTTCTCGATGGAAATGAATGCCGGCTCTCCAACCCTGGAAGTTCGTTATGCCGACCAGTTGCTGTGTCAGTTCCGACTCGATGTGGATAGGCACCGCAGTGAAAACGATGTGCTGATGATCGGTGATTTGCGTTGTTCGCCGGACACCTTGGCAGACGCTACTTTCAAGGACGCTACGGCGAGCTGACTGACATGAAGATATTGACCAGGCTTGGAAAAAACCTCAGTCGCGCGATGCCGCTGGCAGCGTTGTGTGGATTGAGTTCATTACCGGCGAATGCCGCTGTCTTGAACATTGACGCTACGTTTTCGCCGGACTCGGCGGCTCCGCATAAAAATGAATTCGTGAATAAGACGCCGTCTCAGGGTTTCTGTCTTCAGGTGCCAAGGGCCTGTGAGTCGGAGGGTCTATTCAGTCTGATTGCGCCGATTTCATTTACTGCTAATGCACCGATCCGTGCCAATCATGTCGATCCTCGGCAAGGTGGAATGGCCAAAGTGCCCTCGGACTGGCGGGATGTGCAGGTTACCCATTCATCCGGAGAAGTCCAGACCGTCAAGGTCCGGATTGCGGGAATCGGACATGAGTCGCAGCTACCGGTGTCGGTCGCCGAATTGACCGGGGTGGCGGGCGGACCGGGATGGGACAGGCTTTGGAACGGCGGATCCTGGATGTATGCCCCTCCACCCTGTCAGGGAGTCGGGTGGTCGACCGTGGGTAATATTGGTTTCAACAGCTTCTGGAAAGTGCCCCTCGGCGCGGGGGTGTGCTCAAAGCAACCTTTGTTCGAGATACCACTGTCCTTTCGATACCTGTACTTCGTGTTCGGTTATCAATTGATAACGCCGAACCCACTGACTATGCAGAGTGGGTCTTACAACGGATCGATTACCTTTGGCGTCGGGCCGAATCAGGATTTCGACATGGGTGATGTAATGCAACCCGATGATTCTGCATTGACCCTGAACTTCAATCTCGACGTGCAGCACACCCTGAAAGTCGATATTCCTCCCGGTGGCGAAAAAATCGATCTGGTACCAGCCGGTGGCTGGCAAAGCTGGCTGCAAGCCGGGCGCCGGCCCGTGCGTTTGTTCCGCGATCAGACCTTCAATATCTCGGCGTCTTCGCGCTTCAAGATGCAGTTGGAGTGTGAGATTGCGGGGTTCTCTTACGACTGCATGATTAAAGACCCGGTCTCGAAAAAATCGGTTGAGTTGCAGGTCAGCGTCAGCCTGCCCAATGGCCTGACCGATCTTGCCGGACAACCCGTCAAGCGCCAGCGCCTGAGAGCGGGAGCGGCCAATGCACAACAGTTTCAACCCGGCTTCTATGTCGATAGAGCACCCGGAGTTCTGCATTTCGAAATTCCGCAAAACCAGATGGAGTTCATGCTGGAGCCCGGTAGCGGCGGCACCTATTCGGGCAGAGTGACGGTGATCTGGGACTCGGAAATCTGATGGGCTGCGCATCGATTATTCGAGCCAGTGTTGTGTTCAATAGTATGAGGTTCAAGGGTATGAAACGTCTGTGGGCACTGTTGGGTTTGAGCGGATTTTCTCTGGCGATTCAGGCCGGGCCGCAAATCAATGTGGGAACGGTTTACGACTATCTGGATGGCGATAAGAGCACGTACCTCAAGCGCGTATTCAACAGCGGCGACAGCACGGCCTTCGTCAAGGTCAATATTCTGGAAATCATCTACGACGCGGATGGCACGCCTCGCGAAGTGCCGGTCAAGGCTCAGGCCGATGCCAGCGCTCGCGACGGGCTGATGGCCAGCCCGGCGCGTTTGATCATCCCGGCCACCGGCATGCAGGGCACGCGTCTGTTGGCCATGGGAGAGCGGGAAACCGAGCGCTATTTTCGTGTGCGTTTCGTGCCAGTGGTGCCGGAAAAGGAAGACGAGTTCGCGATGTCCAGCGAGGAGCGCGAGGACTACAAAAAGACCCTGTCGGCAGGCGTTAACGTTATGACCGGTTTCGGCACGGTGTTCTTCGTCCGGCCGCAGAACAGTCGCTATGACAGTGTGGTCGACGACAGCGCCGAACGTTACAGGCTGCGCAATAACGGCAACACGGTGGTGGTGATCGATGAGTTCCGTAACTGCTCGCGCAAAAACGAAACCGACTGCGAGCCCACCACCAAGCACCACGTGCTGGCGGGCAAGACGTTTGAGTTCGACAAGAAACCGGGGCGTGAGTACCGCTTCAACCTGATCGAGGGCGGCTCGAAAAAGGCGTTGCACATCGCCGGCCGGTGACCTTCGACCACGCGGGTAGCCGCTGGCGCTCGTGGCCTTTTTTTGACGCAACAGGTATCTGACATGATCAAGCAAGCGGCCATCGTCCTGTGGATGGGCAGCGTGGCACTGATGAGTGCGTCGGCGTTCGCGGCGCGGGAAGAACACACGTTCGAAGTGTCGGTGAATATTCCGACGCTGGGGTTTTACGTGATCCCGGCCGAGACGGACTGGATTCATCGGGAGCAGATTCTGGCCTGGAACATCCACACTTCAACCCTGGGCGGGCTGCGCAAAAACTTCGATGTCAAACACGACACCAGTGCCATTGAGGCACGACTGGAGAGCGAACCCTATTTGTCCAATGGGCATGACGATCAGAACATCTACTTGCGGGTCAGCTTCAACGGCCAGGAGTTGAGCCACGATCCGCAATCCCGGGAAGTGGTATCGGCGGCGCAAGCGATGGCGGGCGGCCGCTTTCCCCTGGAGATACGACCGAAAGTGCCTGCCGGTGGCTACAAACCGGGCACTTACTATGGAAATGTCCAGCTGATTTTCAATGCTGTCGCGCCCTGATCTCGAATATGTCCCACGAATGACACCAACACGTATTCGCCTTGTTCGAGATGGGTAATGAGGGGCTCGTTGAAGAATGGGGCCGGTAGATGGTTAACGTCAGTCTGACGGCGGTTCCGCCGTCGGACTTCATCTTGCAACTTGAAGCGTGGCCGTTTTACTGCCCGGCTCTTCTCAATGCTTCGCGGGTCAGACGTCTCGACAGTTCTTTTTCCTCATCGCCCATGTCGACCAGCCACCGGTCGAAGATGACATCGCTTATCGGCTCATCGGCAAACACTACAGTCTCTGGCACCGATAGATCGTTCATCAGTTCCTTGAGCCGGTTTCTCAGCACGGCACGCTGGGTGTCGCTCAACTGTGTGGCGTCGGCCCATTCCCGCTGGACACTGCGCAACGACACAAACTGTTCGGATTTATTCAGGTACAGGCGCTTGTTGGTTTCAATCCGCACCGGCCAGGTTTCGTGCAAATACTGTTCCCAGAAATCCTGTTCAAGCATTTTGTTCACCAGACCATCGCCTTCCTCCAGTTCCAACACCGTGTCACCGGCCTGGTCGATCATGGCATCGGTGACGCCGGACACGCCTCGGTAAAGCATCCCATCTGATTGCCAAGGCAGGCTCAGGCGTTGTGCCAGACCCGTCTGGTAAGCCAGATAGACTTCGACATCGTCAGGGTTGCTGTCGCGACCGCCAATATCGGCCCGGGCAATATCGTTGACCCACTCCAGGCGCGCGGCGCCTTTGGCCAGGGTTACCAGCGATCGTTCCAGTTGCGGGGTATCGGTGGAATACGAATACGCCTCGGAGGCGAGCACATTGATGCCCATGTGATTGAACAACTGTGCACCGGCATCGGCGCAATCGACCGGGGCGATGGCCATGGTGAACAGCTTCTCCCTGAGCCGGGCATCGATATGCACGGCGTCGAGCATCCGCCATACGCGCTGCAACAGTTGCGCCTGAGCCTGGCCGCCCGCCCGATAGTCGGCCGAGTTTTGGGTGTCGATCAGCACGGCCATGAACCGTTGGGCATCGGATTCGTCGAGCAGCTCAGACCATAAGGTGGCTCGATCCACCCCCCAGCCTGGCACGTCGTTCCAGTGCGAGGCGCTGTAAGTCGAACTGATCATCGGTGGGACCAGCGTGCTTGAGGGTTCGACAGGTTCGGCAGGCAACTGCACGGATCGGCGCAGTGCCTGATAAGTTACCTGATGCACCTCGTTCAATTGGCCGACATCCAGACGTGTACGCGCCACCACCCATGCATCCGGCGAGCCGGATACCACGTCGGGGAGCTGATCGATCGGGTTTTCGCGCAGGTCCATAAAGAAACCGCGTGGGCGGGGTTTGGCCAATGTGCCTTCCGGCCAAGTACTGAGCCCGGTATTTTTCAGGGCCACGACCTTCAGTCTGGGCATGCGCCCGATGTCCGGCAGCCTGCCCAGAGGATTATCCTCAAGCCTGAGGATCTCCAGGTAGGTCAGATTTCTCAGCTGCTCAACCGCCGGCGCGTCCAGCACGATGCGGTTGCTGCTCAGTCGCAGACGTTCCAGCCTGCGCAACTGGCCGATGCCGTAGGGCAGTTGAGTCAGTTCACAGTTTTCGGCGCTGAGTTCTCGAAGGTTGGGGAAGTCTTTCAGCAGGCCATTCCGCTCGCTGTAGAACCGCGTGTTATCGAGCTTCAGGACCGTGATTCGATTGAGAAACTTCTTCAGTTCCGGGCGTTTCGACCACCAGGTTTCCAGATCCACCGGCCACAATTCTCGGGAAAGGTCGAGGGCATAGTGGGCAGGGTCGGTGCGGTTGCCGAGCTCCAGGTTTTTGCGCTCGAAACACTCAATGAGGCGTCGGGAAATGTGCTGCCCGCCACCGTTCATGAAACCCTGGCGATCCGGGCCCCAGTATTGTGGTTGCTGGTATTCCCAACGGTTCAGGATCACCCGCAGTTCATCAAGATCGTCTTCTTCCTGCTCCATGGCTTTCAGCGGCTCACCCTTTTCGATCAGCGCGTTGGCGAACACATCGACCTCGCGCTCACTGAAATGCGGGTACTGATCGCGAATACGATCATGCACCGTCTCGCCATCCTTGCTCAGTCCGCCGCCGCGTACCAGCAACAGCGTTTCGTGCTCGGCAACGGGGCGAACGGGGGGGCGGGCGAGCAGAGTCCTGCGCTCGCTGGACGGGGCGGTCTTGGCAATGACCCACTGCCTGAAGGACTCGGCGTCACCCGGTTTATAGCCCAACGCATTTTGTCGATCCCTACCCATGGCATGCAGGATCGCTCCAAGAAAACCCTCGTCCTCATGGATCGGTTGATCCGAGGCATCCCGTACCCGGTACTTTCCGGCCTCGTTTCGAATCAATACCCGAACCTGCGTCGCATCCTCGGGGCCCGCACTGCAACGAAGCTCCCCATCAAATGCACCCTCACGAATTTCAATGCGCAAGTCGCCGAATGTGTCGGTGTAGGTTCGCAACGTCCCCAGCAGCAGGCGTTCGGTATCAATGTTGATCAAAGCATCCTGGTACAGGCCCTGGGCAGCCCGAACCGATTGCGTCTCGAACTGAAGCTCCCGTGCCCGGGTTTTCAGGCGCAACGGCAGACGTCGTTGTTGCGTCATCTGTTGTTGTTCTTGGAGTGTGGCGCCCTTGATGATTTTTTCCGCAACAGGTGTGGGGAGGTCGGGGAAGTCGATGAGCAGCAGGGTGACGTCGGGGGATACTACTTCGGCGACTTTTGCGGATGCGCCGAGGCGCTGCAAGGTATCGGTCAGCAGTGCGGGGGACGGGGCGCGATCAACGTGTACCCTGCGCAACACGGTTTCATCGGTGCTGCTGATCTGGCGAATCTGTTCCAGCTGCGTGTCGGTAAACGTGTCGACGCGGTGACCGATGCGACGCATCAATGTCGTGCCTTCCCAACCGCGCGGGTTTTCCGTTTCGCTGATCCAGGCGCCTTCACCGTTGTGGGTGAGCGCCGGACCATAAGCATCGGGGCGTTGCGGATGCTTGATGCGGTGCTGGTCGCTGTCCGGGGCTTTTTCCACCTCAAACAATTGACCATCCAGCGGTAGCAGGCGCTTGCCCTGGTGTTGATACAGGCCGAGCGTATCCGGCCGGGTGTCGCTGGGCAAAGCCACGCTGGGTGGTTGTTGATAGGGCGCGAGATCCGGGTTCCACAAGCGGGTCTTGCCATCGGCCAGTTGCACCGGTTTCAGCCCTTCGACAAACGACGAAAGCTTCTGGTTCACCACCTTGCCCACTGCTGCACCCGCGGCGAAAGCGCCCAGCTGAACAATGCTTTCAAGCACCCCGATGGCTTGTTCACCGGCTTCGGCCAAATGGCCTTCGGCCAGGTCGACAATGCCCTCGACCACTTCATCCGTCAGTTGATATGCCGTGTACGCCAGCATCAGTTCGCCCAGGCCGGGCACCAAGGGCGTCGCCACCAGCAACGCGACATTGAGAATATCCGAGAGCATTTTTTCCAGATTGTCCCACCAGGCCCAGCGCGCCATGCGATCGGCATAGTCGGTGGAAATCACGATGTCTCGCGCGTCATTGAGAATCTTGTTCAGCTTCTCCTGGTAGAGGTACTTCCACAGCTCGCCGTCGAAGCGGGTCTGGCGATCATCCTCGATCTTCGACAGGCTGAACTGCAGGTTCGGGCTGTCCACCGGTGTCTCTCGCCAGCTCGGCGTGTTCGGGCCGGGGGCAGCCTGGTGCCATTTCACTTGGCTCAAACGTGCGTTCAGCCTGGCGAAAAAAGCACCGCGCTGCGAGTGAGTAATGAACTGACTGAAAAATGTTTGATAGCGTCCTGATCCCGGTGTTGGCGAGGCTGGATCATCCCGTAACTGGCGGGTCAGCTCGGCCATGAATTCGATGGATGAAGGGTATTCCTTGAGCGGATGTTCGGGGTCGTTGGGGACATAGGCAATCAGTGGCTCGGGAACTTTGCTGGTGAGCACATCGGCTGTGATCAACACGATGCCGGTCAGGGCAACGTCCATCATCGCCAGGTTGTAGTAGCTGACGGCTTTACCGTTCCATGTCGGTTTTTTTTGCTCATTGAGCATGTCCTGTACAACGGCGTAGGCGTGTTGGCTGAGGTCTTTTTTCATCAGTGCCATGCGCGCGGCAGCTTTTAATGCACTTTTCTGGCTTTGAGTGACCCGGTAGCGCAGTACATTGCTGGCCAGCCTGTCGGCCGGTAGCAGAAACGATTTGAGATGTCGTTCGTATTGAGCACCGAGGTTCAGATCGCGACAGAGTGTCTTGAACTGATCGATGCGCATTTTGTGCTTGATGGGTTTTGTTCTGAAATGCCCCCGGTTGTCTGGGCGGGTAATGAACTCGGAATCCGTGGTGAAGATTTCGCTGCTCGAAAAGTTGTGCAGCGCCGCATCGAGCAGGGACACCGTGCGGCTTTGAGTGCCGGCCGCGAAGTCATGCACCCACCAAGACGTTTTCACTGGCGCATACAGGCGCAGCCAGGTTTCCTTCACATCTTCTTCCAGGCCAAATCGGTCTTTCAGGGCTTTTTTCAGAATCGGTTCGGCGAAGGCGTGGACGTCTTGCAGGCCGCTGAGCGCCTTGTCCACGCTGTTCTGCGCGACCCAATAATCCTTGATGTCTTCCTTCAAACGCTGGTGTTCGGCTGCCGAGGCGGTTTTGTGCCAGTCGGGAAGATTCAGCCTGACAGTTTTCAGCGCACTGACGCGTTGCAATGATGCATCGGTGAGCCACGGGGGTATGGCATTACGGATTAATTCGTGATGAGTACTTTCAGGTGTAAGCGGGGTAATCGGCATGAGGTTGTCGTCCAGTCATCCATGATAGGACGACCAGACTAGGCAAGGGGGAGCGCTGAAAAAAGCGCAAATATAAGCAGGATTCGGGCAGCGTTTACGAAGCGATGCTTTCAATAATCAAGAGCGAAAAATACATAGTTAACACCACGCTTGAAACAGCGGCTGAAACGCCCCGTTAGCGTTCAGCCGTTGTCACCGTGCCCTGGCACAACGTATGAGTGCCGGGTTGCAGGTAAGGCGAAAGAATCGGCGCCATGCCCTTGAGCACTTGCGTAGGTAACGCGGAAGTGAACTTGAAATTCTCGGCCGTACGCCCGGGGACATAGGCGGTGAGGGTACCGAAATGCCGGTCGCCAATGTAGAACACGAAAGTCGCGGTACGGTTGATCGATTTCGAGCTGAGAATCCGCCCGCCGGAACCGATGGCCTCAATGCGGTTGTCGCCAGTACCGGTTTTGCCGCCCATGGCCAACGGGCTACCGTCAGCCAGTTTGAAACTGCCCGCCACGCGTTTGGCCGTGCCGGCATCCACCACTTGCGACAAAGCCTCGCGCATGGCCGTTGCCACCTCGGAAGGCATTACCCGTTTGCCGACATCCGGGTCATTGATCAGTTTGGTTTCGTACGGTGTATTTTCCGCAAAGTGCAGGCTGTCGATACGCAGTGTCGGCATGCGCACACCGTCGTTGAGGATGGTGCCGATCAGTTCAGCCAATGCCGCCGGACGGTCACCGGAGCTGCCGATGGCGGTGGCCAGCGAGGGCACCAGATGATCGAACGGATAACCGACTTTCTGCCAGCGCTGGTGAATGTCGAGGAATGCCTCGATCTCCAGCATGGTGCGGATTCGGCTGTCGCGGGCACCCTTGTGCCGACTCTTGAACAGCCAGCTATAGACTTCCTGGCGCTCGAACTGGCTGGCTTTGACGATCTGGCTGAACTTGGCGTCGGGGTTGTTCAGCAAGTAGCCGATCAACCACAGATCCAGCGGGTGCACCTTGGCGATGAAGCCCTGGTCTGGCAGGTCATAACTGCCAGGGCCATAACTCAGGTAGAGGCGCTCGAGGCGTTCGTCAGTCAGTTTTTCATTGAGCTTGGCGCCTTTGAGGTGCGAGCGCACGAAGGTGTTGAAGCTTTCCTGGCCGGCCTGGGGGAATAGATAACGATGCACGGCGGCCATGCGAATCGGCGTCGGGCGCATGCCGTCGAGAAAGGTTTCGAGCCGCGCCTGGGTGTCTTTGTTGCGGTATTTCTTCCAGAACTTCAGCAGGAACGAGGTGCCTTCTTTGTCGGCGAATGAGGCCAGGTATTCCTGACGCCTAGGGTCGCGATCGTCCTTGAGCAATTCGGCGCTGTTGTTGGGACCGGAATAGGTGGTGTAGCGCACCAGGTCACGCATCAGCCGAATGAACGGCAGGTTGATCGACTCACGAATGGCATCACGCAGGGTCGGCAGGCGACCGTTGTCTTCCTTGCGAAAGTTATTGAAGGTATGCAGCCCGCCACCCGTGAAAAAGGCCTCGCCAGGGCTGGCGGAGTATTTGCGATCCAGCGCGGCATTCAGCATGTTCGGCAGGTTTCGGTCTTTGTTCTGAATCAGGTAATCGACGGCCCAGCGGCTCAGACGGTCCTGGTCCGGGACCTCGACTTTTTTCAATTCAGGGACGCTCATCGCTGCGTACTTATCGTGCAGCTCGGCGATGATTTGCAGGTATGTGGTGAGCACGCGCATTTTTGCCGTGGAGCCCAGTTCCAGCTTGCTGCCTTCATTGATGTCGAACGGCTGGTCGGTGCTGTCGGTCTGCACCCGCACTCGCGAGCCGTCCGGCGTCAGTTCGAACAGGGTGAAGCTGTAACGCACCTGCGCGGTGCTGGTGGGCGTGAGCAGGCGTTCGCCAATCAGACCGATTTCCGCTGCATAGGTTGGATCGGCCAAATGCTTGAGGTACGCGGTGGCCTGGGTTTGCAACTCGCCTTGCAGCGTACTGGTGGCTGACAGGTCGAGGCGGTCGAGGTCATACAGCGGACGGTTGAGCAACCCGCCCAAGCGGCTGCGCGCCACACTGATGCCCTTGTTGGTTTCGATTGGCTGAATGGTGGGCTGGGTGGCCCAGTCGCGGTAAGTCACTTTACTGGCCAATGCTGCTGTCGCGAGTGGCGCATCAATCACGCCATTCTGCGCCAGCAGGCGAATATGGCTGTCGGTGAGACTGGCCAGTTCATCACGGCCTTTGGTCAAGTAATGGGAAGGGCGACGCTGAGCGATCATCAGTGACAGCATTTCACGCAGGGCCAAGCCTTTTTCCGACAGGCTTTTCGGATCGCTGTTGGTGCTGGCCAGCCGTTCGTTGGCCTGGTTGAAATCGGCGCCGTACCAGACGCGCAAACCTTCGGCCATGCCATGCACTTCACCGTGGCCCGGTACTGCCGACAGCGGAACACTGTTGAGATAGTCGCGAATCACATTTTGCCGGGCCTGGAGTGTTTCCGGGCCCGCCTGATAGGCCCGCACACTGGCGGAAATCATTTGCCGGATCTTTTCCGCGCCCGACACGGTCAAGCCATCGGGCGAGTGTCGATATTTCTCCAGCTGAGTGGCCAGCGTGCTGCCGCCCGCCGACTGGCCTGGCAGGCGCAACAACTTGGCCACCTGGGACCACGCCGCCATGCCGAACCGTGGCCAGTCAACGGCCGGGTTGGCCAGAGGTTGACGGGGATCGAGCAAAAAGCGGTTTTCGATGAACAGCAAGCTGCTGACCACTACCGGAGGGATAGCCGCAAAGTTTGAATAGAGTTGTTGTGGATATTTGTACTGGTACAGCGGTGCCGCGCGGCAATCGGTGATCGACAGCCCGGCCTGGATTTTTTCTGCATAAGGCACGAAAAAGCCTCTGTCGCTGTACTTCATCAGCGCCGGGGAAAAGCGGGTTTGTGCCGACACCACGTAGTTGCGCTTGAGCAGGCGCGGCAGAAATTCATCCAGGGTGCTGTAACCCAAACGCTGATCGAACGGGCCTGCACCAGGATAGCGAATCGCATCGCTGGGGCCGGGTTGCAGCTCGTACTTCAGCGAGGCGGCATATTTGCTGATTTCCCGGGCCTGAAATTTGGAAGTGCGCATTTCCTTGGCCGCGGCGAGGCCGAGGACAATCAGAATAATCAACAGCAGCAACCAGAAAGCCCCCCAGCCGTGTCGGGAACGACGGGGTTTCTCAGGTAAAGGCGCTTCATCCACACGTTCAGTCGGAACCACAGTTTCACTCGAATCGGTTTGCCACAAAGCGCCCATAGTCGACTGATCCATTCACGCAGATTGATCGGACTTGTTTGAAGCTTAGACGGTGGTTGGCGTTGGTGAAAAAATTGTGAATAACCAAATATCGGGTATGCACAGTTCCTTGTGGTGAGGGAGCTTGCTGTAGTCAGGGAGTTTGCTGTGGCTAGGGGCTGCTGTGGCGAGGGGGCTTGCCCCCGTTGGACTGCGCAGCAGTCCCCAAAACTAGCAGCACTATGTTTGTATCAGGCATACCGCGTGCAACGGATTCACGACTGCTACGCAGCCGAACGGGGGCAAGCCCCCTCGCCACAACAGCCCCCTTGCCACAGAATTCCCTCACAGATGTGCTGTTCAGCGTTATAGCCAGCAGGCATCCCACAGCGGGTAATCGCCAATTTTTTCCACCAATCCTGCCCGTAACGGATTGGCAACAATGTAACGAGCAAAAGGCAGAAGCTCTTCGCCATCACGGATTGCTCTGTCGTGGTAGCCGGTTTGCCATAGCGGGCCACTTCGACCGGTCATTTTGTTCACTGCCTGGGTGCAGCGTGACTTGGTAGAACCGACAACACTGCCCAGATTGTTGTCTTGCAGCTGCATTAGCCAATGGAAGTGATCGGGCATCACAACCCAGGCGATTGAATCCACTAAACCCGCGTCGTGAACCCGGCGCAGTTCTGCGACCAGCAGACGTCCTAATTGCCAGTCAGAAAATATAGGTTGGCGTTCGTGAATAACAGCGGTGATGAGATAAGCGCGGCCGTTTTCGGAGGCTCTGCCAAAGCGCAGGCGATGAGAGTTTGGTTGAGTAGGCAATCCATTGCTTCCTTGCGTAAGTAGTCAACTTGACGCTTCTCAGGCTAGTTGCCGATTTCCTGGATCGGGGCCGTAATTATTGAGTGAATATTCTGATTCTTGCGAAGGATTAACTGCGGTGAGGGTGCAGTTATGCCCAGAGAGCTGTTGTGGCGAGGGCTTGCTGTGGCAAGGAGAGCTGTTGTGGCGAGGGGGCTTGCCCCCGTTGGACTGCGCAGCAGTCCCCCGAAACTTGAACCCTCGATGTTGTGTCAGGCATACCGCGTGCAACGGATTTGCGACTGCTGCGCAGCCGAACGGGGGCAAGCCCCCTCGCCACAACAGCTCCCCCCCCACAGGAGGGGAGTATCGTCTGAAATAGCCGAGCTAGACGCATCAAAGAGATAAATGCTGCCTAGGTAGGGGCATGACGATGCACCATTGCTGTGCAATACTCCGCGCCGTTTCAGTGGCGAATAATCCTACATAAGTCAGGTAATGCCACTCCGTAAACCGCGCTTTTGCCGAGAGTTATGGCTGAATGTTGTGGTTTATAGAGTGAAAAACCCTGCTGGAAGCTTTTTATACTGCATGCCCGCTGATCTTGCAGGTTTTGGTCCTGCAAGACGTGTCTGCCCATGAAGCAGGCCCGGTTTCGCAGGCGCTGGCTTATCGGTCGGTGCTTCGAGACTCGGTGGTCACATCCAATAACAAGACGAGGTTGTACCTATGCCAGTCGGCAATCACCTGCCTCACGGCGAGACCGCTCAGGGCGGCCCGCTTAAACGCGAACTCGGCGAACGGCATATTCGCTTGATGGCGCTCGGTGCCTGTATTGGCGTCGGCCTGTTCCTGGGTTCGGCCAAGGCCATTGAAATGGCCGGTCCGGCCATCATGCTCTCCTACATCATCGGCGGTCTGGCGATCCTGGTGATCATGCGAGCCCTCGGCGAGATGGCCGTGCACAACCCGGTCGCCGGCTCGTTCAGCCGTTATGCACAAGACTACCTTGGCCCATTGGCAGGCTTTCTGACCGGCTGGAACTACTGGTTCCTGTGGCTGGTGACCTGCGTCGCGGAAATCACTGCGGTGGCCGTGTACATGGGCGTCTGGTTCCCCGACGTGCCGCGCTGGATCTGGGCATTGGCGGCGTTGATCAGCATGGGCTCGATCAACCTGATCGCGGTGAAAGCCTTTGGTGAGTTCGAGTTCTGGTTCGCCCTGATCAAGATCGTCACCATCATTGCGATGGTGGTCGGTGGCATCGGTGTGATCGCGTTCGGCTTCGGCAACGACGGCGTGGCGCTAGGGATTTCCAATCTCTGGGCTCACGGCGGCTTCATGCCCAATGGCGTGCAAGGCGTGTTGATGTCCCTGCAAATGGTGATGTTCGCCTACCTCGGCGTCGAGATGATCGGCCTGACCGCCGGTGAAGCCAAGAACCCGCAGAAGACCATTCCCAATGCGATCGGCTCGGTGTTCTGGCGGATTCTGCTGTTCTACGTCGGGGCCTTGTTCGTTATCCTGTCGATCTACCCGTGGAACGAAATCGGCACTCAGGGCAGCCCGTTTGTGATGACCTTCGAGCGTCTGGGCATCAAGACCGCCGCCGGTATCATCAACTTCGTGGTGATCACCGCTGCGCTGTCGTCCTGCAACGGCGGCATCTTCAGCACCGGGCGCATGCTCTACAGCCTGGCGCAGAACGGCCAGGCCCCGGCCGGTTTCGCCAAGACCTCGAACAACGGCGTGCCCCGTCGTGCGCTGCTGCTGTCGATCGGTGCCTTGCTGCTGGGCGTGTTGCTTAACTATCTGGTACCGGAGAAGGTCTTCGTCTGGGTCACCGCGATTGCCACTTTCGGCGCGATCTGGACCTGGGTGATGATCCTGCTGGCCCAGCTCCAGTTCCGCAAAGGCCTGAGCGCGAGCGAACGTGCCGGCCTCAAATACCGCATGTGGCTGTACCCGGTCAGTTCTTACCTGGCACTGGCCTTTTTGGTGCTGGTGGTCGGCCTGATGGCGTACTTCCCGGACACTCGCGTGGCACTGTATGTCGGGCCTGCTTTCCTGGTGCTACTGACGGTGTTGTTCTATGTGTTCAAACTGCAACCGACCAATGTGTCGCAAGGTGCGGTGCGTTCGGCTTCGTAAGTCGTAATGCCAGAAGTGCAAAAGCCCCGGTCGAGATGACCGGGGCTTTTTATTGGTTGGCGCGATTCCTGTGGCGAGCGAGCTTTTGTGGCGAGGGGGCTTGCCCCCGTTGGACTGCGCAGCAGTCCCCAAAAACCAGCAGCACATTTTTTATCAGGCATATCGCGTGGAACGGATTTGCGACTGCTTCGCAGCCGAACGGGGGCAAGCCCCCTCGCCACAAAAGCCCCTCCTCACAAAAGCTCCCCAGCCCAAAGGTTTGCTTGTCTCAATATCAGACGACGGAGATTTGAGTTGGCCGATTCAACCGTTTGTTGAAATCCAGCCAAGCCCCCAGCAACGCCATCAACCCGACCCCTAGCATTGCGCTGAATATCTGCATTGCCAGTGTGTTCCCGCCCAAGGCGTTGAGCATGTCTGCCAACGGCGCGAGCAACACGCCAAAGCAGAATATTTCCAACGAATAACGACCCATGCGACAGCTTTGTTGCGCCAGCCAGTGTCGCGTCCAGCCTGTGTCCGGCAACAATCTCGCGGTGACGTAGGCGAGGGCGAGGAAATGCAGCAGGCGTGCCGGCGAGAGGTTGGTCTTGCTGATCGGATAGAGCGATTCGCCGAGCCATTGGGGCATGAAGGCGTCATGCACGCTCGGCCATTTCCACGACAGTGCGATCAGCCCTGTCACCATCAGATAGGTCAGCGCTGCAATGAAAACCGGCTGCCGAGTCAGCGCTCGAGGTTGCGATACCAGAGGCCTTTGCCCGTGAATCGCCACCGCGCCACCGAGAATAAACAGTAGCTGCCACGCCATAGGATTGAAAAACCACACTCCACCGTCGGTGCCCGCCAGGTTCCACTGAAGCCATGGCGCCAGCAGGTACAAAACCACCGACAACCCCACCACATATTTAGCCTTGCGCAGCAGCAGCATCGGCAGCACCAGCGGCAGGCCAAGCAGCAACAAAATATACAGCGGCAACGGGTCCATCAGGTTCGGCTTGAAGCGCAGCAACAACTCATCCATCAACGCCTGCTGCGGATTGCTGAGGAAATACTGCAAGCCCATTTCCTGCACCAGATCACGGGTTTCCACGTGACTGTTGGCGAAAAACACAATGCCCATCAACAGCGCCAGCAAAAAGATATGCACCACATAAAGCACCCAGGCGCGACGCAGGATTTTTACCGTGGCGACCATGAAACCGTCGCGCCGGGCGATCTTTCCGTAGGCCAGTACTGCCGCGTACCCGGCCAGAAACACGAAAATCTCCGCCGCATCGCTGAACCCGAAATTGCGCACCGTGAACTGGGCGAGCGGGTTTTGCGGCACGTGATCCCAGAAAATGAAGATCAGGGCCAGGCCACGAAAAAAGTCGATTCGGTGATCGCGTTCAAACGTCATGACGGTGGCTCTTGAACGGGTTGTGGATAAGAAGTGGCCGGCGAGCAAAAGATTCGCCGCACATTGGCGGCGCGCAGGGTGGCGTGATTCGCGGGCAATTGCAAAAGACGGATATTACTGAATGTCTCAGTTGCCTATAGCGAACGAATTGGGACGGCATGTCCGTTGGTCTGCCGGGCAGTTCGCGCGCCAGAACGCCCCCTGATGGCGGCCTGACGAACATCTACACTTCGTTTTTCAGGAGTGTGAAACGTGAAAGTTTCGCTGATTGTTCCGGTATTCAACGAAGAGCAGGCGATCAATCTGTTCCATCAGGCGGTGCGTCGCGAATTGAAACTCGACCCGTGTGAGGTCGAAATCGTGTTCATCAACGATGGCAGTACCGACCGGACAGCTGAGCAGGCCAAGGCGCTGGCACAGATCGATGAACAAGTATTGCTGATCAACTTCTCGCGCAACTTCGGCAAGGAGCCGGCATTGTTTGCCGGGCTGGAATACGCCACAGGCGATGCGGTGATTCCCATGGACGTGGACCTGCAGGATCCGATCAGCGTCATCCCGCAGTTGATTGCCGAGTGGCAAAAGGGCGCCGATGTGGTGCTCGCCAAACGCCGGAATCGTGACAGTGACAGTTATTTGAAACGCCACAGCGCATCGCTCTTCTATCATTTGCTGAACAGGATTTCCTACACCCGGATTGAAGAAAACGTCGGGGATTTTCGGCTCATGGACCGCAAGGTGGTCAATGTGATTCGCGCGCTTCCCGAGCACCAGTTGTTCATGAAAGGCGTTCTGTCCTGGGCCGGGTTCACCACGGCAGTGGTGGAATACGAGCGGGCTCGGCGAGTGGCAGGACGCAGCAAGTTCAATGGCTGGAAACTGTGGAACCTGGCGCTGGAAGGCATTACCTCGTTCAGCACCGTGCCGTTGCGATTGTGGACTTACATCGGTGGCGGCATTTCGATCTTCGCGGTGCTGTATGCGGTGTACATGGTGCTGGACAAGATTTTCTTCGGTAACAGTGTTCCCGGTTATCCGTCGCTGATGACGGCCATTCTGTTTCTCGGCGGCGTACAGCTGATCGGCATCGGCATCCTCGGTGAGTATGTCGGTCGCATCTACATCGAAGCCAAGCACCGGCCCCGTTATGTGGTCAAAGACGTCATTGGCGGCAAAGACCGGATAGGGCTTTAGCATGGGCAGACTGGGCGACTTTTTCAGCAAAGAACTCGGGCGTCGCCGGGTCTGGTTGTTTTTTTTTATCGCGACGCTGGTTTATGTCTTTCCGCTGATCCTCGCGGACTATCCCTACATCGATGACAACTGGCGCTCGCTGTCGGCGGGTACTGCCTGGGCAGGGCAGGGGCGATTGTTCACCGAGCTGTTCTACAACCTGCTGACGTTCAGCGACGGCGCACCAAACATCTTTCCGTTGCCGCTGTTGATCGCCACGCTGGCCATGGCTTTTGCGTTGACCAGCCTGACATTCCATTACTACCCGCAGCCGACGATATCCTGCTGCCTGGTGCTGTTACCGCTCTGGTACAACCCGTTCTTCCTGCAGAACCTGTCTTATCAATACGACGGGCCGGCCAATGCCTTGAGTCTGGTGGCGGTGATCTACGCGATCACTTTTCGTCACCCCTCGCGCATTCTGCAATGGCTGGTGCCGGCCTTCCTGATTGCGCTGGCGCTGGGGCTCTATCAGGTGAGCCTGAATGTGTTTCTGGGCCTATGTTGCCTGGAGCTGCTCAGGGGCGCGAATGACAAGTGGGCCTGGCGGCAATGGTACGAATTGATCGGCTGGAAACTCGCGCAGGTGGGGCTCGGCGGGTTGATCTACAGTGTCACGGCTTATCCCTACATGAATCACGATCGCGCCTTATTGCTGAACTGGGCAACGAAGCCTTTGCTGCAACTTGAAATCAACATCGGTCGGGTGCTGGAAAAAGTCGCGCTGCTGTTTCACGGAGGATTCACTTGGGTGTTCGCCGCGCTGCTGTTGTGTGCCCTTGTGGGTGGCGCACAGTTAGCCCGGAACGTGATTGAACGCCACGACACCGGGCTGAGAAAAATCGTGATGGGCCTGGTGTGTGTGCTGACGGTGCCGGTCGTGACTTTACTGGTGTCGGGGGCTGCGCTGTTTTTTCGCGACTTCAATGAAGGCGCCAGAACCTTGATGGGTTTCGCGGTCCTGTTGGTGCTGTTGTTCTATTTGAGCCATCTGGCGCTAGCGTCCATTCATGAGCGGCTACCGCTGCTGTTGGCGGTGCCTCTGCTGGCCATGCTTTCGTTGTCTTACGCCTATGGCCGCGTGCTGACGGTGCAGAATACCTTCGCGTCCAGCGCGTTGTTTTCCCTGGGGCATGACATTGCGGCCCATCGGCAACTGCACGAGGCCAAGCGTATTTACCTGGCGGTGAGTTATTCCGATCACTGGCTGGTGGGGGCCGCGGGTTCGTTCAAGCAGATGCCGGTTTTGCATTATCTGCTGAACATCAACTTCTTCATGCTGGCTGAAAACCTGCCGAAGGCGGGCATCACCAACGTGGAGGTGGAGAGGGAACGGCGTAACGCGACCCTGGTCGGTTACCAGAATTATCCACCACTGGTGGAGAGCAAGTTCTACCGCCTCTATCTGCTGGGCGATTACGGTTTTATCGTCATGAAAGAACCGACCCCGATCACCACGCTGCAGTGGTGAGCCTGGTGATTACCTCTTCGATCCCTCCCGAACGTTTTCCATCCCGGATGGCCGATAGGGCAGGTCTGGTGGCGGTGATCGTCCTCGCGTTGTTCGCAAGGTTTCACTCCATCACCGTGCCGGTCATCTGGTATGACGAGGCCTACAGTCTGCTGCTGGCCGAGGGCTCGCCTGCGTATATCTGGGCTACGACAGCGCGCGATGTTCATCCGCCGCTTTACTATGTCTTGCTGCATTTCTGGATGTTGCTGTTCGGTAATGGCGTGTTGGCTGCGCGATCCCTGAGTGCACTGGCCGATGTCGGCACGCTGTTGCTGTGCATTAAATTGATGAGCCTGGTGACAACGCGAAAGGCGACCTGGATAGCGGCAGTGTTGTTGGCATTGCTACCGATATCGGTGCGTTACAGCCAGGAAGTGCGAATGTACACCTTGCTCGGCTTCTGGCTGATGGGCGCGACCGTGGCGCTGGTGTGCTGGGTCAGGGCCCCGGATCAAAAACGTTATCCGTTTTTTTACGTGCTGCTGATGACGGCTGCTTTCTACACGCATTACTTCGCCGCGCTGTGCGTTTTGGTGCATTGGCTTGGTTGGTGGCGAGTGCGAGATGGCGGTCGGTCCACGGCAATACCGTTTCGTGCATGGGTCGTGGCCAACAGTGCAATCGTTGTGTTGTACCTGCCATGGCTACCCGATTTCATCGATCAATTGCTGCGAATGGACGGGCTCGAGTGGATACCGCCGCTCACCTGGCAGACGGCGCCGACCTTCGTTTGGCAACTGGTGATGATGGAGGGAGCGGTCAGTCATTCATCCTTATGGCGGGTGTTGCCCTCGGTGTTGATCGTTGTTTGCGCCGCTGCGGCGCTGCTCAAGGCACGCCATGAGCGACCTTTCATCGTCTTGCTGGTGGGCTATTTCTTTGTGCCGGTGCTGACCGTTTTTCTGGTGTCGCTGATCGTGCCGGTTTTCAATGCCAGATACCTGGTGTTCGCTGCCGCCGCGTTGCCCCTTATCATTGCGCTCGCGCTGGATGCATGGAGCCAACGCCACGCCGTTCTTGCCGCTGTCGCCATGGCTTTGGTTTTATTGGCAGAAGTACACGGGCTTTCGGCGGTCTACGCGCAAACGGATGAGATGAACGGGACAAGCATTCGCAAAGACGCAAAACTGGACGCCGTGATCGCAGGTCTTGGCCGCGAAGTTCGTCCGGGTGACGAAATCATCGTGGATAACCTGTATTGGTACTTGCCGTTCACGTACTACAACTCGACCGGTATTCAACCGAGGTTATACGCCTTCAAACCACCGACAGGCACCCTTTGGGGAACCGCCGAATACGGTGGTTGGGCACTCATCCCTCGTCATCTGCATTCGATTTTCTTCGACGATTTTTCAACCTTGAAACTGAATGCCAAGCGGATCTGGTGGGTAACGGGCAACGCTCGCCCTGAACATGACGCCTTGTTTCCCAAACACTGGAAACAAGTGCTGATGCTAAAGGCAGGGGACAGTGAAGCCCGCTTGTTCATTCTTGATGTAACGCCAACCACCCTTGAGGCTGGCGTCAGAACGCATCCATCAGCACAACAATACAATCCCTCGCCTGGTAACCGTTGATCTGCGGCACCAGACGCCGAAAATGCTCAGACTGGCAATGAGCATCCAGCGCCGCCTTATTCGGCCATTGTTCGACGAAGATAAAGTGCCCCGGGTCTTTTTGATCGATGAACAGGTCGTAAGCAATGCAATCAGGCTCCAATCGAGTCTTCTCGACCAGTTCGGCGTACCACGGGCGAACGGTTTCAATGTATTCGGGTTTGATGAAATCTTGAGCGATTACTTTCAGCATCGTGTCCTTCCTTGGTGTTAAGCCAACCATCCGATGAGGTTGGCGTTCGCTTGCCCCCGTTGGACTGCGCAGCAGTCCCAAACGATTCACTGCATTCTTCCTGACAGTCTCATTTGCAGGTTTTACGGCTGCTTCGCAGCCGAACGGGGGCAAGCCCCCTCGCCACAGAGATCTCCTGTGTTAGAAACAGGATGTCAGGCATTCTGCGCCTGGAGAAAAAACGAAAACAGCCCGGATTGAGATTTGATCCCTTGTTCGGCTGGTCAGACAGCCGCTTTCGATTGCCGTACCGGCAACTCGACCCGAAAGGTGCTGCCTACCCCGACTTCGCTACGTACCGAAATATCGCCCCGGTGTTTTTTCACGATGCCATAGGACAGGGACAACCCGAGCCCTGTCCCCTGGCCCACCGGTTTGGTGGTGTAGAACGGGTCGAATATTTTTTGCAGGTTGTCCGGCTCGATGCCTATTCCCGTGTCCACGATCTCGATTGACACCGTTTCACCTTCAAGCCCGGTGCGTAGCGTGATGGTGCCCCGTTCCGGCCCTATCGCCTGAGAGGCGTTGACGATCAGGTTCATGATCACCTGATTGATTTGCGACGGCAGGCATTCAATGTCGGGCAGCTTTTGAAACTCCTTCACCACATCGGCCTTGTACTTGAGTTCATTGGCGACGATGTTCAGGGTCGACTCGATGCCTTGTTGCAGATTGGCCCACTGCCATTCCTGATTGGAGTCCACGCGGGAGAAGTCCTTCAGGTCTTTGACGATCTGCCCGACCCGGCCAATGCCTTCCTTGGACTCCTTGATCAGCAGCGGAATGTCTTCGCGCAGAAAGTCCAGTTCCACCCGTTCACGTAACTGACCGAGACGGTCGATGACCTCGCTTGAGCCAATGGCGTTTTCCGCCTCCCGATAGGCATCGAGCATTTCCTGCAGATGCTTGAAGTAGCCATCGAGGGCGCCGAGGTTGGAGGAAATGAAGCCGATGGGGTTATTGATTTCATGGGCGACGCCCGCCGCCAGTTGCCCCAGCGAGGCGAGTTTTTCCGACTGCACCAGTTGGCTTTCCAGTTGTTTGCGCTCGTCGATTTCCCGCTGCAACGCCTCGCTGGCCTGCTTGAACTGGTCCGTGCGCTGATCCACCAGATGCTCCAGATGGCTCATCTGAATAGACGCCCGCTCGGTCATTTCCCATTTGGTGAGCAGGGTGTTGGCCATTTGCTGGACTTCAATGTTGTCGAACGGCTTTTTCAGAATCAACAGGCGGTCGTGGGCGTGCAAGCGTTCCAGCAGTTCATCCCAGGAATAGTCGGAATAGGCGGTACACACTACAACTTGCAGCTGCGGGTCTTGCTGCCACAGGTGTTCGATGGTCTGCGCACCGTCCCAGCCTTCAGGCATGCGCATGTCGACGAAGGCCAGCGCGTAGGGGCGGTTTTCCTGTAATGCCTGGATGAGTTTGCCCAGACCCTCCTGACCGCCATAGGCCGAATCCAGCTCGAACAGCAGGCTGGTGGGTTTCACTTCGCTGCCGAACAGCGCGGCCTCCATTTCGTCCAGTTCTACATGCTGCGCTGATGTCGGGGTGAGGATCTTGCGAAAGTCTTCATGGATGGACGGCGTGTCGTCGATCAGCAGAATGCGTCGGTTCGAAAGATCGCTCATGCTTCCTCCAAGACGGTTTTCAACGGGATCTGCAACGTGAACAGTGCACCTTTGCCTGGCCCGTCGCTGTGAGCGGTGAGATGGCCGTTCATCTCGATCGCGGCCAGGGCACAACTGTGCAGGCCGAAGCCGTGTCCTTCCTTGCGGGTGGTAAAACCGTGGGCAAAGATCCGTGTCATGTTCTCCGGCTCGATGCCTTCGCCGTCATCCTTGACGCTGATTTGCAGAATCGTGTCTTCGACGACTTTCACCCCAAGGATCATTTGCCGAGGGCGGTTGCTGAGGTCGGTCATGGCGTATTTGGCGTTGCTGATCAGGTTGATCAGGATCAGCAACAATCGGTGTTTGTCGCCCATGATTTGCGGTACGTCGCCGTACTCCTTGATCACCGTGACGTGATGCCGGGTCAGAGCGCCGGCGTTCATCCGCAGGGCGTCCTCCAGCAGTTCGCTGATGTACAGCGGTTCCACCAGGCTGTTGGCACCGGCATAAGACTGCTGGGTGGCGACGATGTCCTTGATGTGGTCGACGCTTTTGCTCAACTGAGCGAGTTCGTCGGTCATGCCCTGTTGTTCAAGGGCAATGGCGTCCACCAGTTGGTTCAGGTAACCGGGCAGCAGTTTTCCTTTCTCGTCCTGAGTCAAAAAGGTGCCCAGGTCGCCTTGATGCTCGTTGATCAGATGCATCGCCTTGGCCAATCCCTGGGCCTTGCTGCTCCGCAGTTTGCGGGTGACCAGGTCAGCCGAGATGTTTACGCTGTTGAGCACATTGCCGACGTTGTGCAGCACGTTAGTGGCGATTTCAGCCATGCCGGCCTGGCGTGCGGTGTCGAGCAATTCGCTCTGAGTATCCTTGAGTTCGCGGGTGCGCTCTTCGACCCGTTGTTCGAGTACGTCGTTGGCAGTTTGCAGTTCTTTGTTGACCCGGTTGATCTCCCCGAAGCTGCGCATCAGGCGAATTGCCATGTACACCAGCACCAGTACCAGCAGCGTCGAAAACACCAGCATGTAGAGGTGGTAGCGCCGGTTGGCCGCCTCGGTTTGCTGCTGATCCTTGTTCAGCAGAGCAGTAATGTCGTCCAGCCGTGCGGCTACAGGAACGGCTTCGATGTTTTGCAGCAGCCGATTGACCACGGGTTGTTCCCGCAGGATCAGCGCGATGTGATTGCTCAAGACATCGATCGGGCTATGAAACTGCTCCGGTAATCGTTCCTTGTTCACCTTCAGTTTGTTCAGCCCGACCAGGATATCGGCCGCTTTGTCGTCGGAGGTGACCTGGGCGAACTCCAGGCTGCTGAGCAGCAAGTCGTAGGTGTCGGTGGCAATGTTCTGGAGTTGCAGTTTGTCTTCGTCGAGCAGTCGGGTAAGCGGTTCCTGAATGTCGTCTTCGGCAGTGGGCAAAAACGCCAGTGAGTTGCGCAGCACCGCGTTATGGGATTTGAACTGCTCCACCAGCCGGGTTTTTTCCTGAATGGCGGCGTGGTAAGCATCATGGCTGGCACGCCAGGTCGGCGAGTCATTGCGGCCATGAGTGGATTCCATGGTCTCGAACCGCTCCCACAGGTGTGTTATCTCGGTCAGCGGTGCCACCAGCGGATCGTAATTGTGGCTGATGGCAATTCGGGATTTGAGAATCTCGGTTTCCCACTGCGCGTTGAACTGTTTGATCTGGCCGATCAGGCCCCGGGACTCGGCGTACGTCGAGGTCTGGTCGGAGCTTGATTTGAGGTACAGAAACAGCAATGTCGAAGCCAATAGCAAGGCCACGCCACTGAGCAATGCCAGGTTGCGACGGTGGTACGTTTTCATAAAGGTTTGCCTCCCCACTCACCGGTCAGGGTCTTGAGGAATTTGATAATCAAGGTCTTGTCCTGGTCAGAGGGCACGCGACCGAGCTGGAACTTGAACATCACGTCTACCGCGTCTTCGAGCGTCTTGGCCGAGCCGTCATGAAAGTACGGCGCGGTCACGGCGACGTTACGCAGGCTCGGAACCTTGAACACGTTGCGGTCCTCTTCAGCCTTGGTGACCAGATAGCGGCCCAGATCGGCTTCGGTGGGGTTGCCCCGCACCTGGAAGTAGTCGCCCATGACTCCGAATTTCTGGAACATGTTGCCGCCGATGTTCACCCCCTGATGGCAGGCGATGCAGCCATAGTCCTTGAAGCGTTGGTAACCGTATTTCTCCTCGGTCGTCAGAATCTCGGTATTGCCCAGCAGGTATTGATCGAAACGTGAGTTGGCGCTGATCAGCGTGCGCTCATAGGTGGCCAGGGCTTTTTGCACATTGTTCATGGTCACGCCGTCCGGGTAGGCCTGGGCGAAAGCGCTTTTGTAAGCCGGGTCAGCGGTGAGTGTCTTAACGACATGCTCCCAATGACTGCCCATTTCGCTGGGGCTCTGCACCACTTCGTGAACTTGTGTTTCCAGCGTGTCGGCGCGACCGTTCCAGAATTGGCGGAAATTCAGACTTGCGTTGAACACGCTGGGGGTATTGATCGTCAAGGGGGCGCCGTTGAAGCCGATGGAAAACGCCAGGGCGTCGGCGCCTCCGCTTTCCAGCCGATGGCAACTGGCGCACGACAGGGTGTTGTTGACCGACAGGCGTGGCTCGTTGAACAACCGACGCCCCAGTTCGACTTGCAAGGGATTCAGCTCGGGCACCGTGGGCAAGGGCTTGAGCGGTTCGTCCAGCGGTGCGCCGTTGGCTATCAGACAACATCCGAGTAGAGGTGCAAGAAGCAAGTAGTAGAAGGGGCTCGACATCTTATGATTCCTTGGCGCAGGTGGCCTGGGTGTCGTTGCACATCATTCATTTGGTGCCGGATGGAGCGGACTGCACAGACGTCAGGTATTTCACGAAGGCATCCGGCTCCACGGCTTTGCTGAAGTAATAACCCTGGCCTTCCTCGCACTGGAGGGCCTTGAGAAAATTCAATTGTTCGAGGGTTTCCACCCCTTCGGCAATGACGGTCAGTTTGAGGCTCTTGCCCAGGCTGATGATGGCGCTGACCAGAGCCGCGTCATTGCTGTCACGGCTCAGGCCACGAATGAATGACTGGTCGATTTTCAGCACATCGATGGGAAACCGTTGCAGGTAACTCAGGCTGGAATAGCCGGTGCCGAAGTCATCGATGGCCAGCCGTACGCCCAATGCCTTGAGCCGATTCAGCGCGACCATCGTGGCATCGACATTCTGCATCAATACGCCTTCGGTAATTTCCAGCTCCAGCAAGGTGGGGTCCATACCGGTTTGCTTGAGTATCTGTTCGATACCTTCGACAAAATCCCGCTGACGGAAATCGATGGCCGACACGTTCACCGACATGCAGAGCTCAGGCAGGCCTTTCGCCTGCCAGGCACGGGCTTGTTGACAGGCCTGGGCCAGCACCCATTTGCTCAACGGTACGATCAAGCCGCTGTCCTCGGCCACACCGATGAAGTCTGTCGGGTAAATCCAGCCTTGCCCCGGCTTTTGCCAGCGGATCAATGCCTCGGCGCCGACCACCTTGCCGCTGCCCAGGTCGAGTTTGGGCTGGTAGTGCAGGACAAATTCGTTGCGTTCCAACGCCAGGCGAATACCCGATTCGATACTCTGCTGTTCCCGGGCGCGCTGGTTCATCTCATCGATGAAAAAGCTGAAATCGTTCGGGCCGCTCTCCTTGACGTTGCGCATGGCGGTTTCGGCTTTCTTGATCAGTGCGATGGCATCGAAACCGTCCTCGGGATAGATGCTGATGCCCAGGCTGGCCGTCACGCTCAGGTCGTGGCCGGCGATGTGTTGAGGCGCACGTATGGCGTTCAAGAGCTTTTCAGCGATGCCCTTGGTCTGTTGGGGGTGGTGGATGTCAGCCAGGATCACTACAAACTCATCGGAGCCGTAGCGAAACACCGAGTCGGACTCGCGCACGCAGGCCACCAGATTGTGCCCGACACGTTTGAGCATCTCATCACCGGTCGGGTGACCCAAGGCATTGTTGATGCGCTTGAAGCGATCGAGCCCGAGAAACATCACCGCCAGTTGTTTGTCATGGCGTCTGGACAGGGCCAGTGACTGGTTCAGCCGGTCGCCCAGCAAGGTGCTGTTGGGCAATTCGGTCAATACGTCGTACTGCAACAAGTGCGATACCTTGAGCAGCTCATGGACCCGGGCCTCAATGGTTTGCTCCAGGGTCTGCACTTTCATGGCCGCGTCCTGCGCCATCTGCCACTTCCAGGTCAGGGCGCTGGCCATCTGGCGGATTTCCAGGCTGTCGAAGGGTTTTTTCAACACCAGCAACTGGTCGCCGAACTCCAGTCGTTCGGCCATGGCTTCCCAGGTGTAATCGGAAAAGGCCGTGCACAGCGCGATTTGCAGGTGAGGATCAGCCTTCCAGAGCTGTTCGATGGTTTCCAGACCGTCCCAGCCCGGGGGCATGCGCATGTCGGTGAACGCCATGGCATAAGGGCGACCTTGAGCCTGGGCGCGCTTGACCAGTTCGAGCGCTTCCTGGCCCTGATAGGCGGAGTCGAGCTGGAATATCAGCCGGGTAGACTGCTGGCTGCCGAACAGCGCTGCTTCAGTGCCGGCGATGGTTTGTTCGTCGTCGGTATCCGGGCCGAGAATCTTGCGAAAGTCCTGATGGATCGAAGGCGTGTCGTCGATGATCAGAATGCGCCGGTTAGCCTGGGCGAACGAAGTTTTCATTCCTTGTCCTCCGTGGCACGCCGCGGGTCGTCGGGCATCGCTCCGGTTCCGTGGCTGGCATGCACGATGCTCCCGGCCTTCAGTAACTCGGCGGCCTGTTGGCTGCTGACCGCTTGGCTGAAGTAGTGACCCTGGGCGTTCATCGGTGAGCCGGTGGCCATCAGCGAACTGCGTTGCTCCTGGGTTTCGACGCCCTCGGCGATAATGCCGATCCCTACCTCACGGGCGAAGTTGATGATCGCCCGCAAGGTGGTCGCGCTGGCCGGGTCGCGTGCGGCCATGTCGATGAAGGTCTGGGCGAGTTTCAGGTGATTGACCTGATAAGTCTTGAGGTAATCGAACGAGGAGTATTCGGTGCCGAAGTCGTCGATGGCGATTTTCACCCCGAGTTCACGCAGGCGCGGCAGTACATCGTTGTGCGTCCACTTGGTCTGGGCCAGGGTCGCTTCGGTGACGTCGAAGCGCAGGTCCCACGGGCACAGTTCCCAGCGCGCGGTGGTGCGCAACACGTCATAGATCAGCTCGGGACCGCTCTTGAGCTGGGCCAGGGACAGTTTTATCGCCACCACCGGTGGCGCCATGCCTTCGTCACGCCACTGGCGCATTTGCCGACAGGCGCGCTCCAGCACCCAGTGACCGAGGGCGACGATGGTGCCGGTTTTTTCCGCCGCGGGCAGAAACGCCTGGGCTTCCAGCAACCCGCGCTGAGGGTGGTTCCAGCTGACCTGCGCTTCCATGCCGAGGATCTTGCCACTGCTCAGGTCTACTTCCGGCCAGTAACGCAGTTCGAGTTCGTCGTGTTCGATGGCGGTTTTCAAGTCGTTGGCGATGGTCATGCGCTCGACCACTTCCTGATTGATCTCCTCGGAATGGAAGTGGTACTGATTGCGGCCCTTTTCCTTGGAGCGATACAGCGCCATGTCGGCCTGGGTCAACAGGCTGTCGGCGCTGAGGCTGACCGGTGCGTAGCTGCTGATGCCGATGCTGACCGAGACCCGCACATCATTGCCGGCCAGGGAGTAGGGCAGCACCAGTGCATCGCGGACCTTGGCGGCCAGGGACGCTGATTGGGTCGGATCGCCGACATCCAGTTGCAGTATCGCGAACTCGTCGCCACCCAGGCGGGCAACCACGTCGTTTTCGCGCACGCAGTTTTTGATGCGCCTGGCGACCTCCTGCAACAGCAGGTCGCCCACCGGATGGCCCAGGGTGTCGTTGATGCGTTTGAAGTGATCCAGGTCCAGATAAAACATGGCAAAGGGGGTGGCCCCGCGCCGGGCGGCGGCGAATGCCTGGTGCAATCGTTCGATCAGCGTCGCGCGGTTGGCCAGCCCGGTCAGCCCGTCGGTGCGGGCCAACAGGGCGATTTTTTCCTCGGCCAGTTTGCGTTCGGTGACGTCGATGATGATGCCTTCGACTTCCAGCAAGCGGCCTTCATCGTCGCGCACCGGGATATAGCGGTTTTCGACCCAGCGCCAGTCGCCGTCGCCGGTGCGCATCCGGAATTCGATGGAAGCACCTGCCGCATGGCGGTCCAGCACCCGGGCCATGGCCGTATCGACTTTCGATTGATCGTCGGGATGGATCAGCTCCTGCGCCCAGTTGGACGAAGCCACCAGGGCTGCCGCGATGTGGCCGTATTTGGTGATGTTGTGGGAGATGTACATCAACGGAAACGACGGTTCGCCCCGCAGCCGATACAGAATGGTCGGGCTGTTCTGCACGATGATGTTGGCGTCGGACAGCTCCCGGGTGCGCTCTTCGACCGCGAGCTCCAGCAAGGACATTTTCAGCGCCGCGTCTTCGGTCATTTGCCACTTGGCGGTCAATGCGCTGGCCATCTGGCGAATTTCGATGGCATCGAAAGGCTTTTTCAGGATAAGCAGGCGATCGCCCAGCTCCAGACGCTCGGCGATGTCTTCCCAGGAATAGTCGGAATACGCGGTGCAGAGCGCCACCTGCAACTTGGGATCGACCTGCCATAGGCGTTCGATGGTTTCCAGACCGTCCCAGCCCGGCGGCATGCGCATGTCGATGAAGGCCATCGCGTAGGGCGAGTCATTCGCCAGCGCGCTCTCGACCTTGTCCAGCGCTTCGCGGCCCTGAAACGCGGAATCGATGACGAAATTTTGCAACGATACCGACACCGGGGTACCGAACAGGGCGTTTTCGGCGCTGATCAGGCTGTCGTCTTCGATCGATGGCGGGCTGAGAATCTTGGCGAAATCCTCATGGATCGACGCCGTGTCATCGACGATGAGAATCCGACGATTAATGCGCGCAAGCAGCGTATTCACTGACATGCGCCTGTGCCGACAGCAGGTTGGTGCAATGAGCTCATAGAGGGTATCCCTTCCCTGATCGCTGGATGGAGCGGGTATCGTTCTGGATCCGAGTGATCTGAGCATAGTCGCCCGTCCGGCACTTCGCCCGGTTGACTGAAACGAATCATTTCCGGGGGCAGGCTGAAAATCATCTAGCCTGTAAGTCAGGCGCGGGAACGCCAGGACGTTTGCCCCGCGCGCGACATAAAGACACACGTTTTCTTGAGGTAATGCCATGGAAGAGCAACTCCCCACGACTGTGACCTATAAACCCAAGTTACTGCTGGTCGACGATGAGGAGTCGATTCTCAACAGCCTGCGCCGCCTGCTGCGCGGCCAACCCTACGAGGTGCTGCTGGCCACCAGCGGTGCCCAGGCGCTGGAAATCATGGCGCGTCAGCCGATCGATCTGGTGATGAGTGATGCGCGCATGCCCAATATGGATGGCTCGACGCTGCTGGCCCACATCCATCAGCGCTACCCCGACACCCTCCGGATCATGCTGACCGGTTATGCCGATCCGTCGGCCATTATCAAAGCCATCAATGAAGGGCAGATTCATCGTTACATCAGCAAACCCTGGCACGATGAGGAAATGCTGCTGACCCTGCGACAAGCACTTGCCTATCAGCATTCCGAGCGTGAGCGCTTGCGTCTGGTGCAAGAGACGTGGGATCAGAACGAGAAACTGAAGCAGCTCAACGCCACCCTGGAAAAACACGTCGCGGCCCGCACCAGCGAGCTGCAACAGACTGCCGACATGCTGGACCTGGCCTACGAAGAGCTCAAGCGCAGCTATGTCACCGGCACGGAAGTGTTTTCATTGCTGGCCAACCTGCGCCTGCCGCCCGCCAAACAGACCAACCGGCAGATCATCGAATTGGTGCGGGTGTACTGCAAACTCCATGGGCTGGACGAAGGCAGCAGTCGTGACCTGACCATGGCGGCGGCGCTCTACAACATCGGTAAATTGAGCTGGACCGACAGCATGATGAGCACGCCCTCGGACCTGCTGCATCACAATGACCGCGAGCGCTATCGGGGTTATCCGAAGCAGAGTGAGTCGCTGCTGATGACGCTCGATCCGATGAAGGATGCCGCCCGGCTGATCCTGCATCACCAGGAGCGTTGGGACGGCAGCGGTTTTCCTGATCGGCTCAAGGGCGAAGCGATTCCGTTCGGTTCGCGGTTGCTGAAACTGGCGGTGGATTTCATCGAGTTGCAGCGCGGGTTGATCCTCGAACGGCAGATGAACAGCGATGAAGCCCTGGTGTATATCCGCCAATACGCCGGTCGTCTCTACGATCCGGAACTGGTGGAGGATTTCATTCAGGTCTGCGCGGCTTATCTGAGCGACGTGACGCTGGCCGATCCAACGGTCAAGGTGCTAACCACCCGGGATCTGGTGCCGGGCATGATCCTGGCGCGCAATCTCAATGCCGACAACGGCATGCTGCTGCTCAATGCCGGCAAGGTGTTGAATGGGCCGCTGGTGGAGAAGTTGATCGCTTTCGAGGCGATGGAAGGTGCCAAGTACAGCATTTTCGTGAAAGTGCCGGAGGAAGTGGAGGGCGCACTTCTCGAGACGAGTTGAGCTTCCTGGCCTTTGCACAGATCCAATGTGGGAGCGACCTGTGGCGAGGCAGATAAGTTTTCGGCGTGACGAAGAACCGGCGCTCATGTGATCCTTGCTGCCTTTACCCAAGGCCAATCCCGATCCATGACGCATTCATCCGCCGCTTCCCCCCGCCTCATCCGCATTGCCGCTGCCCTGCTGATCGGCCCCGACGGCCGCACCCTGTTGGTGCGCAAGCGCGGCACCCAGGCGTTCATGCAGCCGGGGGGCAAGATCGAGTCCCATGAGCAACCGGTCCATGCTCTCGCCCGTGAACTGGAGGAGGAACTCGGCCTGGTCATCGATCCGGCGCATGCCGCCTACTTGGGGCAATTCTCGGCGCCGGCCGCTAATGAGCCGGGTTATGTCGTACAGGCCGAACTCTTTCAGCTGACCATCGATTCGCACGTTTCCCCGGCGGCGGAGATCGAAGAGGTGCGCTGGATCGATCCGGCCACCGACGGCGATGTCACGTTGGCGCCATTGACACGGGACCTGATCTTGCCGTTTTATCGAGCCTCACTGATCGAAACTGCCTGATCGTCCAAGGACGGAGGATGCCCATGATCCCGCTTCAAGACTTGCTGATTTTCGCCGCCGCGGCACTGCTGATGGTACTCACGCCCGGGCCGAACATGATCTACCTGATCTCTCGTTCAATCTGCCAGGGCCGCAAGGCCGGGGTGACTTCGTTGCTCGGCGTGGTCGCGGGATTTTTAGTGCACCTGTTCGCGGCCGCCGCGGGTTTGACCGCGGTGTTCGTGGCAGTGCCGATGGCTTACGAAGTGTTGAAGTGGGCCGGCGCGCTGTACTTGCTGTGGCTGGCCTGGCAGGCGGTCAAGCCTGGTGCGCGCTCGCCGTTTGAGGCGCAGCAGCTGCCGGCAGATTCGTCGCGCAAGTTGATCACCATGGGCTTTCTCACCAGCGCCCTGAACCCGAAGATCGCGGTGTTTTACCTGTCGGTGTTTCCGCAGTTCATTACTCCTGAGCACGGTTCGGTGTTCACCCAGAGCATCGTCCTCGGCCTGACCCAGATCAGCGTGAGCTTCAGCGTCAACCTGCTGATCGCGCTGTTTGCCGCGGGCATTGCGTCCTGGTTCGTCAACAACCCGAACTGGCTGGCGATGCAGCGTTATTTCATGGGCTTCGTGCTGTCCGGGCTGGCGGTGCGCTTGATGGTTGAGCAGCGGCGAGTGGCCTGAAGATGTGGATTGAACGGCTTGATGCCAGTCATGCCCTGGATTATCGGGCGCTGATGCTTGAGGCCTATGACTTGCATCCCCAGGCGTTCACTTCCAGCGTGCGCGAGCGCGCGGTGATGCCGCTGAGTTGGTGGGAATCGCGGCTGACCAGCAAGCTGGACCGGGTACTCGGGGCGTTTGAGGAAGGGAAACTGGCGGGCATCGTCGGCTTGGCTTTTGAAGCGCGGGAGAAGGCTCGGCACAAGGCGACGTTGTTTGGCATGTACGTTTCGGGTGAGGTTCGGCAGCGCGGGCTCGGCTACCGGCTGGTCCAGGCCGCGTTGGCTGAAGCGCAGACCCATCAGGGCCTGAGGCTGATCCAGTTGACCGTCACCGCCGGCAATGAAGCTGCCTTCAAGCTGTATCAGCGTTGCGGCTTCGTGCAGTTCGGGCTTGAGCCGCTGGCAGTGCGGGTTGGCGAAGACTACTTCGACAAGATCCATATGTGGCGTGAGCTCTGAAAGCACCCCGCTCCCTTGTAGGAGCGAGGCTTGCCCGCGATGAGGCCTGAACAATCACCCTTCAACTTTGATCAGAATCGACAGGATTTCAGCGAACTGCACTAACCCCATCCAGCGTCGAAAACGACGTGTCCTTGGCCGTCAGCAAAAAGTCGCGCATGTACGGCGCATCCAGCATATCGGCGCGAATCCCGGCGTAGAGCGTTGCGAACAAGCCTTTCTCGCCCAGTCGCTTGGCCTTCACATAACCCCGTGAACTGTATTCATGCAGCGCCCAATGGGGCATGCCGCAGACGCCGCGACCGCTGGCCACCAGTTGCATCATCATCACCGTCAGTTCCGAGGTGCGCACCTGGGCCGGTTCGATGTCGGCCGGTTCCAGGAAGCGGGTGAAGATGTCCAGCCGATCACGCTCCACAGGGTAGGTGATCAAGGTTTCCGTCAGCAAATCTTCGGGCACGATGTACGGCTTACTCGCCAGGCGGTGCTGATTAGCCACCGCAAGCATGGCTTCGTAGGTGAACAACGGCACGTAAGTGATCCCGACCAGTTCCAGCGGGTCGGAGGTCACCACCAGATCCAGGTCGCCCCGGGCCAGCGCCGGCAGCGGGGCGAAGGAGAACCCTGAGGCCAAGTCCAGCTCGACTTCCGGCCAGGCATCGCGGAACTGGTCGATGGTCGGCATCAGCCACTGAAAGCAACTGTGGCACTCGATCGCCATGTGCAGACGCCCCGCAGTGCCGCCGGCCAGCCGTGCAATGTCTCGCTCGGCGCCGCGCAGCAATGGCAGGGTGGCGTCGGCCAGTTGCAGGAGGCGCAAGCCGGCACTGGTGAAGCGCACCGGTTTGGTCTTGCGCACGAACAGCGGCATGCCCATGCGCTCTTCCAGCTCCTTGAACTGGTGGGACAGCGCCGACTGGGTCAGGTGCAGGCGGTCGGCCGCATCCACCAGGCTGTCGGCTTCGCGCAAAGCGTGCAGGGTTTTCAGGTGACGGATTTCAAGCACCGGGGGCTCCATGAGGAAAACTTGTGATCAACACGAAAAGGTTGAGTTTGTCTCATGTTGGGTGAGCTGTCGACAATAGCACCATGTTTTATAGCGTCCTTTATAGAGAGAACTCTTACCATGGCCTTGGCCCACACTCTTGGTTTTCCGCGCATCGGCGCCGACCGCGAACTGAAAAAAGCCCTCGAATCCTACTGGAAGGGTGATCTTGACCAGGACGCACTGAAAAGCGTCGGCCGCCAATTGCGTGCCACCCACTGGCAATTGCAAAAAGACGCCGGCATCGACCTGCTCCCCGTGGGCGACTTCGCCTGGTACGACCAGGTACTGACTCACTCCCTGACCTTCGGTGTCATCCCCGAGCGCTTCGACAGTGCCAAAGACTCCCGTGGCCTGCCGACACTCGACACCCTGTTCGCCATGGCCCGTGGCGCTAGCGCGGCCTGTTGCGGCGGGGAACATGGCAAGGCGCAATACGCTCAGGAACTGACCAAGTGGTTCGACACCAACTACCACTATCTGGTCCCGGAATTCACCGCAGACCAGCAGTTCAAACTGAGCTGGGAACAGCTGTTCGACGAAGTCGAAGAAGCCAAGGCCCTGGGCCACAACGTCAAACCGGTGATCATCGGCCCGTTGACCTATCTGTGGCTGGGCAAGGCGAAGGGTGATGGCTTCGACAAACTCGACCTGCTGGAGCGCCTGCTGCCGATCTACGGCGAAATCCTCGGTCGCCTCGCTGCCCAAGGCGTGGAGTGGGTGCAGATCGACGAACCGATCCTCACCCTCGACCTGCCACAGGCCTGGAAAAACGCCTTCGAGCGCGCTTATCACATCCTCCAATATTCGCCGCTGAAAAAACTCGTGGCGACTTACTTCAGTGGCCTGGAAGACAACCTTGGCCTGGCTGTCAGCCTGCCAGTGCAAGGCTTGCACATCGACGCGGTGCGCGCGCCGGATCAACTCGGCCAAGTGCTGGATCGCCTGCCGACCTACAAGATTCTCTCGGTAGGTCTGGTTAACGGCCGCAACGTCTGGCGCTGCGAACTGGAGCAAGTCCTCGCGCAACTGCAGCCGGCTCAGGAGCGCTTTGGCGATAACTTGTGGGTCAGCAGTTCCTGCTCGCTGCTGCACAGCCCGGTGGACCTGGAGCGTGAAGACAAACTCGACCCGGAACTGAAAAGCTGGCTGGCGTTTGCCGTGCAGAAGTGCGGTGAAATCGCCGTGCTGCGTGATGCCCTCAACGATCCGCAAGCGCCAAAAGTGCAAGCTGCCCTGGCTGAAAGCCGCGCCATTGCGGCCAGTCGCGCCCAGTCTCCGCGTATCCACAAAGCGGATGTTCAGACCCGAATCAACGCCATCGGCGCCGCGGACAGCCAACGTCACTCGCCGTTTGCCAAACGTATCGAACAACAACAGGCACGGCTGAAACTGCCGGCGTTCCCGACCACCACCATTGGCTCGTTCCCACAGACTGGTTCGATCCGTCTGGCGCGCCAGGCCTTCAAGCAAGGCAAGCTGTCGGCCAACGATTACACCGATGCCATGCATAGCGAAATCCGCCACGCCGTGCAAATCCAGGAACGCCTGGGTCTGGACGTATTGGTACACGGTGAAGCCGAGCGCAACGACATGGTCGAGTACTTCGCCGAACAACTGGACGGCTACTTGTTCACCCGGTTCGGCTGGGTCCAGAGCTACGGTTCGCGCTGCGTCAAACCGGCGATCATTTATGGTGACCTGAGCCGTCCGAAGCCGATGACGGTTGACTGGATCACCTATGCTCAAAGCCTGACCGACAAGGTCATGAAAGGCATGCTCACCGGTCCCGTGACCATGCTGATGTGGTCGTTCCCGCGCGAAGACGTCTCGCGAAAAGTTCAGGCGCAGCAACTGGCCCTGGCCTTGCGCGATGAAGTGGTGGACCTGGAAAACGCCGGCATCAAAATCGTCCAGATCGACGAAGCCGCCTTCCGCGAAGGGCTGCCGCTACGCCGGGCGCAATGGCAGGAATACCTCGATTGGGCGGTGGAAGCCTTCCGTCTGAGTGCATCGGGCGTACGCGACGAAACCCAGATCCACACCCACATGTGCTACAGCGAATTCAACGACGTGATCCAGTCCATCGCCGCCATGGACGCCGACGTGATCACCATCGAAACCTCGCGCTCGGACATGGAACTGCTGGAAGCCTTCGAAGCGTTCGACTACCCGAACGACATCGGCCCGGGCGTCTATGACATCCACTCACCACGAGTGCCGGACACGGCCGAGATGGTGAAGTTGATGAGCAAAGCCGTTAAGCGTATTCCGGCCGAGCGGTTGTGGGTCAATCCCGATTGCGGGTTGAAGACCCGTGCCTGGCCGGAAACAGAAGCCGCGCTGGTGAACATGGTCGCGGCGGCACGTCTGCTGCGTAGTCAGCTGGCCTGACAGCTGACTGACAACGGAGCGCTTCGGGCGCTCCGTTGTCGTTCTTCACAGCAGTGGAAAATGTTTGAGCGCCAGCGGTTTGCCGATGTCGCCCCGCCAGATTGACTCCACCTGAGCGCCGCTGTTGGCTTGAGCCTGTTGCCATTGCAGGCCCAGGTTGCGTTGTTCAGGCAATTTCAGATGACCTTTGACGAACTCGTTGAACGGTGATTTCGCCGAGGGGTAATGAAAATGCGCATACCACAGCGTTTGCAGCGGCTGGCGGGTCAAATCGCGAACTTCATACTCCTGCAGAAAATCCCGTCGACCGTCCGGGCGCTTGCCGATATCGCGCAATGCGCCTTCCTTGCGAATGTCCACCACCCGTTGTTCCAGCAGGTAGTCCAGATAACCCTCGGTGGGGGTTCTGCTGTTCATGGACTGTTCGATACGCAGGGTGCGTCCGGCACGCGCAAGATCCCGGGCCTTCTCCTTCAATTGCACGATGATCGGATCGGTGGGTGACAGTCGTTCGATGTCCCGCGCCCGCATGATGAGTTCGTCAGCTTCGCTGTTCATCATGTGCTCAAGGTCGACCGGCAGCATGCCCTGGTCGGCATAACTTTTGACCTTGCTCTGGTAGTTTTCTATGGCAGCGAGCCGTGTTCGGGACTCCGCCAGCAACGGTCGAACATCCGTCTGCTGCGGACGTTGTACGGCGAAAGATTGCTCGCTGAGGTGATATTTACCGCTTGAGCGCGGCAGCCAGGTTTCCGTGTGCCCATCGACCCCCTCGATGGTGAACCGCTTCTGCTGAGTCACCGCATCGGTTTTTTCGACGCCGATCAGTAACTGGTTGTCTTCGGTCTCAAAAAACTTTTTACCGGATGCGACTTCATTCGGTGAGGTGGAGGTGCGGTTACCCAAGACTTTTTGAGCAGATGTCTCGAGATTCGCCAGGTTATCCAGAAACCGGGTGACTTGTTCCTTATCCAGGTGTTGCGGATAGCCCAGTACCCAGGCATTCAGGTCGCGGCGGAATTTGGAGTAAGTCTCCAGACAGTCTTTCAGCACTCTGTGGCGTTGTGTCACGTTGGCGTGCACGGTCGGAAGGTTGTGCTGGGTGACCATGGCACGATCCACTTTGATCCTGGCGTTTTTCAACTGCACATGAAAATACAACCAGGACTGGTCGTGGACGGCGTCGTATCGGGTAATGATTTCGAGGCTGTGTGCTGCTTTCAGGTAACGGTAGCTTGTCCCGCTGAACGCCTTGTTTACCTTCGCCAGATCATCGGCCATTTCCAGTTTTTGGTTTTTAAGGGTGATTCGACCATTCCACAGGTTGGCCTGTTCGGTCGCGGTGTAAGCGTATTCGAGGTCCTGAAGAAAAGCTTTACGGACCGCCGTGCGTTGCGCCATCAAGTCCAGGTGTTTGCGGATATCGCTCGCGGGTGTGGTGTTGGAAAGTTCATTGAATTCATCGATCCGGTCGAGGCAGCCCTGTAGTCGCTGATTGGCCAGGTCGATCCGGCACAGGGTGCGATCAACCACTAAAAAGGCGCATTTGTTTTTAACCTCAGCAATTTCCCGGGCTTGTCGTCGCTCGCCAAAACTGCGCAGTTCTTCCAGATCGGCGTATTGGTTCTGAGCGATGTCGATGTCTTTGGTACAGGCAGCGTCGACAGAAGGTTGCAGTTTTATGCGTTGTTCAGTGCCGGCTTCATAGTATTCCATGAGGGCGATTTTAGTTTTTTTGGACTGCGTAGTGAGCTGCCGGGTACTCGCGTCGATGGTGTGTTTCAATGTCCCCAGACGACGCGCAGTCCGATCAGCCCACCAGCGGGGCAGCCAACGCCTGATGACCGCTGGCCAGAGCGGATCCATGCCGTCGGCCAGATGCCCGAGCACCGCACCGCCGCCCACGCCACCGCCCTCCATCAATGTGCCGTACACCGCATAGTGGGTGTTCCAGTTGCCGGCCTCATCGAGGGCGATCGGCTGTTTATAGGCGCGTGCCCATGTGCCGTGCAAGCGCCAGCCACGAGGAGCATCGCTCAGCTCGATCCGGTAGATGCGCCCCTGGCTGATCATGAAATCGCCCTCGGCATGCCGATAGACATTGCGATAGATGCCGTGTGTGGCAGGTTGCAGTTCAGCCAGAGAAATTTCGTGTTCATATTCGTAGCCGTGAAAGTAATCACGGACGCGATGGGCCTGTCGACGCGAGGGCATCTGCAAAGCACCGGCCTTTCTGGCCACTGTGCGTAACTGACGATGGCGCGTTATTGCACGGGCAGCACCGGGAGCCGCGTTGGCACCCGGAAGCACATCCATGGCAGCGTCGATCAACGACAACAACACCGCCTCCACTTCGGCCAGACCATGACCGACATCGCCACGCAGGAAAGCAGCGACCGCCAGATTGGCGCTGCCCCAAGCGTCATACAATGCAATGGCCGAGCCCACGAATGGCACTATGCCCAGGGCCATTTTCAGATAGTTGAACATCGCGCCGGACTTCAGTGCGCAGTGCTCCAGGTACAAGGCGTCATTGGAGCGTGAGGTACTTCGATGGGCTTCCAGTAAACGCCCCATATGCACATCGAGCAGATGCGCCGCCAGCGACGTGGCGGCCGGCCACGCCATGCCGACGCCGATCAGCGCATTGAAGTTTCGCAGCAATGCCTCATTGATCCGACTGACGTGAAGGGCGAAGTCGCCTTGCAAGGCACGCCCGGCCAAATAGTTGACCATGCTGTTGTGCAGGCACAGGTTGAACAGGCTTTGGCGTGCCTGCTCAAGGGTGTCGTATTGGCGCAGGTGGATACCGTCCGGACTGTCCGGCAGGTAGAGCAGCGTCAGGCCACTGACCTGTTCCTCGATGAAGGTGACCCCCGACAAAGTGCTCGGGCCCTGATGCGGCGTGTCTTCACCGCCCACTGTCAGATGGGCCGGCAGCAGCACGATACGCTTGCCTTGGGCAGCAAAGGCTTGCGCGGTATTGGCGTCAATCGCGATATTCAGCACTTGCCGTCCATGGGCGTCGATCTGTCGTTGCAGCAGGGCAAATTCGCCTTGCAGTTTCAGCATCAGGCGCCAAGGCTCGGTGAGGCTTTCACGGCGATATTCAAGGTCGAAGGCCGAGGCGGTGGGGGCGCCTAGAAAAGCGTGGCGGATCTGTGTCTCGTAATGTCCGGCCAGATCCAGTTCGGTGATCAGCTTGCGCAGATAGGGTTGTGTGATGCCGGTTTTCAGCTTCTTGCGTTCTGCCTCGTCATCCGTAGAGATCTCGACCTGCATGAGCGACAGTCGCCACCATAACTCCTGATCGATATTGGTTTGGGCCAGATCGGCGAGGGACCGCTTGCTGCGGTTTTTACTGGCTATCAGCACATTTTTTTGCGGCGTTCCCGGCGCGGCGCCTTCGATCACGACCTTCTGCCAAGTGGTTGAATCGGGCAGATCCAGCATCACCTCAAAGCCTTGTTTAAGGGCGAAGTCCTTACGCAGGCGAGCGTCGATGCGCTTTTTGCTGAAATCATCCCGTGGCGGCAGATCCCGTTCGAGTAACTCATGGGAGCGTTTCATGGCCGCAATGTACGTCTTGAACAGATGCTTGAACTGCAAGCGCCGAGCATCGGACAGCGTGCCGAGCCACTGTGGCAGTGCTTTAGCCAGGACGCTGCTGTGGTTTTGCTCGAGGAGTTGCGCGAAGGCCAGTTCCCGCGCGGCGGGCATCGGCACTGTCAGGCGGGCGAGGGTGTGTTCGCGCAGTTTTTCCAGCGCCACGGTACGCTGCTGGGCTTTGGCTGGCACGGGGTTGTCGGCAATCAGTCGAGTCGCCTGCTGTACGCAGCGGTAAAGCTGATTTTGCAGGGCATATTCGAACGGGTCGCCGCTCAACTCGCTCAGGTGCAAGGCCAACACGTCGTCGTTGGCGCTCAATTTGAACAGTGCTTGTTCCAGTGCTCGCCGAGAGGCGAAACGCTGCAAGCCACCGAACCGGCCGGGCCAGTACAACAACAGACTGTGGGGCGCGACACCGCGCAGTATGGATGGGTGCGTGATCAGCAGCACGCCGTCCAGTTCCTCGCTTTGAGTGCCGCCGTCGCCTTCAGTGGTCGACAAAGTCAGCCGCGCCACCGCGACATCTGCATTGCGCGGCGCAGCGGGAGCATCGAGAACTGCTTGAACCCAGCGGTGTTCTTCAGGGCTGAGCTGGTTCAGGGGCAATTGAATCTCTGCCTCGCTGCGCAACCCCGCTAACCGTGCCTGATACAGCGCGGTGTAATGCGGATTCGATGCATGGCGCAGTTCCAGCATCTTCAGCGCGTCGCGGGTGTCCAGCAATGCGGAGGCGGCGGTTTGGCTGGCCTGTTCTGCTGCCGCCAAGGCGTCGAGGTGTTTTTTCAGGTTCTGCAGGCGCGAGTCATTCAGATCACCTGCGAAGTCTTTGCCAAGCAGGGTTTCGAGCGCTGCGCAGTGATACGCCAAGGCACTCTGGCGGGTGTCCAGCGCAATGTCGGGGGTGAGCAAGCCGAACTGCGGAACACTGTCGCTGGTCTCTTCCTCGCTGAGGATATCCGCCGGCAATTCGGCTGGCTCGGCAAAAGCAGCTTCTTGCCGGTGTTGTCGATCCAATCGGTCAGCGGCGTCCAGCGCGGTGGCGCCGTGCTCGGCGATATCACTGCCGTTGACCTGACGAATGCTGTTTATCCAGGCGACCGATACACGTGTAATCAGCTGCTCGGCGGCGACTGCCAGCGGTGTGGTTACGATGCGGGTGTATTCGAAGCTGATACCGTCGAGCGGAGGCATCCCGGCAATATTTTGCGGGTGTGTGGTCAGCCAGCTTTCCACCTCATGACGGTGCTGGAAGTGCCTCCAAGCCGGCTGCTGCTCTGGCAAGTACAGCAATTGCGCGGCCGGTTGTTCGGTGCTGATGAGCAGAACACCGGGCAACTCGACACGGCGACTGTCAGCGAATCTGAGCGCCAGTTGCTTGATCGTCATTGGAGGGGCGTCGACAACCGTACTGTCGCTGGGGGCATCGATCAGCGTCAGCAGCGACTTCATCAGTTCGGCCGTCAAGGTGCGCTGGGCATGGGCCACCTGGCTGGAGGCTTCGAAGTGCTGGCGATACAGCTGGATGGCCAGCGCTCTGCGCGATACCGCCGTCCCGCGTGCCCGGGCGCTCCACCAACGATCCCAGTCGTGATTGAGCAGGCGCTCCGGGTTCAGGTTTTTCAGCTGTTCGAGCAATTCGGAGGGAGGCTTGCCGAAGAGGCGGTGTTCCCGTGCAAGACCGATCACCGCGCAACGCGCGTCGAGTGAAATCTCGACCGCAGGCTGTTGCAGCACAAAGGCGCAGGCGTGGGTCAGGCTGACAAAATGTTCCGGCCGGTTGCTGGCGGTGAAGAAACTCAGACCGACCCGATTGCCATCCAGATCCCAGTGGTCTTTGAGCAAACGCGTAATCGAGGCACGCGCCTGCGGGCTTTGCGCCATGAGTTCGAGCCATTGTCGGCGACAGTCGCGCCAGCGTTCCGAGGCTGTCAGTAACAGGCTCTGATCGGGTGCGGGGGCAAGCAGGTGGGAAAAGCCGAAATCGGCCTGTAAGGGCTTGGTGGCGTCGGACATGGCGACTGGTCTCCAAAGGGCAAGAGGGCCGGGTGTTCCGGCATCGGGGCCATTAGAGGTCAGTTGTGAGGGGGGCAGGTGGTACATAGTTATAGGGTTGTGCGTTTATCAACCGCCAGGTTACGTCCTCCAGGCTACGACCCATTTTTATCGCGATGAGCGACGGTCGAACGCGCTCGGCCGTATCGGTCGATGACCGCTCGGCAATCTTCATCAAACTGTCACGTAACTGTGGCAGCGCGCTTGAACAAACTTCATCAGACTCGCGCTCTACTGGAGTTCTGCGTTTCGGTGTTTTTCATGCGTGCTTTATTTTTATCGGCGGCCACTTTTCTGGCCGCTTTATTGTTCAGCCTGTCGTCCCTGGCGGCTGCGCGGTGCGATGTCAATGTTCCGACCGAGCGGGTCGATCTGGAACAGGTGAGCCTGGCCTACCAGAGCATTGGCCGTGCCTCGGATCCTGCGTTGTTGCTAGTGATGGGCCTGGGCGGGCAGTTGATTCACTGGCCGGACGAGGTGGTGGTTGCGCTGTGTCAGCAGGGTTTTCGGGTGATTCGCTATGACAATCGCGATGTGGGCCTCTCGACTTGGCGGCAGACGCCTATCGAGGCCAACCTGACCTTCGAAGTGTTGCGCTACAAACTCGGTTTGCCGGTATCGGCGCCGTACACCCTGACCGACATGGCGGATGATGCCTTTGGACTGATGGATGCTTTGCACGTCAAACAATTCCACGTACTGGGCGCCAGCATGGGCGGGATGATCGCCCAACATATGGCGGCGATGGCACCGCAGCGTGTCGAGAGCCTGACGTTGTTGATGACCAGCTCGGGTGCCGAAGGTTTGCCGGCACCGAGTGCGGCGCTGGTGCAGTTACTCGCGCGACGCGGCGCACCGAATCGCGAGGTGGCGCTGGAGCAACAGGCCGATTTGCTGGCGGCGCTGGGTAGCCCGGCGGTGAGCGATGACCGGCAGGCGCTGTTGCAGCAGGCGGCGCAATCCTATGACCGGGCATTCAACCCGGAGGGCGTGAAGCGCCAGATCATGGCCATCCTCGCCGAACGGAGCCGGGTGGCGCTGCTTAATCAATTGCGGGTGCCGACGCTGGTGGTTCACGGCACCGCCGATCCGTTGTTGCCGGTGATGCATGGCGTGCACCTGGCGGCGCACATTCGCGGCAGTCAGTTGAAGCTGATCCCGGGGTTGGCCCATCGTTTTCAAGAGGCGTTCAAGGCGCCGTTGTTGGCGGCAGTGTTGCCGTATTTGCAGGCCCATCGCGAAGACACCTCGCACTGGGCGCAGATTGATCCGGTGACCGCCCCAAATCTCCTGTAACCCCAAAATCCAATGTGGGAGCGAGCAGGCTCGCTCCCACAGGGTTTAGGTTCTCCGACAGGTTCAGGTTTTACGTTGGAACGAAGTTATCAAGCACCCGGTTCACCGCCAGTTCACCCAACATGACGGAGTTCTGGATGCCGAGCACGGTGTTGCGTTGCGGGCCGTCCACCAGCCCCGCGAAATCACTCAACATCACGCTCGCCGCTGCCAGGGATTCGCAGGCGTTGACCAGCAGGGATTCGTTATCGGCGTCGGGGGCGACGGAGTAAAGGGCGCTGGGTTTGCGTGGGATGTCTTTGGGAATGACCGGTTTGAGGTAGTAATCGAGGGCGCGGTCGGCGGCTTCGTTGAGCTTTTTGGAGCCTGGGATTTCGTACGGGGAAACGTCGTCGGTTTCCGGTGGATTAGGTGTGATCTTGAACATTGGAGGGTACTCCTGATAGTAGAGCCGCAACCTGTCTCGCTACTAAACGGAAGGGTGGCGGCTGTGCGCAAGTTAGTAGACCGGCCACCCATCCAAAACCGGCGCGCCCGAAGGCACCATGCGCACAGCCACCATCAAGTGCAAGCGAATGCCTGACTGGATGACACTTATACGTCCGGATGGAAAAAGCCGGGCTACTAAACCCGATCACTGGGAATCAGTGACAGGAACCAAGTTACCGACGGGCCTCCAGGCGCACAAGCCGGCGGATTCTGACGTGGTTGTAGGCGATGACGCAAGGCGCTGTAGCTTTCAGGAAGTAACGCTAAACAGAACTAAACACGCCCCCCAAAACACCCCAAAACCTGTGGGAGCGGGCTTGCCCGCGATGGCGGCGTGTCAGTCACCACAGATGTCGTCTTGAACACCGTCATCGCGGGCAAGCCCGGCTCCCACAGGGAGAGTGGAACCGTTGCCACACGGGCTCAGCCTTCGGGTGTATCGTTCAAACTTTCCGGCGCGACCCAAGCCTGCGAGGTGTGTAATGAGTACCCCCCTGAAAATCGATTTCGTCAGCGACGTGTCCTGCCCCTGGTGCGTTGTCGGTCTGTATAGCCTGACCCGTGCCCTGGATTTGCTCGGCGACGAAGTCCAGGCCGAGATCCGTTTCCAGCCGTTCGAACTGAACCCGAAGATGGGCCCCGAAGGTCAGAACATCACCGAACACATCAGCGAAAAGTATGGCTCGACGCCTGAGCAATCGCAGAAGAACCGCGAAATGATCCGCGCGCGTGGCGCCGAGGTCGGGTTTGCCTTTCGCACGGACGGCAACAGCCGTATCTACAACACTTTCGATGCTCATCGCTTACTGCACTGGGCGGGGCTGGAAGGGTTGCAGTTCAACCTGAAAGACGCACTGTTCAAGGCGTATTTCACCGAGGGCGGCAATCCGTCCGATCACGGGCAATTGGCGCAGATAGCGGAAAGCGTGGGACTGGATCGGCAGCGGGCCGAGGCGATTCTGGCGTCCGATGAATTCGCCAAAGAGGTTCGCGAGGAAGAACAGTTGTGGTTAACGCGGGGAGTGAGTTCGGTGCCGACGGTGGTGTTCAACGGGCAGTACGCCGTCAGTGGCGGGCAACCGGTGGAGACGTTTGTCGGTGCGATTCGTCAGATCATGAGTGAAGCCAAGGGCGGAACGGTCAACTAACGATTGTCGGTCGAAAAATATATCAATGTGCCACTACGGTTTTTGCCGGTGCTGCCGACATAGGCAGCATCGTTAATAATCATAGGGACTTGATCCATGAATCTTCACGCTCTACGCACCTGGGCAGCCCTGACGTTGCTCGCCTGCCTGACCCTCACGGGCTGTGCTCACGTGCAACCTCCAGTACCGCTGGACCACCAATTCTGGGATGCCAAAGAGCCGACTATCGGCGTGGCGATCACTGTGGTTCCGGAGCCGGTGCTGGCGTTGACCGGTAATCAGGGGATTCTCGATTACGCCATCAACAAGGGCGTTAACAACAAGCTCAGTGACAATGTCGAAAAATGGCAAGTGGGCGACCTCAATACCTTGCCCGATGTCCTTGTCGCCAAGCTGCAGGCAAAGGGTTACAAAGCCAAGCGGATCAACGAGCCGTTCGACCTGAAGATTTATAAGGAAACCAGTTTCCGCGAAGGCTACATGACCCGTGACATGACGCCGGTCAAAGCCACCTACGGCGTCGATCGTCTGCTGCTGGTGAATGTCTACGCCACCGGCGCTACCCGCAGCTACTACAGCATCGTGCCGACCAGCGTGCCGATGGCGCAGGTGGGCGGACAGGGCATGGTGATCGATCTGGCAGACAACAAATTGCTGTGGTTCAAACCCTTTGTCGCTACGCAAGCCGCCCAGGGCGAGTGGGACGAGCCGACCTACACCAACCTGTCCAACGCGTTCTATCAGGCTGTGGACAATAGCCGTCAGCAAATGATCACCCCGTTCGCGCAATGAAGCGTCTGCCTATAGTGGCTGGTGCGCTGGCCCTGCTGATGCTGCCGGGGTGTGCGCAAAAACCGGCCCCTGAGGCCGGTTTCAAGGACCAGAGTGCCTTGCCTTATGTCCAGACCCACGGGCTTAAGGTCGATGTGCAGTTGCCGCAATCCTTTGTGGGTGCGAGCACCGTGATTGACTCCCAGGCAGCCTTGAAGGCTGCGTCGTCGAGTCATAATCTGGTGGCGAGCTCGGGCAACACTGCCGGGCTTGCCGGTTTGCTGGTCGCCAGCCTGATCAACACCCAGATGGGCAGCGGCAGCTTGCAGCGCGATGCGGAAAAAACCGCGCTCAACGAGGCGCGACCGATGGCCGACTTGCTCGCTGGCGTTCCGTTGCAGGAGCGTCTGCAAAAGCGCTATCAACAGGCTTCGCAAGTGGCCGGGTTCAAGCAAGGAGAAGGGCAGGTCACCGCGCGCTTGGTGATAGAGCCCAGACTGATGCTGACCCCCGATCGCGGCAGTTTCGTGCTGGTCAATCAGGTGCAGGTTCAGGACATTGCCGGTTCGGCGCTGTATCGCATGCGGATCGAAGTCGTCAGCCAGCCGATTCGGCGCTGTGGCAAGCAGTGCATCGATGACGGCGGCCTAGATTTGGCAAAGGTCACGGCCGTGCTCGACGAGTGTATCGACGAGTCGATGCGCGTTTTGTCCACCGACCTGATGCAGTCGACACCGCCAGCGGCAGCCCAGGAAACCTTGCGTTATATCCTTGATGGCCAGCGAGTGGTCGAGCGTGGTTATCAACTGGCCAACAACGGTAACTATTGGCGTTATCGCAACCTCTACGGGGCGGTGAAATCGGTGCCGGTGCCGTTTGAAGATGCGTTGACACAAGCACAGTTGCAGAAGGTTTACGGGCAGTAACCAAGGGACTTGCCCCTTACCCCGTCCCCGTAAGAGCTGCCGCAGGCTGCGATCTTTTGATCTTGATTTTTTCCAGACCGCTGAAGGTCAAGATCAAAAGATCGCAGCCTTCGGCAGCTCCTACAGGTGTATGCAAATGCCGCAGGCCGCGATCTTTTTAAATTTAGCCGTGCAGGCGAACCCACACACTGACCAATACCGTCGCCGCCATCAACCACGCCACCGCAGCCACCGCCAACGAAGCCTCCAGCCGCATCCGGTCGACCATCACATACAAGGTCGCCAGGTAGACGAAGTACGGAATGATCGACCACATGCCAAACACGATGGTGGTTTTCAAATCATCCAGCGAACGCCCCTTACCGACGATGTAATGAGCGATCAGCGCAAAGGTCGGAAACAGCGGCACCAGGCCTGCGATGTAATAGTTTTTGGTCTTGGCCAGCATGGCCAGAATCACCACCACCGCCGCGCCCAGGGTTGCTTTGAAAATCAGGTCCATCAGTGACTCAGCCCGTATTTCTTCACTTTGTCGAACAGCGTGGTCTTGGCCATCCCCAGTTCCTGGCTGGCCTGGGTCAGGTTGCCGCCGCTGCGCTGCAAGGCGTCGCTGAGCAAGTTGCGCTCGAAGGCTTCCACCGCTTCGGCGAAGGCCAGGCCCTGATTGTTGCCATTGGCGCCGGATTTTTTGAAGGCCGGCAGGCCCAATGCGAAACGCTCGGCGACGTTGCGTAGTTCGCGCACGTTGCCTGGCCAGTCGTGGCTCATCAGGTTCGACAGGGTCTGATTGTCCAGTTCCGGCACCGCGCGGTCGAAGCGCAGGGATGACAGCTGCAGGAAGTGTTCGAAAAGTTGCAGGATGTCTTCGCGGCGCTCGCGCAGCGGCGGCAGTTCCAGGGTTACCACGTTCAGGCGGTAATACAGGTCGCTGCGAAACTCGCCGGCCTTGCTCGATTGATCCAGATCGGACTTGGTCGCGGCGATCACCCGGCAATCCACCGCCACACTCTGGTTCGAGCCGAGGCGTTCAAGGGTGCGTTCCTGCAACACCCGCAGCAGTTTGATCTGCAACGGTAGCGGCATGCTTTCCACTTCATCGAGGAACAGCGTGCCGCCGTCGGCGTGTTCGATCTTGCCGATCCGCCGCTTGCCGGCACCGGTGAAGGCGTTGGCCTCGTGGCCGAAGATTTCGCTTTCGAACAGGTTCTCCGGCAGGCCACCGCAGTTCAGCGCGACGAACTGTTTGGTGTGCCGACGGCTGAAGTCATGCAGGCAGCGCGCAACCAATTCTTTACCGGTACCGGTCTCGCCTTCGATCAGCACGTTGGCCGAGGTGTCGGCGACGTTGGCGATCAGTTCCCGCAGGTTCTGCATGGCCGGCGAGCGCCCGATGATCCGGCCTTCGAGGGAGTCGCGCTCGAACAGTTGTCGACGTAGCGACGACACTTCCCGCGCCAGGCTGCGTTGCTCTAGCGCGCGGCGGGCGACGTCTACCAGACGTTCCGGGGAGAAGGGTTTTTCCATGAAATCGTAGGCGCCTTTCTGCATCGCGCCGACGGCCATGGAGATGTCGCCGTGGCCGGTAATCAGCACCACCGGCAGGCTGCGATCGCGGGCCTTGAGCCGGGTCAGCAGTTCCAGGCCATCGATGCCCGGCAGACGGATGTCACTGATGACGATGCCGGCGAAGTTATCGCCAACCCGCTCCAGCGCTTCTTCAGCGCTACCCACACCCACGCAGGGAATGTCTTCCAGGGTCAGCGCCTGTTGGCAACCGAGCAGGACATGGGGGTCGTCTTCGACGATCAGCACACTAAGGTCGTTGTTCATATTGGCTCGGCGGGAGTGGGGCTTACCAACGGTAAACTTAGGACGAAGGTGGTACCACCGCTGGCCGGGTGTTCGACACCCAGATGCCCGCCGGTGGCGGCGGCCAGGCTGGCTGAAAGCGTCAGGCCGAGGCCCAGGCCCTGTTCGCCGGGTTTGGTGGTGAAGAACGGTTCGAACAAATGCTTGCGCGCTTCGGCATCAATACCGTGGCCGTTGTCGCGTACCCGCAGGCGATATTTGCCGTCGAACTCCTCGCCTTCGAGCCACAACTCCGGCTGGGGCTGTGACTGCATGGCGTCGAGCGCGTTGCCGATCAGGTTGACCAGGATCTGCTCCAGACGGGTCTGGTCGATCAGCACCTGCACGTCTTCGAGGTCGCGGTGCAAGTGCAGTTGCGCGCTTTCCATCCGGCCGCCTAGCAATTGCAGGGCGGCGTCTACGGCTTTGCCAAAGCTGGCCTGGCCCTTGTCATCACCGCGCCGGGCGAAGGAGCGCAGGCTGGCGGTGATCCGGCCCATGCGGTCGATCAGCTCATTGATGGTCTTGAGGTTGGTGCTGGCCACATCCAGCTGACCGCGTTCCAGAAAGCGCACGGTATTACCGGACAAGGTCCGCAAGGCTGCCAGCGGCTGGTTCAATTCGTGGGCGATGCTGGTGGACATCTGACCGATGGCCGCCAGTTTGCCGGCCTGGACCAGTTCATCCTGGGCGCGGCGCAATGTCTCTTCGGCCTGCCGCCGTTCGCGGATCTGGCCCTTGAGCCGTTCGTTGCTGGCGCGCAGGTCGGTGGTGCGTTCGGTAATCCGACGCTCCAGTTGATTGTTGGCTTCCTGCAAGGCTTCCCGCGCCGCGAGGCGGGTGGCGATCACCTTGCGTCGCTCGTTCCAGGCGATCAGCAGAAACGCCACCAGGGCAAACGCCACCGCCACCAGAATCCCCTGATTGATCGCTTCACGCCGCAAATCCTGCAGGGGGGTGAGCAGGGTGAAATTCCATGGGGTGTCGCTCAGCGGCCGGGTTTGCGAGAGGTAGCTGATGTTCTCTTCATCGGACATCAATTCGCTGTTGGCGGGGAAGGTCAGTTTTTCCTCGCCTTCGGCCAGTTTCTCCCGCGCCAGCGGTTGCAGTTCATTCAGCGGAAACCAGTAATACTGCAGGCTACGGGCCAGTTTTTCCTTGGTTTCCTCGCTCAATGGCACAACCGATTTAAGCCGCCGCGCCGGATCGCTGGAGAGAATGATGATGCCGTTCTCGTCGCTGACGAAGGCTTCCAGGCGCGCGCGCTGCCAGCGTTCTTCCATGGCTTCGAGGCGAACCTTGACCACGGCGACGCCGATGATCTTGCCGTGCTCTTCCAGACCGTGCGCCAGGTAATAGCCGGGTTCGCCGCTGGTGCTGCCGATGCCGTAGAAACGCCCCGACTGACCGCGTACGGCGTTCTGGAAATAGGCGCGGAAGGACAGGTCTTCACCCAGATAACTGTCGACATCGCGCCAGTTGCTGGTGGCCAGTACGCGACCGGTGGTGTCCATCACATAAATGGCCCGACTGCGGCTGCGCCGGTTCAGGCCTTCAAGGTATTCGTTGACCGTCTGCCGGAGTTCCGGAGACGGGTCGGCCAACAGCTTGGAAACACTGGATTCGAGTTCCAGCAGGCTGGGCAGGTAGGTGTACTTGCTGATCTCGCTCTCGACGGCGCGGGCGTGCAGTTCCAACTGACGCTGGCCATTCTCGCTGAGGCTGCGAATTCCGTAGTGTTCACTGACCCAGAAGCCGATGTAACCCAATCCGATCATCAGGGCGATGACCAGCGGCGGCAGGAACAGATGGCGAATCAAACGGGGTTTCACGGCGAGTGATGGCGGCGCGGCGCGATAGAGGGTGGAGTCGCATTTCATCACAGATGCCTTGGGTCAACCACAACACAAATATCCATATACCCACAGATCCTTGTGGGAGTTGGCTCTGTGGCGAGGGGGCTTGCCCCCGTTCGGCTGCGAAGCAGTCGTAAACCCGTTGCATGCGGTTTGACTTCGAAATGCCGGGGCCGCTTCGCGACCCAACGGGGGCAAGCCCCCTCGCCACACAAGCCAGCTCCCACAGGGGGAGCGGCGTCCGATGCTTAGTGCTGCAAAATTTTCGCGAGGAAGTGCTGTGTACGCTCGGCACGGGCGTTGATGTCGCCGAAGAACTCTTCTTTCTTGCAGTCTTCGATGATCTTGCCCTGGTCCATGAAAATCACCCGGTCCGCCACCTTGCGGGCGAAGCCCATTTCGTGGGTCACGCACATCATGGTCATGCCTTCGTGGGCCAGTTGCACCATCACGTCGAGTACTTCGTTGACCATTTCCGGGTCCAGCGCCGAGGTCGGTTCGTCGAACAGCATGACGATCGGGTCCATCGCCAGCGCACGGGCAATCGCTACACGCTGTTGCTGACCACCAGAAAGCTGGCCCGGGTGCTTATGCGCATGGGCAGATAGCCCGACTCGCTCAAGCAGTTGCAGGGCTTTTTTTGAGGCTTCTTCCTTGCTGCGACCCAGCACCTTGATTTGCGCGATGGTCAGGTTATCCATGATGCTCAGGTGCGGGAACAGTTCGAAATGCTGGAACACCATGCCGACGCGCGAACGCAGTTTCGGCAGGTTGGTCTTCGGGTCGGCGATGGACGTGCCATCGACGATCACGTCGCCTTTCTGGAACGGTTCCAGCGCGTTGACGCATTTGATCAGGGTGGATTTGCCGGAACCGGATGGCCCGCACACCACGATCACTTCGCCTTTTTTGACCTCGGTGCTGCAGTCAGTCAGTACCTGGAAGTCGCCATACCACTTGTTGACATTCTTGATAGAGATCATACGGCAAACCTTTTTTGCAGACGCTTGACCAGCTGCGAGGCGGCAAAGCTGATGATGAAGTATGTGAAACCGGCGAAGATCAGGAACTCATTGGAGCGGCCGATGATGTCGCCACTGGCGCGCGAGGCATTGAGGAAGTCCACCAGACCCACCGCGTAAACCAGCGAGGTGTCCTGAAACAGGATAATGCTCTGTTGCAGCAGCAGCGGGGTCATCTTGCGGAACGCTTGCGGCAGGATGATCAATCGCATCATCTGGCCGTAGCCCATGCCCAATGCCTGGGCAGCACCCATCTGGCCCTTGGGGATCGACTGCACGCCGGCCCGGACGATTTCGCAGAAGTACGCTGCTTCGAACATCATGAAGGCTACGATGCACGAGGCGAACGCGCCGATCGGTGTGTCTTCGCCGGTGATCCAGCGCAGCACGAACGGCACCGCCAGGTAGAACCAGGTGATGACCAGCAGCAACGGGATCGAGCGGAAGTAGTTGACGTAGGCGCCGGCAATGTTCGACAGCAGTTTGCTGTGGGACAGGCGCATCAGTGCCAGGATCGTGCCGAGGATGATCCCGCCGGTCACGCCCAGGGCCATGAGTTTGAGGGTCATGACCATGCCGTTCCACAAACCCGGCAGGGACGGAATGATGCCCGAGAAGTCGAATTCCATCATTTACCCCCTACGGAGATCAGGCCTGGTACGGCAACTTTCTTCTCGACACCGCGCATCAGCAACATCAGGCCCATGTTCAGGGTGAAGTAGATCAGCGTCGCCAAGGTGAAGGCTTCGAACAGGTTGGCGGAGAACTCGGCGGTCTGTTTGGTCTGCGCGAGCAGCTCCATCAGGCCGATCAGCGATGCCACGGAGGAGTTCTTGAATACGTTCAGGAATTCCGAGGTAAGCGGCGGAATAATGATTCGATAAGCCTGGGGCAGCAGCACATTCCAGTAGATCTGTGGCAGCTTGAAACCCATGGCACGGGCAGCGGATTCCTGGCCGCGAGGGAGCGCCTGGATACCGGTGCGCACTTGTTCGCACACCCGAGCGGTGGTGAACAGGCCCAGGCACACGACGACGCTGAGGAAGGCCGAGGTGGTCGGGTTGAGATCCTGCTTGTACCACTCCTGGATGTCCGCAGGCAGCAGGTCGGGCACCAGGAAGTACCAGATGAACAGCTGAACCAGTAGCGGCACGTTACGGAAGAGTTCGACGTAGCAGGTCGCGATGCCCGATACGATGCGGTTAGGCACCGTGCGCATGACGCCCAGAATCGAGCCCAGCAGCAGCGCGATGATCCAGGCTGCGATGGCGATGGCAATGGTCCAGCCCAAACCGGAGAGGTACCAGTCGAAATAAATCTCGCTGCCCACGCCGGTGGACTTGAAGAACACGCCCCAGTCCCAGTTGTAATTCATTAGGGTCTCCCCTCGGATTCGTTCGATTTACAAATGCCCGCCTGGGGAATCTCCGTTCCCGCCCGACCATGACGTCAGGCACACACGAGCGGCTCGACAACCACCGGTTCGAGTGTTTCCAAAAATGCCAGCAGGGAGTGACAAATCCCTGAAAGGGCGCAGGCCCTCTCAGGGAATAAGGTTAGTCAGAAATCAGGATTTCTTTTCGTCAGCCGCTTTGTCGGTCGGATTGGCGATCAGGGCCTTGAGCTCTTCGCTCATCGGGAACATCAGGTTCAGGCCTTTTGGCGGAATTGGCTGCATGAACCATTTTTCGTAGATCTTGTTGATCTCGCCGGACTTGTAGGTCGCGGTGATGGCGTCGTCGACAGCTTTCTTGAACGGTGCGTCGCCCTTGCGAACCATGCAGCCGTAAATTTCGTTGGACTGCGCAGTCCCGGTCACGGCCCAATCGGTCGGTTTCTTGGCCTTGGCCATTTCACCGGCCAGCAAGGCGTCGTCCATCATGAAAGCCACGGCACGACCGGTTTCCAGCATCTGGAAGGACTCACCATGGTCTTTGGCGGAGATCACGTTCATGCCCATCTGCTTGTCGGCGTTCATCGACTTGAGGATGCGCTCGGACGTGGTGCCGGCGGTGGTCACAACGTTCTTGCCTTTCAGGTCGGCGAAGTCTTTGTACGGGGAATCTTTCTTGGACAGAAGCTTGGTGCCGATTTCGAAGATGCCGACGGAGAAGTCAACTTGCTGCTGACGTTCGACGTTGTTGGTGGTGGAGCCGCACTCGACGTCCACGGTGCCGTTCTGCACCAGCGGGATACGGGTTTGCGAGGTCACCAGGTTGTATTTGACCTGGAGGTTGGGCATGTCCAGGTCTTTCTTGATGGCTTCAACGATTTTCAGCTGGATATCGTGGGAGTAGCCAACCGGTTTGCCGGAAGCGTCCGCGATATAGGAAAACGGAATGGAAGCGTCACGATGCCCGAGGGTGATGGTGCCGGACTCTTTGATCTTCTTCAGTGTGCCGGTGAGTTCGGCTGCGAAAACTGGAGTGCTAATCAGAGCGGCAGCAATGGCTGCGCCCAGGATATGGGGAACGATGCGCATCAAATTTTCCTCGACATTGTTTTTTTTATGGAGCCAGTTCATCGGCCTTTTGGTGCTTCGAATGCCTGACGGCTCCTGAAGCGTTGGCGCAACAGGCATTCGTCCAAGAGTGTAGAGCATGACTCGTGCCAGGCCAGGCGTTATAGATCAACTCATTGATTTATAACGTTATTAAATATTTGTGGCGTTGAATTTTCTATTGGGCAATCCGGTTTACCGAATCGACTGGCAAGTCGCGTTCGGAAAACCGAATGCAATCTTGGGTTTTACTCAAACCCTGTGGGAGCGGGCTTGCCCGCGATAGCGGTGTATCAGTCGACATTATTATTGACTGTGCTGGCGTCATCGCGGGCGAGCCCGGCTCCCACAGGGGTTCGCGATGCGTTCGGAATACAAAAAAGCCCCTGAATCTCACGATTCAGGGGCTTTGGTTCACCGGACTCCCGATCAGGCCGCTTGGATCTTGCTGCGGTTCTGTTCGACCTTGTTCAGGTAATCCTTGAGCTTTTGCTGTTCCGCCGGGGTGGTGAACAGCCCGAGCTTGCTGCGGCGCCACAGAATATCGTGGGCGGTGGTCGCCCATTCTTCGCTGCACAGGTAATCGACTTCGCGGGTGTAGAGACCGCCGCCGATGTGTTCGCCCAGATCACTGAGGCTTTCCACGCCTTCGAGCATGCGCCAGGTGCGGCTGCCGTAAGTGGTGGCCCAACGTCGAGCGATCTCGGTGGGCACCCAGTCGAACTTGTCGCGGATCCGCAAGCTCAAGGCTTGCGGGGTGGTCATGTCTTCGCCGCCGGGCAGGGTGGCGCTGGCGGTCCAGCTTGGCTTGATGTGCGTGAAGTACGGGGCCAGTTGCGCCAGCGCCGATTCGGCCAGTTTGCGGTAAGTCGTCAGCTTGCCGCCGAACACCGACAGCAGCGGCGCTTCTTCGCCACTGCCCGACAACGCCAATGTGTAATCGCGGGTGACGGCCGATGGGTTGTCGGACTCGTCGTTGCACAGCGGGCGAACGCCGGAATAGCTGTGCAGGATGTCGTCGCGGCTGATTTGCTTCTTGAAGTGGGCGTTGACCACTTTGAGCAGGTAATCGGTTTCGCCTTCGGTGATCGCAACTTTCGCCGGGTCGCCGGTGTACTCGCGGTCGGTAGTGCCAATCAGGGTGAAGTGATTCAGGTACGGAATGGTGAACACGATGCGCTGATCTTCGTTTTGCAGAATGTGCGCGTGTTCGCCTTCATACAGTTTCGGCACGATCAGGTGGCTGCCCTGGATCAGACGGATGCCGTACGGCGATTCCATCTTCAGGTCGTCACGAATGAACTTGGCGACCCACGGGCCGGCTGCGTTCACCAGCGCTTTGGCGCGGATCGAAAACAGGCTGCCATCGGCGCGTTCCAGGTGCAGGTGCCACAGGCCTTTGGTGCGACGGGCACTGACGCAACGGGTTTGGGTATGGACGTGAGCGCCTTTCTCGCGGGCGGCCATGGCGTTCAGTACGACCAGGCGTGCGTCATCGACCCAGCAATCGGAATATTCGAAGCCTTTGGTGATTTCGCTTTTCAGCGGGCTGTCCGGGCCGAACTTCAGGCTTTTCGAGCCTTCGAGTTTTTCCCGTTTGCCGAGGTGATCATAAAGGAACAGGCCGGCGCGGATCATCCAGGCCGGACGGAGGTGCGGGCGGTGCGGCAGCACGAAACGCATCTGTTTAACGATGTGCGGCGCCTTGGCCAGCAGCACTTCGCGCTCGGCGAGGGCTTCGCGCACCAGGCGGAATTCGTAATGTTCGAGATAGCGCAGGCCGCCGTGGATCAGCTTGCTGCTGGCGGACGAGGTGTGGCTGGCCAAGTCATCCTTTTCGCAAAGGAATACCGAAAGACCGCGACCGGCGGCATCCGCTGCGATCCCCACGCCATTGATCCCACCACCAATGACGGCGATATCGTAAACCTCGGCAAGAGGGGGCGTAGGCAAGGTAGAAGTGGGCATCGGCTGGCCTCGGGCTTTTGATTTTCTATATTGGAATTCGAACATTAATGTTCATTTGCGAAAATATTAGCCCATAAAGACGCCCACAGCCAGTCCACTTCGATTGAAAATACTGATCGAAGGGCAGTTAAAGGAAAATTTACGAACATTTAATGAGCGTGGGAGGGCTTTTTTGGCGAGGGAGCTTGCTCCCGCTGGGCTGCGAAGCAGCCCTAAAACCGGTGAGCGCGGTTTTTCAGGAAGAACAAATTGTCTGATTTGCGTCTGCTGCGCAGCCGAGCGGGAGCAAGCTCCCTCGCCACAAGGGAGCGTGCTGTTTTCGAAGGGGGTTAAACCACTTCCAACCGAATCTTGTGCTGGCTCAACAACTGCGCCAAGGCCGGCGAAGGCTGCTGATCAGTGACCAGGCAATCGATCAGGCTGATCGGCCCCAGGCGAATCATGGCATTGCGCCCGAATTTGCTGGAGTCCGCCGCGAGGATTACCTGCCGGGCATTGGCGATGATCGCCTGGGACACCCGCACTTCCTGATAATCGAAGTCCAGCAAACTGCCGTCTTCATCGATGCCGCTGATGCCGACCAGTGCGAAGTCGACCTTGAACTGGTTAATGAAGTCGACACTCGCCTGACCGACCACGCCACCGTCCCGCCGCACGTTGCCACCGGTCAGCAGCACGTCGAAATCGTCCTTGGCGCTGAGCATCGAGGCCACATGCAGGTTGTTGGTGATGATCTTCAGGTGGTTGTGGTTGAGCAGCGCCCGAGCGATGGATTCGGTGGTGGTACCGATATTAATGAACAGCGAGGCGTGATCGGGAATCTGAGCGGCAATGGCTTCGCCGATACGCTGTTTTTCATCGCGCATCTGATCGGCGCGCATGGCGTAGGCGGTGTTTTCGACGCTGGAATCATAGGCTGCGCCGCCGTGGTAGCGACGCAGCAGATTGACTTCCGCCAGTTGATTGATATCGCGGCGGATGGTTTGCGGTGTAACGACGAACAGCTGAGCCATTTCCTCGATGCTGACATAGCCGCGTTCGCGGACCAGTTCGAGGATTTGCTGCTGACGGGGAGGCAGATTCATGGGGCTTCCTTTGGGCTGCCGTGCAAAATTTGCCCATGATGCCGCAGGAATCTGCTCCCTACCAGTTAGAACCCCATCCTTGGCTTATTCAGCGCCTTCGTGCGGTTCCCAATCACGAGTACGGCTGACAGCTTTCTTCCAGCCAGCGTAGAGTTTTTCCTTCGCGGTTTCGTCCAGCGTCGGTTCGAACTCGCGCTCGATCACTGCCTTGCCGCGCAACTCGTCCAGGCTGCCCCAGAAGCCACACGCCAGACCCGCCAGGTAAGCCGCGCCCAATGCGGTGGTTTCGCGCATTTGCGGGCGCTCGACCTGAGTGCCGAGGATGTCGGCCTGGAATTGCATCAGGAAGTTGTTTGCAACTGCGCCGCCGTCGACGCGCAGGGACTTGAGGCGTTCGCCGGAGTCCTGCTGCATGGCGTCCAGGACGTCGCGGGTCTGGTAGGCAATCGACTCCAGCGCGGCACGAATGATGTGATCCACGCGTACGCCGCGAGTCAGGCCGAACAGCGCGCCGCGGGCATACGGGTCCCAATACGGAGCGCCCAGACCGGTGAAGGCCGGCACCAGGTACACGCCGTTGCTGTCCTTGACCTTGTTGGCGAAGTATTCGGTGTCGTGGGCGTCGTTGATGATTTTCAACTCGTCACGCAGCCACTGCACGGTGGAGCCACCGTTGAATACCGCGCCTTCGAGGGCGTAGGCCACTTCGCCGCGCGGGCCGCAAGCGATGGTGGTGAGCATGCCGTGTTTGGACTTCACTGCTTTGTCGCCGGTGTTCATCAGCAGGAAGCAACCGGTACCGTAGGTGTTTTTCGCCTGGCCTGGTTCGACGCACATCTGGCCGAAGAGGGCCGCCTGCTGGTCGCCGGCAATACCGCCAATGGCGATGCCGCTTTTGGTGTGGCCGTAGATTTCGGACGAGGACTTAACTTCCGGGAGCATCTCGCGCGGGATGTCGAGGACTTCCAGCATCTTGGCGTCCCACTCCAGCGTGTGGATGTTGAAGAGCATGGTGCGCGAGGCGTTGGTGTAGTCGGTGACGTGCACTTTGCCGCCGGTAAATTTCCAGATCAGCCAGCTATCGATGGTGCCGAACAGCAGTTCACCCTTGCGCGCACGCTCACGGCTGCCTTCGACGTTGTCGAGGATCCACTTGAGTTTGGTGCCGGAGAAGTACGGGTCGGTGACCAGGCCAGTGGTGTCGCTGATGTATTGCTCGTGGCCATCGCGCTTGAGCTGCTGGCAGATTTCGGTGCTGCGGCGGCACTGCCAGACGATCGCGTTGTAGATCGGGCGGCCGGTGGTCTTGTCCCAGACTACGGTGGTTTCGCGCTGGTTGGTGATGCCGATGGCCGCGACCTGATCGTGATGCAGGCCGGCTTGAGCCAAGGCCTCGACCATCACGGCGCTTTGGGTGGCGAAGATTTCCATCGGGTCATGTTCGACCCAACCGGCTTGCGGGTAATGCTGCGCGAATTCGCGCTGGGCGGTGCAGACCACGTTCGCGTCACGGTCGAAAATGATCGCGCGGGAGCTGGTCGTACCCTGATCGAGGGCAATGATGTAGTTCTTATTCTGTATGTCGGTCATGTCGATTGCCTTGGACGAAAAATAGGAAGTGAGGTCAGGCGCGGGACCACATGGGCAGGATCACGCGCCAACGGTTTCAAGACGTTCTTGGTTTGCCGTCAATGGCCGGTGCTGCATCCTTTGTAGCAGGTATGGCGCTGGGCAGATGACGGGCAATCAGCCCGCGATAAGCTGCAGCACCGAGGCAGGCACCAACAATCGGTGCAAAAATCGGGATCAGGAAGTACGGGATATCGCGTCCGCCAGTGAAGGAAATTTCACCCCAGCCTGCGAAGAAAGTCATTAGTTTAGGACCGAAGTCGCGGGCCGGGTTCATCGCGAAACCGGTCAACGGGCCCATCGAGCTACCGATCACTGCAATCAGCAGGCCGATCAGCAACGGCGCCAGCGGCCCTTTGGGCAGGCCATTGTTGTCGTCGGTCAGCGACATGATCACGCCCATCAGGATGGCGGTGATGATCACTTCAACCAAAAAGGCCTGGGCTGTGGTCAGGGCCGGGTTCGGGAAGGTGGAGAACACCGAAGCCAATTCAAGGCTGGCCTGGGTGCCACGAACCATTTGGTGAGTTTGTTCGAAATCGAAGAAAAGATTGCTGTATAGCGTGTAAACCAACAAGGCCCCGCAGAAGGCGCCGGCCACCTGGGAGAGGATATAGAACGGCAGTTTGCGCTTTTCGAAGTCAGCGAAAATGCTCAGCGCGATACTCACGGCAGGATTGAGGTGCGCGCCGGAAACGCCGGCGGTGAGGTAGATCGCCATACTGACGCCCACCCCCCAAATGATGCTGATTTCCCACAGTCCGAAGCTGGCACCCGCCACCTTGAGCGCGGCAACGCAGCCGGTACCGAAAAAGATTAGCAGTGCAGTACCCAGAAACTCGGCCATGCATTGGCTCGAGAGCGACGGTTGTTGTAAAGCAGTTGTCATTGAAAACCTCGTTTTTGTTGTTGTCTGGCGCTTTTTCATCAAGGTCAAAGCGCGATTTTCACCAAGGCAGAATCCCCATCCTGTGCTCGGCTTACTGCTGGGTGCTGCGGTGAGACATTCGTACAGTATTCAGATTCGAAAAAATATAGACAAGAAACGCTGCTGTCAAAGGTCGAAAGTGAACTGTCGGTCACATTTCAACTATTAGTCACGTGAATGACCGCATCGTTCATCAGGCAGGCCGACCGTGGACGAGCGGCACCGAAGGCCGGCCAAGCTATTGAAATGGCGTTGTAATAGAGCCTTTTATCGATCAATGACCTAGAATCCTGCGCAGTATTTTTCTTCTGCCGCCAAGCTTGGAGCTGCCATGACCCCCGCATTGGATTTGTTGAAAAAAGTTCGTGCCGAACATCGCGTGCACAGTTACGAACATGATCCAAAGGCGGCGTCCTATGGTCTGGAGGCCGCGGAAAAACTGGGGTTGGACCCGGCTCAGGTGTTCAAGACATTGTTGGCGGCCAGCGAGAAGGGAGAGTTGTTGGTGGCGGTGGTGCCGGTCGTCGGAAGTCTGGACTTGAAGGCGCTGGCGCATGCCGCTGGCGTAAAAAAAGTCGAAATGGCCGACCCCGCGGCTGCACAGCGTTCGACGGGGTATCTGTTGGGCGGCATCAGCCCGCTCGGGCAGAAGAAGCGCCTGCGTACCTTTATTGACCGTTCAGCCCAGCCTTTTTCCAGCATTTTCGTCAGCGCCGGACGGCGTGGTCTGGAAGTTGAACTGGCGCCCGCCGTGTTGGCCGAACACACCCAGGCGAAGTTCGCCGATATCGGTCGCGCCTGAGTAGAGGGTCTCGGGCGTTCAGCCCGGCCCTGTATGGTGGAAATTGATTGGTTCTGTCACTGGTGAAGGGCTCTTCGTGGCTGCATGCTCGTCGACCTAAAAAAGGGAGATGTGGCATGCAGCTAGAGTTTCATCAGGTCGACGCGTTCAGTGATCGGCCGTTCAGTGGCAACCCGGCGATGGTGTACCGGCTCGATACCTGGCTCGACGATGAGTTGATGCAAAAAATCGCCGCCGAACACAACCTCGCCGAAACCGCGTTTCTGGTACGTGAGGGGGCCGTTTGGCACATCCGCTGGTTTACCCCGACCACCGAAGTCCCGTTATGCGGCCATGCGACCCTGGCCAGCGCCTATGTTCTGTTTGAAATCTATAAGGAACCGGTCGAACGGCTGGACTTCATCTGCCAGTCCGGCCTGCTGAGTGTCAGCCGTGAGGGCGAGCGCTTGTGGCTGGATTTCCCGGTCATCGTGCCGACGGAAGTGGGCGTGACCCTGGATATCGAGCGCGCCTTGGGTGTGAAAGCGGTTGATGTGCTGGGCTCGAAAGAATTGTTCGTGGTGCTGGAGTCCGAGCAAGCGGTGCTCGATTGTCAGCCGGACATGGTTGCGCTGGCAAAACTGCCGTGGCTGGGCGCCATTGTGACGGCCAAGGGCAACAAGCATGATTTTGTGTCGCGATACTTTGCCCCGGCAATCGGCATCAACGAAGACCCGGTGACCGGGTCGACCCATTGCAGCCTGATTCCGTATTGGTCGGAACGCTTGGGCAAGTCGAGTCTGACGGCTTATCAGTGTTCGGCACGGGGCGGGGAGTTGTTTTGCCAGCTGGAAGGGGATCGGGTGAGTATTGGCGGGAATGCGACGCTGGTCGCAAGCGGCAAATTATTGCTCGGATGATTTTTTGTAGGAGCGAGCGGTGCGGCGATCCGAGTTGCCCGCGAAGGCGCCGTGTCAGTCGACATCATCATTGACTGACACGACGCCTTCGCGGGCAAGCCTCGCTCCTACAGATTCTGGTGTCAGCTGGCGGTGCTGTACCGCCGAACACCGGATTCGATCACCGGGATCTGCGCCGCCGTGCTGCCGTTCGCCTGAAACAGCACCAGGTGTTCAGCCGCCACCCGAATGCCTACTTCAGCACCGACCAGATGATCGGCATGGCTCGGGAAAATCGACTCCAGCTGCGCGCCCGTAGGCAACTGCAAGCGGTACAGGGTTGATGCGCCCTGGAAGCTCTTGCCAACAATCTGCGCCCTCAGTGGGCTGTCCGGCGCATAGACGATATCGTCCGGACGCAACAACACATCCACGGCACAACCGATTGGCCAGGTGTAGGCACGGTTGCCGCGCAATTCACCCAACTCGGTCTGTACCGACTCCGGGCTGCTCAACTGACCGCGAATGAAGTAACCCTGGCCAATGAAACTGGCCACGAATGGCGTAAGGGGTTCGTGATAGAGGTTGTAGGGCGTGTCCCACTGCTCCAGGCGACCTTCCTTGAAAACCCCCACATGGTCACTGACCGCGAAGGCTTCTTCCTGATCGTGGGTCACCAGAATCGCACTGGTGCCGCGAGCCTTGAGAATGGCGCGTACTTCATGGCTGAGCTTGCGTCGCAATTCGCCGTCGAGGTTGGAAAACGGTTCGTCGAGCAACAGCAGCTGCGGTTCCGGCGCCAAGGCGCGGGCGAGGGCGACACGTTGCTGCTGACCACCGGACAACTCATGAGGGAAGCGCTTGCCGAGGTTTTTCAGGTTGACCAGTTCGAGCAGCTCTTCGGTGATGCGATCCTTTTGCGGGTGCTTGCGGATCCCGAAAGCGATGTTCTCGGCCACGCTCAAATGCGGAAACAGTGCGTAATCCTGGAACACCATGCCGATCCGGCGCTTCTCCGGGGCGAGGGTGAAACCAGCGCTGGAGATGGTCTCGCCCGCCAGCTGGATTTCGCCTTCGTGCACCGGTTCAAAACCGGCAATCGCCCGCAGGGTGGTGGTTTTGCCGCAGCCCGAAGACCCCAGCAGGCAACCGATATCGCCGGCATTCAAATGCAGGTTGAGGTTCTGCACAACCCGCTGGTTTTGGTAACCGCAGGCCAGGTTGCGCAGGTTCAGCAGTAATGGCTGGCTCATGCGTGGTGGTACGAAGGCGGGACGAGGAATTCGAGCAAGGCCTTTTGCGCATGAAGACGGTTTTCGGCTTGATCCCAGGCCACCGAGCGCGAGTCGTCGAGCAGGTCGAGGCTGATTTCCTCACCACGGTGGGCCGGCAGGCAATGCATGAACAGCACGTCCGGCGCGGCCAGGTCGAGCAGGGCACGGTTGACCTGGAACGGTGCGAACAACTTCAGGCGCTTGGCGGTTTCCTCTTCCTGGCCCATGGAGGTCCAGACGTCGGTGCTCACCAGGTGCGCGCCGTGCACGGCTTCCTGCGGATCGCGGACGATGGTCACCCGATCGCCGGCTTTAGCCACGAACTCAGGGTTGGGTTCGTAACCTTCCGGGCAGGCGATGCGCAACTGGAAGTCGAACTGGATCGCCGCTTCTATATAGCTGTTGCACATGTTGTTGCCATCGCCGATCCAGGCCACGGTCTTGCCTTGAATCGAACCGCGGTGTTCGAGGAAGGTTTGCATGTCGGCCAGTAACTGGCACGGGTGCAGGTCATCGGACAGGCCGTTGATCACGGGCACGCGGGAGTTGGCGGCGAATTCGGTCAGGGTGCTGTGGGCAAAGGTACGGATCATCACTGCATCGAGCATGCTCGACATGACGATGGCACAGTCGCCGATCGGCTCGCCGCGACCCAGTTGGGTATCGCGTGGCGACAGGAAGATCGCCTGCCCACCGAGCTGGATCATGCCGGCTTCGAACGAAATACGGGTGCGGGTCGACGATTTCTCGAAAATCATCCCGAGCACGCGGTTTTTCAGAGGCTCGAACAGTACGCCGCGGTTACGCAGGTCTTTGAGCTCAACGCCTCGACGGATCACGCTGACCAGCTCTTCGGGCGTGCAATCCATCAGGGAGAGAAAGTGCCTTGCGCTCATCATTGACTACCTTTTTGCAACAGACCGCAGATACTCAAAGCCTTGTTTAACTGAAAAACGGGCGAGACCTGCGGCGTAAGCCGCACGGGGCGACGAAATAGGGGAAGGCGCGATATTGACATTAAATGTCGCGTTTTTCCAATGGGCTACGGTGTTTAGAGGATTTCAGAGGGGCTACGGGTGACCGCAGTAGCGCTTTTGAAGCCTGTTTCCTGACAGCAGCTATCCATTTGTACACCGCGCTCGCCGGGCTTGGCAATCAAACAGGGCGCGGGCGACACGCTGGCGGTCGGTTTTTGACCTGTCATTCGGGCCTTTGGCGGGCAATGTGTCTTGTTCGAAATATTTGCTAAAGCAAAGTGCTGGGTTATAACTAGAGCACGAGTGACGCAGGAAGCCTCAGGAATGGAATCGAAAGAACAACTGTTAATGGAGCTACTCGGCCTTACGGCCCGCTCCCTGACTCACCTCACCGCTTCCATGACCTCGATGTCTTTCGAGCTGATGCGTAGTGAAGACGAAATCACGAAGGTGGCCGGCCGGCGCATGATCGACCGCATGGCCACCATCAGCGCCGGGCTCGACGAGCATTGGCGGCTGATCGGCGAGCTCACCGGCGTGCATGTTGCCCACGAGCAGATCGAAACCATCGAGGAGATCCAGTTGCAGGCGCCGCCGAGTCTGCCGCCGAACTGATCCCTTGCTGTCATCGGCTGGCCTGATGGTCGCCGATTCACAAGACGAACGTCGCTGGCAAAGGGGCGAGTCGCGCGCCATAGTTTTGTTCCCGCGGCCGATATTGCCCGCCCAGAACAAAACAGAGACTGGCCATGACCAAGACTCTCCATCACCGTGCGTGCCACCTGTGTGAAGCCATCTGCGGCCTGACCATCGAAACCACCGAGGTCGAAGGCAGCGGCGTACAGATCACCTCGATCAAGGGTGACCCCCAAGACACCTTCAGCCGCGGGCATATCTGCCCCAAAGCGGTTGCCCTGCAAGACATCCAGAACGATCCGGATCGCCTGCGTCAGCCGATGCTGCGAGTGGGCAGCGAGTGGCAGCCTATCGAGTGGGAAGATGCCTTCAGTCTTGTGGCCGAACGCCTGGCGGCGATTCAGGAGCGTCACGGGCAGAACGCGGTGGCGGTCTATCAGGGCAACCCCAGCGTGCACAACTACGGGTTGATGACCCATAGCAATTACTTCCTCGGTCTGTTGAAAACCCGCAACCGGTTTTCCGCGACGTCGGTCGATCAATTGCCCCATCACCTGACCAGTCACTTGATGTACGGCCACGGCTTGCTGTTGCCGATTCCGGACATCGATCACACCGATTTCATGCTGATCCTGGGCGGTAATCCACTGGCCTCCAACGGCAGCATCATGACCGTGCCGGATGTAGAGAAGCGCCTCAAGGCGATTCAGGCCCGGGGCGGCAAAGTAGTGGTGGTCGATCCGCGTCGCAGCGAAACGGCGGCGATTGCCGATCAGCATCTGTTCGTGCGCCCCGGTGGCGATGCGGCGCTGTTGTTCGGGCTGCTCAATACCTTGTTCGCCGAAGGCTTGACCCGCGACAGTCACTTACCGGTCGACGGCCTGGACGAAGTGCGTGAGGCGATCGCAGGTTTCACCACCGAAGCCATGAGCCCGCTGTGCGCGGTGCCCGCCGAGCAGATCCGTCAACTGGCACGGGACTTCGCGGCAGCGCCGACAGCGGTCTGCTACGGCCGCATGGGCGTTTCGACTCAGGCTTTCGGCACCCTGTGCCATTGGCTGGTGCAATTGATCAATTTGGTCACCGGTAACCTCGATCGGGTGGGCGGTGCGCTGTGCACCGAGCCTGCGGTGGATCTGGTGGCATCGACCTCGGGCGGGCATTTCAACCGGTGGCAGAGTCGCGTGTCCGGACGTCCGGAATACGCTGGAGAACTGCCAGTATCGGCGCTGGCCGAAGAGATGCTCACCGAAGGGGAAGGGCAGGTCCGCGCGCTGATCACCGTGGCGGGTAATCCGGTGCTGTCCACGCCTAATGGCCGGCAATTGGAGCAGGCACTGGACGGGTTGGAGTTCATGGTCAGTGTCGACCTGTACATCAATGAAACCACGCGTTATGCCGACCTGATCCTGCCGTCGACTTCGGCGCTGGAAAACGATCATTACGACACCACGTTCAACATGTTCGCGGTGCGCAACGTCACCCGCTTCAACCGGGCGATCCTCGCCAAGCCGGAAGGTGCGCTGCATGACTGGGAGATCTTCGTGGGGCTGGCCAAAGCCTTTGCGACCAAGACCGGCAAGGAACTGAAACCGACCATCGCGCCGGCGCAGATGATCGACCGAGGGCTGCGGATGGGCCTGTATGGCGACGCTTCGGAACACAAGTTGTCGCTGGCGACCTTGTTCGATCATCCTCACGGTATCGATCTGGGCGCGCTTAAACCCAACCTGGCGCCACGCCTGAAAACGGCCAATCAGCGAGTCCAGGCAGCGCCTGTCGAGATCCTCGCCGACCTGGCGCGCTTCGCGGCATTGCAAGCACCGGCCGCCGATGAGCTGCTGATGATCGGCCGCCGTCATGTGCGTAGTAACAACTCATGGATGCACAACTATCACCGTCTGGTGAAGGGCAAGCCGCGCCATCAACTGCTGATGAACCCGGACGACTTGGCCAGCCGGGGGCTCAGCGATGGGCAGCGGGTGCGCGTCAGTTCGCGGGTCGGTGTGATCGAGGTTGAAGTGGTCGCCAGCCTGGATATGATGAAAGGTGTGGTCAGCCTTCCTCACGGTTGGGGTCATGCGCGACCGGGTGTGCAGATGACGATTGCCAGCGGTCAACCCGGCTCCAGCGCCAATGACCTGACTGACGAATGTCAGCTCGATGAGTTGTCGGGCAATGCGGCGTTGAATGGCGTACCAGTGACCGTGGCGGCGGCGTGAACATGACTGTCGGGGAGGCCGAGCATGGCGCTCGGGTTTCCGTTACAATGCGCCACCGTGCCGACCACTGAGTCGGAAAGTTCAGCCGAGGTGCTCCATGGATATCATCGAAACGATTAAAGAGCAGATTGCCAACAACACCATTCTGCTTTACATGAAAGGCTCGCCGAATGCCCCACAGTGTGGGTTCTCCGCGAAAGCCGCTCAGGCTGTTATGGCCTGTGGCGAAAAGTTTGCCTATGTGGACATCCTGCAGAACCCGGAAATCCGCGCCAACCTGCCAAAGTACGCCAACTGGCCAACCTTCCCGCAACTGTGGGTCGGCGGCGAACTGGTCGGCGGTAGCGACATCATGACTGAAATGGCTGCCGACGGTTCGTTGCAAGCGACGATCAAAGCCGCTGTTGAAGCTGCTGCTGCCAACAAGACCGACGCCTGATTCGCTGTGTGTGGGAGCGGGCTTGCTCGCGAAGGCGGTATAACATTCAACAGATAAGTTGACTGACCTACCGCTTTCACGAGCAAGCCCGCTCCCACATTTGTTTTAGGGTGAGCCTGAAATTCGGTCATTAAAAAGCCCCGCCTCTTTAAAAGAGAGCGGGGTTTTTTATTGCATCGCGATTAGCGGCGTAGCATTTACTCTTCGCCCATCTGCGATTGCAGATAGTTCTCAAGACCGACTTTATCGATCAGGCCCAGTTGGGTTTCCAGCCAGTCGATATGTTCTTCTTCGGATTCCAGAATGTCTTCGAGCAGTTCACGGCTACCGAAGTCGCCGACAGTTTCGCAGTGAGCGATAGCGACTTTCAGGTCGGCATGGCCGTCGCGTTCGATCTTCAGGTCGCACTCAAGCATTTCCTTGGTGTGTTCGCCGATGTGCAGCTTGCCCAGGTCCTGGACGTTCGGCAGGCCTTCAAGGAACAGGATGCGCTTGATCAGCTTGTCCGCGTGCTTCATCTCGTCGATGGATTCGTGGTACTCGTGCTTGCCGAGCTTGTTCAGGCCCCAATCTTCATACATGCGTGCATGCAAAAAGTATTGATTGATCGCGACCAGCTCATTGGCAAGGATCTTGTTGAGATGCTGGATGACTGTAATGTCGCCTTTCATGATGGGGTCCTGCCCTGTATTAGCTGTCTATAAAGGCAGAGTTTGAGCCGCGTAATTAAGAGTGTCAAACCTAAGTTATTGAAACTTAAATGAAAATTAATCGGAATAAGAATGTTTGTGTTCCGCGTCTAGTGCCTAAGCGATTGATTTCCAGACATAAAAAAACCGGACATCAAGTCCGGTTCTTTGAAATACGGTAGTTATGCGGCGGTAAATTCTGCAGGGTAGGGGATCGCCGCCTGGGCCGATTGCACTTTACCCAGGGTGTCACGGACCACTTCCTTGGCAAGGCAGGCGCATTTACCGCATTGGCTGGCAACGCCGGTGGCCTGACGTACTTCCCGATAGCTGCAGCAACCTTCATAGATTGCATCGCGGATTTGACCGTCGGTGACGCCAGTGCAGAGGCAGACATACATAAGTGAGAACCGTCGCTGGTTGTGACTCAATTGCGATGGATCTTAATGTTAACGAGAATGATTGTCAAAGTGGTTTCTGAAGGTTTTCGTCATAAGGGCGTGTGACTGACGAACGGCTTCTTCTCAGCCTTCCATGAGGAAAATATAGCCGCGGCCTTTTTACCTTCCAGAAAAAACCGTTGAGGACAGGCCAAAAACGCGGTGTATGATGGTCGGCCTTTTGCGAAGGGGGATCGTGTCACAGGGCTGTCGCCTGAGGGTGGCAGGCTGATACGAACCCTGTTCTTCACCGTTATTACACCAGGAGATATCCAATGAGCGTACTCGTAGGCAAACAAGCCCCTGACTTCACCGTACCGGCCGTACTCGGCAATGGCGAAATCGTAGACAGCTTCACCCTGTCCTCGGCCATCAAAGGCAAATACGGCCTGGTGTTCTTCTACCCACTGGACTTCACCTTCGTTTGCCCGTCCGAGCTGATCGCTCTGGACAACCGCATGTCTGACTTCAAGGCACGCAACGTGGAAGTGGTAGCCGTTTCGATCGACTCGCACTTCACCCACAACGCCTGGCGCAACACCCCGGTCAACAATGGTGGCATCGGCGAAGTTCGCTACACCATGGCGGCCGACCTGAAGCACGAAATCGCCAAGGCCTACGACGTTGAGTCCGAAGGCGGCGTGGCTTTCCGTGGCGCGTTCCTGATCGACGACAAAGGCGTTGTCCGCTCGCAGATCATCAACGATCTGCCGCTGGGCCGTAACATCGAAGAGCTGATCCGTCTGGTCGACGCTCTGCAATTCCACGAAGAGCACGGCGAAGTTTGCCCTGCCAACTGGAAAAAAGGCGACAAAGGCATGACCGCTTCCACCGAAGGTGTTGCGGCTTACCTGACCGAGAACGCTGCTGCGCTGTAAGGCACGTTCGAGGCATAAAAAAACCGGCTGATAAGGCCGGTTTTTTTATGGGCGGGATAAACCCATGCTGTTCACTTGTGGTGAGGGAGCAAGCTCCCTCGCCTCAGATCAGTGACGGATCAGTCGTTGTAGTCTTCCCAGCCGCCCATTTGTTTCCAGCGATTGACGATGCCGCAGAACAGATCAGCCGTCTTCTCGGTGTCGTAGCGGGCCGAGTGGGCCTCGCGACCGTCGAAGTCGATATCCGCTGCTTGGCAGGCCTTGGCCAATACGGTTTGACCGTAAGCCAGACCGGCGAGGGTCGCCGTGTCGAAGCTGGAGAACGGGTGAAACGGGTTACGTTTCATGTCCAGGCGCGCGACAGCGGCGTTGAGGAAGCCCAGGTCGAAGCTGCTGTTGTGCCCGACCAGAATCGCCCGTTTGCAACCGTTGGCCTTCAGAGCCTTGCGCACACCGCGGAAGATATCGGTCAGGGCCGCTTCTTCACTCACGGCCATGCGCAACGGGTGATCGAGCTTGATCCCGGTGAACTCCAGGGCTGCCGCTTCGATGTTCGCGCCTTCGAACGGTTCGACCCGAAAGAAATAGGTGTGCTCAGGGTACACAAAGCCTTTTTCATCCATGCCGATCACGGTGGCGGCGATTTCCAGCAGGGCATCGGTGGCCGAGTTGAAGCCACCGGTTTCTACGTCGACAACGACCGGCAGGTAACCACGGAACCTGGCTGCCATTGGATGGCGGGAACCACCTCCGCCGCCATTACCGTCCTGTTCGTCGTCGAAATGGTCTTCACTCACGCGTGTTCCTCCAGCAGGCGCCAGCGCAGTTTTTCACCGGCGCGCAGCGGGATTACGGTCAGCTCGCCAAACGGCAGGCTGGTTGGGGCGGTCCACTCGTCGCGGACCAGGGTGATGCGATCGGTGTTCACCGGCAGGCCGTAGAAGCGCGGGCCGTTGAGGCTGGCGAAAGCTTCGAGCTTGTCCAGCGCGTTGCGCTGTTCGAAGGCTTCGGCATACATCTCGATCGCGGCATAAGCGGTGTAGCAACCGGCACAGCCGCAAGCCGCTTCTTTGGCGTGCTGGGCATGGGGCGCCGAGTCGGTGCCGAGGAAGAACTTGTCGCTGCCACTGGTGGCGGCGTCGAGCAGGGCTTCCTGATGGGTATTGCGCTTGAGGATCGGCAGGCAATAGAAGTGCGGCCGAATCCCGCCCACCAGCATGTGGTTGCGGTTGTACAGCAGGTGATGCGCGGTGATGGTTGCGCCAACGTTGGCCGAAGCCTCGTTGACGAACTGCACGGCGTCAGCGGTGGTGATGTGTTCGAACACCACTTTGAGGGTCGGGAAACGCTCGACCACCCGGCGCATGTGCTCATCAATGAAGATTTTTTCGCGATCGAAAACGTCGACATCGCCACGGGTGACTTCACCGTGAACCAACAAAGGCATCCCGACGTCGGCCATGGCCTCGAGTGCGGGGAAAATCTTGTCGATGCTGGTGACGCCAGAATCCGAGTTGGTGGTCGCGCCGGCCGGGTACAGCTTGGCGGCGTAGACGAAACCGCTGGCCTTGGCTTCACGAATCTCTTCGGGTTGAGTGCGGTCGGTCAGGTACAGAACCATCAGCGGTTCGAAACGGCTGCCGGCCGGGCGTGCGGCGAGAATCCGCTGGCGATAGCCATTGGCTTCAGCAGCGTTGCGCACCGGCGGTACCAGGTTGGGCATGATAATGGCGCGACCAAAGGTGCGCGCGACATCCGCGACGGTATTGGTCAATACAGCACCATCGCGAAGATGAATATGCCAGTCGTCGGGACGCAGCAGGGTCAGGCGGTCGGACATGAGGGGATTCCAGGCGGGTCAAACTCAGGGGAATGCTACCGGAAAAGACTCTTCCAGGCACTCGCTATCAAGTTTTGCAGCAAGCTTCCGATATCCAACAGGTACGCCGTAAATATGTGTGTCGGTCTTTTTGTTGCAGAAGCCAGTGGAGCCTCCCGTGCGCCAGCGTTATTTAGCCTTGCTCAGTGTGTTTGCCAGCCTTCCTGCGATGGCGCTCACTTTCCAGACCCGTCTGGAGAGCATTGAGTGGACGGTCGAGGGTGACAAGTTCGAATGCCGCCTGACTCAACCCATTACCGATTTCGGCTCCGGGGAGTTCGTGCGTCGTGCCGGCGAGCAGGCGACATTTCGCTTGAAGGCCTACAACTCGGTGATCGGTGGCGGTTCCGCGACTTTGCTGGCGGCCGCTGCGCCATGGCAGCCGGGGCGTGGCGACATCAACCTGGGCTCGGTGCGGATCGGCAGTGGCAACGTGCTGTTCAACAGCTCGCAAGTTCAGGCCGGGCGCCTGATCAGTGGGTTGATGGACGGTCGCAGCCCGGTCGTTCGACACTCCTCGGGCGACGGTCGGGTATCTGAAGTCCGTCTGCTGCCGGTCAAATTCAGCAAGGCCTACAGTGACTATCAGGGTTGCGTGGCCAAGTTGCTGCCGCAGAATTTCGAGCAGGTGAAGCAATCCGAAGTCGGCTTTCCGGGGGAGGGCATCGATCTCGATGCCCAAGCCAAGGCCCATTTGCAGGTCATGCTGGAATTCATGAAAGCCGATCCGACGGTCAATCACATTGAGCTCGACGGCCATTCCGACAACAGCGGCAACCGCCTGACCAACCGCGAACTGTCGCGACGCAGGGCGCTGGCCGTGATGGATTTCTTCAAAGCCAATGGTATTCAGGAATCGCAGATCACCCTGCGTTTTCACGGTGAGCGCTATCCTCTGGCGCCGAACAACAATGCCGCCAATCGGGCGAAGAACCGCCGGGTTGCCGTGCGCCTCGAACGGGTAGCGCCGACCGAGCAACCGGCGTCGCAAGCCACCGCTTCCGCGGGCACCGCGAAGGCCTCCTGAACCTGCTGAAATCGTCGCTCGCTCGACATAATCTGTCGCTTCGTCGTCATAAGCTGTCGCGCCTCTGTAAATTATTCTGCATGAGCGTTAGACTTGACGGCTTTCCGTAGAACCCCGTGGAGTGATGGCATGGCGGACGTAAACAAGGTCGTTCTGGCGTATTCCGGCGGCCTGGACACTTCGGTGATCCTCAAGTGGCTGCAGGATACTTATAACTGTGAAGTAGTGACCTTCACCGCTGACCTGGGTCAGGGCGAAGAGGTCGAACCGGCCCGCGCCAAGGCACAGGCCATGGGCGTAAAAGAAATCTACATCGACGATCTGCGCGAAGAATTCGTGCGCGATTTCGTGTTCCCGATGTTCCGCGCCAACACCGTTTACGAAGGTGAGTACCTGCTGGGTACTTCCATCGCTCGTCCGTTGATCGCCAAGCGCTTGATCGAAATCGCCAACGAAACCGGCGCTGACGCCATTTCCCACGGCGCGACCGGCAAGGGCAACGACCAGGTTCGTTTCGAACTGGGCGCCTACGCCTTGAAGCCAGGCGTGAAAGTGATCGCTCCGTGGCGCGAATGGGACCTGCTCTCCCGTGAAAAGCTGATGGATTATGCTGAAAAGCACAACATCCCGATCGAGCGTCACGGCAAGAAGAAATCCCCGTACTCGATGGATGCCAACCTGCTGCACATCTCCTATGAAGGCGGCGTGCTGGAAGACACCTGGACCGAGCACGAAGAAGACATGTGGAAATGGACCGTCTCCCCGGAGAACGCTCCAGACAAGCCGCAATACCTGGAACTGACCTACCGTAACGGCGATATCGTCGCACTGGACGGCGTCGAAATGACCCCGGCCACCGTGCTGGCGACCTTGAACCGTATCGGTGGCGAACACGGTATCGGCCGTCTCGATATCGTCGAGAACCGTTACGTGGGCATGAAGTCCCGTGGCTGCTACGAGACCCCGGGTGGCACCATCATGCTGCGCGCTCACCGTGCGATCGAATCGATCACCCTGGACCGCGAAGTGGCTCACCTCAAAGACGAGCTGATGCCGAAATACGCCAGCCTGATCTACACCGGTTACTGGTGGAGCCCTGAGCGTCTGATGCTGCAACAGATGATCGACGCTTCCCAGGTCCACGTGAACGGCGTAGTGCGCCTGAAGCTGTACAAGGGCAACGTGATCGTCACCGGCCGCAAGTCCGACGAGTCGTTGTTCGACGCCAACATCGCGACCTTCGAGGAAGATGGCGGCGCCTACAACCAGGCCGATGCGGCGGGCTTCATCAAGCTCAACGCCTTGCGCATGCGTATCGCGGCGAACAAAGGCCGGAAGCTTTTCTGAGACCTTTGAGTCGGTAATGGATGTGTGGCCTCGTTGAGGCCACATATCTGAAAGAGGGATACCCTGTCGTACACTGCGTATTCAGCTTTTCTTCTTGTTCCTTTCCTCGCTTCCTTCTTCTGTGGCTCTTCAAGAGCTGGCTGCTGTGTGCCTGTAAAGATTTTGACCAATCATCGTCAGGCCGTGTGAATTCAAATTGTAAGCAATGCAGAACGTTGCGCCGTTGCGTTTCCTGGTGTGCTTTGTAAGCCGGAGCGCACTTTCCTTCAGCAGCGTCTCCGACTCGGCACAGGTGAGAAATACGATCACTTGCGCAGGATTTTCCTGTGCTCGCTGAATTCTCTCCACCAGGGCGCTGAAGGCCATTTTGTTGTTCATCCAGCGTGTATCAATGATATGCAGGTCTTTTAAGTGCTCGGGCAAACGTACGTGGTGTTGGGTCGAGCTTTCTGGTGGTACCCAGGAAGGGTCGTTTCCTGACTGGTTGGCGTTGTCCATGACTTTCATGAAGTGCTTCCCTTTATTGAAGTCGGAGGGCGCGTAAAGTGATCGATAGTTGAAGTTTAGTGTGACGAAAAAAAGAAAAAGCAAATAAAAGGGAAAACTAATCAGAAACCAGACATAGAGTTCTTTCTCCTTGTTGTCGAGGAAGGGGAGGGATACAGCAGCCGATGTTTCAGACAGTACTGCAAATATTGCAATGATTGTCATGGGGTTGGTGATTCTTTTTTTGAGTTTTATCATGTCTTCTGCTCATGAGATATTATTTCTTCTCGATTTGTTTGTGGGTGTGGATCTCAGGGTGATAATGAGTGAATGAGATTTTCTCTGTTGTTATGTTGTGCTCCTTTCTTGCTGAGTGATATTGGTTGTTATAGTAGCTGTATTGTTCTTGGTTCAGGTATGGCTGTTTATTTGTTTTAAAGTTATATAGGTTTATTCCGCCGGTTAAATGTTGCTGTATGTGAGCTTTCATAAGTCGTTCGAGTGCGACTTGCACAGGGGCTGGCAAATGCTCGTTACTTTTGAGGGTAGCTCAATAGTCGAAGTCTGTCGGATTACTAGTATCAAACCCTGTTCTTGTGTTTTTCTGGTTGTAAGTCGATACAAAAAAATTGTCGAAGTGCTGAGCAGCGTTCGGCTAGTAGCAATCTCATGACTCATGATGTGCAATGATTTTTTGTAGGAATAATCCGTGTTGTTTGTAGGCCATGTCTCTCGCTGCGAGTGGCCGGGGGTGACGGCATGCCATGGGTGAAACGACTAGGCTATGGTGCGGGCTCTAAAAATTCGAACAGCGAAAATTGGACTTGCCCATGAATAAAGTGCTGATCGTGGATGATCACCCCGTCATTCGTCTTGCGGTACGTATGCTAATGGAACGTCATGGCTACGAAGTCATTGCAGAAACAGATAATGGTGTGGACGCATTGCAACTTGCCCGTGATCTTATGCCGGATATTGTCATATTGGATATTGGGATACCGAAGCTGGATGGGTTAGAAGTTATCGCGCGCCTGACGTCGACGGCGATGCCTCTTAAAGTACTGATATTGACGTCCCAGGCGCCAGGGCACTTTTCCATGCGTTGCATGCAATCGGGTGCCGCGGGATATGTCTGCAAGCAACAGGATCTCACTGAATTGCTCAGTGCAATAAAGGCCGTGTTATCAGGCTACAGCTACTTTCCTAATCAGGCTCTGCATACCGTGCGTTCCAGTCTTGGGAACGCCAGTGAAACCGATATGGTGGATCGTTTGTCCGGGCGGGAAATGATGGTCCTGCAACAGTTGGCCCGAGGAAAGACAAACAAGGAGATCGCCGATGGAATGTTCCTCAGCAATAAAACTGTCAGTACTTACAAAACCCGTTTGCTGTTAAAGCTTAATGCTCGCTCACTGGTCGACCTGATCGAATTGGCTCAGCGCAATGGCCTGGTATGAAGCTGCCAGCGTTTGACGAAGCGCGATGAACGGGCGTTTATCAGGGGGCGGCACTTAGTAAAAAGCCTCCGTTTCGGGAGGCTTTTAAGTGTCATAAGTCAAAATCGTAATCGGCCAATTGCTTCTGCAGTCGGCGCTCCTCCAGCAGATTGTCGATGGTGCGGCGTTTGCTCAGGTTGGTCTTTGCCACTTCCACTACCGGCTCTGCGTCATCGGCCTCAACGGGGGTGAAGTCGTCTTCTACGTCCAATTGCTCTTTGCCAGTGCTCATAAGGTTAACTCCAGGCTAAGGCTGCCCTTTGGCGCTCCTTATATCGACAATTTCCCGGCGGGTAAAAAAGATTTTTTCAATCGATCAATCAAAAAAACTAATAGAGCCTCAATCGTCCGAGGTCTTTTGCTTGTATTCGCACAAATCCTCGATCCGGCAACTGCCACAACGGGGCTTGCGGGCCAGGCAAACGTAGCGCCCATGAAGAATCAGCCAGTGATGAGCGTCGAGCAGATATTCCTTCGGCACGAATTTCATCAGTTTTTGCTCCACCTCGACCACGTTCTTGCCCGGAGCAATGCCGGTACGGTTACTGACCCGGAAAATATGGGTGTCCACGGCCATGGTCAGCTGACGAAAGGCGGTATTGAGCACCACGTTGGCGGTCTTGCGACCGACGCCGGGCAATGCCTCCAGTGCCTCGCGGGTCTGTGGCACTTCACCTCCATGGAGCTCCACCAACATGCGACAGGTTTCGATCACGTTTTTCGCTTTGCTGTTGAACAGGCCGATGGTCTTGATGTACTCAGACAGCCCTTCGACGCCCAAGGCATGGATCGCCGCTGGCGTGTTGGCCACCGGGAACAGTTTGGCGGTGGCCTTGTTCACGCCGACATCGGTCGACTGCGCCGAGAGGATCACGGCAATCAGCAATTCGAACGGTGAGGAGTAGGCCAGTTCGGTCTTCGGTTCAGGATTGTCTTCGTGAAACCTGCGGAAAATTTCAAGACGTTTTGCGGCATTCATGGGCGATGCGTTTCCTCGAAGGCGGTCAATGGGGGGCCGCCGGGCGGCGGGTCCAGGCTTGATGTGCGGCGATCAACAGTCCCAGCAGAATAAACCCGCCAGGGGCCAGCGTGGCCAGATGCAGGCCACCGTCGGCGATCAGCGTCCAGCCTTGCCAGTCCGGTTGCGTGACGCCGGCCATCCAGGACAAATGGCTAGCGAGTGTCCCGTTGCCGATGAACTCGCGCAGCAGGCCAAGGCCCACCATCAAGGCGCCGAACAGGCCACACAGACGCAGTCGATCACGCTGTGGGCTCTGGAAAAAACCGTTGTGTTCCAGTACGACGCATTGCAAAGCGATCAATCCTGCGTAGAAACCCAGATGCTGGTGCCATTGGAGCGACCAGGCTTGCGTGGCAAGTTCTGCGCAACTGGTCAGCGTGGCAGCCAGCAGCAGGCATGCCAGCAAATGTGTTGCCGGAATCAGTCGCGAGCGCAAGATGCCCATGCTCGCACCGTAAGCACTGAGTACCAGAGCAAACATCAGCCACAGGCCCAGGGCTGTTACCAATGAATCAGTAACACCGATCAGCGGCGTCAGCATCAGCGAGTTCTGCAGGGTCGATGACTTATTCATGAGCGCTGCTCCCGATCAGCGGTTGCCGGTGTTCATCGAAGTAGCGCAGCGCGTCATGGGTGGCATTGATCACCGCTCTTGAGGTGATGGTCGCGCCCGCGATCTGATCGAATTGCCCTTGGTCCTTTTTCAAGGCCCAGCCATTGTCATCGGGGTCGGTTAGCGACTTGCCGGTAAACACCTGAAGCCAGGCATTGGGCCAGTCGGCGAGCTTGCCGCCCAGCCCCGGGGTTTCCGATTGCTTGAGGGTTTTGACCCCCACTAACGTGCCTTGGGGGTCGATGGCGATCAGCAAGTCGATGGCGCCGGCGTAGCCCAGTGTCTGGCTGCGCAGCAACACAGCGCTCGGTTGGCCTGCCTTGGATGCCAGGTAGCCACCCAACAGTGTGCTGTTGGCCAGGCGAGTGCTTTCGAGACTGAGGGGGTGTTCCAGTGGCTGATTGTCGTAGCTGTCGGGCGGTAGTAGATCCAGTAACTGGCGGCTGTCGATCAAGTGTTGTTCGGCGGCAATGCGCGCGGCGCTGGTGTGCTGCACGAGGTAAGTCGCGCCCATCCCCAGGCCTGCCAGCACTACCAGGATCACAACGCTCGTCGCTCGGTTCATCGGGCAACCTGCTCCTGTCTGGACGCGGCAAACCGCTCCAACGCCGGTACACAGAGGTTCATCAACAGGACCGCAAAGGCCACGCCATCCGGATATCCGCCCCACGTCCGAATCAGGTAAGTCAGTAACCCCACGCCTGCGCCAAACAGTAATCGGGCAGTGGGGCTTTTCGCGCCGGATATCGGTTCTGTCACGATGAAGAAGGCACCGAGCATGCTCGCGCCGGTGAGCAGATGAAACAGTGGTGAGCCATGAGAGTCGGAGCCCGTACCGTTCCAACACAACAGGCTGATGATGAACAGGCTGGCGAGCATGCCGACCGGCGCATGCCAGCTGAATACCCGCCGTTGCAGCAGAAACGCACCGCCCGCCAGAAACGCCAGGTTGACCCATTCCACGCCTCGGCCGCCAAAACGGCCGAATGCCGGATTGTCGGCGAACAGTTCTTCCATGGTCAGGCTTTTGTTGATTCGCAGACTGTCCAGCGCCGTGGCCTGGGCCCACGCATCGGGCGCCTGACCGAAGCTGAAGCCGAACACCTGTTGCAACCCCCCGAACAAATCCATGCCATGGGACGCCGGCCAATGGGTCATTTGCTGGGGAAACATCACCAGAATCAGCGCGAAACCGAGCATCGCCGGATTGAACGGATTCTTGCCGACGCCGCCATACAAGTGCTTGCCGAAAAACAGTCCGAACGCCGCAGCACTGACTGTCAGCCACCACGGACAATAAGGCGGCAAGGCCAGCGCCAACAGCGTCGCACTGACCAGTGCACTGCCATCGCTCAGCGTCGGTTTTACCGGTTGCTTGCGCAGCTGCAATACCGCCGCTTCCACGGCCAATGCAGTAGCCGCCGCCAGAATCAGGTTGATCAATACACCCCAGCCGTACAGCCAGAACAACATCAGCATCCCCGGCACGGTGGCCAGCAATACCAGCTTCATGGCTTGCTGAAGGCGTTCGTCCACCGATTCAAGGGGTGACATAGGCATCCACCTGACGCTCGGCTTCGCTGAGTGCATGTTGCAACGCTTCGATCTGTTCGGCCGGCGCCTCGCTTGTTTGAGCTTTCTTGAGTTCGGCGCGGCGCATGGCCAGCTGGATCTTCGCCCGTTTCAGCTCGGCATCTTTTGCCGGGGCAGGTGGCGTAGAAACCGGCGGTGCGCTGCTCTCCAGTTGCGCCAGCGCCCGTTCGGCGACTTCGAACTGCTGTTGCAGCACGATCAGTTGCGATTGCTGTTCGAAGGTTGGCGGATGCCCGAAAGCCTTGAGCGATTTGTTCAGCTGCGCCCGACTCATCGCCAGATCGACCTTGGCCTTTTTCAGTGCCGCATCGGCATTGGCGGCCTTCTGTGCGCGGACACGCTCGAGTGCAGCCTGAACCGGATCGAGCGTCACTTCGCTGTGCTGCACGGCGCGCTGGGCGCGGGCCTGGCGTTCGGCTAGCTTCTGTTCTTCTTCGCGATGCAAACGGGCATTGCGCTGTTCGAAACGGCGTCGCGCGTGATTGCGTTTGGCGGCCCGAGCCTGTTGTTCCTCCAGGCTGAACGCCAACCCGCCGACAATCGGCAGCACCGTGGCCAGCGGTAACGGATGCATCTCGATGCAGTCCACCGGGCAGGGCGCCACGCAGAGGTCGCAACCGGTACATTCGTCGACGATGACCGTGTGCATGAATTTCGCCGCGCCGACAATGGCGTCGACCGGGCAGGCCTGAATGCACTTGGTGCAGCCGATGCATTCGGCTTCGCGGATGTAAGCGATCTGCGCGGGTGCCGAACCGCGACTGACGTCCAGTTCCAGCACTGGCACTTTCAGCAAGTCGGCCAGGGCCGCGATGGTTTCGCTGCCGCCCGGTGGGCACTTGTTGATCGGCTCGCCGCTGGCGATGCCTTCGGCGTAGGGTTTGCATCCGGGGTGGCCACACTTGCCGCATTGGGTCTGCGGCAAGAGGGCGTCGATGCGTTGAATCAGACTCATGTTTTGATCAGCCCGCTGAATCCGAGAAAAACCACCGCGATCAATCCGGCGCCGATCAACTCGATCGGCAGGCCGCGAAAGGGCAGGGGGATATCGTTATCGAGTGTGCGCTGGCGCAAGTCGCTGAACAGACTCAGCACCAGCCAGAAACCCAGCCCGGCGCCAAGGCTCAGGGCTATGGCGTGGAAAATTCCCTTGTCGTCTTGAGCGTTGAGCAATGTCAGCCCAAGCACGCCGGCATTCCCCAGCAGCAGGGGCCAGAGGCCATCGAATGACAGCTTCGCCAATAACCGGGAAAGCAGTTTCAGCAGTGGGCCGATCAGCAGAACGCTCAACGGCAGGAACACGAATAAACGCAGCGACGTCAGCCCTAACGGCACCAGTAGCCAATGATAGAGCGCATAGCCGAATGTGCCGACGATCAGCATCAGACACGTTGTCGCGATGCCCAGCGCGTGGACCTGCGGCCGCTCGCTGCCCAGCACCGAATCGACGCCCAGCGGCCAGTGCAACACGAGGTTGTTGATCAGGGCAGCGCTGATAAGCGTTAAAAGCAGTTCGGTCATGATCGTGCCGGCAAAAGGAGGCCTGTCTAACAAGGTTAGGCATTATCCGGCAAGGAAGGAGGGTGGGCCAGACATGAAAATCCCACAGTCGCGCCGGGCACGACTGTGGGATCGATTTACCGCAGAACTTTACTTGATGCGCTGACCCGGCTTGGCGCCGCTGTCGGGGCTCAGCAGGTAGATTTCTTCACCGCCAGGGCCGGCTGCCATCACCATGCCTTCGGAGATCCCGAATTTCATTTTGCGGGGCTTGAGGTTGGCGATCATCATGGTCAGGCGACCATTGAGCTTGGACGGGTCCGGGTAAGCGCTCTTGATCCCGGAGAACACGTTGCGTTGCTCGTCACCGATGTCCAGGGTCAGGCGCAGCAGCTTGTCGGCACCTTCCACGGCTTCGGCCTTGACGATCAGCGCCACGCGCAGGTCTACGGCGGCAAAGGCGTCGAACTCGATCTCTGGCGACAGCGGATCCTTGGCCAGTTCACCGTTGCCGGCGGGTGCAGCTTCGCCGGTGTCGGTTGCGCTGGCGGTCAGGTCTTCTTTCGAGGCGTCGGTCATGGCTTGTACTTTTACCGGGTCGATGCGGGTCATCAACGGTTTGAACTCGTTCAGCTGATGATTGCTGAGCAAGGTGGCGTGGTCGTTCCAGGTCAGCGGGGCGACATTCAGGAATGCCTCGGCATCGGCGGCCAGCAGCGGCAGTACCGGTTTGAGGAAAATCACCAGCTGGCGGAACAGGTTGATGCCCAAGGCGCAAATGGCCTGGACTTCATCTTGCTTGCCTTCCTGTTTGTTCAGCGACCACGGCGCCTTGTCGGCGATCCAGGCGTTGGCGCGGTCGGCCAGGCCCATGATTTCGCGCATGGCACGTGCGAAGTCGCGAGCTTCATAGGCTTCGGCAATGCTTGGCGCTGCCGCCAGGAAGGCGTCGGTCAGTTCCAGCGCGGCGTTGCCGGCTACCAGTACACCGGCGTTGCCTTTATGGATGAAACCGGCGCAACGGCTGGCGATGTTGACGACTTTGCCGACCAGGTCGGAGTTGACCTTCTGCACGAAGTCTTCGAGGTTCAGGTCCAGGTCGTCGACGCCACGGCTCAGCTTGGCGGCGTAGTAGTAGCGCAGGTATTCCGGCGACAGGTGATCCAGGTAAGTCCGTGCCTTGACGAACGTGCCGCGAGACTTGGACATCTTCTGGCCGTTGACGGTCAGGTAGCCGTGTACGTTGATGCCGGTCGGTTTGCGGAAACCGGCGCCTTCAAGCATGGCTGGCCAGAACAGCGCGTGGAAGTTAACGATGTCCTTGCCGATGAAATGGTACAGCTCGGCGGTGGAATCCTTGCTCCAGAACGCGTCGAAGTCCAGGTCCGGACGGCGGGCGCAGAGGTTCTTGAAGCTGGCCATGTAGCCGATTGGCGCGTCCAGCCACACGTAGAAATACTTGCCCGGCTCGTCGGGAATCTCGAAGCCGAAGTACGGCGCATCGCGGGAAATGTCCCACTGTTGCAGGCCGGCATCCAGCCATTCGGCGATCTTGTTGGCGACGGCCTCTTGCAACGTGCCGCTGCGAGTCCAGGCTTGCAGCATTTCCTGGAAGTCCGGCAGCTTGAAGAAGAAGTGCTGGGAGTCCTTGAGCACCGGGGTGGCGCCGGAGATTGCCGACTTCGGATCTTTGAGGTCGGTCGGCGCGTAGGTCGCACCGCATTTTTCGCAGTTGTCGCCGTATTGGTCCTCGGTGCCGCATTTCGGGCAGGTGCCCTTGATGAAGCGGTCGGCCAGGAACATTTTCTTTTCCGGGTCGAAGTACTGAGTGATCGAGCGCGTGGCGATGTGCCCGGCGTCGCGCAGCTTCAGGTAGATCTGGCTCGACAGCTCACGGTTTTCTTCAGAGTGAGTGGAGTGGAAGTTGTCGAAGTCCACCAGGAACTCGGCAAAGTCGGCGCTGTGTTCAGCCTGGACATTGGCGATCAGTTGTTCCGGGGTGATGCCTTCCTTTTCCGCGCGCAGCATGATGGCCGAACCGTGGGCGTCGTCGGCGCAGACATAAATGCATTGATTACCGCGATGCTTCTGGAAGCGCACCCACATATCGGTCTGGATGTACTCCAGCATATGGCCGAGGTGGATCGAACCATTGGCATAGGGCAGGGCGCTGGTGACGAGGATCTTGCGTGGCTCGGACATGGGGCTCGGCTACTTGATGAAACGGAGGTCGGCCACTATAAAGCGCCGGCGCATATTTTTCACCCCTGTGGCGAGGGGGCTTGTCGGAACGCCGCATCGCCCCGTTCGGCTGCGAAGCAGTCGTGAATCCAGACAACTCGGTCGGTCTGACAGATTGCAGGGGGCCGCTGCGCGACCCAACGGGGGCAAGCCCCCTCGCCACAGGGATGCTCTCCAGGCACAGGGATGTGTTTGCCACAAATCATCGTGGGGCATGCCGTCTATGATGTAGAACGGTTAGGATACCCGCCTGATTTTCCAGTCTTGCTATCGGAGTTGCCCATGAGCGCCGTCAATCGCGCAGCGGTGGAAGCCGTCCTTCGCCAATACACCGACCCTTACCTGAACCAGGACCCGGTCAGCGCCGGGTGCGTGCGCAGCATCGACATCCAGGGTGATCGCGTCAGCGTCCAGCTGGAGCTGGGTTACGCCGCCGGTCTGTTCAAGAGCGGCTGGGCGCAGTTGCTGCAACTGGCCATCGAAGGCCTGGACGGCGTCGTCACCGCGCGCGTCGAGATCACCAGTGTGATTGCCGCGCACAAGGCCCAGGCACAGATTCCGGGGCTGGCCAACGTCAAGAACGTCGTGGCCGTGGCGTCCGGCAAGGGTGGCGTGGGCAAATCCACCACCGCTGCCAACCTGGCCCTCGCGCTGGCCCGTGAAGGCGCCAAAGTCGGGATTCTCGACGCGGATATCTATGGTCCGAGCCAAGGCATCATGTTCGGCATCCCTGAAGGTACCCGACCAAAGGTCAAGGATCAGAAGTGGTTCATTCCGATTGAATCCCATGGCGTTGAAGTGATGTCCATGGCCTTCCTGACCGACGACAACACGCCGATGGTCTGGCGCGGGCCGATGGTGTCCGGCGCCCTGCTGCAACTGGTCACGCAAACGGCCTGGGGCGACCTGGATTACCTGGTTATCGACATGCCGCCAGGCACCGGCGATATCCAGCTGACCCTGGCGCAGAAAGTCCCGGTGGCCGGTGCGGTAATCGTGACCACTCCACAGGATCTGGCATTGCTGGACGCGCGCAAGGGCGTGGAGATGTTCCGCAAGGTCAACATCCCGGTGCTGGGCGTGGTGGAAAACATGGCCGTGCACATCTGCTCCAACTGCGGACATGCCGAGCATCTGTTCGGTGAGGGTGGCGGTGTGAAGCTGGCCAACCAGTACGGTGTCGAACTGTTGGCTTCGTTGCCACTGTCGATGCTGATCCGCGAACAGGCCGATGGCGGCAAGCCAACGGTGATCGCCGAGCCGGACAGTCAGATTGCGATGGTTTACCAGGAACTGGCCCGCCATGTCGGCGCGCGGATTGTGTTGCAGGAAGCGGTAACGCCGGCGATGCCGAACATTACCGTCAGCGACGATTGATTCGCTGAAAAGATCGCAGCCTCGCTTCGCTCGACAGCTCCTACATGGATAGGCTTACACCTGTAGGAGCTGTCGAGCGAAGCGAGGCTGCGATCTTTTGATCTTGCTCTAGATCCGCAACCCGCCATCCAATTCCAGAATCCGACCGGTGTAGTAGTCGTTCTCGAAAATGTAGGCCGCCGACTGGGCGATCTCTTCAGGTTTACCCATGCGCTTGAGCGGAATCCCCGAAGTCATTTTCTCCAGCGCTTCCGGCTTCATGCTCAGGGTCATCTCGGTCTCAATGAAGCCCGGTGCAATGCCCGCCACGCGAATGCCGTAACGTGCCAGTTCCTTGGCCCAGGTCACGGTCGCCGCAGCGACACCGGCCTTGGCGGCGGAGTAGTTGGTCTGGCCAACGTTGCCGGCGCGCGAAATCGACGAGATATTGATGATCGCGCCGCTGTTATTCAGCTCGACCATTTTTGCCGCGACTTCACGGGTGCACAGGAACACGCCGGTCAGGTTGACGTCGATGACTGCCTGCCATTGAGCCAGGCTCATCTTGGTCATTTCGCCGTCCTTGACCTTCAACAGCAGGCCGTCGCGCAGAATGCCGGCGTTGTTGATCAAGCCATGGATCGCACCGAAATCGTCAGCCACCTGGGCGGCCATGTGAGTCACTTGCTCTTCATCGGCGACGTTGCACAGATAGGCGCGGGCCTCGACACCCTTGGCTTTGCACGCCGCGACGGCGGCGTCGAGTTTTTCCTGATTCAGATCTACCAGCGCCAGCTTCGCGCCTTTGCCTGCGAGATACTCGGCCATGGAACGGCCTAAACCCTGGCAACCGCCGGTGATAATGATTACTTTGTCAGTGAGTTGCATTCGCATAGCCCCATAGCAGATCGGAGTGGTTTTCCTTCTAGAGGGCCTCTCGATCTGAGCCTGATGTGGCCTGGCTGCACATGAGAACTGCCCCTATGGCGTGCTGGAACTTTACCCAGGCGCCTGTCCGTTTTTTTGACGGATTCTATATAAGGAGTCATAAATTGAGCGTTGTAGTGGCTAAGCATGCCCGAGAATTGCTTCTCAAGGAATACCGTGGAGTGCTCTCGACGCACTCCAAATCGATGCCCGGTTTTCCGTTTGGCTCCGTGGTTCCTTACTGTCTGGACGAGCGGGGCCGGCCGCTGATCCTTATCAGCCGCATCGCCCAGCACACTCACAACCTGCAGAAAGATCCGAAATGCTCGCTGCTGGTGGGTGAGCGTGAAGCCGAAGACGTACAAGCCGTTGGTCGCCTGACTTACCTCGCCGAGGCAGAAAAGCTTCAAGACCCCGCTGCCATCGAAGCGGCCGCCGAGCGTTACTACCGCTATTTCCCCGATTCGCAGAACTATCACAAGGCCCATGATTTCGATTTCTGGGTGCTCAACGAGGTACGTCACCGCTACATCGGTGGCTTCGGCGCGATCCACTGGATCGATCAGTTGACCCTCGCCAACCCGTTCTCCGGCAAGGCCGAAGTGAGCATGGTCGAGCACATGAATGCCGATCACGCTAAAGCCATTGCGCACTACGTCGAGCTGGCGGGGCTGCCGAAAACTGCACCGGCGCAATTGGCCGGTATCGACACCGAAGGCATGCACTTGCGTATCGGGCAGGGGCTCTACTGGCTGCCGTTTCAAACGCCCTGTAATACGCCGACACAAGTCCGGGAAGCCTTGGTTTTCCTGGCTCACGCCGAGCATTGGCCGAAAAATGAAGTGGCCGACGCTTGAATTCACGAAACGGCGACGTCATCTAAGGAAAACTGGCAAGGTATTCTTGCGTTGAGGAACCATTTGATGCGCCCTTTTTTATTGCTCTTTGTACTGTTCCCGGTGTTGGAGCTGTTCGTATTCGTCAAGGTTAGTGGGGCGATCGGTTTTTTCCCGGCCCTGCTGCTGATCATTCTCGGCTCGATGCTCGGCGTGTTCGTGCTGCGTATCGCCGGTCTGGCTACTGCGCTGCGCGCCCGTGAAAGCCTGAATCGCGGCGAACTGCCGGCTCAGACCATGCTCGAAGGCCTGATGCTGGCCCTGGCTGGCGGTCTGTTGATTCTGCCGGGCTTCGTCACCGACGTGCTGGGTCTGATCATGTTGCTGCCGATCTCTCGTCGACTGCTGGCCAATAAAATGCGTCTACGCGCCGAGGAACAAGCGATACGTCAGCGTGCGTTCGCCGATGACCTTCAGCCACGGGGCGGTCCTGCTCCGCAGCAGCCACTGGGCCGTGAGCCCAATGTGATTGAAGGCGAGTTTGAACACCGCGATTCCAAGTAACACTTCCATCGACACGGCACCCTCGGGTGCCGTGTTCGTTTTCAGGGCATCGACGTAAAAAATTTTCGCTCCCAGCCCTTGAAATAAGCTTGTGCGCCCTTATGTAACGGTCACCGCAAGGTTTCTGGCAATTGCGCCAGACAGACTTCCGCGGTTCGCTTGACGAACCGCACCCGGCGCCGCCGGATTTGTTAAACCCGCCGGGACTACACCGGCCGATGAAAACCACAATTAGGAGAGATCGACAATGAAGCTTCGTCCTCTGCATGACCGCGTCGTCGTCCGTCGCAGCGAAGAAGAAAAGAAAACCGCTGGCGGTATCGTCCTGCCAGGTTCGGCTGCTGAAAAGCCAAACCAGGGCGAAGTCCTCGCTGTAGGCCCAGGCAAAGCACTGGACAACGGTGAAGTGCGTGCGCTGGCCGTGAAAGTGGGTGACAAGGTTGTGTTCGGCCCTTACTCCGGCAGCAACACTGTGAAAGTTGACGGCGAAGACCTGCTGGTAATTGGCGAGAGCGAAATCCTCGCCGTTATCGAAGGCTGATTCCCCGCTCATTTTCCCGCTACTACAAAGTATTTAAGGAATATCGATCATGGCTGCTAAAGAAGTTAAATTCGGCGATTCCGCCCGCAAGAAAATGCTCGCCGGTGTCAACGTCCTGGCTGACGCAGTAAAAGCGACCCTGGGCCCTAAAGGCCGTAACGTGATCATCGAGAAGAGCTTCGGCGCTCCGACCATCACCAAGGACGGCGTTTCCGTTGCCAAAGAAATCGAGCTGAAAGATCGCTTCGAAAACATGGGCGCGCAGCTGGTCAAAGACGTTGCCTCCCGTGCCAACGATGACGCAGGCGACGGCACCACCACCGCTACCGTTCTGGCTCAATCGATCGTCAACGAAGGCCTGAAAGCCGTCGCTGCCGGCATGAACCCGATGGACCTGAAGCGCGGTATCGACAAAGCGACCATCGCGATCGTCAAAGAGCTGAAAGCCCTGTCCAAGCCTTGCGCTGACACCAAGGCCATCGCTCAGGTCGGCACCATCTCGGCCAACTCCGACAGCTCCATCGGCGACATCATTGCCGAAGCCATGGAAAAAGTCGGTAAAGAAGGCGTGATCACCGTTGAAGAAGGCTCGGGCCTGGAAAACGAACTGTCGGTTGTTGAAGGCATGCAGTTCGACCGTGGCTACCTGTCCCCGTACTTCGTCAACAAGCCAGAGACCATGACTGCCGAGCTGGACGGTCCGCTGATCCTGCTGGTCGACAAAAAAATCTCGAACATCCGCGAAATGCTGCCAGTACTGGAAGCCGTTGCCAAAGCCGGCCGTCCACTGCTGATCGTTGCCGAAGACGTTGAAGGCGAAGCCCTGGCGACTCTGGTTGTGAACAACATGCGTGGCATCGTTAAAGTCGCAGCCGTCAAGGCTCCAGGCTTCGGCGACCGTCGCAAGGCCATGCTGCAGGACATCGCTGTTCTGACTGGCGGTACCGTTATCTCCGAAGAGATCGGTCTGAGCCTGGAAAGCACTACCCTGGAACACCTGGGTAATGCCAAGCGCGTGATCCTGTCCAAAGAAAACACCACCGTGATCGACGGTGCCGGCGTTGAGGCTGACATCCAGGCTCGCGTTCTGCAGATCCGTCAGCAAGTGGCTGATACTTCGTCCGACTACGACCGTGAAAAACTGCAAGAGCGTCTGGCCAAACTGTCCGGCGGCGTTGCAGTGATCAAGGTTGGCGCTGGTTCCGAAGTTGAAATGAAAGAGAAGAAAGCCCGCGTTGAAGACGCCCTGCACGCTACCCGTGCAGCCGTTGAAGAAGGCGTGGTACCTGGCGGCGGCGTGGCACTGGTTCGCGCTCTGCAGGCAATCTCCGAGCTGAAAGGCGACAACGATGACCAGAACGTTGGCATCCAGTTGCTGCGTCGCGCTGTCGAAGCGCCACTGCGTCAGATCGTTGCCAACTCCGGCGACGAGCCAAGCGTAGTAGTCGACAAGGTCAAGCAGGGTTCGGGTAACTACGGTTACAACGCTGCTACCGGCGAATACGGCGACATGATCGAAATGGGTATCCTGGACCCGGCTAAAGTGACTCGTTCGGCTCTGCAAGCGGCTTCGTCGATTGCCAGCCTGATGATCACCACCGAAGCCATGATCGCCGAGATCAAGGACGACGCACCAGCTGGCGGCGGCATGCCAGACATGGGCGGTATGGGCGGCATGGGCGGCATGATGTAAGCCAGCCTCACCCCGTACATAAAAACCCCGCCTGCGTTAAGCAGGCGGGGTTTTTTATTGTCCTCATTTTGGTAGGTCTGGAGACCGAGTCGCGCCCATCGCGGGCAAGCCACGCTCCCACAGTGGATTGCGTTAAACCTGTGGGAGCGGGCTTGCTCGCGAAGGCGTCAGCTCAGGCGTTGACCGGTTCTGCCTCACTCACCCGTTCAGCCTTGGAAGCCGGTCGATAAAGGATGTAGTAATACGCCCCCAGACAAATCAACCAGCAGAAAATCGCCGTCCACACATTGTGCGAAAAGAAGTGCGCTCCCTGCATCATCCGGCTGATGGAAAATACTGAGCCCAACGTGAAGGCCAGGACAAACGCCTTGCGTGCCAGACGCGGACGACGGTCGCGCAACACGAAGAACAGCGCAAACAACGTGAAGCCAGTCGCCGCATGACCGCCAGGCCAGCAGCGGCCAGGCTTGTCGGTGTGCGGGCGAGGGCTGAGCAGTTCGCTGTAGGTTTCGTGCCCGCCGAATTGCTCCAGGCTCCATGGGCATTGCACCGCCGTCACCGCTTTGACCGGGGTGACAAACGAGGTTGCCAGTGCCAGAGACAACACCAGGCAACCCAGTTCACGCTTGAACGGTTTGAGCCTTTCCATGAAAAAGGAGCCGATGAAGCCCAGGATGGCGAACACCGAAAAGGCGATGACCACTTGCTTGGCCCGGTCATGCAGGATGTTTTCCAGGAAGTAACTGTGCCGCCCGATGAACGCCCCGGCAACCGGGTCATAGAACAGCTTGGCAAGATCCATGTCCAGGGACGTCAGTTCGAGCAACAGCAGGGTGATCGCCGCAATGGCGGGCACTCCCAGGCATAGCCAGGCATTCAGTGGCCTGGAAGCGGGGTGGGCAGCGGTCGAAGCCATGGCAATTCCTTGGTGAGTGAAATGTTCTGAAGAGCACAACCGCGGGAGTCTGAACACGCCTCTGTCGTCAGCCTGTGAATCGATGGTGAAAAAGTTGTTAAGGCCGTTTCAGGTTTTTTTTGTCGGATTTACCCCTGCACGCCACCCTATCCCTGAGCCACACTTGGCCTTAAGCTGCGCGCCAAGACAGCCGTTACTGTGTACGGAGGAGGTGCCGATGCGAATTCTATTGGTTGAAGACAACCGCGATATCCTGGCCAATCTGGCCGATTATCTTGGGCTCAAGGGTTACACCGTGGATTGCGCGCAGGACGGTTTGTCGGGCCTGCACCTGGCCGCCACCGAGCATTACGATTTGATCGTGCTCGACATCATGCTGCCCGGCATTGACGGCTACACCCTGTGCAAACGCCTGCGCGAAGACGCCCGCCGCGACACTCCGGTGATCATGCTCACTGCGCGCGATCAACTGGATGATCGTTTGCAAGGCTTCAAGTCTGGTGCCGACGATTACCTGATCAAACCCTTTGCCCTGTCTGAACTGGCCGCGCGGATCGAGGCGGTCATGCGCCGTGCCCAAGGAGGCGGTCGCCGTGCCTTGCAGGTCGGTGATCTGAGCTACGACCTCGATACCCTGGAAGTGACGCGCGAAGGCCGTCTGCTGAAACTCAACCCGGTGGGCCTGAAGTTGCTGGCCGTGTTGATGCAGAAAAGCCCCCATGTGTTACGCCGCGAGGTTCTCGAAGAGGCCCTGTGGGGCGATGACTGCCCGGACAGCGACAGCCTGCGCAGCCACGTCCATCAACTGCGTCAGGTGATCGACAAGCCGTTCGACAAGCCCTTGTTGCACACGGTGCATGGCGTCGGTTATCGCTTGGCCGAGGGCCGTGATGGAGTTTAAACAGAGCCTTGCTCAACGGATCATCATCGCCTTTGCGTTGATGAGCGCACTGGTGGCGGGAGCCTTCGCCATGGGCATTGTGGCGACCGTGCACCTGGTGGAAGAAAAGCTGATTTCGGCAGGTCTGGGCGGCGATTTGCAACGCCTGTTGCTGATGGACAGCGTGTCGGACTGGAGCCACCGCCCCGAGCCGGACCAGCTGTTCTATTTCAGCGGCGGGCCGGGCGACTTCGAATTGCCCAAGGATTTGCGGCACCTGGACTCAGGCTTTCATGAAGTCTTTCGCGAGCAGCTGTCGTATCACGCGATGGTCGAAATCGTCGACGGTCGGCGTTACGTGCTGTTGCAGGACCAGAGCGATTTCGAAGAGCGTGAGCGGGTGCTGTTTGCCGTGGTGCTGGTGGGTTTCGTCCTGAGCCTGGCATTGGCGGTATTTCTTGGCTGGGTGCTGGCGCGCAAGGTCATGGCGCCGGTGGTGCGACTGGCCCGTCAGGTGCGTCATCGCGATCAGTTGCTGGGCCTGGCGCCGCCACTGGCGCCGGACTATGCCGCCGATGAAGTGGGCGAACTGGCCGTGGCCTTCGACGCTACCCTGGGGCGCTTGCGTCAGGCGTTGACCCGTGAGCGATTGTTCACCAGTGACGTCAGCCACGAACTGCGCACGCCGTTGATGGTGTTGGCCAGTTCCTGTGAGCTATTGCTGGAAAACCCCGGCATCGATCAGCGCGGCCGTGCCCAGGTCGAGCGAATCGCCCGTGCGTGTGCCGAGATGCGCGAGCTGGTGCAAACCTTCCTCATGCTGGCTCGTGCTCAACATGAAGACGCCAGCATGGCCCCCCAGCAGACCCTGAGCCAGGTAGCCGACGGGCTGCTCTCTCAATGGCGCGAGCCGATCGAAGCCAAGGGCCTGACGCTGAACTTTGAGCCGGGCAATCCGCCGGACACCCGCTATAACGCGACCCTTTTGCATGCAGTAATGGGCAACCTGTTGCGAAATGCGCTGCATTACACCGAGCACGGTTACATTCGCCTCGCCTTGACGGATACAGGGTTCGTGGTCGAGGACAGTGGTGTCGGCATTCCCGAGGAAAAACGCGAGGCGATGTTCGAGCCTTTCGTGCGCGGCAACGAGAAACGCGGTGAGGGCCTGGGGCTGGGGCTGTCGCTGGTGCAGCGGATTTGCGAGAACCAGGGCTGGAACGTCAGCCTGACTAACATGGAGCCCAATGGTTGCCGTTTCCAGGTGGATTTGACTCCGTCTTTGATCTGAAGGAAAAACGAAAAGATCCTGAATTGGCCCTGTAAAACCTTGAAATAATTCCGGGTTTTACATGACAAATTTTTCACAAACGCATGACCTGACGCTGACAGCGCGCTACCTAAGGTGGTGGTCATCAGAAGTTCAGGAGACTGCAGTGATGGCTGGCCCGATCAAACTCGATTTTTCCGAAAAGTACGACGATCAACACGCCCAGAAATATTTGCGCAAGCATCAGGAGGGGCTCAGCCGCCGACTGTCCCACTGGCGTGACGAACAATTGGCGCGAAAAGCGCTGACGCTGGCCGGTGAGCCTGGGTTGGTCCTCGATTTACCGTGCGGCGCGGGGCGTTTCTGGCCGCTGCTGGCGGAAAAACACAACCGCGTCATCATCGGGGCCGACAACTCGGAGTCCATGTTGAAGACTGCCATGCAGGCGCAACCCGCCGACGTGGTAAAACGGGTACAACCCTTGCACACTTCTGCATTCGACATTGCCTTACCCGATAACGCCGTCGACAGCATCTTCTGCATGCGCTTGCTCCATCACATCGGTGAAGCCGAGCATCGACTGGCCATCCTGCGCGAATTCGAGCGCGTCACCCGCGACAGCGTGATTGTTTCGTTGTGGGTGGACGGCAATTTCAAGGCCTGGAAACGCAAGCGCGCCGAGAAAAAGCGTGGGCAGGAGGGTTACCAAAATCGATTTGTGTTACCGGCTGCCACGGTTGAAAAAGAATTCGAGCAGGCGGGTTTTCGGATCCAGGAACGACTGGATTTTTTACCGCTCTACGCCATGTGGCGGGTATACGTATTACGCAAAAGGTAACAAGATGGCAGTGAAATGTGCAGCACCAACGGAAGTGGCTTCTCAGGACCGCTTCGACTACTTCTGGAACCTGCGCGGTGAATGGGTCGAAGAACCCAACGTCCGTCGCGGTGGTGAAAGTGGCGTGCAGCGCGTTATGGGCAGTGATGGACAGCAGCTCTACACCAAGCGTCAAACCGGGCATATCTATCGCAGCGGGTTACACCCGTTCGGTCGGCCGACGGTGTTGCGCGAGCGTGATGCGCTCATCGGTTTGCGCCTGCTTGATGTTCGTGTTCCGGAAATCGTTTTTTGCGGGGCACAGCGCGATCCCGAGAATAATGAATGGCGGGCATTGCTGGTTACCAAATCCCTGGATGGCTTTGAGGAAATCAAACACTGGTACGCGGGTGGTGGTCGCGAGCGTTACGGTGAGGAGGTGCATGACCGCGTGTTGAAGGATCTGGCTGACAACCTCACCCGTATGCACAAGGGCCGTTGGCAGCACAGCTGCATCTACATCAAGCATGTATTCGTGCGGGTCACCGGCGAAAGCGAGTCCGCAAAGGTCGAGGTGGCATTGATCGATCTGGAGAAATGTCGGCAGCGTTTGACCGCCCGTCAAGCGGCGGCCCATGACATGAAACAGCTGCGTCGCCACTCGTCGTTCAGCGATACGGACTGGAAAAAACTCGTCTATTTTTATGAGACGGCGTTTGGCAGCGCTATCAAAGGCTTATAACAATGAAACTCGAAATTGCACGAGGTTTGTTTTTAGCCGGAGCCTTGGCAGTTGCTTCATTGGCGGTGGCGGCTTGGGAGCAGCCCCGCACTCAAGTCCTGAGCTCCGTGCACGGTGACGCGCATTGTCCGTTGCCCCGGGTTGCCAAGGCACCCGTGGCCACTCAACCCGATCATGACTTGTTACTGTTCATGTTCGGACTTTCTCAGGGACTGAGGCCACAGAGTTGAACAAACTGAAGCCCAAATAAAAAGCCTCGCAGATGCGAGGCCTTTTTTGTATCCGTTGACTCAAGTCTTGCGCGATCCCTTGTGGGAGCGAGCCTGTGTGGGCGAGGGGGCTTGCCCCCGTTGGGTCGCAAAGCGGCCCCAAAACCTGCAATCGCGGTGTATCAGGTACACCGCATGCAATGTTTTGCGACTGCTACGCAGCCGAACGGGGCAAGCCTCCTCGCCACACAGGCTCGCTCCCACAGGATTATGGGTGTTTTTCAGGTTTATCGGGCTTGGCCAGCAACGTGTAGATGCACGGCAACACGAACAAGGTGAACAGCGTCCCGATCGACATCCCCGTCGCGATCACCGTGCCGATGTCGAACCGACTGACCGCCCCCGCGCCCGTGGCGATGATCAACGGCACCATGCCGAACACCATCGCCGCCGTGGTCATCAACACCGGACGCAGGCGAATGGCCGCCGCTTCCTCCACCGCTTCGCGAGGCGACAGCCCCTTCTCGTTGCGTAACTGGTTGGCGAACTGAACGATCAGAATCCCGTGCTTGCTGATCAGCCCGATCAACGTCACCAGTCCCACCTGGGTATAGATGTTCATGCTCGACCAGCCAAGGAACAGCGGGATCAATGCGCCGCAGATCGACAGCGGCACGGTCACCAGAATCACCAGTGGGTCGCGGAAGCTTTCGAACTGGGCCGCCAGCACCAGGAAGATGATCGCCAGCGCCAGGGCAAAGGTGACCCACAGCGCGCTGCCTTCCTGAACGTATTGCCGTGATGCACCGGCATAGTCGACGGCATAACCCGCCGGAGCTTCTTCCCGGGCGATCTGGCGCACGGTGTCGATGGCTTCACCCATGCTGACCAGCGGGACCCCGGAAAGAATTGCCGAGTTGAGTTGCTGGAACTGGTTCAACTGACGCGGTCGCGCCCGGTCGGTCACGGTGATCAGGGTCGATAGGGGCAGCAATTCGCCCTTGGTGTTCTTGACGTAATAATGGTTCAGCCAGTCGGGATTATCCCGGAAAGGCCGTTCAACCTGTGCAATGACTTTATAGCTGCGACCTTCGATGGTGAAACGGTTGATCTCCGCTTCACCCAGCAATGTTGCGAGGGTGCCCCCCAAGTCCTGCATCGATACACCCATCTGTGCGGCCTTGGCGCGATCGATATCCACCACGACTTCGGGTTTGTCGAAGGCCAGGTCGACGTCGACAAAGGCAAACTTGCCGGATTCCGTCGCTCTTTTTTTCACCCGGTCCGTCACTTCCAACAATGACTCATAGCTGTTGGCCGAGTTGATCACGAACTGAAACGGCAAGCCTTCACCCGTGCCCGGCAGGGAAGGCAGGTTGAAGCCGAAGATCTGTAAGCCCGGAATGCTTGCCAGTTTGCCCTGGACCTCGGGCAGGATCTGCATCTGGGTCCGGTCGCGTTCGTTCCAGGGTTTGAGCAGGAAGCCACCGATCCCCGATTGCACGCCATTGAAGCCGTTGATCTGGAACGAGGAGTAGTACTCGGGGAACTCCTTGAAAATCGCGAGGAACTCGTCGGTGTAGGTGTTCAGGTAGTCGAGGTTGGCTGGTTGCGGAGCACTGGCCATCATGAAGATGACGCCCTGGTCCTCGTCCGGCGCCAGTTCCGACTGGGTGAATTTGAGCAGCACCGGAATCAGGCAGAGCACGATCACTGCGAACACCAGTACCACCGGCCGGGTGTTGAGGGTGCCATGAAGCACACTCTGGTAACGACGCTTGAGGCCTTCGAAGATCATGTCCAGGCGATGGGCAAGGCCGGTAGGGTTTTCATCGTGGCGCAGCAGCAGGGCGCACATCATCGGCGACAGCGTCAGGGCTACGACGCCGGAAATCACCACCGCCCCGGCCAGGGTCAGGGCGAACTCCTTGAATAGCGCTCCCGTCAGGCCGGTCAGGAAGCCGATCGGCGCATAGACCGCCGCCAGGGTAATGGTCATCGACACCACCGGCATGGCGATTTCCGCAGCGCCTTCAAGCGCGGCATCCAGCGGTGTCTTGCCTTCTTCAATGTGCCGATGGATGTTTTCCACCACCACAATGGCGTCGTCCACCACCAGCCCGATGGCCAATACCATCGCCAGCAAAGTCAGCAGATTGATCGAGTAGCCCATCATCTGCATGAAGAACATCACGCCGATCATCGACAGCGGAATGGTGACCACCGGGATCACCACCGAACGCAGGGCGCCGAGGAACAGGAACACCACCACGATCACGATCAGCACCGCTTCGAACAGGGTTTTCACCACTTCGTCGATGGAGGCCTGGATAAACAGCGTGGCGTCGTAGGCGATTTCACCTTTCAGGTTCGGCGGCAGCTGGGCTTCCAGCTCCGGCATGATCTTGCGCACTTCCCTGATCACGTCCAGCGGGTTGGCGCCGGGCGTGGCCTTGATGCCGATGTACACCGAGGGCGTGCCGCCGAAGGAACTGATGGTGTTGTAGTTCTCTGCGCCCATCTCGACCCGCGCCACGTCCCGCAGCAGTACGCGACTGTCGCCCTCGACCTTGAGCGGGATCGAGCCAAAGGCCTCGGCGGATTTGAGTTCGGTGTTGGCGTTGATGCTGGTGACCACATACTCGCCTTTCACTTCGCCGGCGGCGGAGAGGAAGTTGTATTGGCGTACGGCGTTGGTCACGTCGCTGGCGCTCAGGCCGAAACCGGCGAGTTTCACCGGGTCCAGCCACAGGCGCATGGCGAACACCTGGTTGCCGAGAATCTCGGCTTCGGCCATGCCCGGCAAGGTCGCCAGTTTCGGCTGGATGACCCGTGACAGGTAATCGGTGATCTGCGGATTGCTCAGCTCGTCGCTGAAGAAGCTGATGTACATCAGCGCCGAGGCGTCGGCGGCTTCCTTGCTCAGTACCGGGTCTTCGGCGTCCTGGGGCAGCTGGTTCTTGACCTCGTTGGCCTTGGCCAGCAGTTCGGTGAACAAGCGGTCGCTGTTGGAACCGATGCGCGCGTAGATCGAGATCACCGAGAAGTTCTGGCGGCTGACCGAGGTCATGTAGTCGATGCCTTCGGCGCTGGCCAGGCTCTGCTGCATCGGTTGGGTGATGTAACCCTGGATGGTTTCGGCGTTGGCCCCGGGGTAAGCGGTGGTGACCGTGATCAGGGCGTTTTCCATTTGCGGGTATTGGCGCAGCGGCAACTTGCTCCAGGCCTGGAAGCCCAGCAGCACAATCAACAGGCTGACCACGGTGGCGAGCACCGGGCGGCGGATGAACGGGTCGGTAAAAGCCATGGGGATTCCTTGATCAGTCAGCGCGCGGCTGACTGCTCTTCTCGGCTAGGGTCTTGTCGTCGCTGATGGCAATGTGCGCGCCGTGGTCCAGTTTGATCTGACCCCCCGTGACCACTTTTTCGCCGTTCTGCACGCCTTTGGTGATCATGACCATTCCGTCGCGGCGCTCACCGGTTTCGATGAAGCGCCGCTCGGCGATCAGGATCGGCTGACCCTTGTCGTCTTTTTCGAGGCTGCCGTCTTCGGCCTTTTTCTGCGCGACGACGTACAGCGAGTTGCCATACAGGGTGTAGGTGATCGCGCTTTCCGGCACGACGATGCGTGGCTGCGGATCAGGCAATATCACCTGCAGGCTGGCGAACATCCCCGGCAGCAGTTTGTCATCGGGGTTGGCCAGGGTTGCGCGTACCAGCACGTTGCGGGTGCTGCTCTCGACCTTCGGGTTGATCGCACTGATAGTGCCGGGGAAACTCTCTGTCGGGTAGGCCGAGACAATGACTTGTACCGGTTGGCCGAGGGCGATTTTCGGCACCGATTGTTCGGGCACAAAGAAGTCGACGTAGAGGCTGCTGATGTCTTGCAGGGTGGCGATCATCGTGCCGCTGGCCACGTAGTCGCCGACGTCTACCTGACGAATGCCGATGGTCCCGCTGAACGGGGCGAGGATGCGTTTTCTTTCCAGTGCCGCCTTGAGTTGATTGACCGTGGCCCGGCTCTTTTGCAACACCGCCGAGAGTCGGTCGAACTCGCCTTTGGAAATAGCCTGGCTACCCACCAATTGGCTGCCGCGTCCGTAATCCAGTTGCGCCAGTCCCAGGTCGGCTTGAGCGGTTGCCAGCAGGGCAGTTTCAACGGCGGTATCGAGTTGCAGGATCGGCTGACCGGCCTTGACCTTCTGCCCCGACTCGAACTGCACCTCCTTGACGGTACCGGCGATCTCCAGGCTCAGGTCGACCCCTTGCAGCGCCGTGAGGGTGCCGACCGTTGGCAAACGGCTTTGCCACGGACGTTCGGTGGCAGTGGCCACGGCGACACTTATCGGCGGTTTCGGCGCGGAGAAGCCCTGCATCATCGTATAGATGGAGAAGGCTTTGTAACCGGCCAGGACCAGCACGATTAGCAGAACAACACCCAACATGATCAGCATGCGGCGACGCAGCATATTTCCAGTTCCTTGGAGAAAATCAGGTGAGACAGGCGGGAACATTACTCCGAGTGTAAGGGGGATTCCAACTGGCAGTTATTACAGAATGACGCAAACCCTGTAGGAGCGAAGCTTGCTCGCGAAAGCGGTGTATCAGCCAACTAATGCATTGACTGATACACCGCTTTCGCGAGCAAGCTTCGCTCCTACAAGGGGATGAAGTCAGATCAGATGAAGATGGTTGTCCCAGAGCCCCGCAGGCAATTCCAGAGGTTTTGCAACAAGGGTTGTCTGGCGGCAATCGTAGTACCGGCAACGGCCTTGGCCCGAGGTCACGACAAAACCATCGGCCACGGCGCCGACACCAGCGCAGTCGGGAAGTGGCGCATCCAGGCGTACTTCACCGCTGTCCAGGTCCCAGATAAAAAAGCGGTTGCCCCGCGGCGCGGTCAGGGCGACCAGACGCAGTTCGCTGTGTACGGCGACGCTGGCGGTGTAATGCCCCATGGCCTGCAACTGATGCTCGGGCACCGGGAACGCCACGAACGGTTGGCCGGGCCGCTTGATCGCCAGCAGCTCCGATGACTCGTGGGCAGCGCCCATGAACTGCTGGCCGGCGACGATGGTGCCGTCGCTGGCGACGCCCAAATGCCGCACGCTGTTCATCTGCTGGGCCAGTGTTTCCTTGCTCAACAAAGTGCCATCGCGCTGCATCAACACCAGGCTCGGTTCCATCGCGTTGAGGTTCATCTCGACCCGGCTTTCGGCCTCGGTGCGAATGCCGCCGTTGGCCACAATCAGCGTCTCGCCATCGGGCATCCACGACACCTGATGCGGGCCGACACCGTGGGTGGAAAGCTCGCCGCTGTGCACCAGTCGCTCACCTTCGAACTTATACACACCGAGCAGGCCACGGCCCGGATCGGAGGTGTCGTTCTCGGTGGCGTACAACCAGTCGCCGCTCTGGTGAATCACTGCATGACCGTAGAAGTGCCGGTTCGGCTGCGAGACCACGGTTTGCAGCAGCGTGCCGTCGCGCAGGTCGATCAGGTAACTCTCGGTGCCGGGACGTCGGGCAACGAACAGCGCTATCGGCAGCGTCGGATGGTTGATGATGTCGTGGCAACGCTGGCCGACCTGGGTGGCAAACACCCGGGTACCGTCCAGCCGATAACCGACGGCGTAATGCTTGCCGTCACCATCGTCCCGCGCCGAGAGCAGCAGCGGGCTTTTGTCCTTTTGCTTGAACAGCGTCCAGCCGCCCAGTGTCACCGCACCCAGCAGCAAACTCCCTAACGTCAGAGCCTGGCGTCGCAGCATGGCACTTGCCCTCATCAGTCACCGTCGTTGGCGTTGAAGCCCAGTTGGATGCCCAGCGCCTTGGCCAGTTCGCCTTCGTGCAGGCGATGGACAACGTTGAGGCTGTCGTAGATCGCGTTGAGCTGCTGGCGCCCGGCATCGTCGGTGAGCATGTCGGTCAGCGAGCGCTGGTTGCTGGCGAACAATTTCAGGGACGTTGCATAGGCCGCGTCGATCTTGTCGGCCAAGGGTTTCTGCTCGCTCGGCAACAGACCGCGCAAGCCTTTGTTGTCGACACCGACCCAAACGGTTTGCGCCGCGCTCAGGCTCGATTGCAGGCCTTGCAGCGACGATTGGCTGCGCCACGCATCGGCCTGGAACGGCTGTGGAGTACCCTTGCTCTGACGGCCCATCGGCGTGCCGAGTTTTTTCTTCAGGGTGTCCAGCGCCGTCACTTGCACGCGCAGCAGATCGGCGATCGCTTCGTGGGAGTCGGCGTAGCGCTGGTTCGGGAATTTGCTCATCTGCGCGAGCATGCCGTCGTTGGTGTTCCAGCGCGACAGGATCTCTTCGGCCAGTTGCTTCTGACGTTCGCCAATGGCCGTCAGCAGCGGGCAGTATTTGGCTTTCTGAGCGCTGTCGGCCATGTCGATCTTGCTGTCGAACAGAACATATTCATACGCCGAGAGGCCTTGAACCACGACGCTGGACTTGGCCAGGGCGGCGGCATCGATCTGCGGTTGCGTGGTGACCAGTTGCTCGACCTGACGGCCGACGAGGTTTTTCTTGTCCGGCCAGAACTGCACTTGCCACGAACGATTGCCCTCGGCCAGCGGCCCGATCAGCAGCGGTTGCAACTCGGCCCAGGCTTTCTGCGCGTGCAGGAAGTCGGCGCGGGCGGTGTCCAGGGTTTCCTTGCCTTGGCAGAACGCCAGGGCGCTGACCGCCAATTGACGGTCGGCTTCAACCCAGCGGCTGTAGGTCGGCAGGACTACTTGCTTGGCGATAGCCGCCGACGTGACCGCTTGCGGGTCCTGGGGCGAACAGGCGCCCAGGGCGAGGGCGGCAAGGCTAGTGAACAACAATTTGGGACGGAACATGTCGGGCTCCCGCTGAAGGAAAACGTATTAAAGAGAATTCAAAAACGCCAGCAACGCCGCGCGCTGCTCGGCATTGAAAGACAAAACCTGTTGCTGCGCCGCCTTTGCCTCGCCGCCATGCCAGAGCACGGCTTCGAGCACGTTACGGGCGCGGCCGTCATGCAAAAACTGGGTGTGGCCGCTGACTGCCTGGGTCAGGCCGATGCCCCACAATGGCGGGGTGCGCCAGTCGCGGCCGCTGGCTTGAAACTCGGTGCGGTTGTCGGCTAAACCGTCGCCCATGTCATGCAGCAGCAGGTCGCTGTAAGGGCGAATCACTTGATTGGCCAATTCAGGTTCCGCGGCGTTGGCGGCGGTGGTGTATTTCGGGGTGTGGCAGGACTGGCATCCCGCCTGGAAAAACAGATTCTTGCCGGCCAGCACTTGCGGCGCGCCGACATCGCGACGGGCCGGTACCGCGAGGTTACGGCTGTAGAACAGCACCAGACGCAGGATGTTGTCGCTGACTTCTGGCTCACCATCCGGGCCATTGCCGTTGGGCGCCTGCTTGCAAGCGGTTTGCGCGTCGGTGCAGTCATCAACGGTTCTCAGGCTGGTCGTGAGGCCCATATCACCAGAGAACGCGTGAACGTTTTGTTGATTGAGGTTCGGTTGCCCGGCCTTCCAGCCAAATCGCCCGAGGACGGTTTTCTGCTGCGCGTCGTCCCAGACCCGGTTCGGTCGTCCGGCGATGCCGTTCTTCTCGCGCGCCTGAGCCTCAGCGTTGGCCAGGATGGCCTCGTCGGGGATCGCTTCAAGCAAGCCCAGGCCAATCATCGGCGGTGCGATGCGCGCCGAAAAACGCGTGTCGGGGTGCATCGGGCCGTAGCCGAGTTGGGTGATCTGCAGGGTCGGCTTACGCAACTCGATTTCGCTGCCATCCTTGAAACGCACCGGGACCGGCGTGTAATCGACGCGCACCTTGCCTTCCGGGACGACGCCGGGCACCGACATGTCCTGGAACTGCCCGCCGTAAACCGGCTCCGGCACCACACCCAGTTGTTCGATGACTTTGGTGTAGGCCGGCGAATCAGGGATCGACAGACGCACCAGCATCGACACCGCATTCGGCGCATCGGGCGCAGGCGGGTGACCACGCCCGTCCTTGATGTGGCAGTTCTGGCAGGCGTTGGTATTGAACAACGGGCCGAGGCCATCGCGGGCGGTGGTGGTCGATGGGGCAATCACCCAAGGGCTGCGAAAGAAACTGTTGCCGACGCTGAAATCGACGCGCCGTGACGGCGGCAGATTGGCGGACGGCAGGGAGAACGCGTTCTGATCGGTCTTGCGCACCGTCGCACTGCCGCCGGAGCGGGCTTCACCGGGTTCGGCCTGGGTAAAACGCGGGGCGTCATCGCACGCACTCAGGCCCAGGGCCAGCAACAGTGCGGACAAGCGAAGAGGCAGCGAGGGCATCGGACATCCTGCAAGGCGAGCAAAACAAGGGCGCAAAGTCTAACAGGGCAGGGGAGTTTGAATAAGAGGAATTATCGTTTGGTTGATCTGAGGCGGGGATTGACTTGAGACCGTGTCGAGGCCATCGCGGGCAAGCCCGCTCCCACAGGGTCTTGCACTGAACCTGTGGGAGCGTGGCTTGCCCGCGATGAGGCCATCAGCGTCACTCAAAAATCAGGCATGAAAAAGGCGACCCGCAGGTCGCCTTTTTCATTCAGTCAGCGTTGATCAGAACTCGTGATCAGCGTTGTCCGGGTTCAGGTCGCTGATGCCCAGTTTGCCGGCGGCCGCTTCGATCGAACCGGTCTGCTTGACCAGCGAGGCGATGGCGTCGCGCACGATCTGGTTGCCAGCAGTGTTGCCCGCAGCGATCAGTTGGTCGTAGTGCTCACCCTTGTTGGCGTGATCGACCATGACCTGAAGCTTGGCTTCGGTGGCGGCCAGGTCGGCTTTCAGCGCGGTATCGGCTGCCGGGTCGGCTTTGGCGACCAGCGACGACAGGCTGGCGCCAGTCATTTTGCTGCCATCGACGCGGGTGTATTCGCCCAGGTACACGTTACGCACGCCTTTGGCGTCGTAGAAGTGCGAGTTGTGGGTGTTGTCGCTGAAGCAATCCTGTTCGTCTTCCGGGGAGTTGGCTTCCAGGGAAACCTTCATGCGCTCGCCCGCCAGTTCGCCCAAGGACAGGCTGCCCATGCCGAACAGCATTTTGCGCAGACCGGTTTCAGCCGGTTCCGCTTCCAGGGTGGCGCGGTAGTTGTCGGCCACGTTCGGCTTCCAGTTACCGACCATTTCCTGCAGGTCGTTGACCAGCAGTTGGGTCACGGATTTCAGGTAAGCGCGACGACGATCGTTGTGACCGCCGGTAGCGCCTTTGCCTTCCAGGTAGTCGGAAGCTGGACGGTTGCCGGCGCCAGGGCCGGTGCCGTTCAGGTCCTGGCCCCAGAGCAGGAATTCGATGGCGTGGTAGCCGGTGGCGACGTTGGCCTCGGAACCGCCCAGCTCGTTCAGGCTGGCGAGTTTTTCCGGGGTGATGTCTTTCACGTCGACCTTGTCTTCGCCGACCTGAACTTTAGTGTTGGCGATGATGTTGGCGGTGGCGCCCGGGTTACCCAGTGCGTGTTCGTAGGATTTGTCGACGTAGTCGATCAGGCCTTCGTCCAGTGGCCAGGCGTTAACCTGACCTTCCCAGTCGTCGATGATGGTGTTGCCGAAGCGGAACACTTCGCTCTGCAGGTAAGGCACGCGGGCCGCGACCCAGGCAGCCTTGGCGGCTTTCAGGGTGTCGGCGTTCGGCTTGGCGAGGAATGCGTCGACGGCGGTTTGCAGGGTTTTCGCAGTGGATTCGGCATCGCTGTAAACGGCGAAGACGATGTCGGCGTAGTGCGCGACCACAGCCTTGGCGGCGGCTTCATCGACTTTACCGGTAGCAGCAGGTGCAGCCGGGGCAGCGGTGCTGGCGGCCGGGGTCGGCGCTTGTGGAGCGGCAGCCTTGTCTTTGCCTTCGCCGCAACCGGCGAGGGAAATAGCGATGGCCAGCAGACTGGCGGTGGCCAGAGGCATACGAATCATGGCGAACATCCTGCTTCGGTGATTAATGGACGCGCGTGGAGGGCGCGCAAAACTGCGACATAATGCAAATCTTTCGCATTATGTGTAAAGGGTTGTGCTTGTAAATATTTCTTATTCGCGCGGAAGTTGTGTCATAGATCAAGAGATCGCAGCCTCGTTTCGCTCGACAGCTCCTACACAAGCACGCGGTTCATGTAGGAGCTGTCGAGTGAAACGAGGCTGCGATCTTTTGATCTTCTACAAAATAGCTGCGTTACTGCGTTGGGCTTGCTTGAGGTAGGCGCTCAATTCCCGTGCCGGCAGCGGTTTGCTGTAGTGATAGCCCTGACCTTCGTGGCAGCCTTCGGAGATGATGTAGGCCTCTTGCTCGGCGGTTTCCACGCCTTCGGCAATCACCTGCATGCCCAGGCTCTTGCCCAGCTGGATGATGGCGCGAACGATGGTCGCATCGTCGTCATCATCGAGCAGGTCCTGAACGAAGCTCTTGTCGATCTTGATCTTGTCCAGCGGCAGGCTTTTCAGATAACTCAGTGATGAATAACCGGTGCCGAAGTCGTCGATGGCGATCAGCGCGCCGGAGCGACGCAGGCTCAGCAGATGCTGGGCGGCGGTGCTGATGTCTTCCATCAGGCCGGTTTCGGTGACTTCCAGTTCCAGGCTGCGCGGTGGCAGGCGGTACATTTGCAGCAGGTTGTTGACCACCCGCGGCAACTCGGCGTGGTGCAATTGCACGGTGGACAGGTTCACCGCCATGCGCAGGTCGAAACCCTGATCGTGCCATTCGCGCAATTGTTTGCAGGCCTGATCCAGCACCCATTCGCCGATGGCGATGATGGTGCCGTTCTGCTCGGCCAGCGGGATAAACAGGTCCGGCGGCACCAGCCCGTGTTCGGGATGCTGCCAGCGAATCAACGCCTCGACGCCCACCACGCGATGATCGCGGTAGCTGATCTGCGGTTGATAAACGAGGTAGAACTGGTCGCGGATCAAGGCATCGCGCAAGTCTTTTTCCAACTCGCGGCGCCGCCGCATTTCCGTGTCGACGCTGGCGATATAGAACTGATAACGGTTGCGCGAGCGAGTCTTGGCCAGGGTCATGGTCTGCTCGGCTTTTTGCAGCAACTTCTCGGTGCTGTCACCGTCCTCGGGGAACAGGGTGATACCGATGGTGGCGCGCAGGCGGATTTCCTGATGATCGAGGGCGAACGCCGCTTCCAGATCATCGAGAATGCTTTGGGCCAGTTCGGCCGCTTCATAGGGTTGTTCGATGTCGGCCTGGACCAGTGCGAACTGGTCGCCACCCAAACGGGCGAGGGCGCCGAGTCGACCGCTGTGAGCCCGCAGACGATCGGCCAGGGCCAGCAGCAATTGGTCGCCGGTCTGATAGCTGAACTGTTCGTTGATGCCTTTGAAATCATCGAGCCCGACACACAGCACCGCTACCCGGCGCTGCAATTTGCCGGCGTCGACGAGGATTTTGTCCAGTTGTTGCTGCAATTGCTGGCGGTTCGGCAAACCGGTGAGAAAGTCGTACTGGGCCATGCGCAGCAGGCTGTTTTCCGCTTCGTGGCGCAGGTGAGTGTTGCGCTCGATGGATTCGAGCAACTGGTTGGCGGTGTTGATCCAGACCCCCAACTCGTTTCTCTCATGACCCTTGAGCTGCGGAATCTTGTGGGCACTGGGCCGGTCCGGGTTGATTTCGGTCAGGTGCTCGATAATCCGCGACAGCGGTTTGGTCAGCAGCCAGTGATAGACCAGATACAGCACCAGAGCCATGGCCAGGGCGCGCAATACGCCAGAGATGAAGATGATCACCGAGCTGACAATGAAGCCCTTGCCGTAGGTGGCCGTGTCGAGGGTAATGCTCAGGTCGCCGTAGTACTCGCTGTAGGGCCCGCGGCCCACCAGTTGGGTGGTGAAGGTGCGTTCGTTGCCGAGGATCAGGTCAGTCAGCCAGCGGCTGTTGGAGTGCTGCAGTTCACGGGTTTTTTGCGCAAGCATGGCTTCATTAGGATGGCCGATGGAGGCCATGCGCACGGCGTCGTCCTGAAACAGGCCTTCGATCACCTGCATACCCATTTCCCGGTCCAGGCTGTAGACGGCCTGGGTCGAGGGGTCACGGAACATATCGAGGATGCGCTGAGCATCGTTGGCCACGGCCTGGCGTGTTTTATAGGCATCGAAAACGATCTGCGCGCAGCTCAAGACCACGCCGACGATCAATGCCGACAGGAGCACGACCCGGAGCAACTTCACCGACAAGCTGTTCTTGAGTTCCAGCTTCAAAGGGTTATTCCTTGTTCCGTGCGGGTAGCGTCAAGTTGCCATGAGTATTGGCAATCCCGTGATCTCAGTCAAAGGGACAATCCAACCCAGGGGATTTTGCCGGTAGCTTGGCCGATATGCTGTTGTTTGGAGTATTTGCCCTATTAGCACTGTGTCGGTTGTTGAGGCCCTCAACTTGAGGGGAACGGGACAATTTTTCCTCGTAGTTGATGTTAGACCGCTGTGATGTGAGGGCAAGAGGGCGAATGCCACTCGCGTTGTGGGAAAGCGCCCTCCAACTGTCGGGCGCTGGATAACGTCGATCCGGCGTAGCTCTCAGATACACCGCAATACTGTGGGAGCGGGCTTGCCCGCGATGACGGCGGCACATCCAACATCCCTGAGCCTGATACACCGCTATCGCGGGCAAGCCCGCTCCCACAGGATTTGTGTCGTACACAGATTTTGTGACCGCTCCTTGTGGAGCGAGGCTTGCCCGCGAAGGCGGCTGTAGGAATGTACCCATTTCCCCTGCCCATAAAAAAACCCGGCCAAAGCCGGGTTTCTTGACTGGTGCGAAGCTTAAGCGGTGAAGGTTTTGCCTTCGAACTGCTCAGCTACGAATTTCCAGTTGACCAGGTTCCAGAACGCTTCGACGTACTTCGGACGAAGGTTGCGGTAGTCGATGTAGTAAGCGTGTTCCCAGACGTCGCAGGTCAGCAGCGGGGTGTCGCCGCTGGTCAGCGGGTTGCCGGCGCCGATGGTGCTGGCCAGGGCCAGGGAACCGTCAGCCTTTTTCACCAGCCAGCCCCAACCGGAACCGAAGGTGCCGATGGAGGTTTTGCTGAACTCTTCCTTGAACTTGTCGAACGAACCGAAAGCTGCGTTGATGGCATCAGCCAGCGCGCCGGTTGGTTGACCGCCGGCGTTTGGCGCCAGGCAGTTCCAGTAGAAAGTGTGGTTCCAGACCTGAGCGGCGTTGTTGAAGATACCGCCCGAGGAAGTCTTGACGATTTCTTCCAGGGTCTTGCCTTCGAACTCGGTGCCTGGCACCAGGTTGTTCAGGTTCACGACATAGGTGTTGTGGTGCTTGTCGTGGTGGTACTGCAGAGTTTCCTCTGAAATGTGCGGCTGCAGGGCATCGTGTGCGTAAGGCAGCGGCGGCAATTCGAAAGCCATGATGATTCTCCTAATCAGGTCAGTTGCGGTGAGCGCAAGGCCGATCACGGGCGGCCAGACATGCGCCGGGGAGTTTGTACTCTTTGCGGCGCAGGGATCGGATCATAGCACCGGGGGTGCGGCATAACCACGCAACAACTGTGTGGAATAGAGGTTCCAGAGCCTTTTGGAATAAATCATGAAGCGATGATTAACTGGAGCGCTACCGTGAACATCATGACGGCGACCAGCAGGTCGAGGATTCGCCAGGTGCTTGGCCGTGCCAGCCATGGTGCAAGCCATGCCGCGCCAAGGGCTAAAGTGAAAAACCACAACAATGACGCACTGGCCGCGCCCACCACATAAGCCCCGGGTTCTGTTTGTTGTGCGCCGAGAGAACCGATCAGCAACACGGTGTCCAGATACACATGCGGGTTGAGCAGCGTCACCGCCAACGCACTGAGCAGCACCGCCCGCAGTGAACGTACCGTCTGATTTTCACCCTGTTGCAGGCTTTGTTTCGAGCAGGCCCGACGCAACGCCAGGCTGCCGTACCACAGCAAAAACGCCGCGCCACCCCAACGGGCGATGGCCAGCAGGGTCGGATTTTGCGCCAGCACCGTCGCCAGGCCGAACACTCCGGCGGCCACCAGCAACGCATCGCAGGTCACGCAAAGCGCCGCCACCGGCAGGTGATGTTCGCGCCGAAGGCTCTGCGCCAACACAAACGCATTCTGGGTGCCGATCGCCATGATCAACCCCGCGGCCACCAACAGGCCGTTCACATAGCTTTGCCACATATGTATTACTCCGCGTTGGACGCCAGATCCCGCAGTACCTGCAGGGCGCGTTCGGCATCGGCCTGGCCGACGAACAAATGGTCGTGGTAATACCCGGCGATCACGTTGCAACTGATGCCGGCCTTGCCCAGTGCCGTGGCGAACGCGGCGGTCAGGCCGACGGCTTCGAGGGCCGAATGCACGTTCAAGGTGATCCAGGCGGCGACGTAGTCGAAGCTGAAACCGGCCTTTTCAGCGTGGGAACGTTCCAGAATCACCGTCAGGCCTTCCCGTTCACGAAAGCTGCCGACAATCTCAAGGCCGGCGGGCAACTTGCCGTCGCGTAACGTGCAAAACACGTATTCGCCGTCGTTGAGTTGCGGGCTCATGCTACGCAGCAGGGTTGCCAATGACGTTTCGCCAGCCATGTCGGTGATCCTTGTTCAAGAGTTCTTGCTGGCCATTCTCCGGCTGAACGCTGTATAAGAAAAACCAATAGTCCTGATCGCCCATTAGGAAAACTGATGTTCGACTACAAATTACTTTCCGCGCTCGCCGCCGTAATCGAACAGGCCGGATTCGAGCGCGCCGCGCAGGTGTTGGGTTTGTCCCAATCGGCCATCTCCCAACGGATCAAACTGCTGGAGGCACGGGTCGGCCAACCGGTGCTGGTGCGGGTCACACCCCCGGCGCCGACGGAGATTGGCCGGCGATTGCTCAACCATGTGCAGCAGGTGCGATTGCTTGAACGCGATCTACAAACGTTGGTCCCGGCGCTGGACGAAGAAGGCCTGCCGGAACGCCTGCGTATCGCGCTGAATGCCGACAGCCTTGCCACTTGGTGGGCCGAGGCGGTGGGGGATTTTTGCGCGGAACAACATCTGTTGCTCGACTTGGTGGTAGAAGACCAGACCGTCGGCCTCAAACGCATGCGCGCAGGCGAAGTGGCGGGGTGTGTCTGCGCCAGTGAACGGCCGGTGGCCGGTGCGCGCAGCGTTCTGTTGGGGGCGATGCGCTACCGTGCGATGGCGAGCCCGGCGTTCATTGCCCGGCATTTTCCCGATGGTGTGCGCGCCGATCAGTTAGCCAAAACCCCGGCTCTGGTGTTTGGCCCGGATGATTTCCTACAGCATCGCTACCTCGCATCCCTCGGTGTGGATGGCGGTTTCGAACACCATTTATGCCCATCCTCCGAAGGCTTTCTTCGTCTCACCGAAGCAGGGCTTGGCTGGGGCCTGGTGCCTGAATTGCAGGTGCGCGAGCAACTGGAACGCGGCCAATTGCAGGAGCTTTTGCCAGATAAGCCGATCGATGTGCCGCTGTACTGGCATCATTGGCGCAATGGCGGTCAGCTGTTGGGGTTACTCACCGATCAATTGGTGCGCTCGTCGAAGCAATGGCTGGTGCCGTTGGACTGACGGGCAGCGTCAAGACCTCACGCCCTACGCCCTACGCCCTACGCAATATGCAAAGCGCAAAACGCAAAACGAAATATTCGGAGCAATTCATGAAGATTCTGGTCACCGGCGCAAGCGGCTTCATTGGCGGACGCTTTGCGCGTTTCGCCCTGGAGCAGGGCCTGGACGTGCGGGTCAACGGTCGCCGGGCCGAAAGCGTCGAGCATCTGGTGCGCCGTGGCGCCGAGTTCATTCAGGGCGACTTGAGCGACCCGCAACTGGCGCGCGACCTGTGTTCAGACGTTGAAGCCGTGGTGCATTGCGCCGGCGCTGTCGGTTTGTGGGGGCGGTATCAGGACTTTCATCAAGGCAACGTCGAAGTCACCGAGAACGTGGTCGAAGCCTGTCTGAAACAGCGGGTTCGGCGTCTGGTGCACTTGTCGTCGCCTTCGATTTACTTCGATGGCCGCGATCATCTGGGGTTGACCGAAGAGCAGGTGCCCAAGCGCTTCAAACATCCCTACGCCGCGACCAAATACCTGGCCGAGCAAAAAGTCTTCGGTGCGCAGGAATTCGGTCTGGAAACCCTGGCCCTGCGCCCGCGTTTCGTGACGGGCGCCGGCGACATGAGCATTTTCCCCAGACTGCTGAAGATGCAGCGCAAAGGGCGCTTGGCGATTATCGGCAATGGCCTGAACAAGGTCGATTTCACCAGCGTGCAAAACCTCAATGAAGCGTTGCTCAGCAGCTTGCTGGCCAGCGGTTCGGCCCTGGGCAAGGCCTACAACATCAGCAACGGAGCGCCGGTTCCGTTGTGGGATGTGGTCAATTACGTGATGCGCCAAATGGATGTCCCACAGGTTACCCGCTACCGTTCCTACGGTCTGGCCTACAGCCTTGCCGCGCTCAACGAGGGTGTGTGCAAGCTGTGGCCAGGTCGTCCCGAGCCGACACTGTCGCGGCTGGGCATGCAGGTCATGAACAAAAACTTCACCCTGGACATCAGTCGCGCACGGCATTATCTGGACTACGATCCGAAAGTGAGCCTCTGGACCGCCCTCGATGAATTCTGCGGCTGGTGGAAGGCTCAGGACATTCGCTGACACACAAGGGGGACCCCTTACTGAACCGAGTTCGGGGTTCAGGGTCAACCGGTGCGGCAGCGGGGGTTATACTTCGCCGCATCAAGCCATCACCGCGTTCCACAAAGGTTGACCCTAATGCCCATGCGTAACGATGCCAACGACGACTTCGACGATGTCCCGAGCCTGCGCGCCGACAGCCTCGATGACGATGATTTTCCGACTACCGCTCGCACTGCCGTGCATTCGCGCACCACACCGATGGTCAAGGTCAAAGGCCCGAGCACTGGCCCTCTGTGGGCATTGGTCGGCGCGTTGTTCTTTGCCTTCGCCGGCCTTGCCTGGTGGAGTTTTCAGCAGATCTCGCTGATGGAACAGCAACTGGTGGCGACCCAGGAAAGTTTTGCGCGCATCAGTGAAGAAGCGGCGGGGCGCTTGCAGGACATTTCCGGCAAGGTCGTGGCCAGCCAGTCCAACGTCAGCACTGGCAGTGAAGCGTTGAAGCTGCAAATCAAACAGCTCGAAAGCAAACTCCAGGACCAGAGCAAGCAGCTGGAAAGCAAGCTTCAGGATCAGAGCAAACAGCAGTTGGGCGTACTCGGCCAGACCTCCGATCTGGACAAGCGCCTGGCGCAAATGACCGCGCAAGCCACCGAACAACAAACCGCCAATGCTCAGTTGCAGGCCCAGGTCAAAGCCTTGAGCGGCGAACTGGCCGCGTTGAAGAACGCGCCGGACGATTCCAGCAAATTCGACGCCCAACTCAAAAGCCTGGGCGCTGACATCGTCGCGCTGAAGAAACAAAACAACCCGAGCGCCGCCATCGAGCGCCTGGAGCAAGACATGATCGTGCTCAAAAGCCAACAGGACAACCGCCCGGCCGCCGCACAAGGTGGCACTAACACCGCCGAGTTCGACGCCTTCCGCGGCCAGGTCACCCGCAACATCAACACCCTGCAGGCGCAGATTCAGAATCTGCAACAGCAGCTGCGCGCCCGGCCTCAATAGCCCGATGCAGTGACGGGGCCTGTGTGGAGTGGGGCCTGTGGAGTGGGACTTTTGTGGCTAGGGGCTGGCTGTGGCCAGGTTTTTTGTGGCGAGGGGGCTTGCCCCCGTTGGAGTGCGAAGCGCTCCCCTACATTCTTCCGGCTGCACCGCATGCTCAGGTTTTACGACTGCTGCGCAGCCGAACGGGGGCAAGCCCCCTCGCCACACAAAGTCTCTTTAAAACAAACCCTCCCCACCGTTTCCTGAATATTCATACATAGCCCCAAGCCGTCTACGCTCTTGAAACACCAATAAGAACGGGGAATGCGCAATGGGGGTTCTTCACAAGCTAGCCTGGCTGGGCGGGTTGCTTTTGCTGTGCCTGGGGCCAGTTCACGCCGCCACAACGGAAAAGGATGGCAGCCAGGCCGCCAAAGCCTTGCTGGAAAAAGCCCTGGCCTATTACCACGAGCAGGGTGACAAGGCTTTCGCGGCGTTCAGCCGTCAGGGCGAGTTTGTCGACAAGGATCGCTATGTCTTCGTGGTCGACACCAAGGGCGTGATGCTCGCCAGCGGTGGGCCATCTTCGGCGTTGATCGGTCGTGATGTGTCCGAGGTGCTCGGGCCGGAGGTGCAAAAAGCCTTCAAGGACGCCTTGAAAGTGCCGGAGGGCAACGGCATTCAGCAAGCCGAATACCGCTGGCAGAACTGGGCCGACGGTAAGGTTGAACGCAAGCATGTGTTTTATCAGCGCATCGGCCAGCGGATTCTGGCGGTCGGTTACTACCTGCCACGGGCCTCGCCGCAACAGGCGCAAGCGTTGCTCGATAAAGCAGCGGTCGATCTGGCCAAAAACGAAAAGGGCACGCTCACAGCGATCAACTCCCTCAAGGGCGGTTACTTGCAGGATGACCTGTACGTGTTTGTCGTCGACCTGGATACCCAGCGTTATGTCGCCCACGGCACCAATTTGCGACTGATCAATACCGATTTCAGCAAGATCAAGGATCCGGAAGGTAAGCCGGTTGGGGAGCCGATCCTGGCGCTGATGGCAAAGCAGGACTACGGCGAATACGAGTACCGCTGGAAAAACCCGGTGACTGGCAAAGTGGAAGACAAGCATGCCTACCTGAAAAAGGTCGGGCATTTTCTGGTGGCGGTGGGGTATTACAGCCCTTGAAGGGTAGACGTTGATCGTTCCCACGCAGAGCGCGGGAACGATCGGTCGGAGGGGTTAGCGAACCGTGTCCTCCCGCCCCCGCAACACTCTGTTCGGCATGGCAATCGCCGCCGCCAGCCCCAGCAGCGACACCGCCGCGCTGACCATCAGCAAATGCCGGAAGGTCAGCAGCAGCTCAGCGCGCAGGGCGTTTTGTGCATCCCCCGGTGCGGCGTTCAAACCATCGAGCAAGACATTCCCCGAACGCTCTTCGGCCATCAGCGACGAGCCGGCCAAGTGAGCGAAACTCGAATCCTGCAGCAACGCCAGCAGCAGCGCCGACATTAACGCCACACCCACTGCGCCACCCAGGGAACGGAATAGATTGGTGGTGCTGGTGGCGACGCCGATGTCCCGTTGTTCCACCGAGTTTTGCGTGCCCACCAACGATGTCGGGAACTGCATACCGCTGGCGATGCCGCTGAGCAACATGAACAGGCTGCTCAGCACAAACGCCTGAGGCGCACTGAACGCCATGCCGAGAATCGAGAACGGCATGAGCAGGGCACCGGTCAGGATCATCGGTTTATAACGACCGCTCACCGAGGTCTGGCGTCCGGCGAAATACGCGCCTATCGGCAAACCCATGGCCAGCGGCAACAGATGCAGCGCGGCGCTGTCGGCCCCGGCGCCGGTGACGCTCTGGAAGCGCAGCGGCATCAGCACGATCAAGGAAATCGCCTGGAAACTGGTGAAGAAAATCGTACACCAGCAAAGAATCGCACTGCGGTTGGTGAACAAGTGCATCGGCAGCAACGGTTCCCGCGCCCGCCGTTCATGCCAGACGAACACGGCCAGCACCACCACCGCACAACCGAGCAAACCCGACACTTCGGTGCTGCGCCAGGAATGGCCCTGGCCGACCTGAGTGATGCCCAGCAACAACGCCGTCAGGCCGATGATCATTAGCAAGGTGCCGAAGTAGTCGATGATCGGCTTGCGCTGCGGCACTGGCAAACCCACCAGCGTGCGGTGGGCTACCAGCCAGGCACCCAGGCCCAATGGAAGATTGATCAGGAACACCCAGCGCCAGGACAGGTATTCGGTCATGTAGCCACCGAGTACCGGGCCGGCCACGCTGGCCACCGCGTACATGCTGCTGAAGTAACCCTGATAGCGACCCCGTTCGCGGGGCGGAACGATGTCGCCGATAATCGCCTGGCTCACCGAAATCATCCCGCCGGCGCCGATACCCTGAAGGATCCGCGCCAGCACCAGTTGTTCCATGCTTTGTGCCATGCCGCAGAACAACGACGCCAGGGTGAACAGCCCCATGCCGAACAGCATCAACTTGCGGCGGCCATAGAGATCGCCGAGTTTGCCGTAGATCGGCACCGCCACGGTCATCGCCACCATGTACCCGGAAATCACCCAGGCCAGCAGGCTGACATCCTTGAGCTGCGCGGAAATGGCCGGCATCGACACGGCGACGATGGTCTGGTCCAGCGCGCCCAGAAAGATCGCCAGCATCAGGGCGATAAGAACGCTGCGAATGGCCGGTTTGGGCGTTTCAGGCTGGTTGAGATTGGTCACGGGTAAAACCTGCGGGCAGTAATGGACCCGCAGCAGGCAAGGCGAGCGGGATGCTCGCCAGTGTAAGTCGATAGGAGGCTATTCGATAGCCTCATATGGAAGCCCGACGTAATTTTCGGCAATGGTTTTTCGACCCGCCTCGGAGTCCACGAAATAGGCCAGCTCCGATTCGCTGATGCGCTGGCTGAACGCGTCGTGCTCGTCGAAGCGATGCAACATCGAGGTCATCCACCAGGAAAACCGCTCGGCTTTCCACACCCGCCGCAAGCAGACTTCGGAATACTTCTCCAGCAAATCCACACGGCCTTCGCGGTAAACCTTCAGCAGAATATTGAACAACGTACTGACGTCGCTGGCCGCCAGGTTCAACCCCTTGGCGCCGGTGGGCGGAACGATGTGCGCGGCGTCGCCGACCAGGAACATCCGCCCGTATTGCATAGGCTCGACCACGAAACTGCGCAGCGGAGCGATGCTTTTTTCGATTGACGGGCCGGTCACCAGCGCGCCGGCGAGGGCGGCCGGCAGGCGGGATTTGAGCTCATCCCAGAAGCGCTGATCGGACCAGTCTTCGACTTTGTCCTGGGCCGGAACCTGGAGGTAGTAACGGGTACGTGTCGGCGAACGCATGCTGCACAGCGCAAAACCCCGTTCATGCCGCGCGTAGACCAATTCTTCGTGGACCGGTGGCGTGTCGGCGAGAATCCCCAGCCAGCCGAACGGATAAACCCGCTCGAACACTTTCAGGCAATCCGTAGGAATCGACTGCCGCGCCACGCCATGGAAACCGTCGCAGCCGGCGATGTAGTCACAATCGAGTCGATACGTTTCGCCGTCCTTGTCGAAGGTGACAAAGGGTTCGGCGGTTTTCATGCCGTGGGGGACGACATTGCTGGTTTCGTAGATCGTCTGCGCACCGGCGTCCCGACGAGCGGCCATCAGATCGCGGGTGACCTCGGTCTGGCCATAGATCGTTACGGTTTTGCCGCCCGTCAACGCCTGCAAATCGATGTGTACCCGGCGCCCGTCGAGGGCCAGTTCGAAGCCTGTATGGACCAGCCCTTCGGCGTCCATGCGCCGACCCACTCCGGCCTGACGCAACAGCTCTACCATGCCTTGTTCGAGGACACCGGCGCGGATGCGTCCGAGCACGTAGTCCGGGGTCTGGCGTTCGAGGATCAGGGTGTCGATGCCGGCGTTATGTAGCAATTGGCCGAGTAGCAAGCCAGAGGGGCCGGCACCGATGATCGCGACTTGGGTTTTCAGTGTTTTCATTGTTTTTATGACTCGCAAGCTCCACACGGCCAAGACCGGTGAATGATTTTTATGGATCGAGTACTTGCATTTTTCACTTGCGAGTCTGTCAATTGAAGGGGAAAACTGAGCCGATACCTGTACATTCTGCCAATCGGTGCGATTATCGCCCCGTTACTCTCGAGGCCTGGATTGAAGTGATGAACAAGCCTGACCTGCCATCGATTCCGGTGTTCAAACTCTACGGTGAAAGCCTGGACTGGCCGACCCCTGACTTATTGCACTGTGAAACCATTTCCAAACGCAGCCGCGAACATCAATGGGAAATCAAACCCCACCGCCACGCCGATTTGTGTCAGTTACTCTTCGTTTTCAAAGGTCAGGCAGAGCTTGAAATCGAAGGCAAACGCTCACAATTGACCGAGCCGGCAATCCTGATTCTGCCGCCGTTATCGGTGCATGGTTATCGGTTTTCCGAGGACGTCGAGGGTTTCGTCGTCACGCTGGCCGCGCCGCTGATCGCCCACTTGCAAGCACAACTGGGCAATTCGGTGAACGCTCTGGCACAGGCCGAAAGCTACCCGGCGGGCAAGGACAGCGAGTACCTCAACAGCCTGTTTTCAGCGCTGCAAAGCGAGTACACCGGCCATCAACCGGCGCGGGAAATGCTCATGCATTCGCTGGTCAGCGTGATCATGGTGTGGATCAGCCGTCAGGTGATTCAGCGTCAAACCGCCACCCAGCGTCCGCAGCGGGCCCGGGAATACCTCAACGGCTTTATTCAACTGGTGGAAGAGACCTATCGCCAGCACGTCAAGGTCGAGGACCTGGCTCATCGGCTGGGGATTTCCGTGTCCCACCTCAACGGCACATGCCGTGAACTGGCGGGGCAACCGGCGTTGCAGATCATGCATGAGCGTCAGTTGCTGGAGGCCAAGCGCTTGCTGACCTACACCAGCATGACCATTTATGAAATGTCCGATGTGTTGGGGTTTTCCGATCCGACCAACTTCACTCGCCTGTTCAGGCGTCGCGTGGGGATTTCGCCCAAGGCTTTTCGCGACCGCTTGAAGGCCGATCAGGACAACGACGCCTGAACCTTGTGGCGAGGGAGCTTGCTCCCGTTCGGCTGCGAAGCAGTCGTAAATTTCGTTGAGTTCAGTTTCTCAGAAGTTATCCAATCGCAGGTTTTGGGGCCGCTTCGCCGCCCAACGGGGGCAAGCCCCCTCGCCACAGGGTGTTCGTTACCGGAGGGCGTTGAGGGTCGCGTTGTGGGGAATGCAGCGCTCGAAGTTGCAACTCGCGTATTCACGGGGAACTTGTCGCAACTGCTCGACACGCCAGGCGGCTGTGCCATACAGCGCCAATGTCGCCGCGCAAGTGATGAAAATGGCGAGGTATCTTTTTGTTTTGATGTTCATGGCGTTGACCTCTGAACGAATACCTTTCGGTACTGCTTTGAGCATAGGTCAGCGCGGGTGAGTTGTGTAGGAGCTGCCGAAGGCTGCGATCTTTTGATCTTGATCTTCTCGGCGCCGCTGAAGATCAAAAGATCGCAGCCTTCGGCAGCTCCTACAGGGTAATGCATTCCAAATCCAGGAGTTGGCGAAGCCTTAAAGCCCGATATCCCACTCCGGTTCTTCCGGAAATCTAAGCACCAGAAAATCCAGCATGCTGCGCAACGCCGCCGGCATGTGTTTGCGTGAGGCATACACCGCATAGATGCTCAGCTGCCGGGGCTTGGCCTGGGGCAACATGCGGATAAGTTCGCCGCTGTGGATATGCACGCCGGCCAGGTAACTGGGCAGCATCACCACGCCAGCCCCTGCCATCGTCGCGCGCAACAGCGTGCTGGCTTCGTTGGCGCTGATGTTGCCCTGCACCGGCACCGAGACGGGCTCGCCGTCCTGTTCGAAATGCCAGAGGCTCTTGCCGAAGTAGGAATGGGTCAGGCAGTTGTGCAGGCTGAGGTCCTCGACCCGTTGCGGTGTCGGGTGCTCACGCAGGTACGCGGGGGAAGCGCAGATCACCGAGCGGCAGACCGTCAGCCGCCGGGCGATCAGGTTCGGGTCCAGGTCGTTGCTGGTGCGGATGGCCAGGTCAATACGTTCATCCACCAGGTTCACCGTGCGGTCGAGCATTTGCATATCGATGCTGACGCCGGGGTAACGTTTGACGTAGGCCGCCATGGCGTCCGCCAGTTGCGCTTGGCCGAATGAGGTGCTGACGCTGATCCGCAACAGGCCTCGCGGTGCGTCGTCCGGTTCGCTGACGGCGGCTTGCATGTCGGTGGACAAATCGAGCATCTGCCGACAGCGAGGCAGGATCTCACTGCCGGCGGCGGTCAGACTCAATTTGCGCGTGGTGCGATGCATCAGGCGCGCGCCTACCCAATCCTCCAACTCCGCCAGATAGCGTGAAACCACCGGCCGTGACAGGTCCAGGTGATCGGCGGCGGCCGATTGGCTGCCCAGGTCCACCACCGTGACGAACACCCGCATTGCTTGTAGACGATCCATGATTTGCCCGATTTCAGAAACAAACTATGTTCAAGCATCGCATTTTTTGTATCGAACCAGGCAACTAAGCTCTGTCCCATCGCCAAGCATGGCATTCGGACAACGGAGCAACAGATGATCGGCTTCACTTCACTCAAACGCATTCTTCTGGCAACCGCCACGCTCGGCTTCGCAGCCCATGCCGCTGCGGCGTCCACCCTGACGCTGGACGTCTACAACCCTGGCACCAACGCGATCTTCCCGGTGACCTCGGTGCTGGTCAGTGGCGAGAAGGAAGCGATTCTGGTGGACGCGCAATTCGGCAAAGCCCAGGCCGAACAGGTGGTGGAAAAAATTCGCGCCAGTGGCAAGCAACTGACCACCATCTACATCAGCCACGGTGACCCGGATTACTACTTCGGCCTCGACACCGTCACCAAAGCGTTCCCGAAAGCCAAGGTGCTGGCCTCGCAACCGACGGTTGATCACATCAAAAAAACCGTCGACGGCAAACTGACGTTCTGGGGCCCGAAAATGGGCGCCGACGTACCGAACAAAACCATCGTGCCGCAGGTGCTCAAGGGCGATAGCCTGATGCTGGAAGGGCAGAAACTGCAGGTGATCGGCCTGGACGGCAAGCAGCCGGATCGTAGCTTTGTGTGGATCCCGTCGATCAAGGCTGTGGTCGGTGGCGTGGTTGTCGCTGAAAACATTCACGTGTGGATGGCCGACACCCAGACCCCGCAATCCCATGCCGATTGGCTGACGACGTTGCATGCGATCGAAGCGCTGAAGCCGAAAACCATCGTGCCGGGTCACTACCTCGGTGAGAGCGCGCGTTCTCTGGCGGCGGTGCAATTCACCGCCGATTACATCAAGGCTTTCGACGAAGAAACCGCCAAGGCGAAAGACGCTGCCGAACTGATCGCCGCAATGAAAAAACGCTACCCGACCCTGGGCGAAGAAAGCTCGCTGGAGCTGAGCGCCAAAGTCGCCAAGGGCGAGATGAAGTGGTAATCCGCTGCAGCTGAAACTGCTTACCTGTGGCGAGGAGCTTTGTGGCGAGGGGGCTTGCCCCCGTTGGAGTGCGAAGCGCTCCCCTACATTCTTCCCGCTGCACCGCATGCTCAGGTTTTACGACTGCTTCGCAGCCGAACGGGGGCAAGCCCCCTCGCCACACTGATCAATGCAAACCAAGTAACTTCGCGTACACCCAAACCAACTGGAGAACGTCATGAGTAACATCGCAATCATCGGTGCCACCGGTCGTGCCGGTAGCCAACTGTTGGAAGAAGCCCTGCGTCGCGGTCACAGCGTCACTGCCATCGCCCGCGACACCTCGAAAATCGCGCCGCGTGCCGGTGTGGTGAGCAAAAACGTAGACGTGCTCGACGCTGCTGCATTGCAAGCCGCCGTGGCCGGGCATGATGCGGTGATCAGCGCCGCGCATTTCTCCACCATCCCTGCCAGCGCGATTATCGAGCCGGTGAAGAAGGCCGGGGTCAAGCGTCTGCTGGTGGTCGGCGGTGCCGGTTCGCTGTTGCTGCCGAATGGCTCTCGGGTGATCGACAGCGAAGGTTTCCCGGAGGAATACAAGGCCGAGGCCAGCGCCGGTGCCGCGTTCCTGAATACTTTGCGTCAGGAAAAGGACCTGGACTGGACCTTCCTGTCGCCGTCGGCAGAGTTTGTCGAAGGTGAGCGCACCAGCACGTTTCGGGTCGGCAAGGATGACTTGCTGGTGAGTGCCGAAGGCCGTAGCTGGATTACCTTTGCTGACTTTGCGATTGCGCTGATCGATGAAGTGGAAACGCCGAAGCATTCACGGCAGCGGTTTACTGTCGGGTATTGAGTTCACTGATCACTTGTGGGAGCGAGCCTGCTCGCGAAGGCGGACTTACATTCAACATTGATGTCGACTGTACGGCCTTTATCGCGGGCAAGCCCGCTCCCACAGGACAGCGGATATCCTGTGGGAGCGGGCTTGCCCGCGATGCTTTTTGGGTTTCAGCGGCTCTGAGCCTGTTCCACCAACCACCCCATCAATTCGCGCAACTTCGGCGAAGGCTCCGGTTTTTCGGGGAACACCAAGTAATACGCCAACCCTGTTTTCACCTTCAAGTCAAAGGGCATGACCAGCCGTCCGGCACTCAGGTCATCGCCGATCAACGACCAATCGCCAATCGCAACCCCCGTTCCCTGAGACGCCATCGACATCGCCAGGTCCAGGGTTTCGAAATGCTGACCTTTGCCGACATTGCTCAGCCGAATATCCGCAACCTTCAGCCAGGCATTCCAGTCCCGTTCATCGCGGGTGGGGTGCAGCAACAAGTGTTGCTGCAGATCGGCCGGTGTCTGCAAAGCCATCGGCCCTTCAAGCATCGGTCGGGAACACACGGGCGTCAGTTGCTCATCGAACAGATGCCGGGAGGCCAGTGAGCTGTCCGGCGGCGCGCCATACATCACCGCCGCATCGAACTGCTCGCGATGAAAATCCACGCCGTGTTTCACCGTGGTGGTCAATTCCACCGGTACATCCGGGCGTTCCTTTTGCCACTGCAACAGGCGTGGCAACAGCCAGCGCATCACGCAGGTCGGGGCTTTCAGTTGCAGGGTTTCGCGCTTCTCGCCGATCTGCTCCACCGCCTCGTCGATCAGGCCGAAAATCTGCTGCACCCGTGGCAGCCATTCCCGTCCTTCGGCGGTCAGGCTCAAGCCCCGCGCCTGGCGAATGAACAGCTCATAACCCAGATGATCTTCCAGCCCGGCGATCTGCCGGCTCACCGCGCCTTGGGTGATGTGCAATTGTTCGGCGGCCCGGGTGAAGTTGCAGCACTGCGCGGTGATCAGAAAAGTGTGCAGCGCCGGCAGGGGAGGCAATCGTTTCATTGGGATCCAAGGTATGACGTGAGGACATGGCTAGTATGACTTTTTATCCATTGTTGCGGCTACGTGTCGCCCGTTCCAATGAGGCCATCCCTGGACCTGCCAACCCATCATAAACACTGCGCAGGCCCGGCGTCTCAAACGAACAAAAAGGGCAAAGACATGGCGACGTGCGGCGAAGTATTGGTCAAGTTACTCGAAGATTACGGGGTCGAGCAGGTGTTCGGCATTCCCGGGGTGCATACCGTGGAGCTGTATCGCGGGCTGGCCCGTTCGAGCATCAACCACGTCACTCCGCGTCACGAACAGGGCGCCGGTTTCATGGCCGACGGTTATGCGCGCACCAGCGGCAAACCGGGTGTGTGCTTCATCATCACCGGCCCTGGCATGACCAACATCACCACCGCCATGGGCCAGGCTTACGCCGACTCGATCCCGATGCTGGTGATCTCCAGCGTGCAATCGCGCAGCCAATTGGGCGGCGGTCGCGGCAAGCTGCATGAACTACCAAACCAGAGCGCACTGGTCGGCGGCGTGGCAGCGTTCTCCCACACCTTGATGTCGGCAGCTGAATTGCCGGGCGTGTTGGCCCTTGCCTTCGCGCTGTTCCAGGCTGGCCGTCCGCGTCCGGTACACATCGAAATCCCGTTGGACGTGTTGGTCGAAGAGGCCGATGACTTGCTCGCCAGCGTGCCGGTGAACATTGATCGCGCCGGTGCTTCGCCAAGCGCGATCAGCCGCATGACCGACTGGCTGGCCGGGGCCAAGCGCCCGTTGATTCTCGCTGGTGGCGGTGCCATCGACGCGGCGGCCGAGCTGACCGAATTGGCGGAACTGCTGGATGCGCCGGTGGCCCTGACCATCAATGCCAAGGGCATGCTCGAGTCCAGTCATCCGCTGCTGATCGGCTCGACCCAAAGCCTGGTAGCCACTCGCGCGCTGGTCGCCGAGGCCGACGTGGTGCTGGCCATCGGCACCGAACTGGCCGAAACCGATTACGACGTCACCTTCGCTGGCGGCTTCGACATTCCCGGCGTGCTGCTGCGCGTGGACATCGACCCCGACCAGACCGTGCGTAATTACCCGCCGAAAGTCGCGTTGGTGGCCGATTCGCGCAACGCCGCTCAGGCCTTGCTGAGTGCGCTGTCCCACAAGTCGCTGGCCGAGCGTCGCAACGATTGGGGCCAGGTGCGTGCCGCGCGTTTGCGCGATGAACTGGCTGCGACCTGGGACGCCCCGACGCTGGCCCAGACTCGCTTCCTGGAAACCGTTTTGCACGAATTGCCGAACGCGGTTTTTGTCGGCGATTCGACCCAACCGGTGTACACCGGCAACCTCACATTCAACCCGGAACGCCCGCGCCGCTGGTTCAACTCGTCCACCGGTTACGGCACCCTCGGTTACGCCTTGCCGGCAGCGATTGGTGCCTGGCTTGGTGGCAGCATCGAAGGCGGCGCACGGCCTCCGGTGGTGTGCCTGATCGGCGACGGTGGTCTGCAATTCACCCTGCCGGAACTGGCCAGTGCGGTGGAAGCACGCACCCCGGTGATCGTCCTGTTGTGGAATAACCAGGGCTACGAAGAGATCAAGAAATACATGGTCAACCGCGACATCGAGCCGGTTGGCGTGGACATCTACACCCCGGACTTCATTGGTGTGGCCAAGGCTCTGGGCTGCGCGGCCGAGGCGGTCAGCGGTGTCGAAGAACTGCGCAGTGCATTGCGTCTTGCCACCGATCGCCAGGGTCCGACCCTGATTGAAATCGATCAGACCCAGTGGATGAAGGCGGTGTCGAAATGAGTTCTTCTACAACGTTCCCGACCACGCTTGATGGCCTGTACATCGACGGCCAATGGTCGGCAGGCAACGAACATTTGCGCGTGATCAACCCGGCGACCGAAGCACTGCTGACAACCGTCAACGGCGGCGATGAACACGCTGTCGATCAGGCCGTCACGGCGGCGACCAACGCTTTCAAAGCGTGGTCGAAAACCACCGGTACCGAGCGCGGGGCGATCCTGCGCAAAATCGCCGCAGGCGTGCAGGCCGGTCGCGAACAGTTGATGAAATTGCAGTCGAGCAACAACGGCAAACCGCTGTTCGAAGCGGCCATTGATGTCGACGATGTAATCGCCACGTTCGAGTATTACGCCGATCTGGTCGAAGGCCTGGACGCGAAACAGGACAGCGCGGTGGCGTTGCCGAGCGACGATTTCAGCGCCCGTTTGCGCCGCGAGCCGTGCGGTGTGGTGGGGCTGATCGTGCCGTGGAATTTCCCGATGGTCACCACCGCCTGGAAACTCGCCCCGGCCCTGGCCGCCGGTTGCTGCGTGGTGCTTAAACCGTCGGAAGTGACGCCGCTGCCGGAGCTGGAACTGGCGACGATCATTGCCGAGGCCGGTCTGCCAAACGGTGTGTTCAATCTGGTCTGCGGCACCGGCCTGGCTGTTGGCGCACCACTGTCGGCTGACCCACGCATCGCCAAGATTTCCTTCACCGGCAGCAACGCAGTGGGGGTGCAGGTGATGCAGCGGGCGGCGGAAACCGTGAAGGGTGTGAGCCTGGAACTGGGCGGCAAATCTTCGCTGCTGGTACTCGCCGATGCCGATATCGAATTGGCGGTCGAAGTGGCCTGTGGCGGCGGTTTCTTCAACGCCGGGCAGATGTGTTCCGCCACCAGCCGCGTGCTGGTTGCCGAGGAGTTGGCGGATCAATTTGTAGCGCGATTGAAGGCGCGTGCCGAAGCCATTCGCGTGGCCGACCCGTTCGACCCGAGCGTGGAAATGGGCGCACTGGTCAATCAGGCGCAATACCAACGCGTGCTGGGCCACATCGATCGTGGTTTGAGCGCTGGGGCGAAGCTGATCTGCGGCGGTAATCGCCCGGCAGACCTGCCACGCGGCTATTTTTTGCAGCCGACCATTTTCATCGACGTGCCCCTCGACAGTGCGCTGTGGTGCGAAGAGATTTTCGGCCCGGTGATCTGCGTGCGCAGTTTCAGCTCTGAAGCCGAGGCGATTGCCCTGGCCAATGACAGCCAGTTCGGCCTGGTGGCCAGCGTGGTCACTCGTGACAGCGAGGCTGCGGATCGCGTCGCCAACGCTTTGCAGGCGGGGCTTGTGTGGATCAACGCGCCGCAAGTGATCTTCCCGCAGACGGCCTGGGGTGGCTACAAACAGAGCAGCATCGGCCGCGAATTGGGGCCGTGGGGCTTGCAGGCTTTCCAGGAAATCAAACACGTGATTCGGGCCGTCTGACAGCACGAAAAAGGTGAGCGCATGCCTCGCGATGAGGCATGCGCCAGCGTCATGGCTTCAATGAGTTTTTATCGATAGTCAGGTGTTTTGCACGACCTCAGGATGAACCCGCTGGCATCGCCAAGGCCCATTGAACCGGGGGCTTGAAGCTGATCTGGCCGCGCGGATGCAACGGTTGCGACCAACCTCATACTTAAAAAAACAAAGGGAGTCCTTCATGGGCGAGCACGATCTGAACAGACGTCAATTCATCAAAACCGTGGGCGTGGCGTCCGTGGCTGCGGCGGCCATGAGCATGCCGTTCATCAAGGCCAATGCCAGCGATACGCGCTTCCAGGGCAAGACCCTGCGTTTGCTGACCTGGTCCGATGACACCGGCCTCGCGGCACTGCGCAACATCGCGGCAACCTTCGAAGCCAAGTACGGCTGCAAGGTCATCGCTGACCGCACCGGCAGCACCTCGGAAATGGTCGCCAAACTCAAGGCCGGCGGTGATCGTCCGCAGTACGACATCATCACTCTGGCCGGCGTCGGCGCCGAAGGTCTGGCCGCCGCCAACCTGCTGGAAAAACCCGATCTCAACCGCATCCCTAACCTGATCGACGTGCCGGAGCAATACCGCACCGGCGCCAACGGTCACGGCATCGGTTACCTGCTGTGGTGCAACAGCCTGGTCTACAGCACCCGCACCATCAAAGAAGCGCCGGACAGCTACGCCGCCCTGTGGGACGCAGAACTGTCGCCGAACATCTTCCTGCCGCCACCGAACTGGACCGAGGCCATGGACCTGATCATCATCGCCGCCAAACTGGCCGGTGGTGACGAACACAACATCGAGCCGGGCTTCAAGAAACTCGCCGAGCTGAAAGATCGCGTCGTGACCTTGGGCGAAAACCCGAACCAGATTGCCGAGCTGTTCCGCACCGGTTCCCTGGACATGGGCGGCTTGTACGCGCCGGCGTTTTTCCCGAAACAGATTCGCGATCCGGCCTACGGCCTGGGTGCCACGTTCGGCATGAAGGAAGGCTTCTACACCGACCTGATGTTGTCGGTGATGCCGAAGAATCGCCCGGGCGATATCGACCTGGCCTACGCCTTCATCAACCACTCTCTGGACCCGCTGGTGCAGGGCAAGATGGCCGAAGACATCTACAACGGCCCGGTCAACGCCAAGGCGATCATCTCCGCCGAAGCGCGCAAGAGCCCGTACATCCTCACGCCGGAGCAGATTGCCGAGAAGGCGATCATGCACGACAACGCCTTCCTGGCCACCGTGCATGACCAATGGATTCGTCGTTACACGGAAATCTTTTCTTCCTGATCGAGTGGCGAACACAGTTCTTTAGAACACTGCAAAACACTGTGGGAGCGGGCTTGCCCGCGATGATGGCCTCCCTGTCGATAATGATGTGACTGACAGATTGCTATCGCGGGCAAGCCCGCTCCCACAGGGTTCACGGTGGTTTCGAAGGTTGTGCTCGCTCAGCTGCTTTCCATTGACGAGACCCTTGCTATGGAACACCAACCTCTGACCCATCCGGTAAGCGCCGCACCCGTGCGCATAAATCGGGGTGTCTCACCTACGGCGCGTGCCTGGTTTTTCCTCTCGCCGTCGATGCTGTTTCTCGGCGTGCTGATTGCCGCCAGCCTGCTGGTGCTGCGCATGAGCGTCGGCACCAAAGGCGCGGAGTGGACCGGGTTCAGCCTGGCCAGTTACGCCCAATTGCTGGAACCCTATTACCTCAAATCGTTGCTGCTGACGTTGCGCCTGGCGCTGATCAGCGCGGTGATTGCGGTGCTGCTGGCGATCCCGGTGGCTTACACCATGTCACGGCTGACCTCGCCATTTGTGCGGCGGATCTTCCTCGCGGCGGTGCTGCTGCCGTTGTTGGTCAACCTGTTGCTGCAAAGCTACGGCTGGCTGGTGATCCTCGGGCCGGGCGGGATGCTCAATCAGGCGCTGATGGGCCTGGGCCTGATCAAGCGCCCGATCATGCTGCTCTACAACCAGAATGGCGTGTTGATGGGCCTGGTGCAAACCGCGTTCCCGTTGGCCGTGCTGCCGATTGCCAGCGCCATGCGCGGCGTCGCCCGCACTTACGAAGAAGCCGCTGCCACCCTCGGCGCCAGTCGCTTGCAGGTGTTTCGCCAGGTGGTGTTGCCGATGAGCTTGCCGGGGATTATCACTGGCGCGACGTTGGTGTTCGCCTACAACGCCAGCAGTTTTGTGGTGCCGCTGCTGCTCGGTGGTCGGCGCGTGCCGATGCTGGCGGTGATGGTGCATGACCAGATCGCTCCGCTGATGAACTGGCCCGCTGCGTCTGCTGCTGGTGTGGTGCTGATCGTTACCACCCTGGCGATCATGACCTTGTCCGAATACATCACTGGCCGTCGTCGGCGCATGCTGGAGGCTTCCCAATGAGCACCCTGATCAAGAAGCGCCACTCGCTGCTGCCAGGCGATACCGGCAAGTTCGCCGGCATCCTGTCGGGCTTCATTCTGCTGCTGGCGGTGCTGCCGATTTTGACCATGATCGTCATGTCGTTCAGCGGTGCGTCGAACCTCGACTTCCCGCCCAGCAGCTATAGCCTGCAATGGTACAAGGCTGCCTGGAACACCTTCGTGTCACCAGACTCCAGCGATGTGTTGAGCCTCGGCAAAGCCATGACCACCAGTTTGATGGTGGCCTGTCTGACCATGATTTTCGCGACAATCATCGCGGTGCCGGCAGCCTACGCCCTGACCCGTTGCGAGTTCCGTGGCAAGTCCGTGGCGCTGCAATTGATGTCGCTGCCACTGGTGTTCCCGATGGTGGTGTTGGGTCTGGCTTTGCTGCTGGTGTTCGACAGCCTGCCATTCCACATCACCACCTCGCGATTGGTAATTGCCCACGTGATTCTGGCGCTGCCGTTCGTGGTGAAAAACTGCACCGCGGCAATGCTCTCCATCGGCAGCGAAGTCGAAGAGGCCGCGCAAATGCTCGGCGCTTCACCGACTCGGGCGATTGTCGATGTGGTGGTGCCGTTGATGAAATCAGGGATTCTGGCGGGCATGCTGCTGGCGTTCATCGTCTCGTTCAACGAATTCACCGTGACCTATTTCCTCTACACCATCGACGTCATGACCGTGCCGATCTGGATGTACAGCCGCACCGTGTCTTCGCTCGACCCTACCGTTTTCTCGTTTGCCGTGCTGATCGTGCTGATCGACTTCGTCCTCATTTGGGCGTTGGAGAAGCTGGTCGGTGAAGGTGGCGTTTCGTTCTGATTCTTGAGGTGCAACATGACTGGTCTGATTCTGGAAAACGTCGAGAAACATTACGGCTCGGCCTGCGCGGTAAAGGATGTGAACCTGCATTTGCCTGAGGGCAAACTGGTGTGTTTTCTCGGCCCTTCGGGCTGCGGTAAAACCACCTTGCTGCGGATGATCGCCGGGCTTGAAACCCTGACCGGTGGCGAGATTCGCCTGGACGGTGAAGACATCGGCCATACGCCGGCGCACCAGCGCAATTTCGGTATGGTGTTTCAATCGCTGGCGCTGTTTCCGCACATGACCGTGGGGGAGAACATCGCCTATCCGCTGAAACTGCGCGGGGTCAGCAAGGCTGATCAACAGGCACGGGTGGTGGAGTTGCTGGAGCTGATTCAGCTACAGGAAATGATTGATCGCCCGGTGGCGAAACTCTCCGGCGGTCAGCGTCAACGCGTGGCGATTGCCCGGGCGATTGCCTCGCGGCCGAAAATCCTTCTGCTCGACGAACCGCTGTCGGCGCTGGACGCCAAGCTGCGTGAGTCGATGCAGGTGGAAATCCGTCAGCTGCAACAGCGTTTGAACATCACCACGATCATGGTCACCCACGACCAGCGCGAAGCCATGACCATGGCTGACATCGTGGTGGTGCTAGGTGAGCATCGGGTGCAGCAGGTGGGTACGCCGATTGAAATCTATCGGCATCCGGCCAATGAGTTCGTCGCGGACTTTATTGGTTCGGGAAACATTTTCCCGGCCACGGCGCTGGGCAACGGCAAGGTCAGTTTGCCCGGTGGCGATGCGCTGCAAGTGCCAATCTGCAGCAGCATTGTGGTGGGGGAAAAGGTGAAAATGCTGATTCGCCCGGAAGACCTGCAACTGTCGCAACCCCAGGCGACGGCGGGGAATCGGTTGCTCGGGAAGGTGACGTTTGTGCGGGATATCGGGGCGACGATTGAAACCACCGTCGAGTGTTCCGGGGTGTCGTTTACCGCGTTGAGCACGCCGTGTCAGGGGGTTGGTTTGAGCATTGGCAATCCGGTGTCGGTGACGTTGCCGGCGGAGGCGTGCCGCGTGTTGAGCGCCTGATCCAGATTTGATGTTGGCCTTTCTGGCCTCATCGCGGGCAAGCCCGCTCCCACAGGGGTTGGTGTACACCGGTCCAATGTGGGAGCGGGCTTGCCCGCGATGGGGCCATCAGCCACACAACAAATGTCAGATCAAACCGACAACCGCAACCGCGCCAAATCCCGGAGCGGCGGCGCGCCAAACAATCGGCTGTACTCCCGGCTGAACTGGGAGGGGCTTTCATACCCCACCCGATAACCCGCCGCCGAAGCTTCCAGCCCTTCGGCCAGCATCAACCGCCGCGCCTCTTGCAGGCGCAACTGCTTCTGATACTGCAGCGGACTCATCGCCGTCATTGCCTTGAACCGGTGATGCAAAGTCGACACGCTCAGGTTCACTTCCCGCGCCAGATCATCGATGCGCAGCGGTTGCTCATAATTGCCGTTGAGCCATTTGATCGCCTGGCTGATGCGATGGCTCTGGCTGTTGGCGATGGCAATTTCATACAGCCGATGACCCTGCTGGCTGCGCAACAGCCGATACAGAATCTCTCGACGAATCAGCGGCGCCAGCATGGCGATGTCTTTAGGTGTGTCCAGCAAACGTGCCAGACGCAGCACGGCATCGAGCATTGCCGTGTCGATCTGCTCGACATACAGGCCACGGCCAGTAGGCCGTGTGGGTACGCCGATGGGGCCGGCGTCGGCAATCAACGCGCTGATTTCCGCCGGGTCGATGTCCAGCCGCACGGCGAGGATCGGCTCCTCGGGCGAGACATTCACCACCCGCCCGCTCAAAGGCATCGAGACCGAGACCACCAGATAATTCAGCGGGTCGTAATTGAAGTATTCATCCGCCAGCCGCACTTCCTTGCGCCCCTGGGCCATGATGCACAGGGCCGGTTGCGCCAGCACCGGGGCGAAGTCGTGGTTTTGACTGTGGCGCGACATGAACAGCGAACCGACGGCGGTGGCATAAGTGCCATCCTCCATCGTGTTACGGCGGATGAGGGCGGCCAGTTCCGCGCGCTGTTTTTCCATGTCGGCATCCAGCGGGACTTGAAAATGATCGAGCGACGACATGCAGGGCATCCTCGGTGACGCGTTGGTAATGGGCTGAGCTTAAATTTGTGCAAGGGACAGCGGTAGACACATCCTGCCAAAAGCTTGCCTGATTCTGCACGAGGTAAATACGCGAGGCTGCTATGGCAGGTCAGCGCCGGGAAAACTTGCTTGAAAGTCGTGTTGCAGCGATGTGACAGTGGTTTACATGTTGTTACAGACGTTTTTTGCAGCCGCGCAGGATTGTGCAACAAGCCGGCAGGAATCGACTAACGACGACCAGGGCGCGCCGCCTAATCTTGGATCCTGTCGCAGCCCGTCCCTGGCTGCCACTGAATGACCTGGGAGGGTTGAACATGTCTACGCAAATCCCCGTCAGTCATATGGCCTTCGTCCGCGCCCGCGCCGGGCGTTCGGCAGAACTCGGTGCGCGCTTGAGCGCCCTGATCGAGCCATCGCGCAACGCGCCGGGTTGCCTGAGCTTTGCCCTGCAGCACTCGCAATGCGATCCGGAGCTGTGGCTGGTGTCCGGTTTCTGGGACAACCAACAGGCCATGACCGCTTACTTCGGCAGCCCGTCGATGCAGATTTTTGCCGAGCTGGTGCAGGAGTTGGTGGTCAATAGCCTGGATTTCCATACCTTCAAGGATGTCTCGGCGGCCCAGGCCCTTGGCCAGTCCAAGGCAGCGGTACACAAACTCGCCGGTTGAGGGTTTAATGGCGCAATTCTCCATTAGCCAGGATCCGCGACATGGCACGCAAAGCCTTTGAACACTTCGAAGCCGTTTCAGCAGTAGTACCGGGCGAGGGCGGTTACCACGCCGCGATTGCCGTCAAAGCCCTCGGCGGTTCCGGTGCCCCGCGTTTTCACAAAGTGCTGGAAAGCCAGACCTTCAAGACCGCTCATGAAGCCGACGAGGCCGCGGCCAAAGAGCTGACCCGCCTCAAAGACGTTAAAGAAGACGCCGACCTGCTCTGGTAATTACTTGACCGCCCCGGGGCGGAACATCTTGAACAATGCCTCTGACCCCAGCTGAAAGTAATCCGCCGGCCCGCCGCCGCGCAGAATCGGTTCTGCCGCGGCGGTGTCGTATACCCCATCCTTCAACAGCCATTTGGCGATGTGCACGGCGACCACTTCGCCGAGAATCAGCCAGCTCGGCACCACTTCCTTGTTTGCGCGCTGCAACTGAATGATCTGCGTGACCTTGCATTCAAAGGACACCGGGCTTTCGGCAACCCGTGGCACCTGAATGATTTTCGACGCGGCGGTGGTCAGCCCGGACAGTTCAAACTCATCGACCTCCGGCCCGACCATGGCGCAGCTCTGGTTCATCTGCTCGGCCAGTGGGCGGGTCGCCAGGTTCCAGGCGAATTCGCCGGTCTGCTCGATGTTGTTCAGGCTGTCTTTGCGCCCGACGCTGGAAAACCCAATGATCGGGGGGATGTAGTTGAAGGCGTTGAAAAAGCTGTAGGGCGCCAGGTTCAGGCGACCATTGGCGTCCTGGGAGGAAATCCAGCCGATAGGGCGCGGGCCGACGATGGCGTTGAACGGGTCATGCGGCAGGCCGTGGCCGTTGGCGGGTTCGTAGAAGTGGATGTCGTCGGGCATACAGTGAATTCCTGGAGCGTTCGGGAGGTGATCATGGTGCAAGGGCCCGCGGCATATTTCCAGCCCATCCTCGATCACTGTGGGAGCGGGCTTGCCCGCGATAGCGGTTTAACAGTCAACACAGATGTTGAATGTTATGGCCTCATCGCGGGCAAGCCCGCTCCCACAGGTTTTTGTGTGCTTCCCCAGAAATGACTAAGCCCGGCGAAGGCCGGGCTGTGGTGTTGCGTTCAGGGATCAGTTGGTGCGGGCAGAGTCATCTTGAGACCGAGTCGCGGCCATCGCGAGCAGGCTCGCTCCCACATTGGATCTGCGTACACCAGACCTTTGTGGGAGCGAGCCTGCTCGCGATGAGGCCAAAACAGCCACCATCAATGAAACTGTCAGTCCGTCTCGATCCGCGAATGCTTGCGGGTGTCTTTCATGGTCACGTACACCAGCAACGACACCGCGATGCATGCCGTGACATACCAGTAGTAACCGGTTTCCATGCCGATGCTCTTGAACCACAGCGCGATGTATTCAGCGGTGCCGCCGAAGATCGACACGGTCAGTGCGTACGGCAGGCCGACGCCCAGCGCACGGATTTCGGTCGGGAACAGTTCGGCTTTGACTACCGCGTTGATCGAGGTGTAGCCGCTGACGATGATCAGCGCCGCCATGATCAGGAAGAACGCGCCCCACCAGGTCTGGACGGTGTGCAGGGTGGTCAGGATCGGTACGGTGAACAGTGTCCCGAGAATACCGAAGGCGATCAGGATCGGCCGACGACCGACTTTATCCGACAGCCCACCGATGATCGGTTGCAGGCACATGAACAGGAACAGCGTGGCTGCGGAAATCGTGGTGGAGTCGGAGATGCTCATGCCGACGGTGTTCACCAGGTATTTCTGCATGTACGTGGTGTAGGTGTAGAACGCCAGCGTGCCGCCCATGGTCAGGCCGACCACGGTCATCAGTTCCTTCGGATGGCGCATCAAGGTGCGCATCGCGCTTTCCTTGGCTTTCTCTTTCTTGGTGAACGACTCGGTTTCTTCCATGCCACGACGCAGGTAGAGCGCGACCACGGCACACAGCGCGCCGATGGCGAACGGGATGCGCCAGCCCCAGGCGTACAGCTCTTCAGTGGTCAGGGTCTGTTGCAGCACGATCAGCACTGCCAAAGCGATGAGCTGGCCGGAGATCAGGGTCACGTACTGGAAGCTGGAGTAGAAGCCGCGACGATCCTTGGTCGCCATCTCGCTGAGGTAAGTCGCCGAGGTGCCGTACTCGCCACCGACCGACAGGCCTTGCAGCAAACGGGCGAAAATCAGCAGAATCGGTGCGCCGATACCAATGGTTTCATAACCCGGGCTCAGGGCGATCAGCAGCGAGCCGAAACACATCAGGTACACCGAAGCCATCAGCGCTTTCTTGCGACCGGCCTTGTCGGCGTAGAGACCCATCAACCAGCCACCGATCGGGCGCATCAGGAAGCCCACGGCGAAGATCGCGGCGGTGTTGAGCAGTTGTGCGGTGGTGTCGCCTTTGGGGAAGAAGGCTTTGGCGAAGTACAGGGAGAAGGCGGCGTAGACGTACCAGTCGTACCACTCGACCATGTTGCCGACAGAGCCGCTGAAGATCGATTTGATCCGGCTAGCGGTGGTTCTTTCTTTAGCCGGCGCGGCAGCCGACCCAAGAGGCAGGGCGTTAGAGTTATCCATTGAAGGATCCTTCGTTTAATTGTTTTTGTGGAGCGCGTTAAAACGCAGCCTGCTGGAGCTATAGCAGGAGCTGTGCCAAGGAGAGGAGGGCCGGTTTAGAGGGGGTAGCTGGATTTATTGAGCGGAAATCCGCTTATTCAGGGGCGGGTGCGAGCGGAAAACCGCTTATAGGGTCATGGGTTTCTTTGCCTGTGCCGGCCTCATCGCGGGCAAGCCCGCTCCCACAATGATCGAGTCGAACACAGATTTTTTGCATGACACCGATCCTGTGGGAGCGGGCTTGCCCGCGATGAGGTCCATACAGACACCACAAAAATTCAGCTGTCCTGCAAAAACATCTCACGGCTCAACCCATGCCGCTGCATCTTTTCATTAAAGGTCCGCCGCGGCAGTTGCAGTTCTTCTAGCACCGCTTTCACATCACCCTTATGCCGGGTCAACGCCGCGCGCAAGCAATGCGCTTCGAAGGCTTCCTGCTGCGCCGCCAGTGACTGGCCGGGGTCGATCCCCGCCGGTTCCGGTTCGCCAAGGCCCAGCACTTGTCGCTCGGCGACGTTCGCCAGTTCGCGGACATTGCCCGGCCAGTCGTGGCTCAGCAGATGGCTCAGTTGCGGCCCGCTCAAGGGCGCAAAGGTGCGGCCCAAACGCTCGGCAGCACTCTGCGCGAAGAACTCGAACAGCAGGGGAATGTCTTCACGCCGGTCACGCAACGGCGGCAGACGCAACTCGGCGACATTCAGTCGATAGGCCAAGTCTTCACGAAAACGTCCGGCCCGGGCTTCATCCAGCAAGTCGGGTTTGGTCGCGGCAATGATCCGCAAGTCCACGTGGATGCTCTGGTTGGAACCCAATCGCTCAAGCTTCTGCTCCTGCAATACCCGTAGCAGTTTCACCTGTTGGGCCAACGGCATGCTTTCGATTTCATCGAGAAACAGCGTGCCGCCGTCGGCGTATTCGAGCTTGCCGATGCGTTTACCCTGGGCGCCCGTGAACGCGCCGCTCTCATGACCGAACAGTTCGGCCTCGAACAACTGCTCGGGAATCGCTGCACAGTTCAGCGCCACGAAGGGCTTGTCCGCGCGGGGACCAAAGTCGTGCAGGCAACGGGCAACCAACTCCTTGCCGCTGCCGGTTTCGCCCCGGATCAGCACATTGACCGGCAACGTCGCCAGGTCCAGCACCTGCCGACGCAGCGTCTGCAAGCCACGGGAAACCCCCAGCAGGGTGGCATCGAGTTTGGCGCGATTGTCCGCTTGCTCGTGCAAGGCACGGTTTTCCAGCACCAGCCGACGCTTGTCCAGAGCCCGGCGCAGGCTGCTCAGCAGGGTTTCCGGACTGAAAGGCTTTTCGAGGAAATCGTAGGCGCCATCGCGCATCGCTTCGACGGCCATCGGCACATCGCCGTGACCGGTCAGCAAGATCACCGGCAAGTCGGCATCGCGACGCTGGACTTCGGCCAGCAGCTCCAGCCCCGTCATGCCAGGCATGCGCACGTCGCTGAGAATCACCCCGGGGAAATGTTTCGGCAGTTGCGCCAGACACTCGTCGGCGCGACTGAACAGTTGCACCTCGAACCCCGAAAGGCTCAGCCACTGTTCGACGGCGCTGCGGATGCTGCTTTCGTCATCGACCACCATCACCGAATTGAGCATCAAGCAGGCACCTCCAGATCAATGGGCAACGTCAGGGTGAACACCGCGCCGTTTTCACCATTATCGGCACTCAGGCGGCCGCCTGCTTCGTGAGCGATAGCGAACGAAACGGCCAGCCCGAGGCCCAGACCATCACCCACCGGTTTGGTGGTGAAGAATGGATCGAACACCTTGCCCAGATTCTCTTCGGCAATGCCGCCACCGTTATCGGCGACGGTCAGACGCCACAATTGTTCATCGGCTTCGAGGCGGATTTCCAGACGCTTGCAGGCTTTGTCGTGCATCGCATCCAGGGCATTGCGCAGCAGGTTGATCAGCACCTGTTCCAGACGAATCGCATCGCCACGCACCCAAGCCGGGCGAGTCAGATGTAGCACGGTGCTGATGTGCTCGTCACGCAGGCGCGCATCCAGCAACTGCAAGGATTGATCGACCACCGCCGCCAGGTCCAGCCGTTCGCGCAAACCGCTGGGGCTTTTGCGGGCGAAGGTTTTCAGGTGGCCGGTGAGGGCGGCCATGCGCGTGAGCATGTCGTCCACCGGTTTGAGCGCCTTGTAGGCATCGTCGACCCGACCGTGATCGAGTAGCAGCCTCAGAGTAGCAAGCTGCATGCGCTGGGCGGTCAGTGGTTGATTGATTTCATGGGCCAGCGCCGCAGACATCTGGCCGAGGGCTGCGAGTTTGGCTGATTGCACCAGCCCGTCCTGAGCGGTGCGCAAATCCCGGGTGCGTTCTTCCACCAGTCGCTCGAGTTCTTCACGGCTGCGCTGACGCATCTTGGCCAGGCGCCAGCGTTGGTTAAGGAATAGCAACAGAAACACCAGCGTCAGCCAGGCCCCAGCCGCGGCGAGCCCGGCGTTGCGGCGATCTTCGAACGCGACTTGCGGGCGACGCAATAGATGCAGCGTCCAGCCTTCGGCGGCCAGCGGCAGCGATTCCCAGAGGTAATCCGCCGTCCCGTCGGGACCAACGACCCGGGTCAGCGCACTGTTGTCGTCGAAGTGTCGCAGCGATTGATAGTCAAGCGGGGTCAGCGGTTGTTTATCGTATTGGCGGGTGGCTTTGAGCTCGGCGCGGTCGCTGTCGCTCAGCGGTTTCAATTGGCGATAGCGCCAGCCGGGCTGATTGGCGATGAAGATGATCCCGCGCGCATCGCTGACCAGCAACGTGTCACTGCCCTGACGCCATTCGCGCTCAAGTTCCGGGAACTCGAGTTTCACCACCATGGCCCCGAGGAACTCACCACCGTCGCTGGTCACCGCGCTGGACAGAAAGTAGCCGGGAATGCCGCTGGTCACACCCACCGCGTAAAAGCGCCCGGTGCCTTGGGTTCGGGTCTGGCTGAAGTAGGGGCGAAAACCATAGTTGTGGCCGACGTAGCTGCTGGGCAAACGCCAGTTGCTGGCGGCCACGGCCAGACCGGTGCGGTCGAGCAGTTCGAGGGTCGAGGACCGCGCGGCGCCGTTGATTTTCTCCAGTTTGCGATTCAACGCAAGCTGCTCTTCGGGGCTCACTTCACCGTTTAGCGCGGCGCGCAATTCCGGGTCCAGCGCCAATACGGCGGGCAGGGCGCGGTAGCGGTCGATCAGGGTGTGCAGGGAGTTGGCGTACAGCGCCAATTGCTGATTGGCCCGCGCGGCATCTTCCACCAACGCTTGGCGTTCGGTGTGACGGATGGCCAGGGTGGCGGCCAAGGCTGCACCCGCGATGATCAGCAGGGTATAGAACGACAGACGCAAGGTACGAGAAGTCGGCAGCATACTGTGGGAAACAGGTTGAAGGACGGGCGGGCACCATACCATGGGCCCGCGTTTCCTTCGTCCCGACATCACGTGTTCAGACGGAAGTAAATTTACTCGATCGAGAGCGCAACATGGTCTGGGTATACGCCAATTCGTTAGTGACCTCTGCTTAGATCGAAGGATTAAATCGATATCCAAAAAAAGGCCGGGTCGTCTGGGGAGACGGCCCGGCCTTTTTGGCAGTGAGGGAGGTGCTTACTGCACTTCCACCGCCAGGCTTTCACTGATCTTTTTCTGCCAGATCGCAGGACCGGTGATGTGTACAGACTCGCCTTTGCTGTCGACCGCAACGGTCACAGGCATGTCTTTTACGTCGAACTCGTAGATCGCTTCCATGCCCAGTTCGGCGAAAGCTACCACGCGGGATTTCTTGATGGCTTGCGCCACCAGATAAGCCGCGCCGCCGACAGCCATCAGGTAAACGGCTTTGTGGTCCTTGATCGCTTCGATTGCGGTAGGGCCGCGCTCGGATTTGCCGATCATGCCCAACAGGCCGGTTTGCTCGAGGATCTGACGGGTGAACTTGTCCATCCGCGTGGCGGTGGTAGGGCCGGCAGGGCCGACCACTTCGTCACCGACCGGATCGACCGGGCCGACGTAGTAGATGAAGCGACCTTTCAGGTCCACCGGCAGGGTTTCACCCTTGTTCAGCATCTCGACCATGCGCTTGTGCGCAGCGTCGCGACCGGTGAGCATTTTGCCGTTGAGCAGGACGGTTTCGCCCGGCTTCCAGCTCTGCACTTCTTCCGGGGTCAGGGTGTCAAGGTTGACGCGACGAGCCGACGGGCCGGCTTCCCAGACGATTTCCGGGTAGGCGTCCAGCGGTGGCGCTTCCAGCGAGGCCGGGCCGGAACCGTCGAGCACGAAGTGCGCGTGACGGGTGGCGGCGCAGTTGGGGATCATGCACACCGGCAACGAAGCGGCGTGGGTCGGGTAATCCATGATCTTCACGTCGAGCACGGTGGTCAGACCGCCCAGGCCCTGGGCGCCGATGCCCAGTTGGTTGACCTTCTCGAACAGTTCCAGACGCATCTCTTCGATACGGTTGGACGGGCCGCGCTTCTTCAGCTCGTGAATGTCGATGGATTCCATCAACACTTCCTTGGCCATGACGGCGGCTTTCTCGGCGGTACCGCCGATGCCGATGCCGAGCATGCCCGGTGGGCACCAGCCGGCGCCCATGGTCGGAACGGTCTTCAGTACCCAGTCGACGATCGAGTCGGACGGGTTGAGCATGGCCATTTTCGACTTGTTCTCGGAACCGCCGCCCTTGGCTGCCACGTCCACTTCCACGGTGTTACCCGGAACGATGGAGTAGTGAATAACGGCCGGGGTGTTGTCCTTGGTGTTTTTACGAGCGCCCGCCGGGTCGGCGAGGATCGAGGCACGCAGGACGTTTTCCGGCAGGTTGTAAGCCCGGCGCACGCCTTCGTTGATCATGTCGTCCAGGCCCATGGTGGCGCCATCCCAACGAACGTCCATGCCCACGCGCACGAACACGGTAACGATACCGGTGTCCTGGCAGATCGGGCGGTGGCCGGTAGCGCACATGCGCGAGTTGATCAGGATCTGCGCCATGGAATCGCGGGCTGCCGGCGATTCTTCACGCAGGTAGGCCTCGTGCATCGCCTGGATGAAATCCACGGGGTGGTAGTAGGAAATGAATTGCAGGGCGTCGGCAACGCTCTGAATCAGGTCGTCTTGCTTGATCACGGTCATGAGTCGCGCTCCTCTAAAAGACGGGAACATTCAATAAGGTGCTTGCAGCTTGGGTGCATCGGTCGGTTGCAAGCACCTTTCAAGGCACGCCGGGCATGCTGGCGCGACGCTAAAAAGGCGCGGCAGTATACCGCGCCTCGATGGCGGGCACATCCGTTGACAATCAAACGTTGGTCGCATAGGTCGGAAGGTTCTGATTGCCAGTTATCGCACGACGCGCACCCGTAGGAGCTGCCGAAGGCTGCGATCTTTTGACTTTGCTCTTTTTGAAGTGCCGAAGAGCAAGATCAAAAGATCGCAGCCTTCGGCAGCTCCTACAGGGGGAATCGGGTCATGGCTTTGACGCCAGTTTTTTGCCCCTAAAATTGAATGGTCATTTATCAGACACGCCACTAAAGTGGCATCCGGCCTGTAGAGTAGGACACTCCGACAGCCCCCTTTCCCACGGTGAATCAACGATTGACCCATAACGCCATCCAGCGGCTTTTGCTCAAACGCTTTGCCCTCGCAGCTGGCACCTACGCCCTGGCTTTGCTGCTGCTGTGGCTGGCGTTTTTCACCGGTCACTACCAAGAATCCGTCACCGGCATGGCGATCGGGAGCGCGTTGGTGGTATTCAGCCAGGCGGTGTTGTTCGTGGTGTTTTCCAGCGGCCGCAACCTGCGCTTTTCCGACCCGAGCCTGACCGAAGTGCAAATACTGCTGGGGCTGGGTTGGCAAACCTGGCTGATCGCTCATCTGGATGAGGCGCGTGGCGCGTTTCTGGTGTTTTACCTGCTGATTCTGTTGTTTGGGTTGTTTCATCTTTCGCGCACGGCTTTCGCCCGTTGCGCGTTTCTGGTGTTTTTCAGTTTCAGTGCCATCACCTTGTGGGAGGGCTACCACTTCCAGCTACCCAACCCGACGCTGGCGCTGTTGCAGGTGTGCGTGCTGTTTGTGGTGCTCGTGTGGCTGGTGCTTTACGCCCGTTACGTCCAGATGTCGCGCCAGCGTATGCGTCAGCGGCGGTTCGCCTTGCAGGCGCATCAGGACACCCTGCGCGGAATGATGCGCCAGCTCGAAGGCCTGGTGGCAACCGACGAACTCACCGGGCTGTTTAACCGCCGGCATTTCCTGCGCCTGGCCTCCCGCGAGTTGAACGCCATGGAAGCCGACGTGGTGCATGGCCTGGCGTTGATCGACCTCGACCACTTCAAACGCATCAACGATGTTCACGGCCATGCCGCCGGCGATCAGGTGCTGCAAGCGTTTGCCGGAGTGGCCACCGCCTGTCTGCGCGATGGCGATATTCTGGCCCGCTATGGCGGCGAAGAGTTCGTGGTGCTGTTGCCCGATTGTGATCCCGAACGTCTGACCGCTTGCTGCGAACGGTTGCGCGTTGCCTTTATGGATGTGGAGATGATCGGCCTCAATGTTCACCACCTCAGCCTGTCGGCGGGCATGACGTTATTGACGCTTGGCGACGATCTGGATGACGCCTTGCACCGCGCCGATCAGGCGCTGTATCGCGCCAAGCGTGACGGCCGTAACCGTTGCGCGGCGGCCTGGGAGAATGTCGATGCCTGAGTTACGGGTCGGCGAACGCCAATGGACGGTAGCGGCGGGGAGCAACCTGCTCGATGCCTTGAATCAGAACGGCGTGTCGGTGCCCTATAGCTGTCGCGCCGGCAGCTGTCATGCGTGCCTGGTTAAATGTGTCGAGGGCTTGCCCAGCGACAGCCGTCCCGATGCCTTGAGCAATGAGCAGCGTCAGCAGGGTTGGCGGCTGGCCTGTCAGTGCCAGGTGGTCGACGATCTGCAAGTCGAAACCTTTGATCCGCTGCGTGATGGGCTTGCCGCCCAGGTGACCGCCAGCGATTGGCTGAGCCCCAGCGTTTTGCGTTTACGCCTGACCAGCGAGCGACCGTTGCGCTATCAGGCGGGGCAGCATCTGGTGTTGTGGGCGGGTCAGGTGGCGCGGCCGTATTCCCTGGCCAGTCTGCCGGAAGAAGATCGCTTTCTGGAGTTCCACCTCGATTGCCGTCAGCCGGGGGAATTCAGTGATGCGGCACGCCAGTTGAAAATTGGCGATCCGATCCGCCTCGGCGAGTTGCGCGGCGGAGCGTTGCATTACGACCCGGACTGGCACACCCGACCTCTGTGGTTGTTGGCGGCAGGCACCGGTCTGGGGCCGTTGTTCGGTATTTTGCGCGAAGCATTGCGTCAGGATCACCAGGGCGCCATCCGTGTCATTCATCTGGCCCATGATGCGGGTGAGCATTATCTGGCCAAGCCCCTGCAAGCCATGGCCGACGGCCGTGAAAACCTGACGGTGGAGCTGTGGACGGCGGCCGAGTTGCCCGCGGCTTTGGCACAACTGCGCCTTGTTTCGCGGCAAACCCTGGCCTTAGTCTGCGGGGCCCCCGACAGCGTTGATGCCTTTGCCCGGCGTTTGTACCTGGCCGGTTTGCCGCGTAATCAACTGCTGGCGGATGTCTTTCTACCCCGTGGTTGAGCGCTGATTTTTGTGGCAAGCGAGCTTGCCACAATTGATCCTCTCAGATCAGGACACGCCATGCCCGATACCATCCGATTTGAACGCGAGCGCGGCCTGCTGACCCTGCGCATCAATCGCCCCGAAAAGAAAAACGCCCTGACTCGCGCCATGTACAGCCACTTGGCCGAGGCCCTGAAGCAAGCCGATACCGACCCCGAAATCAATGCGGTGCTGATCACCGGTGGCGCTGAGTGTTTCACCGCCGGCAACGACATCCTTGATTTCCTTCAGCAACCCCCGAGCAACCTCGAAAGCCCCGTGTTCCACTTCATGCTCAATTTGCTGGAGTGCCGTAAACCGGTGATCGCCGCCGTGGCCGGTGCGGCGGTGGGGATCGGCACGACGATGCTGCTGCATTGCGACCTGGTTTACGTCAGCACCGACGCCCGGTTGCGTATGCCGTTCGTCAACCTCGGGTTGTGCCCGGAGTTCGGTTCCAGCCTGATCCTGCCGCGTTTGCTCGGCCATGCCAAAGCCGCGCAGTTGTTGCTGCTCGGCGAGGGTTTCAGTGGTGAACAGGCGGCGGCGTGGGGGATAGCGACTGAAGCCTTGGGCAGTGGCGAAGCGGTGTTGGCCAAGGCGCGGGAGATGGCGTTGCGATTCGAGTCGTTGCCAGCGGAGGCCGTGCGCATCAGCAAGCAATTGATGAAAGCGCCGAATCGGGAACAGTTACGCAAGGTGATAGAAGAAGAGGGTGCATTGTTCACCCAGCGGCTGCGTTCGCCGGAAGCGATGGCGGCGTTGACCGGATTCATCAAACGGCATTGAGTTTTTCGCTGACTGTACTGGCCTCATCGCGGGCAAGCCCGCTCCCACAAGGATTGCAGGTGTCCACAAATCGAATATCAACCCAAATCCTGTGGGAGCGGGCTTGCCCGCGATGAGGTCGGCCCAGACAACAATTTTCCAGGATCAGAATGCAAAAAGCCCCGCCATTCACATGGCGGGGCTTTTGTTTTTCAGCGAGCGATCACTCAGACCATCGGGTCGCCAACGTGCAGGATTTTCATCCCGTTGGTGCCGCCGGTGGTGTGGTAGCTGTCGCCCTTGGTCAGGATGACCCAGTCGCCTTTCTCCACAACGCCGCGTTTGAGCAACTCGTCGATCGCGGCCTGGCTGACTTGCTCAGGCGGCAGCGATGCCGGGTCGAACGGTACGGTGTAGACGCCACGGAACATGGACGCGCGGGCCTGGGTTTCGCGGTGCGGGGAGAACGCGTAGATCGGCACCGAGGAACGGATGCGCGACATGATCAACGGCGTGTAGCCACTTTCGGTCAAAGCGATGATCGCTTTCACGCCCGGGAAGTGGTTGGCGGTGTACATGGCCGCCAGCGCGATGCTCTGGTCGCAGCTTTCGAAGACCTTGCCGATGCGGTGGCTGGAGGTCTTGCTGGTCGGGTGCTTTTCAGCGCCGATGCAGATGCGCGCCATGGCCTGTACGGCTTCCAGCGGGTACAAACCGGCAGCACTTTCGGCCGAAAGCATCACGGCGTCGGTGTAGTCGAGTACGGCGTTGGCTACGTCGGACACTTCGGCGCGGGTTGGCATCGGGTTCTGGATCATCGACTCCATCATCTGGGTCGCGACGATCACCGCTTTGTTGTGGCGGCGTGCGTGCAGAATGATTTTCTTCTGAATGCCCACCAGCTCGGCGTCGCCGATTTCCACACCCAAGTCACCACGGGCAACCATCACCGCGTCGGAGGCTTTGATCAGGCCGTCGAGGGTTTCGTCGTCGGCCACGGCTTCAGCGCGTTCGATCTTCGCCACCAGCCAGGCAGTACCGCCGGCTTCGTCGCGCAGTTGACGGGCGTATTCCATGTCGGCGGCGTCACGCGGGAAGGACACCGCGAGGTAGTCGACTTCCATTTCCGCAGCGAGCTTGATGTCGGCCTTGTCTTTCTCGGTCAGGGCCGGTGCGGTCAGGCCGCCACCGCGACGGTTGATGCCTTTGTGGTCCGACAGCGGGCCGCCGATGGTCACGGTGCAATGCAACTCGGTGGCGGTGGCGGTATCGACGCGCATTACCACGCGGCCATCGTCGAGCAGCAGCTCGTCGCCCACGCCGCAGTCTTTCACCAGGTCCGGGTAGTCGATGCCGACCACTTGCTGGTTGCCTTCGGTCAACGGATGGCTGGTAGAGAAGGTGAATTGATCACCGATCTTCAGCTCGATCTTCTTGTTGGCGAATTTGGCGATACGAATTTTCGGGCCTTGCAGGTCACCCAGCAGGGCGACGAAGCGGCCGTGCTTGGCAGCGAGGTCACGCACCAGCTTCGCGCGAGCCTTGTGCTCGTCGGGGGTGCCGTGGGAGAAGTTCAGACGGGCGACGTCCAGGCCAGCCAGAATCAACTGTTCGAGAACTTCCGGCGAGTTACTGGCCGGGCCAAGGGTAGCGACGATTTTGGTACGACGGACGGACATGCAAAGACTCCTGAGTTCAAGCGCTAGCAGAGGCTACTATGGTCTTTGGGTGTAGTCATTGTTCGTTTGCACTACTTATTGGTTTCTTTATTGAACCCCGACAACTTTGCAGCAACATCCTGAAGATTTCAGACAACGGGTCGATACAGAGCGCAAGACAGGAGATCCCCCCATGCGATTCGTGCTCATTGCCGTCCTTGCCCTCAGTGTTGTGGGCTGCACCCGTTGGTCGATGAACCATCATTTGAATAATGCCTACAGCGCCTATGAGCGCGGCAACTGCGAGCAAGTGATGCTCGAGCTGTCCAAGGTCGAGCGCGCCAGCCGTGCGCGGCCTTATGTGTGGCCGGAAGTGTCGATGATGCGCGGCCAGTGCCTGGAACGGCAGAAAATGTTTGTCGACGCGGTCCAGACTTACCAGTTCATCATCGCCTCGTACCCGCAGAGCGAATACGCCTACCGCGCCCGTGCCCGCCTGGAAACCTTGCAGAGCCTGGGGCATTACCCGACCCGCAGCGCGGCGGTCGTGAGCCCGACCCGGTTCTGATTGAAGCGGCTGGCTGACCGGCGGCGGTGAGCTATAGTCGAATAAATCGGTTTAGAGCCTTGTTTCTAATTCGAGGTAACACCTGTGATCGGCAGCAGTAAGCGGCAGCGGAAGGATGGACTGTCGCACCGGGAATCGGGGAGAGCGCGGCTTATGCCTATAAAGCAATAGAGCAGGCCCGTTCCGAAGCATTAGTGCGGCCCTGCTTAAGGGCCTTGCGTAGCGAAATCAGCATGTTCACTGACCGCCGGATCGAGCGGCATCAACTGCCGTATTTTCTCAAAGTGTTCAACAGCGTCACCGACAAGCCCATTGGCTTTCTGGGCAATCTGTCCGAGGACGGGCTGATGTTGATCAGCCAGTTGCCAATGATGGTGGGCGCCGATTTTAATCTGCGCCTGAAAATCCCCATGGATGGCCATTGTCAGCAGGTGATCGACCTCAACGCCTGCTGTCTGTGGTGCCACGAGGACGAAACCCCTCACCACTATGACGCCGGCTTCAGCCTGCAACAGGCACCGCCGGAATATGGGCAATTGGTCGAGGCACTGAAGCAGTACTTCAGTTTTCAGCCTTTGCCTGCTTCGGCCTGAAGGCTGCTGCGCTTTCACAATCGCCATCGCGGGCAAGCCCGCTCCCACAGTGGTCAGCGTCGTTCACAAAAAGTATGTTCACCGAAGATCCCTGTGGGAGCGGGCTCGCCCGCGATGGGGTCAGACCAGACGGCCAATACTTAAAGGCTAGGCCGGGCTGATCGCCCGCTCAATATCCAGCGACCGCTCCACCAGCATCAACCCCAACTCACTCATCTGATAAATCGCCATAGCCAGATGCCGCTGCTTGTCGTCCAGGCTTTCCGCCAGGTCGAGCAGCAAAATGCTGACCGAGGAAAAGGTTTCATAGGTCTGGATGGCGAGGGCTTCGGGATTGGCATTGGCTACGACGGTGAACATCTTCATGGATCGTTCCTCGGTGGTGCGTTCGTCGGCAAAGCACGGTTTAGTGTTTTCCCGTTTGAGATAGTGATCTAGGGCCCTGTCGGCAGCTTCGTGGAGTTTTCTCGAGTCGAGGGTGCTGTAGGGCGAACGGGCGGTGGTTTTGAGTAGATTGGGTCGGGGCGTTATCACGGTTAACTCCTTGTTGGGGCTGCCACCGATTCGGAAATAACGAAAGGGCGGCGGCGACAGGAGAACCTTATGTCGGGACGGACACCACCCACAATCAGACTGGGTCGCTGATATTTGTAGGCAGAGGCGCTTCATTCTGTAGTCATTAGCGCGGTTATTTGAGACGCCTGATGGGAGAGTACAAAAAGCAAATTGCCGGCCATGAACGTCAGTTTTTACACGGCAGAGCTTATTGCCCCTCGTTACTACACGATCAGGAACATCGGGTAACACCTAGGAGAAACTACAAATATTGAAGGTTAGCTAGCCATTAGAATCAGGCCTTTTTGGAATCTGTGATTCTTGAAAATCGGTGGAGATAGAAATAAGTGCCAAAGATATAAAGTCCTGGTTTACATCTAGCGTTTGTAAGGCACATCGGACGTTATCCGCTATTTCGGCAGCTCCTTGCTGCGCCACCCAATTCGATAGTTCCTCTACAGCGGCTCGCAATGCCAGTTGGTTGTCATTGATCTGCGTGATCACTGACGCGAATAGTTTTGCCTCGTCCATGATTGATTCCTTGTGATAGAGCTATCAGATTCTTGGGTGGGGTTGCTTCTCGTAATTACTCTGGGATGAGAGCTAGTCGTACGTGCTCGCACATCATATTCATATGGAATCGTGCGATTGGCCATTACATCGTTCCAGCTTTTTTCCATCCCAAATACCGCGTCACCATCTCGGTCCCCAGTTCTGAGGGCCGAGCATCCAGCACCGGAACTCCATGAGCACTCAACCGCTCATGGAGCTCTGCCCGTACATTCATATAATCCACTGTTCCGCAATAGGCCAGCGCCTCGGGCAATGTTTGTACCGGCGCGTGCCGCAGACTGTCGAGCACCTCTTCTCGTAGGCTGCCCACCAATACCCGATGCTGACGGCTCAGCCGTTGGACGGCGGCAAGCAGTTGTTCGTCATCTTCATCCCTCAGGTTGGTCACCAGCACCACCAGTGCCCGGCGTTTTTGTCTAGCCAATAACTGGTTGGCGGCGGCCAGATAGTCGGCGGGGCATTGTGTGCTGTCGAGATCGTAAACACTGCTGAGCAACACGTTGAGTTGACCAGTGCCTTTGACCGGGGCGAGGTAGCGCGGCTGATGGCTGGCGAAGGTGCTCAGGCCCACCGCATCACCCTGACGCAGTGCCACGTAGCTCAGCAGCAAACAGGCATTGAGTGCATGGTCGAAGTGCGACAACTCATCATCCTGGCTACGCATGCGCCGCCCGCAATCAAGCATGAAGATGATCTGTTGATCGCGTTCATCCTCATACTCACGGGCAATCGGTGTGCGTTGGCGTGCCGTGGCTTTCCAGTCGATCTGGCGCAGGCTGTCGCCTTCTCTGAATTCGCGCAGTTGATGAAACTCCAGACCCAGACCGCGTCTCTGGCGTTGACGTACACCGAGCTGGCTGAGCCAGTTATCCACAGCCAGTAGTTGGCCGCCGTAGAGGCGGGCGAAGTCGGGGTAGACGCGGGTGTTGTCGACTACGTTCAGTAGACGTTTGCCTGACCATAGGCCCATTGGGCTTGGCAGGCTGATTTCGCAGTGTTCGAAGGTGAAGTGGCCGCGCTTGAGTGGGCGCAGGCGATAGCCGATCTGGCTCTGTTGGCCGGGTTGCAGTTCGACCGACAGGGGAAGGAGTTCGAAGTCCAGGCCGTGCGGCACATGGTCGTAGATGTGTACGTTCAGCTGTTGAGCAAAATCGTGCTCGACCTCCAGTCGCACTTCGCCCCATCGACCGAGCGCCAGGCTGCCGGGCATTTGCCGTTGCACGCGGGGCGGGGGCAGGCGTTTGAGGCGGATGGCGTCGATGATCGCCAATGCCAGCAGTGCTAACAGTAATCCCCAGTTGATCGCCAAAAGGCTCGATGGAACTGCGATGTCCAGTGCCCGCAATGCGCCGAGCACGATGCCGATGGCCAGCAGTACTGCGAGCCAGATCAGCAGAAGTCGGGACGGTTTCATGGTGTGACACCGTGTTGCCTGCTGAAAAGATCGCAGCCTTCGGCAGCTCCTACAGGAGACCGCATTCGGCGTAGGAGCTGCCGCAGGCTGCGATCTTTTCTTGGGGCGACGCGGATTTCGATCACGGTGTTCACAGCCGCGGCGCCGGGACTTGATCGAGCAGTTGCTTGAGTACCTGATCGACTTCCAGCCCTTCGATGTCCAGCTCCGGGGCAATTCGCACGCGGTGACGCAGAACGGCCAGCGCGCAGCCTTTGATGTCATCTGGAATCACAAATTCGCCGCCGCGCAACAAGGCCCGGGCGCGGGCGCAACGTACCAGGGCGATTGATGCGCGTGGCCCGGCGCCCAGGGTCAACCCCGGCCAGGTTCGGGTGGTGCGGGCCAGGCGCACCGCGTAATCGAGTACCTGATCGTCCATTGGCAGATCACTGGCAATGCGCTGCAAGGCCAGCACGTCCTTGGCTTGCAACACGGTGCGCAGCGGTTGCACATCAAGCATGTCGGCTCGGGTCGAGCGGCTGACCTGACGCACCATGTTCAATTCCTGCTCGGCTTCGGGGTAGTCCATGCGCACCTTGAGCATGAAGCGGTCGAGTTCGGCTTCCGGTAACGGGTAAGTGCCTTCCTGTTCGATGGGGTTTTGCGTGGCGAGCACCATGAACGGTTGCGCGATGGGCAGGGCGCGGCCTTCGAGGGTGACTTGGCGTTCCTGCATGGCTTCGAGCAGCGCCGCCTGGGTTTTCGCCGGGGCGCGGTTGATCTCGTCTGCCAGCAGCAGGTTGGTGAATAGCGGGCCTTTGCGCAGTTTGAATTGCTCGGTTTGCAAGTCGTACACCGCGTGCCCGGTGACATCGCTGGGCATCAGGTCCGGGGTGAACTGGATGCGTGCGAATTCGCCGCCGAAGCAGCGGGCGAGGGCGCGCACCAACAACGTCTTGCCCAACCCCGGCACGCCTTCGAGCAGTACATGGCCGCCGGCGATCAGGGCGGTTAGCACATCGTCGATCACGATGTTCTGGCCGATCACGGCTTTTTGCAGTTCCGTCCTTATCGCTTGGGCCAACTGGCTGGCGCGCTGGCGTTGCTGGACGGCGTGGGTCTGTGTGCCGGGCTCGATCTGTTCACTCATAAGGCGTTCCTCAAGGTTTGCAGGTGGGCGACCTGACGGCTGAATTCAGCGCTGGGCAGCCGCTGCTTCGGTCGCGGGCTCATGGCCTGGCTGATGGCGCGTGTGGGTTGGCCAGTCAGGCGTGCGAGCACCAGCCATTGTTCGGCAACGCCGAGTTGTTCAAAACCGGGATGACGGTGACGGACACGACGCAGGATGTCTTGTTGCAAGGCTTGCAGCAGGCTGTGCTGACCGTTGTGGCGGAGCATGAAATCGGCGCTGGCACGCAGGTGTTCCTGAAGCTGGCGGCGGGCTCTCGTGGCCGGCTCCAGCAACGGGCCGTTACGCACGCCCACATGCCAGAACCCGAAAACGATCAAGGCGATCAGGGCCACCAAGGCTTGTGGAAAATAGCGCCACAGCAAGGTCGGCAAGCTGTCGTGATCGGTATTGAACAGCAGGGTCACGTCTGTGTCGGCCGTCAGGTACCACAGTAGCCAGGCGTTGTCGTACTGGTCGATGGCCGGGGTTTTCCAGAGGTCGGCGTCGGTGACCACGGTAATCGAGCCGAGCCCGTGACTCAGCTGCATCATGTGCGTGGCCTTGCCGCTGTTGGCCCAGGCCTGGGCGAGGTTTTTCGGGTCGTCGAGGTGGAACGCGGTATCGAAGTTGAAGTAGGCCGGCGCCTCTTCGTTTTCCAGGTAGAGCTTGGTCAGTTTGGGGTAAGGATCGTCAATAGGATCGGGCGGCGGTTCCTTGAGGTCTTTGCTCAGGGACTGGTGCAGCTGCACCCGGTCGAGCAGCAGGTCGTTGCTCTGACCGGTCTTCTCATCCCACAGGGCTTCGGCGACGAATAAAAGACGTCCACCGGCCCGGGTCCAGTTCAACACCTGATTCACCTGTCGTGGCGACATGTTCGTTCGATCGCCGAGCAACAACAAACTGCGCTGATGAGGCTCGAGCGTCGGCAAGATGTCGAGGCTGTTGGCGTGGTTGACGGTCAGGCCCTGTTTGCGCAGAAAGTGCTCGGCCGCCAGATAGGGGTTGGCTTGGGCTTCGGGCGATGGGCCGTGATCGATTTCTGCTGGATAGGGTATGGCCTTGAAATACAGGTAAACACTCAGCGCACACACTAGCAGGGCGATGAACGCACCGACTGAAAGCCACAAGCGCCGGTTCAACGGACCGCTCCCGGGCCGAACAACGTGCGCCAGCCATCACAGAGTTCCTGTTGCAAATGCGCGGGGGGCAATCGATGCCCATACGCCATGTTTTGCCAGTGCCCGGTGAGGTTTTTACTGAAGGCCAGCAAGGCAGGTTGTTGCAATTGTTCAACGCGCTGAAGAACTTCGCCTTCGGTGTCGGCGGGTTTGAGCGCCATGTTGAAATCGTGCAGCAAGTGGCTGAGGAGGGCGCGATAGAGCAACCCGAGGGCTTCACGGGGATTTGTCTGCCAGAGGCTTTCGGCGCTGGCTGCGATGTCGGCGGGCAGGGTTTCGCGGTTGAGGTCCAGGCCGAACGCCTGCTGCGGTAATGGCCGCGCGACTTTGCGATTTAACGGGGGGCGGCGGCTGACGAAGGCCTGCAGCCAGTCGCGGTAACGCCAGATCAATAGCCCAATGGCGCCGATCACTGTGCCCCACAGCAACACTTCGATCAGGTTGGCCAATACGCCAAAGCGTTGGCTGTCCAGCAAGCTGAACAGCGCCTTCAGCCAGGCGGGCGTTTGACCATTGTCCGCAGTGTCGGGGGCGGGTTTGTCTTCGCCAAAGCGATAGCGCGTTACCGTTTCCTTATTCTTGAAGGGGGGCTGGTCGAGGATGGCCTTGATGCTGTCCCGGGACGCCTGGCTGGTCAGTGACTGGTCCAGCAGACGCGCAGAGTCCGGTGAAATAACCGGTTCGGCAGCCCAGACGCTTTGCGCCGTCGGCACCAGCAGGATCGCGGCCAGCAGCAGCGTGACAACCGTGCTGGTCAAGCGTTGGCGCAATCGGCGAAAGACCAGCTCGATATCCCAGGCTTCCAGCCGCGTGCGCCGGTTCAGATAAAGGCTGAAACCGCAGGCCACATAGATCGGTTCCCAGACAATCAGCACCAGAACGTAAAAGGTATTGGTCAGGTGTTCCAGCCAGAGCCAGTCTTGGGTGGCGGCGGTAATCAAGGTCTGCCAGCCCCAGTCGAGTTCGACCTGTTGCGGCAAGAGCATGTAGAACAGCACCATCAAGCCGATCCACAGCGCGGTTTCCAGATGCACGCCGATGATCGTCAGCCACTGGGCGGCGCCCGCGTTGCGCTGCAGCAACACGCGCAAACGTTGTTGGCGTTCTTCGCCCGCCAGGCCTTCGAGTTGCACCACCGGCATCAGAAAACTGCGGCTCAGACTCAGGCGGCGCCAGGTCAGGCTGGCCAGCAGTTGCGGTTTGAGCAGCCGTGGCCATTGGTGCAGGGCCTGTTTCAGTGTGGGGGTTTCGCCGAACATGGCTTTGGACAGGATGTACAGCGGCAGCCGATCGAACGCCGGTTTGAGCCACCAGAACAGGAACACGGCGAGGGAGGGTGAATCCCACAGCAGCAAGGTGAGCAGGGCAAAGACCGGCAAGGTCACGATCGCCCAACTGGTCATCAACAGGCGTCGATGGCGCTGACTCAGCAGCACTCCCAGGTCCATGGCTTCCCAGGTTGTGCGCGGGCGGATCACCACACTGGCATCACTCAGGCGCATGACGGGTCCGTCCGGCAAATAGCAGATAAGTCGCCACCAAACACCAGAGCGCCGCGCCGACCAGGTATTTGGTCAGCGGCGTGAGCCCTGTCCGCGACGACCAGTAGGCTTCGATAAACGCCGCAATCAGCAGAAACAGCATGACCCCGCAAATCAGCAACACGCTCTTGCGCGCTGCCAGTTGCAGGGCTTCGGCGCGGGGCAAACGTCCCGGGGCGATCAAGGCCCAGCCCAGTTGCAGGCCTGCGGCACCGGCCAGGGCAATGGCACTCAGTTCGAAGGCGCCATGGCCGATCACGAACGACCAGAAGGTTTGCCCGTAACCAATGTGCGTCAGGTGCCCGGCCACCGCACCGATCATCAACCCGTTGAAGAACAGGAAAAACGCGCTGCCCAGGCCAAACAGCAAACCGCTGGCGAAGGTCTGAAAGGCGATGCCGATGTTGTGCATGATGTAGTAACCGAACATCACCCAGTCTTCGCTGGCTGCCCGATCTGCCAGGCGCCCCAGATGACCGGCGACGGGATCGTACATGCTTTGCATCTCACTGACCTGCTCGGCCGGAATCAGGTTGTAGATCAGTTCCGGGAACAGATACACCAGCAACGCGAAGCCGATCAGGCTGCCAAAAAACATCAGGCTGGCGGCAAGGACGAAGCGCCACTGCTCACGCACCAGTCGCGGGAAATCGGCGAGGATGAAACTCAACACGTTGGCACCCAGTCGACTGCGATGCCGATAAAGCTGTTGATGCCCCCGCAGAACCTGTTGCTGCAATGAATCGATCAGGAAACTGCTGTAGCCGCGCTCCTGAGCCAGGGCCAGGTGTTGGCAGAGCCGTCGATAATCGCTGGGGAAACTGGCGACTCCAGAGGCGTCCTTGCCTCGTTCCAGCCGTTCAAGCATGAGTGCAAACTGCTCCCATTCGGCTTGGTGGCGACTTTCGAAAAGGCTTTGCTTCATGAGGGGCCCAACAGGCCACGGGCGATGCCGTTGAGTTCGGCCCTCGCCTGTGGCTTCGATACCTGCAACGGTTGCGCGAGTATCGAGGCGAGCTCATTGGCCCGTGCCTCGGAGAGTTCACCCTGGCGCTCGGCAAACCCGAGGATGGCGCGTTGCTCGGTCAGCGTCAGCGCGAAGGCTGCGCGCCGCGGTGGGACATCGGGTAGTTGGGGGCGGGTGAGCGGTTGTTCGCGGTAGATCACCAGCGTACCGGCGGCCAGGTCGCCGAGGCGCTTGAAGGAGGGATGTTGCAGGCAACTGATCGCCCCGAGAAAGTAGCCGAACGGCAACATGTCGACAAATCGCAGCAGGTTGCGCAGCAAGGACGCGGACCAGCCGATCGGCGTGCCATCGTCATGCACTACGCGCAACCCCATCCATTGTTTGCCCGGCGAGCGGCCCTGATTGAGCACCTCGAACAGCACCATGTACCACCAACTCACCACGAACAGCAGAATCGAACCCAGCCCGGCGCCGAGTTTTCCGAGAAACGCCAACATAATAAACAGCAGGCCCAGAATCACCCCACGCAGGCCCAGATCGATGGCGAACGCCAGCGCACGTACCATCAACCCGGCCGGGCGCAGCGGCAAGTTGATGCCTTCGGGCGTTTCGACGTGATACCGCGTATCCAGTGGCCGGGCCAGCGTCGCTTTCCCTGGCAGTGCTGTGGTCTCGAGCATGGGCAACCTTGATGTGGCCTGGTCCGGATTCGATCTCCTTTCGATGCTAGCAGCCTCTTGGGGGAAAACGACATAACTATGTATTGCACGGTGCGTGGTCAGAGATGATTGAATGACAAGATTCTGGTCGGGGCGGTATATGTGCGCCTAGACTTCGCCGGTCTTCAGTTCAGGAACAACCCGTGACCTCGATCTTCTGGTACGACTATGAAACCACTGGCATCAACCCCCGTTGCGACCGCCCGCTGCAAGTGGCGGGGATTCGCACCGACTTCGATCTCAATGAAATAGACGAACCGGTCAACCTTTATTGCCAGCCCAGTGACGACATCCTGCCTCATCCGGCGGCTTGCGCGATCACCGGTATTACGCCCGCGCGTCTGGCCGAGCAAGGTTTGAGCGAAGCCGATTTCATGACACGGGTTCATGCCCAGCTCGCGGCGCCCGGCACCTGTGGGGCCGGGTACAACACGCTGCGTTTTGACGACGAGATGACCCGTTACAGCCTGTATCGAAACTTTTTCGACCCCTACGCACGGGAGTGGCAGGGCGGCAACAGCCGCTGGGACCTGATCGATGTGGTGCGCGCGGCTTATGCCTTGCGTCCCGATGGCCTCGTCTGGCCGAAGGACGACGAAGGGCGAGTCACGCTCAAACTCGAACGTCTGACCGCGGCCAATGGCATCGATCACGGGCATGCGCACGAGGCGCTGTCGGACGTTCGCGCCACCATTGCCCTCGCGCGTCTGATTCGGGAAAAACAGCCGAAGTTGTATGACTGGCTGTTTCAATTGCGCGGCAAACAAAAGGTCATGGATCAAATTAGGCTGTTGCAGCCGATGGTGCATATTTCCGGGCGCTTTTCGGCGGCCCGCAACTATGTGGGTGTGGTGCTGCCATTGGCTTGGCATCCACGTAATCGCAACGCGCTGATTGTCTGTGACCTGCATCTGGACCCTCAGGGGCTTCTCGATCTGGATGCCGAAACCTTGCGTCAGCGGCTTTATACCCGCCGCGATGACTTGGCCGAAGGCGAACTGCCGGTGCCGCTCAAGCTCATACACATCAACAAGTGCCCGGTAGTGGCGCCGTTATCGGTACTTCGTCCTGTAGATCAGCAACGTTTGGGACTGGATATGGCGCTTTATCAGGAGCGGGTGCTGCGGCTAAGTGACGCACAACAAGTTTGGCGAGATAAAGTGTCAGACATTTACTCCCGCGACGATTTCTCTTCGAGCCAAGACCCCGAGCAACAGTTATACGACGGTTTTATCGGTGATCGGGACCGGCGTCTATGTGAGCAAGTCAGAGCTGCCGACCCTGCGCAATTAGCACAAGAACAGTGGCCTTTCGATGATGAACGTTTGCCTGAATTATTGTTTCGTTATCGCGCACGCAACTTTCCCGATACGTTGAGCCTGGAGGAGCAAGAACGCTGGCGAATATTCTGTCAGAAACGTTTGTGTGCACCTGAGTGGGGCGCGCCAAATACGCTGGATAGTTTTCTGGAGGTTGCTGCTCAATTGATGATTAGTGCTACATCGTTTCAGCGAGAGGTTCTGGATGAATGGAAGAATCATGTCCAGACGTTACGCAAACGTTTGAGTCTTTGAAAACGAGAATAATCTGCGCTTGAATTTCAGGCATAAAAAAACGCCAGCATTTGCTGGCGTTCTTTTGGTCGCGGATCAGTCTGCGACACGCTTGCGGCTTAGCCCAGCAGGGTAGCCCAGCTTTCAACCACGTCACCGCCCCACTTGGCTTTCCACTCTTTCAGAGTCTTGTGGTTGCCACCTTTGGTTTCGATGACTTCGCCGTTGTGCGGGTTTTTGTATTGTTTAACTTTGCGAGCACGCTTGGTGCCGGTAGTTTTTACTGCGCCGCCACGTGGAGCCTTGGTTTTGGACTCTGGATCCAACAGCGCGATGATGTCACGCAGGGATTTGGAGTATTCACCCATCAGGGTGCGCAGTTTGCCTTCGAATTCCAGCTCGGTTTGCAGTTTGTCGTCTTGGGACAGATTCTTCAAACGGGCTTGCAGCTCTTTGATAGCTTCTTCGGTGGCGCGATATTCGTTGATCAAGGACATGGGGACTACCTTATGTTAGGCGCTGGATGGCAGGGTGACAGTGCGACAATAATAGTCAGGGTGTTTCATCAAGTAAACATTTAACCAGAGTTTTATTTAAATTAGTTGCGGAATAGGACACACATTGGAGGGACAGTTAAATAGCGTCACAAATATTCACAGTTGACCTCTTGAAGATTGCCCGCAAGAACACCATCGCGCGGGTCAGCCTGGTGCTTGCAGAACCTGTATCGGACCTGCGGGCAAAGCCATGCGTCATCAATACTGCAGTTTTGCTGCGCAATCGCTAGAATAGCGGCCTTTGCGAAGTTCTGGAGTTTCCCCCTCATGCGCACTTTTCGGCTGGTGATTGCTTGCCCGGACCGCGTCGGCATCGTTGCTAAAGTCAGTAACTTTCTGGCGTCACATAACGGCTGGATCACTGAAGCGAGCCATCACTCGGATAATCTCAGTGGCTGGTTCTTCATGCGTCACGAAATTCGTGCCGATTCGCTGCCTTTCGGTATCGAAGCCTTTCGCGAAGCGTTTGCACCGATTGCCGAAGAGTTCTCGATGGACTGGCGCATCACCGACACCGAGCAGAAGAAACGCGTGGTGTTAATGGCCAGCCGCGAATCCCACTGCCTGGCCGACTTGCTGCACCGCTGGCACAGTGACGAACTGGACTGTGAAATCGCCTGCGTGATCTCCAACCATGATGATTTGCGCAGCATGGTCGAGTGGCACGGTATTCCTTACTACCATGTCCCGGTCAACCCACAGAATAAGGAGCCGGCCTTCGCCGAAGTCTCGCGTCTGGTCAAACAGCACGAGGCCGAAGTGGTGGTACTTGCCCGTTATATGCAGATTCTGCCGCCTGAGTTGTGCAGCGAATATGCCCATAAAGTCATCAATATTCATCACAGCTTCTTGCCGTCGTTTGTTGGCGCCAAGCCGTATCACCAAGCTTCGATGCGCGGTGTGAAGTTGATCGGCGCTACTTGCCACTATGTCACCGAAGAGCTGGATGCCGGTCCGATCATCGAGCAAGACGTAGTGCGCGTGAGTCACAGCGACAGCATTGAAGACATGGTGCGCTTCGGCCGTGACGTCGAGAAAATGGTGTTGGCCCGTGGTCTGCGTTATCACCTGGAAGACCGGGTGCTGGTGCATGGCAACAAAACCGTCGTGTTCTGATAGCCATACGGTTGAAATTCGAAGGGCCTGGGCGTTCAATCGCTTCAGGCCCTTCGCCGTTTTTGCACTGAGAACATAACCATGGCCGATCCACTGGACAAAGCGACTTCCAAGGCACCCGCCACATTGGGTGAGGGCTGTTTGAGTCGCTATGACCCGGATGACCTGAGCCCCGAAGACGGCACGGAGTTTCCCGGTGCCGCCGAGTTGTGGGAGCAGTTACAGGACCGTGGCGAGGGGGCTTGTCGGAACGCCGCATCGCCCCGTTCGGCGACGCAGCCGTCGCAAGATGAAGGAATGCCGGGGGCCGCTTCGCAGCCCAACGGGGGCAAGCCCCCTCGCCACAGGCGATCTTTTAAGCCTGCTTGAGCTTCATCAACTTCCTGAGCAATGGCCGCCCAAGCATCATCAAAAACACCGGCCCACCGACCACCAGATAGAAGTAATAGGTCACTGTCCGCCAGATCAGAATCGCCGCCGCCGCGGTGGATTTCCCGACCATGGGCGCCAGCAGCGCCGCCGATGTCAGTTCCGCCGCCCCGGCACCGCCCGGCAACAGGCTGAACTGCCCCGCACTCAGTGACAGCATCTGGATCAGAAAGCACCAGGCCCACTGCAAGTCCACGCCCAGCCCACGCAATGCCAGATACAGCACGCTATAGCGCAAGAGCCAATGCAGGCAGGTCAGTGCAAACACCGTGATCAATGTCTGAAAAGGCAACTTCAATGTGTCAGTAAACGCCGCCAGGAAGTGCAGGAGCTTTCGCGCCCAGCGCATTCGGGTGGTGCCTTTGACATTGAGACGAGCGAGCAACCGACCACTCAGACGAATCAGCGAGCGGTGGTAGCGAGCCGCCAATACGCAACTGAACAGCCCGCCGAACATCGAGATGGCGCTGACGGTCAGCAGCCATTCCATGCGCTGACTGAGGTGCTGGAACAGTGCATAAATCAGAATCCCGCTCAGCGCGCAGAGAAAAAACAGCAGATCGCTCAACTGATCCATGGCGAACACGGCGCTGCCCCTGGCCGGTCGTACGCCGTGGCGTGCCAACAAGGCCATGATGGTCAGCGGTCCGCCACTGCCGCCGGGAGTGGCGCAGTAGGCGAACTCGGCGGACATCACCACCCCAAGACTTTTGAAGCGGCTGATCTTGTCGCGCTGATCCCCCAGCAGCAGACGCAAGCGCTGGGTGTTGAGCATCCAGCAGAGCAGGATCATGCCGAACATGATCAGCAACCATTTCAGCGGAAAGCTTTGCAACCGCGACCATGTCTCTCCGCCACCCAGCAACGACGGGATGAGCACCGCAGCGAGCAGGGCGACGACCAGCAGAATCCCGCGGCTCATGCGGCGCGACCGATGGGGTCGCGTTGCCGGGCCAGCCAGTTGGCCTTGGTCATCGGCACACGACCCTCGTCGAGCAAGCGCTTTAGGGTTTGCAGCCAGTACTGACGCGAGAACTCATGGCGCATGTCCACCGGGTGCAGGCCGAGACGAATCACCGGCGCCTGGTGCCAGCGTTGTTCGCGCTGATCGCTGACGATTTTCGACAGACCCCGACGCCAGGCGCTGCGCGCACTCCAGACCAGGCACGGAGCATCGATCGCGGTGAAATCCGGCAATCGATACAGATGCTGCGAGTCGCTGGTGTAGCGCAGCGGTACCTGGCGCAAGGCTTGGCGGGTGCCGTCGCTCATCAGCCAGGCCGGAGCGACGAAACCTTGCAATGGCCAGTTGTAACGGTGGAACACCTCGATTCCGGCACGCAGGCGGGTGAGGGCGGCTCCCTGTGACAGGTCGTAGAACTCGCCTTCATGGGTGTAGATTCGGCGCATGAACCAGTCTCGGGGAGTGAGGGGGATGGGGCCTTCATCGCAATGGAAGTAACCGTGCAGTGCCAGTTCGTCGCCGAGAGCGACGCGGCGGGTCAGCAAACGTCGAAACGCCGGATACGCGTCCAGGTCGTTATGCTTGTGGAAGTCGGGCACCACCAGCCAGGTGATCGGTACCTCACCCAGCGCGTCGACGGCTTCGACGAAGGCTTGGTAATCGGGCCAGGTTTGCGGCGCAACGTCGTGCAATACCAGTAACAGGCTGGGCGCGTTCATGGGCTCAACCATTGGCGGTCAGTGGCCATTGAGTGCCGAGTACGGCGTGATAGTGCCCCAACAGGCTGTCGACCACGATATCCCAGGCGTAATGCTGTTCGACATGGCTGCGGGCTTGTTTGCCCAGCGCGGCGCTGCCCTGACTGAACAGTTCACGCACAGCGTTGGCCATTGCTGCTGGATTGTTCGGTGTGCAAAGCAGGCCGCATTGATCGGTGACAATTTCCTGAAAAGCCCCGGCCGCCACGGCCACCACCGGAATGCCGCTGGCCATGGCTTCGAGGATCACCAGGCCAAAGGTTTCCTGATCACCGGCATGCACCAGCGCATCGGCACTGGCCATCAAGCGCGCGACTTGCGCCGCCGGGTAGAACTCGTTGAGGACGGTGACATTGCGCGGTACCAGGGTCGGCATTGACGAGCCTACCAGCAACAGGTGATAGCGACGACCCAGGCGTTTCATGCATTTGAGCAGCACCGGCAGGTTTTTTTCCTTCGATCCACGGCCGGCGAAGATCAGCAGATGAGTGTTTTCATCGATGCCCAATTCAGCCCGTAAACCTGTATCCCGTTTACTGGGGTTGAACGTTTGCAGGTCGACGCCCAGCGGTTGTACGAAAACATTCTTCACGCCCAACCCGATCAGCTTATCGGCCATGATTTGGCTCGGCGCCAGAACCCGATCGAAGTTGCCATAGAGTTTGCTGACATAAGCTTCGATATTGGCGGTAACCCAATTGCCCATGCGATTGCTGACCAGTAGCGGCAGGTCCGAATGATAAAAACCGATCACCGGCACATCAAGTTGGCGTTTGGCGTCCAAAGCAGCCCAGGCAGTCAGGTATGGGTCGCCGACTTCAATCAGATCGGGCTGCAAATCCTGCAGAACATTGCGCCATGGCGCGAGACGGAGGGGGAAGCGATAACCCTTGCCGAATGGAAGGGCAGGGGCCGGAACCGTGTAGACACCGTCCTGTTCACTGAAATGAGCCCCGGGAATCAACAGGCTGTGACAAATGCCCGGCTTGATGCCCAGGCGACGGTGTTTGGCATCCAGATAAGTGCGCACGCCACCGCTGGCAGGGGCGTAGAACATGGTTATGTCAGCGATATGCACGATGAACATTCCTCCGGTCCGTTTGTTCTCCCTTGGTTGACCTATATGAAGGATAGATGTTCGGTCGGGGTTTTGCGGCGCGGGGTGTCAGCGGGGTTTTGCGGGGCTTTGCAGATCGTTATCGCGAGCAGGCTCGCTCCCACATTTGATCTCCGTAGTTCACAAATAATGTGTTCACCATAGATCCAGTGTGGGAGCGAGCCTGCTCGCGATTGGGGTCTATCAGACGCTAGATGCGGAAACTGCCTACCAACTGCTTCAATCGCGAAGCCTGCTGCTCAAGGTCCGAGCACGCGCGCAACGTCGATTGCAGGTTTTCCACGCCTTCCTGGTTTAGCGTGTTGATCTCGGTGATATCCACGTTAATCGACTCAACCACCGCCGTCTGTTCCTCGGTCGCTGTGGCCACGGACTGGTTCATGCCGTCGATTTCGCCGATGCGCAACGTCACGCTGTTCAAGCGTTCACCGGCCAGGTTGGCGATTTCCACGCTGTCCTGACTATGGCGCTGGCTGTCGCTCATGGTGCTGACGGATTCGCGGGCGCCGACTTGCAGCTCCTCGATCATGGTTTGCACCTGTTGCGCCGACTCTTGCGTGCGGTGTGCCAGGTTGCGCACCTCGTCGGCCACCACGGCAAAACCGCGTCCGGCTTCACCGGCCCGCGCCGCTTCAATGGCGGCGTTCAGCGCCAGCAGGTTGGTTTGCTGGGAGATGCTGGTGATCACTTCGAGAATCTGCCCGATGTTCACAGTTTTACTGTTCAGCGATTCGATGTTGGTACTCGAGGCGCTGAGCATGCTCGACAGCTGATTCATCGCGGCAATGCTGCGATCCACTACTTGCTGGCCATCTTCGGCCAGGCTGCGCGCGTCGCTGGCCTGACTTGACGCTTGCGCGGCGTTGCGGGCGATTTCCTGGGCCGCGGCGCCGAGCTGGTTGATCGCCGCGGCGACGCTGCTGGTGCGCGAGGCTTGCTGGTCGGAATTGAACATCGACGAGTTCGAGGCAGCCACCACACGCAGGGCCACTTCGTTGACTTGGCCAGTGGCCGAGGACACTTCGCGGATCGACGTATGAACCCGTTCCACGAAACGGTTGAACGCGGTGCCGAGGATGCCGAATTCGTCCTGATTCTGGATGGTCAGGCGCTTGGTCAGGTCGCCTTCACCGTCGGCGATGTCTTCCATGGCGCGGGTCATGACGTGCAGCGGCTGGATCAAGATGCGGATCAACATGCCCAGCAGGGCGATGATGATGGCCACGGCAATCACAGTCGCGACGACCGCCGAGGCGCGGAATTCGCTGAGCATCGAGAAGGCTTTGTCTTTATCCACCGACAGACCGATGTACCAATTGACCGAGGACAGGCCTTTGATTGGGGTGAAGGTGACGATGCGGGTCTTGCCGTCGACGTCGATCTCACTGAGTTCGCTGCTGATGCGCGGGGTGTTTTTCGGATACGCCTCGCTCAGGGACTTCATCGCCAGGGCTTTGTCCGGGTGAACCAGGATCTTGCCATCGGCGCTGATCAGAAAGGCATAACCCATGCCGTCGAAGTCCAGCGCGTTGAGGCTGTCGGCGATCACCTGCAAGCTGAGGTCGCCACCGACCACGCCGATGCTTTGACCGTCCTTGAGCACACTGTTGACGATGGAAATGACCAGTTGGCCGGACGCGAGATCGATGTACGGTTCGGTCAGTGCCGAGCCGCCGGTGCTTTGGGCGCTCTTGTACCAAGGCCGGACGCGAGGGTCATAGCCGTCGGGCATCTTGCTGTCAGGGCGGATGATGAAGGTGCCATCCTTGTTGCCCAGATAGGCACCCATGAAGGTCGAGGTCACGGCCTTCTGCTCAAGTAGTTTGGAGACATTGCCAGTGTCAGCGTTCAGGGCGACGTTTTGTGACAGATTTTCTATCAGCAGGCTGCGTCCGGCCAGCCAGGTCTGGATATTGTTGGCCGTTACGCTGCCCATTTCTTGCAGATAGTTGTCTAGATCGTTGCGTATCGCATTGCGCTGCAAATAGTCGTTGTACAGTGTGAACGAGGCGAAGGCAGCAATAACGATGAGGGCGGCGGCAAGCAGTATTTTATGGCTGAAGCGCAGATTTTTATTCATGGCTTGGGGTCCGCTAAAGTCTTAATGTCCAGGGCGTGCTTTTATAAAGGCGCGCAAAATGGGCAGTGTTGAAAGTAAGCTGATATTTCCACCTCTCCTTAGGGAATTACCGACGCTATTTTTCAGTCTGGTCTCTCGCTTGTTATCGGCCATGAAGGATCAAAGATTAACCATGGGTGACAAAATGCCTGACTCATTGCAACTCGTTATCGGCGCCGATCTCGCGGGCCAGTCCATCGCCCAAGCCATGCGCCTGGCCAACCGTCACGGCTTGGTAGCGGGCGCTACCGGGACCGGTAAAACCGTCACCTTGCAGCGCCTGGCCGAAGCCTTCAGCGATGCCGGTGTGGCGGTGTTCGCGGCGGACATCAAAGGCGACCTGTGTGGCCTGGGCGCCGCCGGCAACCCTCAAGGCAAGGTCGCGGAGCGGATCGCCGGGATGCCCTGGCTGAACCATAAGCCTCAGGCGTATCCGGTGACCCTGTGGGACATTAACGGTCAGTCTGGTCATCCACTGCGCACAACCTTGAGCGAAATGGGCCCGTTGCTGCTCGGCAGCCTGCTGGAACTGACCGACAGTCAGCAGTCGGCACTCTATGCCGCGTTCAAGGTGGCCGACCGCGAAGGGCTGTTGCTGCTGGATTTGAAGGATTTGAAGGCGCTGCTCAATCACCTGCGAGACAACCCCGAATTGCTGGGGGATGACGCCGCGTTGATGACCACCGGCTCCAGCCAGGCGCTGTTGCGTCGTCTGGCGACGCTGGAACAGCAGGGCGCTGAAGCGTTGTTCGGCGAACCGGCGCTGCAACTGGAAGACATGTTGCAACCGGCCGTGGATGGTCGCGGGCGCATTCACTTGCTCGATGCCAGTCGTCTGGTGCACGAAGCGCCAAAAGTCTATGCGACGTTCCTGCTCTGGCTGCTGGCCGAACTGTTCGAGCAATTGCCGGAACGCGGCGATGCCGAGAAACCACTGCTGGCGCTGTTTTTCGACGAAGCGCACTTGTTGTTCGCCGGTACGCCCAAGGCATTGCAGGAGCGTCTGGAACAAGTGGTGCGACTGATTCGCTCGAAAGGCGTGGGGGTGTATTTCGTCACCCAATCGCCGGGCGACTTGCCGGACGATGTGCTGGCTCAACTGGGCCTGCGCATTCAGCACGGTTTGCGTGCATTTACCGCCAAAGAACAGAAATCCCTGCGTGCGGTGGCCGACGGTTTCCGGCCGAACCCGGCGTTCGATGCCTTGTCGGTATTGACGGAGTTGGGGATCGGCGAGGCGCTGGTTGGCACCTTGCAAGACAAGGGCACGCCGGGGATGGTCCAGCGTGTATTGGTTGCACCGCCGCAATCGCGGATCGGGCCGCTGACCGAGACCGAACGCACCGTGCTGATCGCCGGTTCGCCATTCAAGGGGCGTTACGACAAACCGGTCGATCGTGAATCGGCTTATGAAGTGCTGATGGGGCGCAAAGGCCTGGCGCCGGATCCTGAAGCTGCGCCGGGCAAACCTGCACCTGAAGAGCCGAGTTTCACTGAACAGGCCGGGGAATTCCTCGGCACGGCGGCAGGGCAGGCGTTGAAATCAGCTATGCGACAGGCGGCAAATCAATTGGGCCGACAATTGGTACGCGGGTTGATGGGGTCATTGCTCGGAGGCAGCAAACGCCGCTGAAAAAGCAAAGATCGCAGGCTGCGGCAGCTCCTACATTGAATTGTGAACATCCTGTAGGAGCTGCCGAAGGCTGCGATCTTTTGATCCTGCTTTTAAACCTTGGGTTTGGCGTGCGCCGCCAGGCGTTCGAGGGCCGCCCGCAGGTTTGGGTCGGTAATCCCGTCAGCCGTCGCCTGAATGGTCGCCGCCGCATCGGTCGACAAATTTATCGTATGCCCCGCCGCCCCTTGCTGAACGGTAGGCGGTTGAACCTTGAACAGGATCCGCGTCAGGCTGGCGAACTCGTCGAACAGCTGTAACTGCCGTTGCAGACGCTTTTGCTGATAACGCAGGCGGGTGGCCCAGTGGCCGTCGGTGACAATCAGCAATAAACTGCCTTCACGCCACGACGCCACATGGCAATGCTCGCGGGCAGCCGGCTGCAGCTGGCTTTCCACCAGACGTTGTAAATGACCCAGGCGTTGAGCGTGGCCAAAGATGGCTTTCAGCGGTTTGGCTTCGCGAAGCAGAACGGCGGGTGCTCTGGCCGTGAGAGGGCGAAATGCCATGATCGAACACCTGAAGTAACAGAGTGGCCATGGTAACAGAAAGCACCCGTTGCCCCCGACCCATTGCTTTGCGAGCGCTTTACCCATTAAATCAACGAGTAACTTGTGCCCTCGATGGGTTGAAGTTCAGCAAAAAGCCCTTATTTTAAGTGAGCCCCGTCACAGCGCAGTGCATGCATCGTGGAATAACGCCACTTTCCTCACCATCGTTTCCGGGTAGAATGCTCGTTCGCATGCGGCCATGAGGGCTGCACGGGCGACTCACGGGGCCGCCCTCCATCCCTTTAGTGTGGAAGATCCTGCCGATATGTTTGCGCCTTTGTTAAAGAAACTTTTTGGAAGCAAGAATGAGCGTGAAGTCAAACGCATGCTCAAGACGGTGCAGCTCGTCAATGCCTTCGAAGAGCAAATGGTAGCCCTTTCGGACGATCAATTGCGTGCCAAGACCGACGAGTTCAAGGCCCGCCTCGCCAAAGGGGAAACCCTCGACAAACTGCTGCCCGAAGCCTTTGCGGTCGCCCGCGAAGCCGGTAAGCGCGTCATGGGTATGCGCCACTTCGATGTCCAGCTGATCGGCGGCATGACCTTGCATGAAGGCATGATCGCGGAAATGCGTACCGGTGAAGGCAAGACCCTGGTGGCAACACTGGGTGTTTACCTCAACGCGCTGTCCGGCAAGGGCGTGCACGTTGTGACGGTGAACGACTACCTGGCACGCCGTGACGCCAACTGGATGCGTCCGCTCTACGAATTCCTCGGCATGACGGTCGGCGTGGTCACCCCATTCCAGCCGCCGGAAGAGAAGCGCGCCGCTTACGCCGCCGACATCACCTACGGCACCAACAACGAATTCGGTTTCGACTACCTGCGCGACAACATGGCGTTCAGCATGGAAGAGAAATTCCAGCGCGAACTCAATTTTGCCGTGATCGACGAAGTCGACTCCATCCTCATCGACGAAGCCCGTACGCCGCTGATCATCTCCGGTCAGGCCGAGGACAGCTCCAAGCTGTACATCGAGATCAACAAACTGATCCCGCAGCTGGAATTGCACGTCGAAGAAGTCGAAGGCGAAGTCACCAAGGCTGGCCACTACACAGTGGACGAGAAGACCCGTCAGGTCGAACTCAACGAAGCCGGTCACCAGTTCATCGAAGACATGCTGACCCGCGTCGGCCTGCTGGCTGAAGGCGAGAGCCTGTATTCGGCGCATAACCTCGGTCTGCTGACCCACGTTTATGCCGGCCTGCGTGCGCACAAGCTGTTCAACCGCAACGTCGAATACATCGTGCAGGACGGTCAGGTCGTGCTGGTCGACGAACACACCGGCCGTACCATGCCGGGTCGCCGTTTGTCCGAAGGCCTGCACCAGGCCATCGAAGCCAAGGAAAACCTGAACATCCAGGCCGAGAGCCAGACCCTGGCGTCGACCACGTTCCAGAACTACTTCCGTCTGTACAACAAGCTGTCCGGCATGACCGGTACCGCAGACACCGAAGCGTTCGAATTCCACCAGATCTATGGCCTGCAGGTCATGGTGATTCCGCCAAACAAACCGTTGGCACGTAAAGACTACAACGACCTGGTGTTCCTGACCGCCGAAGAGAAATACGCGGCGATCATCAACGACATCAAGGAGTGCATGACTCAGGGCCGTCCGGTGCTGGTGGGTACTGCCACCATCGAAACGTCCGAGCACATGTCCAGCCTGCTCGTGAAGGAAGGCATCGAACACAAGGTTCTGAACGCCAAGTTCCACGAAAAAGAAGCCGAAATCATTGCTCAGGCCGGTCGTCCGGGCGCACTGACCATCGCCACCAACATGGCCGGTCGCGGTACCGACATCCTGTTGGGCGGTAACTGGGAAGTGGAAGTGGCTTCGCTGGAAGACCCGACCCCTGAGCAGATTGCCCAGATCAAGGCCGACTGGCAGAAACGCCACCAGCAAGTGCTGGAGTCGGGCGGTTTGCAGGTGATCGCTTCCGAGCGTCACGAATCGCGCCGTATCGACAACCAGTTGCGCGGTCGTGCCGGTCGTCAGGGCGACGCCGGTTCCAGCCGTTTCTACCTGTCGCTGGAAGACAGCCTGATGCGCATCTTCGCCTCTGACCGGGTGAAGAACTTCATGAAGGCGCTGGGCATGCAGTCCGGTGAAGCGATCGAGCACCGCATGGTGACCAACGCCATCGAGAAGGCTCAGCGCAAGGTTGAAGGCCGTAACTTCGATATCCGTAAACAACTGCTCGAGTTCGACGACGTCAACAACGAACAACGTAAAGTGATCTATCACATGCGTAACAGTTTGTTGGCCGCTGACAACATTGGCGAAACCATCGCCGATTTCCGTCAGGACGTGCTCAACGCAACCGTCAGCGCACACATTCCACCGCAATCGCTGCCAGAGCAGTGGGACGTGGCCGGTCTGGAAGCGGCGTTGCAGAGCGACTTCGGCGTGGCGTTGCCGATCCAGCAATGGCTGGACGAAGACGATCACCTCTACGAAGAGACCCTGCGCGAGAAGCTGATGAACGAGCTGATCGCCGCGTACAACGAGAAAGAAGACCAGGCCGGTGCCGAAGCACTGCGCACCTTCGAGAAGCAAATCGTTCTGCGCGTACTGGACGACCTGTGGAAAGACCACCTGTCGACCATGGATCACCTGCGTCACGGCATTCACTTGCGTGGTTATGCGCAGAAGAACCCGAAGCAGGAATACAAGCGCGAGTCCTTCACCTTGTTCTCCGAGTTGCTGGATTCGATCAAGCGCGACTCGATCCGTGTGCTGTCGCACGTTCAGGTTCGCCGCGAAGACCCGATCGAAGAAGAAGCTCGCCTGCGTCAGGAAGCCGAGGCACTGGCTGCGCGCATGCAGTTCCAGCACGACGAAGCACCTGGCCTGGAGCAACCGGAAGTGTTGGGTGAAGAGGTCGATGTAGCCCTCGCCACCGCACCGGTACGCAACGAGCAGAAGCTGGGCCGCAACGAGCTGTGCTACTGCGGTTCGGGCAAGAAGTACAAGCATTGCCACGGGCAGATCCAGTAAACCCGTTTCATACGCTGAAATACCCGCGCCGCGACCGGCTTATGCCGTCGCGGCGTTTTGCCATTTAAACCACCGCGCCACGTTAAAAGAACGGGGTAATGACGGTGCAGACACTACTTTTTAAGGAGCGCATTCATGGCTGTTGGTCTTGGTCCTTTGCCAACGTTGCACCCGGTTGCCGGTTTTGAACTCGGTATCGCCTCGGCCGGCATCAAGCGCCCGGGGCGCAAGGATGTCGTGGTCATGCGCTGTGCCGAAGGTTCCACAGTGGCGGGCGTGTTCACCCTGAACGCCTTTTGCGCCGCTCCCGTTATCCTGGCCAAGCAACGCGTGCAAGGCCCGGTACGTTACCTGCTGACCAACACCGGCAATGCCAACGCCGGCACTGGCGAACCAGGCCTGGCGGCTGCCGAGCGCACGTGCGCCAAACTGGCTGAGCTGACCGGTGTCGATGCAAGCCTGGTGCTGCCGTACTCCACCGGTGTGATCGGCGAGCCGCTGCCGGTCGAAAAAATCGAAGGCGCGCTGCAAGCCGCCCTCGACGATCTGTCGGTGAATAACTGGGAAGCCGCCGCTACCGGCATCATGACCACTGACACCCTGCCAAAGGGTGCCAGCCGCCAGTTCCAGCATGATGGCGTGACCATCACCGTCACCGGCATCAGCAAAGGCGCGGGCATGATCCGCCCGAACATGGCGACCATGCTCGGCTACATTGCCACCGACGCCAAAGTCTCCCGCGACGTGCTGCAAAACCTGCTACTGGACGGCGCCAACAAGTCGTTCAACCGCATCACCATCGACGGCGACACCTCGACCAACGACTGCTGCATGCTGATCGCCACCGGTCAGGCAGCACTGCCGGAAATCACCGAAGCGAGCGGTCCGCTGTTCGCTTTGCTGAAGCAAGCGGTGTTCGAAGTCTGCATGGACGTGGCCCAGGCCATCGTGCGCGACGGCGAAGGCGCGACCAAGTTTGTCACCGTGGAAGTCAACGGCGGTGGCAATCACCAGGAGTGCCTGGACGTCGGTTACACCGTGGCCCACTCGCCGCTGATCAAGACTGCGTTGTTCGCCTCCGACCCGAACTGGGGCCGCATTCTGGCCGCCGTGGGCCGTGCCGGCGTACCGAACCTGGACGTGAGCAAGATCGACGTATTCCTCGGTGACGTGTGTATCGCCAGCCGCGGCGCTCGTTCTGCCACCTACACCGAAGCCCAGGGCGCGGCGGTGATGCAGCAGGAAGAAATCACCATCCGCATCGAGCTGGGTCGCGGCGATTGCAGCGAAACCATCTGGACCACTGACCTGTCCCACGAATACGTGAAGATCAACGCTGAGTACCGTACGTAAGACTGCGTCGACCCTATCGCGGGCAAGCCCGCTCCCACAGGTTCAGCGGTGTGCACAAACTTTGTTTGCGGCGCGATCCCTGTTGGAGCGAGGCTTGCCCGCGAAGACGGACCACCAGACGCTAAAGATTCTGGCTTGTACTCCTATCAAAAGGTCCCGAACATGAGCCTCCACCTGATCATCGGCGACAAACTGTATTCCTCCTGGTCCCTGCGCGCCGCACTGGCCCTCGACCTGACCGGCGTGTCCTACACCGAAGAACTGATCAAGCTGAACCAGCCGGACACTCGCGAGCGCGTGCTCAAGCATTCGCCGACCGGGAAAGTCCCGCTGCTGAAAACCGAACACGGCACCGTTGCCGATTCCCTGGCGATTGCCGAGTACCTGGCCGAACAATTTCCCGATGCCAGCCTGTGGCCCAAAGACACTGCCGCCCGTGCCCAGGCGCGTTCGGCGTGCGCGCAGATGCACAGCGGTTTTTTCGCCATGCGCGGCAACATGCCGTTCGACCTGAGCCACGATGCGCCACTGTCGCCGACCCCACCTGAGGTTCAGGCTGAAATCGAGCGCATGCTGGCGTTGTGGGCTGAATGTCGCGCCGTCGCGACTGAAACCGGCCCGTTCCTGTTTGGCGGTGCGACCCTGGCCGATGCGTTTTTTGCACCGATCGCCGTACGCCTGCGCACCTATCAGGTAAAACTGCCCGAGGCCGACGCGGCCTATGTCGAAACCATCTACCAATGGCCAGCCTTCAAGGCTTGGCGGAAGGCGGGTCTGGAGGAAATAGAGCGGTGAAACGAGTCCATGTAGCAGCCGCGGTTATCCGCGATAGCAACGGCAAAATCCTCATTGCCCGCCGTGCCGACACCCAGCATCAGGGCGGTTTGTGGGAGTTCCCCGGTGGCAAGGTCGAGGATGACGAATCCGTCGAAATGGCCCTGGCTCGCGAGCTTCACGAAGAGTTGGGCATTGTGGTCAATACCGCGCGGCCGATGATCAAGGTCCGCCACGATTACCCGGACAAGCAGGTGTTGCTGGATGTCTGGGAAGTCTCGGCGTTTACCGGCGAACCCCATGGCGCCGAAGGTCAGCCTTTGGCCTGGGTGACCGCGCGGGAGCTGGTGGATTACGAATTTCCGGCCGCCAACCAGCCGATCGTCGCTGCTGCTCGCTTGCCCGGCGACTACCTGATCACCCCGGACGGCCTGGAAACCCCGGCTTTGCTGCGCGGTATCCAGAAAGCCATCGCTGGTGGCATCAAGCTGATTCAATTGCGCGCACCCAACGGCTACGACCCGCAATACCGCGATCTGGCGGTGGACGCGGCGGGGCTGTGTGCCGGCAAGGCGCAGTTGATGATCAAAGGGCCGTTTGAATGGCTGGGGGACTTTCCGTCCGCCGGTTGGCACATCACGTCGGCACAGTTGCGCAAGTACGCGGCGGCCGGGCGACCGCTACCGGCTTCGCGCTGGTTGGCCGCGTCCTGCCACAACGCTGAGGAACTGGCGCTGGCCGAGCAGATGGGCGTGGACTTTGTGACCCTGTCACCCGTACAGCCGACCCAGACTCATCCGGATGCGTTGCCATTGGGTTGGGAGCAGGCTTCGACTTTGATCGAGGGCTTCAGCAAGCCAGTGTTTTTGCTCGGTGGGGTGGGCCCGGCAGAGCGGCAGAAAGCCTGGGAAGCGGGAGCACAGGGTGTGGCGGGGATTCGGGCGTTTTGGCCTGAAACCTGATTCTGCGGTGTTGCTGCTGGCGCCATCGCGGGCAAGCCCGCTCCCACAGTGGTTCGTGGTGGACACAGATTTGTGTACGACGCTGATCCCTGTGGGAGCGGGCTTGCCCGCGATGGCGTCTTCGGACGCGCCGACTAAACTTGGGGTTTCGCTGCCGCTTGCCACAAAATCTCGGCAATCCCCTGACGCTTGGCAATCAACCGTGCCGCCACAAACAACAAATCCGATAACCGATTGATATACGCCAGCCCAACCCCGGCCAGCGGCTCGATCGCATTCAACTGCTGACAGCGCCGTTCGGCACTGCGCGCCAGGCAGCGGCATACGTGGGCTTGGGCAATCAGCGCCGAACCGCCGGGCAGAATGAAATTCTCCAGCGGCCCCAACTCTTCATTCCACACATCGATCGCCGCTTCCAGGCGCTCGATTTCTGCCGTGTTCAGTGCCTGATAAACCGGCATCGCCAGTTCACCACCCAGGTCGAACAACCGATGTTGGCAGGGCGCCAACACCTCGATTACTTCGTTCAACCCCGGGTACGTATCACTTTGCGCCGCCAATCCGGCCAACAGCACACCCACCTGGCTGTTCAGCGTATCGACTTCGCCAATGGCTTCGATTCGCGGATGGTCCTTGGGCACCCGGCGGCCATCGCCGAGCCCGGTTTCGCCTTTGTCGCCAGTGCGGGTGTAAATCTTCGACAAGCGAAAGCCCATGGTTACCTCGACAGCTGATTGAGTTCTTGAGAGACCACCGGAGTGCCCGACAACGGCAGGCGCAAGGTGAAACAGGTACCTTGGCCCGGCGTCGATTGCACTTCCATCTGGCCTTTGTGGTTGTTGGTGATGATGAAGTACGAGACCGAGAGCCCAAGGCCGGTGCCCTGACCGATTTCCTTGGTGGTGAAGAACGGCTCGAACGTGCGTTTGCGCACGTTCTCGCTCATGCCGATGCCGTTGTCCTCGACCTGAATTTCCGCCCACGGCGGATTCAGTTTTGTACGCAGAATGATCCGCCCCGGTTCGCGATCGTCTGTGCGCTGGTGAATGGCTTGCGCGGCGTTTTTCAGCAGGTTGAGCAGCACTTGTTCCAGTTCGTTGGCGGTGCCGGGCACCGGGCCCAGTGCCGGATCGAACTGCCGAATGATCGCCTGACCCTTGAAGTCGAAACCGATAGCCAGGTCGAAGTCGTTGCCGGCAATTTCCACCGCTTGATCGATCAGCGCCGGTAAATCGCACGGGGCCATTTGCCGGGTGCTGCGGCGGCTGAAGCTGAGCATGTGCGTCACGATTTTTGCCGCCCGGGCGCCGGCCTGTTGAATGCCATCGAGTAATTTCGGCACTTCACGCGCTTGCAGGTACTGGTTGACTGTTTCCAGTTCGATGCCCAGTTGCTCGGCCTGTTCGAGGTTTTTCGGCAGATCGGGTGACAGGCGCCGACGAATGTTCTGCACGTTGTGCAGGATCGCGCCCAGCGGATTGTTGATCTCATGGGCCATGCCGGCGGCGAGGCCACCGACCGAGAGCATTTTTTCCGACTGCACCATCATTTCTTCCAGGGACAGACGCTGAGTGATGTCATCGATCCGGATCACCACGCCGCGCCCGGCACCGCCCATCAACGGGTAGAACGTCAGGGCGTAATGCTTGGACTCATCGTCCTTGAGCCAGGTAACGCGTTCGATCTTGGCCACAGTGTGTTGCTCGACGGTTTGCCTGAGCTGCGGCAGGAACGGTTTGAGCGGTTCGAAGGCGAGGAAGATCGGCTGGTTCAAGGCTTCGTCGAGACGCGTGCCGGACAGGGCGCTGGCTTCCTGATTCCACTGGGTCACGTAGAGCTGCTCGTCGAGGGCGATCAGCGCCGACGGCATGGAGTCGATGATGCTGTTGAGGTAGTTCTGGAAACCGGTGAGTTTCTTTTCGATCTTGCTGCGCACCTGAACTTCCAGCTCCAGCTTGCGGTTGGTGTGACGGGTTTCTTCGGCCAGCCCCTGGGCCTGATCGTAAGCGGCTTGGGAGTCGTCGCGGGCACGCTTGAGCTGCTGCTCCCGGGCTTCGATGCGCGAGAGCATGGTGTTGAACGCTTCGGCGAGGCTACCGATTTCGTCGTGGTTGCCGCGAGAGGCACGCAAGGCATAGTTCTCTTCCCGGGTGACTTGCCGGGACAACTCTTCGAGCTGATGGATCGGCCGGGTAATCAGGCGTTTGATCTGCCGGGCAATCACCAGCCACAACAGCACGCTGAAGATCAGAATCCCCAGGCTGGCGGTCAGGGTCCCGGTGTAGAACGCCATCGGCAACTCGCTGCTGGCCACCAGCAGCAAGTGCCCCGGCGCAACGCCGGGACGGGGCAGGGTAATCACTTGATTGCTGCGAAACTCCGTGGCTTGCCACGCTTCGAGGTGCCGGTAGTGCTCCGGCAGGTTCAGCTTGTCGCCGTGTTGCAATTGCGCCAGACGCACATCTTTACCGTCATAGAGCGCTGCTGCACGCAGCGGCGTATAGCTGCTGAGTTCGTTGAGCAGGCGCTCGGCGGTTTGCGGCGACTTCAGGGCTTCGGAGATCAGGCTCGGGTTGGACACCAGTCGGCCGATGGTCTGCAAGGCCTGGGGGGCCATGCTTTCCTGGGAGATGTAATAGGCGGCGCTGATAAAGGTCAGGTTGGCGACCAGTAAAACGGTGGTCAACAGCACCAGCAGGGCGGCCAGCAGTTTCTGGCCGACTGGAAGGTTTTCAAGGCGCTGGCGCAATGGCATCAGGTTCATCGCTGAAAAGGAACAAGTGGCCAGCGTAGCCGCTGCTCAGTCGCTGGGCAATCCAAGGCTGCGCAGATGGGTGATCAAGCGCTGCTGCAATTGATTGAGGTGGGGCAGGTTCAGCTGATGCCGCGACGCGACTTTGCAGGCATGGCCCAACAGGTAGCTGATTTCGGTGCGGCGCTGATTCGCGACGTCCTGGTACATCGAGGAGAAATTGGCCGCGGTGGCCTGGATCACCCGTTCGACTTCCTCCCGGAGATTTTCCGCCGCTGCGGGCTGGCCGCAGCGCTCAAGCAGCTCGGTGAGCTCGGCGCACAGGGTGGCGACTTCGCAATGATGTTGCTGCAAACCGCCGTTGCGGCATTCGTGCAGCACGGTCAGCGGGTTGATCGCACAATTGAGCGCCAGTTTTCGCCACAGCCTTGTGAGGATGTCCGTGCTCCACTCATGAGGAATACCGGCGACGCTCAAGTCCTCCAGCCAGATCGGCGCCACCGGGTGGCCGGCATCCCCCAGCCAGGTGTAGCCATGACCGGCGAACACCACACGCCAATCACCATCGCGAAATGCGCCTTCGGTGCTGGAGGCGAAGATGCAGCGCGCCTGAGGCACCTGCGCGGCAACCGCGTCCTGACTGCCGAGGCCGTTCTGCAGCAGGATCAGTTCGGCGTCGGGTGTCAGCCGGTGAACGAGCCGGGCTACGGCTTCTTCGGCGTCGTAGGCTTTGCAGGCCACCAGCAGACGGCTGATAGGCTCGTCGCTGTCGGCTGTTTCGCCGGGCACCGGATACAGCTGCGCTTCGCCATGTTCGACCAGCGTCAGCCCGCCAGCCGTCTGATAGGCCTGTAAGCGTGTCGCGTCCCGCACGATCAGCCTGACCGGCACGTCAGCCCGCGCCAGACGTGTGGCCCAAAGGGTGCCGAGGCTGCCGGCGCCGAGAATATGCCAAGGGGTAGACATCAGCTTTTTGCCCGGTTTGTCGCTGGCATGTGAGGCTCGCAGTATCGGTTGGAAAAGACCCGTTATAATGAGCCCGATTTTAACCGCAAGCCAAGCGCGCTCCATCGTTATCGAGCGTGCCTTTTTATTGGAGAGATTACATGCCGTCGTTCGACGTGGTATCCGAACTGGACAAACACGAAGTCACCAACGCGGTCGAGAACGCCGTCAAGGAACTCGATCGTCGTTATGACCTGAAAGGCAAAGGCACCTTCGAGTTCAAGGAAAAGGACCTGACCGTCAACCTGACCGCGGAAGCCGATTTCCAGCTCGAAGCGATGATCGAGATCCTCAAGCTGGCCTTGGTCAAGCGCAAGATCGACGTGCAGTGCCTTGAAGTCAAGGATGCCTACGCTTCGGGCAAGTTGATGAAGCAGGAAGCTGTCCTCAAGGAAGGCATCGACAAAGAGCTGGCGAAGAAAATCGTCGCTCACGTCAAAGACGCCAAGCTCAAGGTCCAGGCCGCCATTCAGGGCGAGCAAGTGCGCATCACCGGCAAGAAACGTGACGATTTGCAGGAAGCCATCGCGGCCCTGCGCGCCAAGACGTTCGACATGCCACTGCAGTTCAATAACTTCCGCGACTGACTTTTCAAGCGGGAACCTCTTGGCGTTTTCGACGTCCGAGGCCCAAGCAACGGCAGAAACGACTGGGTCCTCACGGGTTTGGTCTTTCTGCCGCTCATTTTTTGCGTGCCGGGTAGCCGGAAATCAGGAGAAAAAAGATGGATTTGAATGCTGAAGTGGACAACCTGGTCAAGGCATCCCAAGCCTGGATTCCGATGATCATGGAATACGGCAGCCGCGTGCTGCTGGCGGTGATTACCCTGGCCGTCGGCTGGTGGCTGATCAACAAAGTCACGCAAAAGCTTGGCGGCCTGCTGGCGTTGCGTAACGCCGACCTGGCGCTGCAAGGTTTCATCAGCAGCTTGGCGAACATCATCCTCAAGGTTCTGCTGATCGTCAGCGTAGCGTCGATGATCGGTGTGGAAACTACTTCGTTCGTCGCAGCCATCGGTGCAGCCGGCCTGGCGATCGGTCTGGCCTTGCAGGGCAGCCTGGCGAATTTCGCCGGCGGCGTGCTGATTCTGTTGTTCCGCCCGTTCCGCATCGGTGACTGGATCGAAGCTCAAGGTGTTGCCGGTACTGTCGACAGCATCCAGATCTTTCACACCGTACTGCGTACCGGCGATAACAAAACCATCATCGTACCTAACGGCAATCTGTCGAACGGCATCATCACCAACACCAACCGTCAGCCGACCCGCAAGGTCGTGTTTGACGTAGGTGTGGCTTACGAGGCGGACTTGCAGAAGGCCCGTGAAGTATTGCTGGACCTGGCCAAGGACCCGCGTGTATTGGCTGATCCGGCACCCGAAGCCGTTATTTCCATGTTGGGTGACAGTTCGATCACTGTTTCCCTGCGCGTGTGGGTGAAAACTGCAGATTACTGGAACGTAATGTTCATGTTTAACGAGCAATCGCGTGATCGCTTGAAGACTGCAGGCATCGATATTCCGTTTCCGCAGCGGGTTATTCGAATGGTTCAGGAGTCGGCAACGGTGTAATGATCGGTTTTCGATACATGTTTGACCTTTCGGTCAGACTTGTTCTGAAAGAGCTTGAACCGTTAAACACAATGCTGTAGCCAATAAAAAAGGCCCATCCGAAGATGGGCCTTTTTTTGATTACCGCGAACTAGCTTTCGGCAATTACAGAACCGAAATCGGGTAGTCGACGATCAGGCGGAACTCTTTGATATCACCTTCGCCTTCGTCGGCGTTAGCGAAGTGCCATGCTTGACGAATGCGGAAGGAAAGATCTTTTGCCGGGCCAGACTGAACAACGTACTTGGCTTCCAAGTTGGTTTCGTTGTGCTTGCCATCTTCACCATACAGACCAGCGTAAGGGCTGCCTGCTGGAGTGTTGGTACCGTCGATGTCCCAACCTTTTACGTAACGGGTCATGAAGCTCAGACCTGGAACGCCGTACTCGGCCATTTTCAGGTCGTAACGGACCTGGGCAGACTTCTCGTTAGGGGCGTTGAAGTCAGAGTACTGGATGGAGTTGGCGAGGAAGATCGAGTCGCCACCGCGGTTGTTGTCACCCACGCCGATGTAGTCGAACGGGACGTCGCCGTTAACTTTCTGGAAGGCGACGGTAATGGTGTGTGCTTTGAGGAACGAGTAAGCAGCAGCCAGCGAGAACGTGGTGTTGCTGATCTCGCCTGCATTGGCGGAACCGGTATCGGTGGTGCGGTAGATGTTACCGTCCAGGTTGACCGACTGATCGCCACCCATTGGGATGGTGTAGTTCAGGTTAGCGTAGTACTGGTTCCAGATGTCTTCCAGCTGGGCGCCGTACAACGATGCGCTGAGGTTGTCGGTAATCCCGTACTTGCCGCCAACGTAGTCGGCAGACTTGGCGCTAACACCTGCGTAGGTGGCCCACAGCTCGCCATCGCTGTTCATCTCATCCTGGCTGGAGGCCGAGTAGAAGTGACCGCCTTCCAGGTCCAGGTTCTTGATTTCGCTGCTCTGCAGTTGGAAACCGGTAGCAGTTTGAGGCAGCAGACGGGAACCGCCGACAGCGAATACTGGAGAGGTGCTTGGCTGCATCTCACCGAACTTCAGTTCAGTTTTGGAGACGCGAACTTTAACGGCTGCACCGGCTTTGCCGAAGTCGTCATGGTTGCGGCCTTGGGAATCGCGGCTCAGGTTGCCCGAACCCGTTGTGCCGTCGCCACCGTCCAGTTTGATACCCAGATAACCGAATGCATCAACGCCGACACCTACGGTACCTTGGGTATAACCGGAGCTGAAATTGCCCCAGAAGCCCTGTGTCCAGTCTTTCTGGTCGTTCGCGCCGTCTCTGCGGTCACGGTTGAAGTAATAGTTGCGAAGCAGCAAGTCGAACTTGGCGTCTTCAACAAAACCTTTGGCTTCAGCCTGGTCACTTACAAAAGGTGCGGCCGTAGCCAATTGAGTACTGGCTGCTGCAGCAACTGCCAGTGCGATCATGCTCCACTTCATCACGCGCATCGTGATTTGCTCCTTTGGTTTTTAGAAGAGTACTGCCGTCCCGCCTGTTTTATTATCCGGGCGGCTCTTTCTTTTTGTGTCGGCGCAAACTTATATCACGCCGACCATGTTGGCGATACTTGCGCATCTAACCTTTCAGCTTCTTTACGACCCTGTCGCAAATGGCTGGGTAGATGTCGCAAATTCACAATCCCGACGCAATCGGACTGACAACTTCAGCGTTGTTTTCCATAGCTTGAGCATCGGTAAAAAAGAGTCCCTGGTCCTGCACTTGAATCTCCATCGGGCAATCCTGCCACTGTTTTTATTGGCCTTAAGGCTTCCACTTCCAGCGGACGCCTTATAGACGATATAGGTGTGAATGCAACAAGCGTGCACAAATCGGAATTCTGTTGCTGTTTTTTTCCAAAGGCCTGCCTGCTGCTGTAAAAACCCCATAAAACCGGGGGGTTCAAGCTCGTTTTACTTGGGCTTGACGCCATGCTTCGCATCGTGTTTACCACATCGAACTGATGGGGGCGACAACCAAAAACGTTACCGGTTCACCCCGCCAGTGAGTAGTTAGCGGATGCTGACGCACTGAGCGTAGACGCGTTGTGCGGTTTTGGTGCAAAAAATTTCAATTGCTGTACCGAATTCACACAGTGTCGCTTTGTGATCGAATCGAGCAGCCCGTTGTTTATCGGTCATTTCGGCATTTTTTGTGCGGCGGCTGGTTCTGTCATGGTGCGTTCCAGATCAAAATGGCTCATGTCGGGGCGCCCGGAGGGCGCTGCAGGCGGCAGTTCGTCGTGAAGCGCGTGGCATTCGCAGGTATGCTGCCGTCCTGTCGCTTGGTGCCGCCGTCTTTTGGTATGGGCGCTAAGCTGAAAAAAGATGACCAGAGGGGAGTGCGCGCTGTGTTCGCTTTAGATCCACGACTTCAACAAGACACGTTGCCGATCGGCGATTTCCCGCTCTGTCGGTTGCTGTTGTCCAATGATTCGAACTACCCATGGTTCATCCTCGTGCCACGCCGCGAGGATATCAGTGAGATATTTCAGTTAGATGTCGCAGATCAACAGCAGCTGTGGCAGGAAACGACCGCGCTGGCGGAAATGCTCAAGGATTCGTTCGATGCGGACAAATTGAACGTCGCGGCCTTGGGTAATGTCGTCAGTCAGTTGCACATGCATGTGATTGTGCGCAAGCGTGAGGACGCTGCCTGGCCGGCTCCGGTCTGGGGCAAGCAGCAGGCTTTACCCTACAGTCCGGAGCAGATCGCGACGATTCGCGAACGGCTGCGCCTGGTGTTGACCGATGATTTCACGTTTCTGGAGGGTTGAGTCATGAGCCTGGAAGAACGCGTTACCGATCTGGAAAGCCAGTTGGCGTTTCAGGATGACACCATCCAGACATTGAATGATGTGCTGGCGACGCAGCAGCGCGCAGTGGAGCGCCTGCAACTGCAAATGGCCGCATTGCTCAAGCGGCAAGAGGAAATGGCCGGTCAGTTCGAGTCCTTCGAAGAAGAGGCGCCACCGCCGCATTACTGAGCCGCATTAGTGAAAAGCAGGTCATAAAAAAACCGCGAACAGCCTGGGCTGTTCGCGGTTTTTTTTAGCCTTGGAGTCAGCGACGCGGCAGGGCGGCGATCACATCTTCGGCTTGCAGGCCTTTGTCACGGTTCATGACAGAGAACTCCACGCGCTGGCCTTCGACCAGAACACGGTGGCCTTCACCGCGAATTGCCCGGAAGTGCACAAAAATATCATCACCGGAATCACGGGAAATAAAGCCGAAGCCTTTGGAGGTGTTGAACCATTTAACGGTGCCAGTATCGCGGTTGCTCATGTCATAGCTTGGCGAGGCGGCGGCCGGTGAAGATTTGTAGAAGCTGACGGCCAGGTGCAGAAAAATGGCGATCAGGGCAACGACCAGACTGAACAGAACGGCAGGTTGACCGGCGATGACAGGCATCGGGGCGATCAGCGTCAGGGTTTGCAGCACGACAGCCAGAACCAGCAGGGCGCTGACCAGGTTTTGCAGTTGATGACGCGGGCCTTTGTTCCAGTATGGGATAACAGGTGCAAGGGTGAGGTTGAGCAGGCCGAAAAAGGCCAGGTACAGCGCATCAGGTTGTTGCAGGTAAGGTACCGCTTCGGATCGCAGGCTAGGGATGAAGGACAGCAGCAGGGCTGCTGCGCCCATTAGCAGGTGGACGATTTTCAACATTTTGATTAACTCACGTTAAGACGGATCACAAGGAAGAGCTGATGGAGCACGGTTCGCTTCAGAACAATAAGAGGCGTTGGACACGTACCCGGTATCAGCCTATGCGCAACCCCCGGAAAATAGGCGGTAGCGACACACTGCCTATTTAACAGCAAAGCCCGCGTCTACTCAAATCAGGCAGTCCAGCGGTGCTTTCCACTGGCCGGTGTGCGAATGACGCTTGCTGAGTGTTGTTCGCGCGCAGTGTTCCTAGGATCTTTTGCCTTTTCATTGAGTGATGTTGCGTCAGTTCTTGTGGGAAAACGTCCGGCCTAGGACGTGCTCCATGATCTCCCCTCCGTTGTTGGCTTATCCTACGTTGATGGTCATAAAGTCATCTGGATATGCCTGTGCGCCTGCGCTTTTATAAGGAAACGGAATATGACTCTTATAAGCAGCAAGGATGGCAAAGGAGTGTCAACGGTATGGTTCATGAAGACAGGCGAAACGAGGGGAGGGTCGGTCCACTCAAGGACGTAAGGATTGATTCATTAGTCAGCGAATTCGATATTGGCCTGGCCCAGCCATTGTCCCGGTCAGTGCGTTTGAATGGCTTTGCGACCTGTTTGCGGCTGGAGCAGGTCTATTGGGATATTTTGGGTGATATGGCCAAGGTCAATTGCTGCTCGGTCAGTGCGCTGTTGTCCCACGTGGATCGCGAAGTGCATCTGCGTCATGGCGGGGTGAAGAACTTCACCGGGCTGGTGCGCGTGGTCTGCGTCGTGCACAGCCTGAAGGAGGGAAGTTGCCTCGTCATGGCTTAGCGGTTGGTGGTTGATCGGGTCGAGTGTCGGTCTGTGCAGTCTTACGGCTGCACAGGCTGCATTTAATGGATATAATCCCGCCCTTTGCCGCAAAGCCCAGCATGCGCGGTAGCAATCTGATCGCCGAGACAACCCCCATGCCGATGTACGACTATCAATGTGCTTCCTGTGGTCATCAGTTGGAAGCCATTCAAAAGATCAGCGCAGCACCGCTGGTCGACTGCCCTGCCTGCCAGGCGCCAGAGCTTAAAAAGATGCTGTCCATGCCGGGCTTCCGCCTCAGCGGCACCGGCTGGTACGAAACCGACTTCAAGACCGGTTCCAAGAAGAATCTGGCCGGTGGCGACAAAGCTGACTAGGGTCTAGCGCCCGGGCTGAATGACACGCGTGAGCTCTTGCATCATCTGGCACCTTGTTTAAGTGTGGGGGTGCGGCAAGACCTCCAACCGAATTTCGAATTACGAGAAGTGAAACCACTACCATGATGCGCAGCCATTATTGCGGCCAACTGAACGAAAGCCTGGAAGGCCAGGAAATTACCCTTTGCGGATGGGTTCACCGTCGCCGTGACCACGGTGGGGTGATTTTCCTCGATATCCGTGATCGTGACGGTCTGGCTCAGGTGGTGTTCGACCCGGACCGCGCTGAATCCTTCGCCGCCGCCGATCGCGTGCGCAGCGAATATGTGGTGAAGATCACCGGCAAGGTTCGCCTGCGTCCGGCCGGTGCCACCAACGCCAACATGGCGTCGGGCATGATCGAAGTGCTGGGCTACGAGCTGGAAGTATTGAACGAAGCGGAAACCCCGCCGTTCCCGCTCAACGAGTTCTCCGACGTTGGCGAAGAAACCCGCCTGCGTTATCGCTTCCTCGACCTGCGTCGCCCGGAAATGCTCGAGAAGCTGCGTCTGCGTTCGCGCATGACCACCAGCATCCGTCGCTTCCTGGACGAGAACGGCTTCCTCGATGTCGAAACGCCGATTCTGACCCGCGCCACGCCAGAAGGCGCTCGCGACTACCTGGTGCCGAGCCGTACTCACGCAGGCAGCTTCTTCGCCTTGCCGCAATCGCCACAGCTGTTCAAGCAGCTGCTGATGGTCGCCGGCTTCGACCGTTACTACCAGATCGCCAAGTGCTTCCGCGACGAAGATCTGCGCGCCGACCGTCAGCCGGAGTTCACCCAGATCGACATCGAGACCAGCTTCCTCGATGAAAAAGAGATCATGGGCATCACCGAACAAATGATCCGCAACCTGTTCAAGGAGGTGCTGGACCTGGAGTTCGGCGACTTCCCGCACATGACCTTCGAAGAGGCCATGCGTCGTTACGGTTCCGACAAGCCGGACCTGCGTAACCCGCTGGAACTGGTTGACGTTGCCGATCAACTGAAAGAAGTCGACTTCAAGGTGTTCAGCGGCCCTGCCAACGACCCGAAATGCCGCGTTGCCGCTCTGCGCGTTCCAGGCGCGGCAAGCATGCCGCGCAGCAAGATCGACGACTACACCAAGTTCGTCGGCATCTACGGTGCCAAGGGCCTGGCGTACATCAAGGTCAACGAGCGCGCCAAAGGCGTCGAAGGTCTGCAATCGCCGATCGTCAAGAACATCCCTGAAGCCAACCTCAATGTGATCCTTGATCGCGTTGGTGCGGTTGACGGCGACATCGTGTTCTTCGGTGCCGACAAAGCCAAGATCGTCAGCGAAGCCCTGGGCGCGCTGCGGATCAAGGTCGGTCACGATCTGAACCTGCTGACCTGCGAGTGGGCCCCGATGTGGGTCGTCGACTTCCCGATGTTCGAAGAAAACGACGACGGCAGCTTCACCGCGTTGCACCACCCGTTCACCGCGCCGAAGTGCACCCCGGAAGAATTGGAAGCCAACCCGGCAGCCGCGCTGTCCCGTGCCTACGACATGGTCCTGAACGGCACCGAGCTGGGTGGCGGTTCGATCCGTATCCACCGCAAGGAAATGCAACAGTCGGTGTTCCGTCTGCTGGGTATCAGTGAAGCGGAACAGGAAGAGAAATTCGGCTTCCTGCTCGACGCCCTGAAATACGGCGCGCCGCCGCACGGTGGCCTGGCCTTCGGTCTGGACCGTCTGGTGATGCTGATGACCGGCGCCCAGTCGATCCGTGAAGTGATCGCCTTCCCGAAAACCCAGAGCGCTGCCTGCGTCATGACTCAGGCTCCGGGTCTGGTGGATGCCAAGGCATTGCGCGAACTGCACATTCGTCTGCGCGAAACGCCAAAGGCTGAGTAAGGCTGACCTTGTGGGCGCATCTTCGGATGCGCCCCTTCTTTATAGATAGGGTCGAGATTTTTTTTTGCTGGCTGGCGCATCATGGCGTGGCGGGCAATGTTTCAAAGATAATTCGGAGCGAGTTATGGCGGGTCATTCCAAGTGGGCGAACATCAAGCACCGCAAAGAACGTCAGGATGCCAAGAAGGGCAAGATTTTCACCAAGTGGATTCGTGAACTGACGGTTGCTGCTCGTCAGGGGGGCGGTGATCCCGGCTCCAACCCGCGTTTGCGTCTGGCGCTGGATAAAGCGCTGGGTGCGAACATGAGCCGCGACATCATCGACCGCGCGGTTGCTCGCGGTGCCGGTGCCGCCGATACCGACGACATGGTCGAACTGACCTACGAAGGTTACGGCCCGGGCGGTGTGGCGGTGATGGTCGAATGCATGACCGACAACCGCAACCGCACCGCAGCCGCTGTTCGCCATGCGTTCAGCAAGTGCGGCGGCAACCTCGGCACCGACGGTTCGGTGGCCTACCTGTTCGAGCGCAAGGGGCAAATTTCCTTCGCGCCAGGTGTTGATGAGGATGCGCTGATGGAAGCGGCCATGGAGGCCGACGCCGATGACGTGGTAACCCACGAAGACGGCTCGATCGACGTGTTCACCTCTTTCGCCGGCTTCTATTCCGTGCGCAACGCTTTGGAGGCTGCTGGCTTCAAGGGCGATGACGCGGAAATCGTCATGCTGCCGACCACCAGTGCCGAACTGGACCTGGAAGGCGCCGAGAAGGTACTGAAGCTGATCGACATGCTTGAAGACCTGGACGACGTGCAAAACGTGTATTCCAACGCCGACATTCCAGAGTCGGTGGCCGCACAGCTCGGATAAGGGCGACTAAGATTCAGTGTGGGAGCTGGCTTGCCTGCGATGGCGGCGTGTCAGGCTACATCATTGTTTGATGTGCCTACGCCATCGCAGGCAAGCCAGCTCCCACATTTGTTATTCGCTGTATTGAATATCGTGCTCTTACCTAACCCGCAGGCGTTATGACTTTAATTCTTGGTATCGACCCCGGTTCGCGTATCACCGGTTATGGCGTGGTACGTGATACCGGGCGTGGCTGCGTGTACGTGGCGTCGGGCTGCATTCGCACGGGCTCCGGCGAGCTGCATGAGCGCCTGCAAATCGTCTATCGGGGCGTGCGTGAAGTCATTCAGACCTACGGCCCGGTGACCATGGGCATTGAAAAAGTCTTCATGGCGCGCAATGCCGACTCCGCCCTCAAGCTCGGTCAGGCCCGCGGCGCAGCCATCGTGGCCGGTGCCGAGGAAAGCCTGGAAATCGCCGAATACACCGCGACCCAGGTCAAACAGGCGGTGACCGGCACCGGCGGGGCGAACAAAGAACAAGTGCAAATGATGGTCATGCACATGCTGAAATTGACCAGCAAGCCGCAAATCGATGCTTCGGATGCCCTGGCCATCGCGATTTGCCACGCTCACACCCGTTCCAGCCTGTTGCCTCATGGTCTGGGTACAGCACGCAGTCGTGGCGGGCGCCTGCGTCTCTGATAGCATCAGCAATCATTTTTTATGGAATGAGGGTTTTGCGCCTGTGTTGTCGGCGCAAAACCCTCGTTCTGTCAGTCGCCAGCACTGATCTGGCCAAGGCTCAAGGATCTGAAACGTGATTGGACGCTTGCGCGGCACTTTGGCTGAGAAACAGCCGCCGCACCTGATTCTGGATGTAAACGGTCTGGGGTATGAGCTGGAAGTACCCATGACCACGCTTTATCGTTTGCCGTCGGTCGGTGAACCGCTGACCTTGCACACCCATTTGGTCGTACGCGAAGACGCGCAGTTACTCTATGGCTTCTTTGGCAAGCGCGAGCGAGACTTTTTCCGCGAGCTGATCCGTCTCAATGGTGTGGGGCCGAAACTGGCGCTGGCCTTGATGTCGAGTCTGGAGGTCGACGAACTGGTTCGTTGCGTGCAGTCCCAGGACACTTCGGCGCTGACCAAGGTGCCGGGCGTGGGCAAGAAGACGGCCGAGCGTTTGCTGGTGGAACTCAAGGACCGCTTCAAAGCGTGGGAAACCGTGCCGGCAATGTTCGCGTTGGTGCCAAACCAGCCGGGTGGGCCAGATGCGCCTCCGGTCGCCACCGCCGAAAATGACGCGGTCAGCGCGCTGATTTCCCTGGGCTACAAGCCGCAGGAGGCCAGCAAGGCGATTTCCGCGATCAAGGAGAAAGGTTTGAGCAGTGAAGACATGATTCGTCGTGCCCTTAAGGGAATGATCTAAGTGATTGAAGCTGATCGTCTGATCGCCGCCACGGGAGGTCCCCGTGACCGCGAGGAAGTCCAGGACCGGGCGATTCGTCCCGTCAGCCTGGCCGAATACATTGGCCAGCCGACCGTTCGCGAGCAAATGGAGTTGTTCATCCAGGCCGCGCGCGGACGCAATGAATCCCTGGACCACACGCTGATTTTCGGCCCGCCGGGCCTGGGTAAAACCACCCTGGCCAACATCATTGCCCAGGAAATGGGTGTGTCGATCAAAAGCACCTCGGGGCCGGTCCTCGAGCGTCCGGGTGATTTGGCGGCGTTGCTGACCAACCTTGAACCCCATGACGTGCTGTTCATCGACGAGATCCATCGGTTGTCGCCGATCGTCGAAGAAGTGCTGTACCCGGCCATGGAAGATTTCCAGCTCGACATCATGATTGGCGAAGGGCCGGCCGCGCGCTCGATCAAACTCGATCTGCCGCCGTTCACCCTGGTCGGCGCAACCACCCGGGCCGGCATGCTGACCAACCCGTTGCGCGACCGTTTCGGGATCGTTCAGCGTCTGGAGTTCTACAACACCGCCGACCTGGCAACGATTGTCAGCCGTTCGGCGAACATTCTCGGTTTGCCGCTGGACCCGGAAGGCGCCTTCGAAATCGCCCGCCGTGCCCGTGGCACGCCGCGGATCGCCAACCGCTTGCTGCGTCGGGTCCGGGATTTTGCCGAGGTCCGCGCCAAGGGCCACATCACCAAGCCGATCGCCGACCTGGCGCTGAACCTGCTGGATGTCGACGAGCGTGGTTTCGATCATCAGGACCGACGCCTGCTGCTGACCATGATCGAGAAATTCGACGGTGGGCCGGTGGGGGTGGACAGTCTGGCGGCGGCGATCAGCGAAGAACGCCACACCATTGAAGACGTGCTGGAGCCATATTTGATCCAGCAGGGCTATATCATGCGCACTCCGCGGGGGCGGGTGGTCACTCGGCATGCGTACCTGCACTTCGGTTTAAACATCCCGTCACGATTAGGCGAGATGCCCGTGGTAGACGAGTTCCTCGATGCCGTGGACGATTAGTCACCTTTGCGCGCTGATTTATTCGGGGTTTGTGCTGTCCCAGGACCGTACTTTCGCCAGAAAGCCGCGAATCAATGAAAAACAGTTGCCTGGCCGGATTGGCAACCTGAGGAGTAAGCACTAGAGTATGCGCGCGCAAAACGGGCTTGAGCCTTTCGCACATCGTTGTCGCGTTTATTACGAGGACACCGATGCGGGCGGCATCGTGTATTACGTCAATTACCTCAAGTTTATGGAACGGGCTCGAACCGAGCGGCTCCGAGAGCTGGGCTTTGCCCAGTCGGCGCTGGCAGGGGAGGACCTGTTGTTTGTCGTGCATTCCAGCGAAGCGCGTTACCACGCGCCGGCGCGACTGGACGACGAACTGCTGGTAAGCGCTGAAGTAATTGAATTGAACCGGGTCAGCCTGCGCTTCAAGCAGCAAGTCAGGCGGGCTACGGATAATGCGCTGCTCTGCGAAGGGCAGTTTCTGGTGGCCTGTGTGCGCACCAACAGTTTAAAACCCCGGGCCATTCCCGAAGCTCTACGTGCGGCCTTTGCCGACGTGAGCGGCGCGGGTACACACTCAAAGCAGGAGATAAAGCGTGGAAGCTAACGTCGTCGACCATTCCTCCATGTGGAGCCTGGTCAGCAATGCCAGTATTGTGGTGCAACTGGTAATGCTGATCCTGGTAGCCGCATCGGTGACCTCATGGATCATGATTTTTCAGCGCAGCAACTTGCTGCGCGCCGGTCGACGTGCCCTGGAGAGCTTTGAAGAGCGCTTCTGGTCTGGCATCGACCTGTCCAAACTCTACCGTCAGGCCGGTAGCAACCCTGATCCGGATTCGGGCGTCGAGCAGATCTTCCGTGCCGGCTTCAAGGAGTTCTCCCGTCTGCGTCAGCAGGCAGGCGTTGACCCGGAAGCGGTCATGGAAGGCGTGGCCCGTGCCATGCGCGTGGCCATCTCCCGCGAGGAAGAAAAGCTCGAGCAGAGCCTGCCATTCCTCGCCACCGTCGGTTCCGTCAGCCCGTACATCGGTCTGTTCGGTACGGTCTGGGGCATCATGAACTCCTTCCGTGGTCTGGCAACTGCCCAGCAAGCGACCCTGGCCACTGTGGCCCCGGGTATTGCCGAAGCACTGATTGCTACCGCGATCGGTCTGTTCGCCGCCATCCCGGCCGTTATCGCTTACAACCGTTTTGCTGCTCGCAGCGAAACCCTGCTGGGCCGTTACTACACCTTCGCCGACGAATTCCAGGCGATCCTGCACCGCAAAGTGCACACCAGCGAAGAATAAGCAGGTAATTTCCAATGGCTTTAATCGCTCGAGCTCGCAAAAAGCGCAAGCCGGTTGCCGAGATGAACGTGGTGCCTTACATCGACGTGATGTTGGTACTGCTGGTCATCTTCATGGTGACCGCGCCGATGCTCAATCAGGGCGTGAAAGTTGATCTGCCCAAGGTTTCCAGCGAAGCCTTGCCGCAGGACAACAACACTCAGGTCCTGACCATTTCGATCAAGTCTGACAAGACCTACTACTGGAACCTTGGCAGCGAAGTCGACACCGAAAAGCAGCAGGACAAGGCCATGACCTTGCCGCAAATGACTGACGCGGTGACCAAGATCATTCGCGCCGGTACTGAAGGCGGCAAGCGTACCCAGGTATTCATTCGCGGCGACAAGACTGTCGATTACGGCTCCGTCATGGGCGCGATGGGCGGGTTGCAGAAAGCCGGGGTCGGTAATGTTGGCTTGATTACCGAGGCACCCTGATGCAGCAAATGCGAGAGCCGTCCGCCTCGGAAAGCTACTTCTGGCCTAGTGTCTGGGCGATTGTCTTGCACGTGCTGGTTTTCGGCATGCTGTTTGTCAGTTTCGCCTTCACACCGGAGCTGCCGCCGGCCAAGCCGATCGTCCAGGCGACCCTGTACCAGTTGAAATCGAAAAGTCGGGCGACCACCCAAACCAATCAGAAGATTGCGGGTGAAGCGCAGAAATCTGCTGCGCGCCAGACCGAAGTCGAACAGATGGAACAGAAAAAGATCGAGCAGGAAGCGATCAAGGCCGCGGAACAAAAGAAGGAAGATGCGGCTCAAAAAGCCGAAGAATCCAAGAAGGCCGACGAGGCGAAGAAAGCGGAAGAGGCAAAAAAGGCTGATGAAGCCAAGAAAGCCGATGAAGCCAAGAAGACCGCCGAAGCCAAAAAGGCCGAAGAGAAACAATTGGCTGATATAGCCAAGAAGAAATCTGAAGAAGAAGCCAAGAAAGCTGCTGAAGAAGAGGCCAAGAAAGCGGCCGCTGAAGAAGCGAAGAAAAAGATCGTCGAAGACGCGAAGAAGAAAGCCGCGGAAGACGCCAAGAAGAAATCTGAAGCTGAAGAGGCGAAGAAGAAAGTCGCCGAAGACGCGAAGAAGAAAGCTGCTGCCGATGCCGCGAAGAAAAAATCGCAGGAAGCGGCACGTAAATCCGTCGATGAGAAAAAGGCTCAGGCCCTGGCAGATTTGCTTTCCGACACGCCGCAGCGTCAGCAGGCCTTGGCCGATGAGCAGGGTGACGAAGTCGCCGGCAACTTCGATGACCTGATTCGCTCGCGTGCTTCTGAAGGTTGGGCGCAGCCACCGTCGGCCCGCAAGGGCATGAAAGTGATCCTGCAAATCAACATGCTGCCTGACGGAACGATCTCCGGCGTATCGGTTGCCCGTTCCAGTGGTGATGTGCCGTTCGACAGTTCAGCGGTAGCGGCGGTAAAAAATATTGGTCGATTGACCGAAATGCAGGGTCTGAAGCCAGCTGATTTCGCACCCTATCGTTCATTCAAGATGACATTCACACCTGAGGATCTAGCCTTGTGAGAAACCTTCTTCGAGGACTGCTTGTAGTCATGTTCTGCTTTGCGGGACTGGCCACGGCAGATGAAAAAAATATCCTGGTCAGCAGTGGTAGCTCCCAGGCAACTCCAATTGCCGTAGTGCCATTCGGTTTCCAGGGTGGCACCGTGCTGCCGGATGACATGGCCGAAATCATCGGTAACGACCTGCGTAACTCGGGTTACTACGCACCGATTCCAAAGCAGAACATGATCAGCCAGCCAAGCCAGGCGAGCGAAATCATTTTCCGTGACTGGAAGGCTGTTGGCGCCCAGTACATTATGGTCGGCAGTATCGTTCCAGCGGGCGGTCGCCTGCAGGTTCAATACGCACTGTTCAACGTCGCCACCGAGCAGCAAGTGCTGACCGGCAGCGTGTCGGGCAGCGTCGATCAACTGCGCGACATGGCGCACTACATCTCCGACCAGTCGTTCGAGAAACTCACCGGTATCAAAGGTGCGTTCTCGACTCGTCTGCTGTACGTGACGGCCGAGCGGTTCTCCGAGAAGAACACTCGCTACACGCTGCAACGTTCGGACTATGACGGTGCCCGTGCCGTGACGCTGCTGCAATCGCGCGAGCCAATCCTGTCGCCGCGTTTTGCACCGGATGGCAAGCGTATTGCCTACGTGTCGTTCGAGCAGAAGCGTCCGCGCATTTTCATGCAGAACATCGACACCGGTCGCCGTGAGCAGATCACCAACTTCGAAGGCCTGAATGGTGCGCCAGCATGGTCGCCGGATGGTCAGCGCCTGGCGTTCGTACTGTCGAAAGACGGCAACCCGGACATTTATGTAATGAACCTGGGTTCGCGTCAGATCAGTCGCGTCACCAACGGTCAAGGCATCAACACCGAACCGTTCTGGGGTAAAGATGGTTCTACCATCTACTTCACCTCCGACCGTGGCGGTAAGCCACAGATCTACAAAACCAGCGCAAGCGGTGGTGGTGCGGAGCGTGTGACCTTTATCGGTAACTACAACGCCAACCCTAAACTGTCGGCCGATGAAAAGACCCTGGTGATGATCCATCGTCAGGAAGGCTTCACCAATTTCAAGGTGGCAGCCCAGGATTTGCAGCGAGGTAGTGTAAAGATCCTCACTGATAGCACTCTGGACGAGTCACCTACTGTTGCGCCCAACGGCACCATGGTAATCTACGCCACCCGCCAGCAGGGCCGGGGAGTCTTGATGCTCGTGTCCATTAATGGACGCGTAAGGCTCCCGCTTCCTACCGCACAAGGCGAAGTCAGAGAACCTTCCTGGTCCCCTTACCTGAACTGACGCGGCGCTACACGTTGTACTTAACACACTGGGGTTCATTAGGAGTTTCACGATGGAAATGCTGAAGTTTGGTAAATTTGCTGCGCTGGCTCTGGCCATGGCTGTAGCTGTAGGTTGCTCGTCCAAAGGCGGCGACAATGCCGGTGAAGGCGCTGTTGATCCAAACGCTGGTTACGGCGCAAACACTGGTGCTGTTGACGGCTCCCTGAGCGAAGAAGCTGCTCTGCGCGCAATCACCACCTTCTACTTCGAATACGACAGCTCGGACCTGAAGCCAGAAGCCATGCGCGCTCTGGACGTTCACGCCAAAGACCTGAAAGCAAACGGCGCTCGCGTTGTTCTGGAAGGCAACACCGACGAACGTGGTACTCGTGAGTACAACATGGCACTGGGCGAGCGTCGTGCGAAAGCCGTTCAGCGCTACCTGGTACTGCAAGGTGTTTCCCCAGCTCAGCTGGAACTGGTTTCCTACGGCGAAGAGCGTCCAGTTGCTACCGGCAACGACGAGCAGTCCTGGGCTCAAAACCGTCGCGTCGAACTGCGTAAGTAATTCGTCATGCGAACGTGCCGTCGTGCTGTAACTGTTTTGGCTCTCAGCCTCGCACCGCTTGCGGTGTGGGCTGCGGTTCCTGTGGTCGAGGACAACTCCGGCTATAACAATAGCGGGAGTAGTTATCCGCCTGCGGGTTACGGTACGAACGGCGCCTATGCCGGGGGAGGGGTTTCGGCCCCTGTCTCGGCACAGGGCGAGCTGTTCAACCAACTGCAATCGATGCAGGAGCAGATCTCACGCCAACAGGGTGTGATCGAAGTTCTGCAAAATGATGTAGCGCGCATGAAGCAAGAGAACCTGGAGCGATATCAGGATCTTGATCGGCGCATAGGAACCGGCGTTGCACCAGCCGCGACTCCTGATAATTCTTCCACCGGTGGCAATTTGAATGCCCCCGGAGCAGCAGCTGGCGCAGGTGCCGGAGCGGCAGCCGCTGCCACTTCCACACAAGCGCCTGCCGCGGGCGGCGAACCGGCTGATCCGGCGAAGGAAAAACTGTATTACGATGCAGCCTTCGACCTGATCAAAGCCAAGGATTTCGACAAGGCCAGCCAGGCTTTCGCCGCATTTCTGCGCAAATACCCGAACAGCCAATACGCGGGCAATGCCCAGTACTGGTTGGGTGAAGTGAACCTGGCCAAAGGCGATCTGCAAGGTGCAGGTCAGGCATTTGCCAAGGTTTCGCAGCTGTACCCCAAGCACCCCAAAGTGCCTGATTCGCTGTACAAGCTCGCTGATGTAGAGCGCCGCCTCGGTCATACCGACAGGGTCAAAGGCATTCTGCAGCAGGTTGTGTCCCAATATCCGGGTACTTCCGCCGCTCAGTTGGCCCAGCGTGATCTGCAAAAAATGTAAGGGCTGCTTGACCCGTTTCGAAGAAATCCGCGCTTGTCGCGGGTTTTTTCGTTAGAATTCACCCCCTTTTTATGAAACACGCTTTTTGGGATCTGCGCGTTGGCGAGGTTCCTTGAAGTGCCTGACGGAGGCGGACAGCCTGTTTAGCTGTTACGCCCGTGGCGACTATGCAAGACACATTGAGAATCACCGAAGTTTTCTACTCGTTGCAGGGGGAAACGCGGACTGCCGGGCTGCCCACTGTTTTTGTGCGCCTGACCGGTTGCCCATTGCGTTGCCAATACTGCGACAGCGCCTACGCGTTCACTGGCGGCACCATTCGCACGCTCGACGACATCCTCGAGCAAGTGGCCGGTTTTCGTCCGCGTTATGTTTGTGTCACGGGTGGCGAACCCCTGGCGCAACCGAATGCCATTCCCTTGCTCAAGCAGTTGTGTGACGCCGGCTACGAAGTGTCCCTGGAAACCAGTGGCGCGCTGGATATCTCGGCGGTCGATCCACGGGTCAGTCGCGTCGTCGACCTGAAAACCCCGGGTTCGAAAGAAGCGCACCGTAACCGCTACGAGAACATCGAGCTGCTCACGCCTAACGATCAGGTAAAGTTTGTCATCTGCTCGCGGGAAGACTACGACTGGGCCGTTTCCAAGCTGATTCAATACGGTCTGGATCAGCGTGCCGGCGAAGTCCTGTTCTCGCCGAGCCACCATGACCTGAACGCGCGTGATCTGGCGGACTGGGTGGTGGCGGACAATCTGCCTGTGCGTCTGCAATTGCAGCTGCATAAATATCTTTGGAACGACGAGCCGGGGCGCTGAAATGACTGAACAAACGAACACTGCAGAAAAACGTGCGGTCATCTTGCTGTCCGGCGGCCTCGACTCCGCGACAGTCGTGGCCATGGCCCGTGCTGAAGGCTACCGCTGTTACACCATGAGCTTCGATTACGGTCAGCGGTCTCACGCCGAATTGCATGCCGCCGCACGCGTCGCCCAAGACCTGGGTGTGGTCGAGCACAAGGTGATCGGCCTGAACCTGAACGGTATCGGCGGCTCGGCCCTGACCGACACTAGCATCGATGTGCCGGAAACGCCGGGTGAAGGTATCCCGGTGACTTACGTGCCTGCGCGCAACACCGTGTTTCTGTCCCTGGCGCTGGGTTGGGCCGAAGTGCTGGGCGCACGTGACATCTTTATCGGTGTCAACGCGGTGGATTACTCCGGTTATCCGGATTGCCGTCCCGAGTTCATCGAAGCCTTCGAACGCATGGCCAACCTGGCGACCAAGGCTGGAGTAGAAGGGCAGGGCTTCCGTATCCAGGCGCCACTGCAGAACCTGAGCAAGGCGCAGATCGTTCAGGTCGGCGTGAAGCTTGGCGTCGATTACGGGCTGACCGTTTCCTGCTATCAGGCAGACGATAATGGCCGCGCCTGCGGTAAATGCGACAGCTGCCGCCTGCGTGCAGAAGGCTTCGCGGCGGCCGGTGTGACTGACCCAACACCTTATTTTTGATTTATTTCAAATTAGGTGTTGAATAGTCCTTAAAAATCAGTATTATACGCGCCACCACACAGCGGGTCGTTAGCTCAGTTGGTAGAGCAGTTGGCTTTTAACCAATTGGTCGTAGGTTCGAATCCCACACGACCCACCATTTTAAAAAATCTGGAAGGCCCACGTAAGTGAGGATTTCCGGGTTTTTTTTTGCCCGCGATTTGAGCTCGACTCAGTCCGGGTGATGCAGGTCAGAATCATCTTTTGCATCCACGGGATATTCTGTAGCCTTGCGCAGCTTCAACGCTATCCACGCCTGATGAATACTCACTCTCCCGGCGGTACCCCGAAGGGTCCGGAGCCGGGTGTATACTCGACTTTCGCGCGAAAGCGCCTGCAGGTCTTGCGAACATGACGCAGATTTCCGAACGCCTTCTGGTTCAAGCCCACCTCGACGCCAAGCAGCCCAAACCGCTGACGGCCGAGGAAGAGGCTTATTACCGTACTGCCATCGCTGCCGAGCTCAAGGCTCAGGACGCGGTGCTGGTTGCCCACTTCTATTGCGATCCGGTCATTCAGGCCCTGGCCGAAGAAACCGGTGGCTGCGTTTCCGACTCTCTGGAGATGGCCCGCTTCGGCAATGCCCATCCGGCCAAGACCGTGGTGGTCGCCGGTGTGAAGTTCATGGGCGAAACCGCAAAAATCCTCAACCCTGAAAAACGCATATTGATGCCGACCCTGGAAGCGACTTGCTCGCTGGACCTGGGTTGCCCGGTAGACGAGTTCTCGGCGTTCTGCGATCAGCATCCGGAGCGCACGGTGGTGGTGTATGCCAACACTTCGGCGGCGGTCAAGGCGCGGGCGGACTGGGTGGTGACTTCCAGCTGTGCGCTGGAAATCGTTGAAAGCCTGATGGATAACGGCGAAACCATCATCTGGGCCCCGGACAAGCACCTGGGTACTTACATCCAGCGCAAGACCGGTGCCGACATGCTGCTGTGGGACGGTGCTTGCATCGTCCACGAAGAGTTCAAGGCCAAGCAGCTCGAAGACATGAAGGCGCTGTACCCGGATGCGGCCATTCTGGTGCACCCGGAGTCGCCGACCGCAGTCATCGACTTGGCCGACGCGGTGGGTTCCACCAGTCAACTGATCGCTGCTGCGCAAAGTCTGCCAAACAAGACCCTGATCGTCGCGACCGACCGCGGCATCTTCTACAAGATGCAGCAGCTGTGCCCGGACAAGGTCTTTATCGAAGCGCCTACGGCCGGTAACGGCGCAGCGTGCCGCAGTTGCGCGCATTGCCCGTGGATGGCGATGAATACGCTTGAGCGCACGCTGAAGAGCTTGCGCGAGGGGACCAACGAGATCTTCGTTGATCCGGCGTTGATTCCGCAGGCGGTGCGGCCGTTGAAGCGGATGCTTGATTTCACGCAGGCGGCGCGGATGAAGTTGGCCGGCAACGCTTAAGAGCTCTCAGTTAAGTCGCAAAAACTGTGGGAGCGGGCTTGCTCGCGAAGAGGGCGTATCAGTCAACATTGATGTTGTCTGACACACCGATTTCGCGAGCAAGCCCGCTCCCACAGTGATTTCCATACGGCAAAATTACTTGGTCTTCTTCGGGATCCGCACCAACTGGGTGTTGGAATAGATGTCATGCCAGCTGCGCTTCTGCTTGTCGAACAGCGACCAGAAGAATCCCAGCCCAAGACATAGCCAGGACGCGATCGACACCACAAAGCGCAGCAGCGACTGCCACAGGCTGATGGATGAGCCATCGGCGTTTTGCACGCGGATGCCCCAGACCTGCATCCCCAGAGTCTGCCCCGACCAAGTCCAGAACTTGGCAAAAAAACCGAACAGCACGAACAACAGCACCGTCGATAACAGCGGATCACCATCCAGCGCGCCGGCGTCGGTCATGGCGCGCATTTGGCCTTCGCCGATGATCGCCATCTGGATCATCTTGTAAATGCCGCTGGTGACGATCAGCAGGGCGGTGCATAACAGAAAGTCGTAGAACATCGCTGCCAGGCGACGACCCAGGCCGACGGCGGGGAAGTCGCCCTGTGGGTTGAGCAGGTGTTTCGACATGGCAGCCTCTGAACGGAAAAAGAAGCCATTTTACGGATTTACGCGCACAAAAAAGCCCCTGATGTCAGCATCAGGGGCTTTTTCGTTACAGAAGATCAGGCTTCTGCTTGTACTTCGTCAGCCTGCATGCCTTTCTGGCCTTGCACAGCAACGAAAGTCACTTTCTGGCCTTCTTTCAGGCTCTTGAAGCCGTTGCCCTGAATAGCGCGGAAATGTACGAACAGATCCGGACCGCTTTCTGGAGTGATAAAACCAAAACCTTTCTCGTCGTTAAACCACTTGACGGTACCGCTCTGACGTTGGGACATTTCTTATTTCCTTTGACGCAAAAATGAATGACAGTCTCCTTCTCGTGAAAGAGTACTGGGGCTGGTTGCAGGAGAGTAAGAAGACGTCGAACGGGATGTAGCTAACTTGTAGGCTACTGCCCAGGTCACGATTCCAAGCGACCCATGCAAACACAGTGAACAAACTCTACGCCAACTACGGGAGAAAAAACAAGCCCTGCGAAGGCCCGGATTTCCTCGGGTTGTGACAATCAAGGGAGACACTAACGCAGGCTTATTCGATAGAGTGGTTCAGTTGTTTTCGATCGTTATAAGTAACGTTCATAAACGAAACGTACGCACTGTTTTATGGCGGCTGCGTTACAGATTAGTGCACTCTTAACGCAGCCGCGTTACTTATAGAAACAGTCAATCAACCACGATAGTAGCGTTGTGGAACAAATGGCATTTTGCTTACAAGCAAAGGCACCTTTTTCCCACGAACAATTGCCCAAACTGGCGTATCCAGACCGATGTAAGCGCTGTCGAGGTAACCCATGGCCAAAGGACCGCCAAGGGTCGGACCAAAACCGCCGCTGCACACGCTGCCGATGATGTCGCCGGCTTCGTTGACGATTTCCGCACCTTCGCGCACTGGCGTACGTTCCTGCGGCAGCAGGCCAACGCGTTTGCGGCTGATACCAGTTTGCTGCTGGGCGAACACCGTTTCAGCACCGGGGAAACCACCGGCCCGCGCGCCATCGGCGCGACGAGGCTTGGAGATGGCCCACAGCAGGCTCGCTTCGATTGGGGTGGTTTCGGTGTTCATGTCGTGGCCGTAGAGGCACAGGCCGGCTTCCAGGCGCAGGGAGTCGCGAGCGCCGAGGCCGATAGCCGCCACTTCCGGTTCGGCCAGCAGGGAGCGAGCGAGGGCTTCGGCATTGGTCGCTGGTACGGAGATTTCGAAACCGTCTTCGCCGGTGTAGCCCGAACGGCTGACAAAGCAGTCCACGCCCAACAGCTTCACGCGGGCGAATTGCATGAAGGTCATCTTCGCAACTTCAGGCGCCAGGCGTGCGAGCACGGTGACGGCGGCCGGACCTTGCAACGCGAGCAACGCGCGCTCTTCGAACAGTGGCTCGATGGTGCACTGGTCGCCGATGTGCTTGCGCAGGTGCGCCAGGTCCTGATCCTTGCAGGCCGCGTTGACCACCAGGAACAGTTCGTTGTTACCCAGATTGGCGACCATCAGGTCGTCGAGGATGCCGCCGGTCTCGTTGGTGAACATCGCGTAGCGCTGCATGCCCACCGGCAGGTCGATGATGTCCACCGGCACCAGGGTTTCCAGGGCTTTGGCCGCGTTGGCGCCGGTCAGGCGGATCTGGCCCATGTGCGACACATCGAACAGCCCGGCTTGATCACGGGTGTGCTGGTGTTCTTTCATCACGCCCAACGGGTATTGCACCGGCATGTCATAGCCGGCAAACGGCACCATGCGGGCGCCTAGTTCGAGGTGCAGTGCGTGCAACGGGGTTTTCAACAATTGTTCGGTGGACATATCCAGCTCCTGAAAATAGTGCAGATGCGCGCATCAGCACTCGATAATGTTGACCGCCAAACCGCCACGGGCGGTTTCCTTGTATTTGCTTTTCATGTCGGCGCCGGTCTGGCGCATGGTGCGGATGACTTTGTCGAGGGAGACGAAGTGCTGACCGTCGCCGCGCAGGGCCATACGCACCGCATTGATGGCCTTGACCGAACCCATGGCGTTGCGCTCGATGCAAGGCACTTGCACCAGCCCGCCGATCGGGTCGCACGTCAGGCCGAGGTTGTGTTCCATGCCGATTTCGGCAGCGTTTTCCACCTGCTGCACCGTGCCGCCCAGCACTTCACACAAGGCGCCGGCGGCCATGGAACAGGCGACGCCAACCTCGCCCTGACAGCCGACTTCGGCGCCGGAGATCGAGGCGTTTTCCTTGTACAGAATGCCGATCGCGGCGGCCGTCAGCAGAAAGCGCACGACGCCATCTTCGTTGGCCCCGGGGATGAAGCGCATGTAGTAATGCAGCACCGCCGGGATGATTCCGGCTGCACCATTGGTGGGTGCGGTAACCACGCGCCCACCGTTAGCGTTTTCTTCGTTGACCGCCAGGGCGTACAGGTTGACCCAGTCCAGCACCGACAGCGGATCGCGCAGCGAGGATTCCGGGTTGTTGCACAATTGCCGATGCAGCGCCGCGGCCCGACGTTTGACCTTCAGTCCACCAGGAAGGATGCCTTCATTGCGGCAACCAGCGGTGACGCAGTCCTGCATCACTTGCCAGATCTTCAGCAAACCGGCACGGGTTTCCGCTTCGGGGCGCCAGGCACTTTCGTTGGTCAGCATCACCTGACTGATTGATAAACCATAGGTGGTGCAATGACCGAGCAGGTCCTTGGCGCTTTTGAACGGGAAGGTCAGCGGCGTGGCGTCTTCGACGATGCGGTCGGCACCGGCGGCGTCTTCATCGACGACAAAACCACCACCGACCGAGTAGTACTCGCGGCTGCGGATTTGTAGGCCAGCAGCATCGAATGCGCGAAAAATCATGCCATTGGGGTGATAGGCCAACGGTTTGCGAATCATCGCCAGGTGTTCTTTCTCGTTGAACGCAATGCTGTGTTCGCCGAGCAGGTTCAAGCGACCGCTGCCGCGAATCTCTTGCAGGCGAGCGGCGACGGTTTCGGTGTCCACGGTGTCCGGGTGTTCGCCTTCCAGGCCCAGCAACACAGCCTTGTCGCTGCCGTGGCCTTTGCCGGTGGCGCCGAGCGAGCCGTAGAGCTCGACTTTGACGCAGGTGGTTGCGGCCAGCAGCCCTTCACGGCGCAGACCTTCGGCGAAACGCGCAGCGGCACGCATCGGGCCGACGGTGTGGGAGCTGGAGGGGCCGATGCCAATCTTGAACAGGTCGAACACGCTTAACGACATGGTTGTTCTCCGGTTTCTTGTTATAGGAATTGGCGAAAATTTTTTGACTAAATACGATCCTGTGGGAGCTGGCTTGCCTGCGATGGCGGTGGGTCAGTCAGCCTCTCAGTTGGCTGATCTACCGCCATCGCAGGCAAGCCAGCTCCCACAGGGTTTTGTGGTGTTCTTGAAAAGGGGGGCGAGCAAACCCGCCCCCTATAGATCAAGCGTAGCTTTCGATCGACGGGCAGGCGCAGACCAGGTTGCGATCGCCGAAGACGTTGTCGACGCGACCGACCGGTGGCCAGTACTTGCCTTCGATCAGCGACGCAACCGGATACACCGCTTGCTCGCGGCTGTACGGGTGAGTCCACTCGCCGACGATTTCCGCGGCGGTGTGCGGTGCGTTTTTCAGCGGGTTGTCATCCTTGTCCAGCGTGCCGTTTTCCACCGCGCGGATTTCTTCGCGGATGCGGATCATGGCATCGCAGAAGCGGTCCAGTTCTTCCTTGGATTCGCTTTCGGTCGGCTCGATCATCAACGTGCCGGCCACCGGGAACGACATGGTCGGGGCGTGGAAGCCGAAGTCGATCAGGCGCTTGGCGACGTCATCGACACTGATGCCGCTGCTGTCTTTCAACGGACGCAGATCGAGGATGCATTCGTGCGCCACCAGACCATTGCTGCCGGTGTACAACACTGGGTAATGCTCTTCGAGGCGACGGGAAATGTAGTTGGCATTCAGGATCGCCAGTTGCGAAGCACGCTTGAGACCCGCGCCACCCATCATTCGAATGTACATCCAAGTGATCGGCAGAATGCTCGCGCTGCCGAACGGTGCCGCGCAGACTGCGCCTTCTTTGCGTTCCATCTGGGCGTGGCCCGGCAGGAACGGCGTCAGGTGCGACTTGACGCCAATCGGGCCGACGCCCGGGCCGCCACCGCCGTGGGGAATGCAGAAGGTTTTGTGCAGATTCAGGTGGGATACATCGCCGCCGAACTTGCCCGGTGCGCAGAGGCCGACCATGGCGTTCATGTTGGCGCCGTCGATGTACACCTGGCCGCCGTTGTCGTGAATGATGCCGCAGATTTCGCGGATGCCTTCTTCGAACACGCCGTGGGTCGACGGGTAGGTAATCATCAGCGCAGCGAGGTGTTCGCGGTGCTCGATGGCCTTGGCGCGCAGGTCTTCGATGTCGACGTTGCCGCGGGCATCGCAGGCGGTCACGACCACACGCATGCCAGCCATGTTGGCGGTGGCCGGGTTGGTGCCGTGGGCGGACGAGGGGATCAGGCAGATGTCGCGACGGTCTTCGCCACGGCTCTGGTGGTACGCACGAATCGCCAGCAGGCCAGCGTATTCACCTTGGGAACCGGCGTTCGGTTGCAGGGAGATCGAGTCGTAGCCGGTGGCGGCGCAGAGCATCGCTTCCAGTTCATCGGTCAGCTGCTGATATCCGGCGCTTTGCTCGGCCGGGGCGAACGGGTGCAGGGCACCGAACTCAGCCCAGGTCACCGGGATCATTTCGCTGGCGGCGTTGAGTTTCATGGTGCAGGAACCCAGCGGGATCATGGTGCGATCCAGGGCCAGGTCCTTGTCGGCGAGCTTGCGCAGGTAGCGCATCAGCTCGGTTTCGGAGTGATAACGGTTGAACACCGGGTGGCTGAGGATCGGCGATTGGCGAACCAGCGCGGCCGGGAGGGTGCTGTCGACCGAGGCGGCGAGGGCGGCGAAGTCTGGCAGCGTCTTGCCGTCGGCCAGCACGCTCCACAGGGTTTCAACGTCGGCCTGGCTGGTGGTTTCGTCGAGGGACAGACCCAGACGCTCGCCATCCACAACACGCAGGTTGATCTTCTGAGCACGAGCCTTGTCGTGCAACGCCGCAGTTTGCGCGCCGGTCTTGACCGTCAGCGTGTCGAAGAAGTTGGCTTGCTCGACGGTCAGGCCCAATGCGCTCAAGCCTTTGGCGAGGATCGCGGTCAGGTGATGAATGCGCTTGGCGATCTGCGTCAGGCCTTTCGGGCCGTGGTACACGGCGTACATGCTGGCGATGTTGGCCAGCAGCACTTGGGCGGTGCAGATGTTGCTGGTGGCTTTCTCGCGGCGGATATGTTGCTCGCGGGTCTGCATGGCCAGGCGCAGGGCCGGCTTGCCGAAACGGTCCACGGAAACGCCGACCAGACGGCCTGGCATGTCGCGCTTGAACGCATCGCGGGTGGAGAAGTAGGCCGCGTGCGGACCACCGAAGCCCAGCGGCACGCCGAAGCGTTGCGCGCTGCCGATGGCCACATCAGCACCGAACTCGCCCGGCGGGGTCAGCACGGTCAGGGCCAGCAGGTCTGCGGCCACCGCGACCAGCGCATTAGCCGCGTGGAAACGCTCGGTCAGTTCGCGGTAGTCGAACACATCACCGTTGCTAGCCGGGTATTGCAGCAGCGCGCCGAAGAACGGTGTCACGTCAGTCAATTCGCGTTCGTCACCGACCACTACATCGATGCCCAACGGCTCGGCACGAGTGCGCAAAACGTCAAGGGTTTGCGGGTGGCAATGAACCGACGCGAAGAACGCGTGGCTGCCTTTGTTCTTGCTCAGGCGTTTGCAGAAGGTCATGGCTTCGGCAGCGGCGGTGGCTTCGTCGAGCAGCGAGGCGTTGGCGATCGGCAGGCCGGTCAGGTCGCTGATCAGGGTCTGGAAGTTCAGCAGCGCTTCGAGACGGCCTTGGGAAATTTCTGGTTGGTACGGGGTGTAAGCGGTGTACCAGGCCGGGTTTTCCAGCAGGTTGCGCAGGATCGGCGACGGCGTGTGAGTGCCGTAGTAGCCCTGGCCGATGAAGGTCTTGAACAGCTGGTTTTTGCCGGCGATGGATTTGATCAGCGCCAGGGCATCGGCTTCACTCAGGCCGTCTTCCAGGCCGAGGATGCTGGTGCCTTTGATGCTGTCGGGAATGACGCTGGCGCTGAGGGCTTCCAGGGAGTCAAAGCCCAGGCTGTTGAGCATGGCTTGCTCGTCGCCCGAACGCGGGCCGATGTGGCGCGCGATGAATTCGTTGGCGGTGCTGACATTTACAGAAACAGGAAGTACTTGAGTCATGTCGGCGCTCCTCAGGCTTCAGCGTTGGCTTTGATCAGACGGTCGTAAGCGTCTTGATCCAGCAGTTGGCCGACAGCCGAGGCGTCGGTTGGCTTGAAGCGGAAGAACCAGCCTTCGCCCAGCGGATCTTCGTTGACCAGTTCAGGGCTGCTGTCCAGCGCCGGGTTCACTTCCAGCACTTCGCCGTCGAGTGGCATGTACACGCCGCTGGCGGCTTTTACCGATTCCACGGTGGCGGCTTCAGCGCCTTTGTCGTAGGACTGCAGCTCAGGCAGTTGTACGAAAACCACGTCGCCCAGGGCGTTCTGCGCGAAAGCGGTAATGCCGACTGTGACGGTGCCGTCAGCTTCGGTGCGCAGCCATTCGTGATCTTCAGTAAAACGCAACTCGCTCATGGAAACTCCTAAGGGGGCCAGACTCGTCTGGTGGACGCGATTGAATGCTTGGGCAAAAAGCCCTTCTTTATAGGTGGTTACTAAGCAAAAACGCGGCCAATGTTTTTTATTCGTTATAAATCAATGAGTTATTTGTTCTTGCTAAAAACTGAAAAGGACTGACTGTAGCGAAATCGCTACAGCACAGGCTGAAGAAAAAAGCTGAGGTGGATCAAAGCCTTGCACAGCGGTCTTCAGGAGAGGTTGTAGCGATATCGTTCCACTGTAGCGCTTTCAGTACAGATGGAGGTCGCTTTTACACAGGTTAGAAACCCTTGAATTGAAATCCGACCCGTAGGAGCTGCCGAAGGCTGCGATCTTGTCCCAGGCGCTACAAAGCTAAAGTCAAAAGATCGCAGCCTTCGGCAGCTCCTACATGGATAAGTGCACGGCCCGATACAAGGGTAAGCATGCGACCGAAGGCAGGGGCATTCAGGGCTTATTGGGTATGCCGTACTTACGCAACCGATGGGCAATCGCGGTGTGGGAGGTTTGCAGGCGGCTGGCCAGTTGGCGGGTCGAGGGGTAGCTGACGTAGAGCTTTTCCAGCAGGGTTTTCTCGAACTCTTCCATGGCCTGTTCAAGGCTGTCGACCTCGCTGTCGCTCTGGCGCGCCACGGAGGTGCCGGCGATATCGAGATCGCCGATGTCCACCAGGCTGCTTTCGCAAATCGCCGCGGCACGGAAGATCACGTTCTGCAGTTGCCGCACATTACCCGGCCAGCGATTGCCTAGCAGCGCCGGATAAGTGCCCGGCGCCAGGCGACAGACCGGGCGCTGGATCTGCGCGCAGGCCTGCTGCATGAAGTAGCGCGCCAGCAGCAGGATGTCCTGGCCGCGTTCGCGCAGGGGCGGGACTTCGACATTCAGGACGTTGAGGCGATAGAACAGGTCTTCGCGGAAGGTGCCTTCGCTGACCATTTTTTCCAGATCGCGGTGGGTCGCGCTGAGGATCCGCACGTTGACCTTCACCTCGCGATCGCCACCGACCCGACGGAAGCTGCCGTCGTTGAGAAAGCGCAGTAATTTCGCCTGCAAGTACGGCGACATTTCACCGATCTCGTCGAGAAATACCGTGCCCTGGTTGGCCAGTTCCATCAGCCCCGGTTTGCCGCCCCGTTGCGCGCCGGTGAAGGCGCCGGGGGCGTAGCCGAACAGTTCGCTTTCGGCGAGGTTTTCCGGCAGTGCCGCGCAGTTCAAGGCCAGGAACGGCGAACTGTGGCGGGCGCTGATGGCGTGGCAGGCGCGGGCCACCAGTTCTTTACCGGTGCCGGTTTCGCCCTGGATCAGCAACGGTGCATCAAGGGCTGCGACCCGTTGAGCGCGAGCCTTGAGCGTACGGATCGCCGGGGATTCGCCGAGCAGGGCATCGAAACCTTCGGCGTGATCGTGGTGCAGCGCCGAAAGACGTTCACCGATGCGGTTCGGTTGGTACAGGGTCAGCAGCGCGCCGGCGTCGGTGATCGGCGTGGCGTCCAGCAGCAGGGTCTGGCCGTTGACGGTGATCTCGCGCAGCGGCAGGCGGAAGCCGTTTTCCAGCAACGTGTCGAGCAGTGCCGGATCGGCAAACAGCTCGCTGATGCTTTCACCCGCCGGTTCACGACCGTACAGGGTAATCAGCGCCGGGTTGGCCAGCAGCACCTTGCCAGCGCTGTCGAGGGCCAATACCGGGTCGGTCATGGCGGCGAGCAACGCATCGAGCTGCAAGTGACGGCGCTGGCCGGGAAGGATGTCGACCACCGTCACCGCTTGCACGCCGCGCACGCTGAACAGCGCGTCGCGCAGCTCCTCGAGCACTGCCGGGCTCAATGTCGGGGCGTCGATGTAGACGTTGGGCGGCACCATTTCCACCGCATCCAGATTGAGATTGCGCCCACCGAGCAGGGCCAGGACTTCCTGGGTGATGCCGACGCGGTCGATGAAGCTGACGTGGATACGCATGGGGCGGTTGGGTTCTGGAGTGCGGAGGGTGGCAAGTATGCCTTGGGGCGGGCCAATGGTGAAATCCTGCGCAGGACTTCAGGGCAACGATGATCCCCTGTGGGAGCGGGCTTGCCCGCGATAGCGGTGTGTCAGACAACATAGATGTTGAATGTTAAACCGCAATCGCGGGCAAGCCCGCTACCACAGGTACAGCGTTCATCCAGGGGAATAGGGTTATTCGAAGTTCTCGAGGTTTACCGGGTCGCCGGATTTCATATCCAACTGCTTCCGGATGTCTTCAAACATTAAATCGTAATGCTTGTGAATCGAGCCGATCTGACTGTGTGTCTTCGGGATTCCGTACTTCTCGGCGATTTTCGTCACGTTGTTGGCGAAGTTGTAAGCCTCCTCCTTGGGTAGAAAGAAGGTCTCCGACATGTCCTTTCCCTGCATGCTGCCGTGCATGGTGAACAGTATTCCTTTGCCTTTCTTGGGATCCTGTGTGACCTCATAGTCGAGGTGCACGTTGTAGTTGACATCATCCGGGGTCAGCGCGTGGCGCTCGATGTGCAGATGACCGGGCTCGAACATTGCCATTGGCGTCTCTCCTTACAAGTAAGTTATGCCAGGTGTCGCCGTGCTGATACGCGTACCGGCCTTGCCCTGGACGATCGCTTCGATGTCCGAGAGTGAACCGATCACCGCGGTTTTTCCAGTATGGCGGGCGAACTCGCAGGCTGCCTGGACCTTTGGTCCCATGGAACCGGCCGCGAAGCCGAGTTTTTCCATGTCATCCGGGTGGGCCTGGGCGATGGCTTTCTGGGTGGGTTTACCGAAGTCGATGAACGCCGCGTTGACGTCGGTGGCGATCACCAATAGATCGCTTTCAAGCTGTTCGGCCAGCAGCGCCGAGCACAGGTCTTTGTCGATCACCGCTTCCACACCCTGCAGTTTGCCGCTGGCGTCGTACATCGTCGGGATGCCCCCGCCACCGGCGCAGATCACGATGCTGCCTTTTTCCAGCAGCCACTTGATCGGGCGGATTTCGAAGATGCGTTTCGGTCTCGGGCTGGCCACCACACGGCGGAATTTGTCGCCGTCCGGAGCAATCGCCCAGCCTTTCTCGGCGGCGAGTTTCTCCGCTTCGGCCTTGGTATAGACCGGGCCGATGGGTTTGCTGGGCTTCTGGAACGCCGGATCGTTGGGGTCGACTTCGACCTGGGTCAACAGGGTGGCGAACGGGACTTCGAAGTCCAGCAGGTTGCCCAGTTCCTGTTCGATGATGTAGCCGATCATGCCTTCGGTTTCGGCACCGAGCACGTCCAGCGGGTAAGCGGAAACCTGGGTGTAGGCCGCCGCTTGCAGCGACAGCAGGCCGACCTGCGGACCATTGCCGTGAGCGATCACCAGTTGGTTGCCGGGATGGACCTTGGCGATCTGTTCGGTGGCGATCCGGATGTTGATGCGCTGGTTGTCCGCGGTCATGGGTTCACCCCGGCGGAGCAGGGCGTTACCGCCCAAAGCAACGACGATACGCATAATGCAGTCCTTCTAAATAGAGGTTGCGGGCGATTCGGCCCCGGTTGGAACTCGGTCAATGTGGGAGCTGGCTTGCCTGCGATGCTATCGCCTCGGTCTGTCAGATACACCGAGGTGATGCCATCGCAGGCAAGCCAGCTCCCACAGGGGCTTTGTTCCTGCAGGAGGAACCGGATCGGTCCTTAGATATCCGCCAGCGCCGACACCAGGATCGCCTTGATGGTGTGCATGCGGTTTTCCGCTTGCTCGAAGGCGATGTTGGCCGGCGACTCGAAGACTTCTTCAGTCACTTCAACCCCGTTGGCCAGGTGTGGATAGCGCGCGGCGATGTCTTTGCCGACCTTGGTTTCGCTGTTGTGGAACGCCGGCAGGCAGTGCATGAATTTCACGCGCGGGTTGCCCGAGGCCTTCATCATGTCGGCGTTGACCTGGTACGGCAGCAGTTGCTCGATGCGCTCGTCCCACGCCTCCACCGGCTCGCCCATCGATACCCAGATGTCGGTGTGGATGAAGTCCACGCCCTTGACCGCTTCTTTCGGGTCTTCGGTGATGGTGATGCGCGCGCCGCTTTCCTCTGCGAAGGCTTTGCACTGATCGATGAAGTCCTGATGTGGCCACAGCGCTTTCGGTGCGGCGATGCGCACGTCCATGCCGAGTTTGGCGCCGATCATCAACAGCGAATTGCCCATGTTGTAGCGGGCATCGCCGAGGTAGGCGTAGCTGATGTCGTGCAGCGGCTTGTCGCTGTGTTCACGCATGGTCAGGGTGTCGGCGATCATTTGCGTCGGGTGGAATTCAGCGGTCAAACCGTTGAATACCGGCACGCCGGCGAACTTCGCCAGCTCTTCGACGATTTCCTGTTCGAAGCCGCGGTACTCGATGGCGTCGAACATGCGCCCCAGCACGCGGGCGGTGTCTTTCATGCTTTCCTTGTGGCCGATCTGTGACGACACCGGGTCGATGTAGGTGACGTGGGCGCCCTGGTCATGGGCCGCGACTTCGAAGGCGCACCGGGTGCGGGTCGAGGTTTTTTCGAAGATCAGCGCGATGTTTTTGCCTTGCAGGTGTGGACGCTCGGTGCCGGTGTACTTGGCGCGTTTGAGGTCACGGGACAGGTCCAGCAGGTAGTTCAGCTCGCGAGTGGTGTGGTGCATCAAACTCAGCAGGCTGCGGTTACGCATATTAAAAGCCATGATGGGATCTCCTTTGGTATCGGTTATCCCCCGGGCCGCGCTGGATAAGCGGCGGCCAGGGTTTGAAAGTTAATAGTCGATAGGGTCGCGAATGATCGGGCAGGTCATGCAGTGGCCGCCGCCACGCCCGCGACCGAGTTCACCGGCGCTGATGGTGATGACCTCGATGCCAGCCTTGCGCAGCAGGGTGTTGGTGTAGGTGTTGCGGTCGTAGCCGATCACCACACCTGGTTCCACCGCCACCACGTTGTTGCCGTCGTCCCATTGCTCGCGTTCGGCGGCGAAGCTGTTGCCGCCGGTTTCGACGACGCGCAGCGCTTTCAGGTTGAGGGCCTTGGCCACGGTGTCGAGGAAGCTGGTTTCTTCGCGGCGGATATCGACGCCGCCCGGTTTGCTTTCATCAGGGCGCACGCTGAAGGCGACGATCTGGTTCACCACTTCCGGGAAAATGGTCACGAGGTCGCGGTCGCAGAAGCTGAACACGGTGTCCAGGTGCATCGCTGCGCGGGACTTCGGCAGGCCGGCGACAATCACACGTTCGACAGCCTTATTCTTGAACAGGTTGACCGCCAATTGGCCAATAGCCTGACGGGACGAACGCTCGCCCATGCCGATCAACACCACGCCGTTGCCGATCGGCATCACGTCGCCGCCCTCAAGGGTGGCGCTGCCATGGTCCTGATCCGGATCGCCGTACCAGATCTGGAAGTCGGCGTTGGTGAACTGCGGGTGGAATTTGTAGATGGCCGTGGTCAGCAGGGTTTCCTGACGCCGTGCCGGCCAGTACATCGGGTTCAACGTCACGCCGCCGTAGATCCAGCACGTGGTGTCGCGGGTGAACTGGGTGTTGGGCAGCGGCGGCAGAATGAAGCTGGAGTGACCGAGAAATTCGCGGAACATCTGAATGGTCTTGCCGCCGAAGCTGTCCGGCAGGTCATCGGCGGAGACGCCGCCAATCAGGAATTCGGCAATCTTTCTCGGCTCCAGGCTACGCAGCCAGGAACCTGTTTCGTTGACCAGCCCCAGGCCCACCGAGTTGGCGGTGATCTTGCGTTCCAGAATCCAGTCCAGCGCTTCTGGAATCGCAACGATATCGGTCAGCAGGTTGTGCATTTCCAGCACGTCGACGTTGCGCTCGCGCATTTTGGTGACGAAGTCGAAATGGTCACGCTTGGCTTGAGCAACCCACAGCACATCGTCGAAAAGCAGTTCATCACAGTTGTTCGGGGTCAGCCGCTGGTGGGCCAGGCCGGGGGAGCAAACCATGACTTTGCGCAGTTTGCCGGCTTCGGAATGGACGCCGTACTTAACTTTTTCGGTGGTCATTACAGTGATCCTCCAGATGACAAATGAGAGTCGGGTGTTACAGAGTCAGGAAGCCGTCATACAGCCCGTAAGCTGCCACCAGGGCGCCCACGACTACGGCGGCGAAAATCAGCTTCTCGACGTTGGTGAAAACCGGTTTGTTGACTTCAAGTTTGGCCTTGGCGAACAGGATCACGCCGGGCGCATAGAGCAGGGCGGAGAGCAGCAGGTATTTGACGCCGCCGGCATAGATCAGCCAGACCGCGTAAATCAACGCGACGGCGCCGATGAACAGGTCTTTCCTGCGCTCGGCTATAGCGTTTTCATAACTTTCGCCGCGTACCGCCAGCAGCAGCGCGTAAGCCGCCGACCACAGGTACGGCACCAGAATCATTGAGGTGGCGAGGTAGATCAGCGACAGATAAGTGCTGGCCGAGAACAGCGTGACGATCAGGAACAACTGGACCATGGCGTTGGTCAGCCACAAGGCGTTGGCCGGTACATGGTTGGCGTTTTCCTTGCGCAGGAAGGCCGGCATGGTGTGGTCCTTGGCGGCAGCGAACATGATCTCTGCACACAGCAACACCCACGACAGCAGCGCACCGAGCAACGAGATGATCAGGCCGACGCTGATCAGCACCGCGCCCCAATGACCGACCACATGTTCCAGCACCGCGGCCATGGACGGGTTCTGCAGTTTGGCCAATTCCGGTTGGGTCATGATGCCCAGCGACAGCACGTTCACCAGCACCAGGAACAGCAGCACGGTGATGAAACCGATGACGGTGGCTTTACCGACGTCGCTGCGTTTTTCCGCACGGGCCGAGAAAATGCTTGCGCCTTCGATGCCGATGAACACCCAGACGGTGACCAGCATCATCTTGCGCACCTGGTTCATCACGCTGCCCAGGTCAGGGTTTTTCAGGCCCCAGATGTCGGCGGTGAAGATGTCCAGTTTGAACGCGAACACCGCGATCAGCACGAACAGCAGCAACGGTACGACCTTGGCGACGGTGGTCACAAGGTTGATGAACGCCGCTTCCTTGATGCCCCGCAGCACGAGGAAATGTACGCCCCAGAGCAGCACAGACGCGCCGATCACGGCAGCAACCGTGTTGCCTTCGCCGAAGATCGGAAAGAAGTAACCGAGGGTGCTGAACAACAGAACGAAGTAACCAACGTTACCCAGCCAGGCACTGATCCAGTAACCCCAGGCGGACGAGAAGCCCATGTAGTCGCCGAAACCGGCCTTGGCGTAGGCGTAAACACCGCCGTCCAGATCAGGTTTTCGATTAGCGAGGGTCTGGAAAACGAAGGCCAGGGTCAACATGCCCACTGCGGTAATTGCCCAACCGATAAGAACGGCACCGACGTCTGCACTGGCGGCCATGTTCTGGGGCAAAGAGAAGATCCCGCCACCAATCATTGAACCGACAACCAATGCAACCAGGGCGCCGAGTTTCAGTTTTCCGGGGGATTCAGACATTGCATGACTCCAGTGCAGGAGAAGAGAGAAAACAGGTTAGTTTTGTTCGCTGTTCAATCATCTGACTTAGATCAATGCATGGTCACATTCCATTGTTAAGTAAAGACTTATGGGTCTTTGGCAGGCATAAGGCTAATGCCCGGAAAGCCCTGTGCAGAGGTCTCGGATAAAAGTGAAAGAAATAAAGCGTATCAGTTGAGGTTTAGACGCTAGTTTGTTTTTTTGTTTTGGCAAGTATTGGTCATTGGGTTTTGCAGTGATATTGATTTATTAGAATCTACCGACAAAACCGCTATTTCCTGATGGTTGCAATAGCGTGATCAGTTATAAATAAAGACAAAGGTTGGCGTTAATTGATAAACGTTATTACGCTTTATCTATTTAGTTAAAAACCGACTATGTGACGGTCTCGAAGCCATAGCGCGGCAGGAAAATGGAGATGCACGAATGTCGCAACCGACGCAAAAGCTTCGCCTGAGTGCGCTGATCGCTTTGGTGGTGGGATCGATGATTGGCGGCGGGATATTTTCCTTACCGCAAAACATGGCGGCGCGTGCCGATGCCGGGGCGATATTGATTGGTTGGGCGATCACTGCCGTGGGCATGCTGACCCTGGCCTTCGTCTTTCAGACCCTGGCCAATCGCAAGCCGGAACTGGACTCCGGGGTATATGCCTACGCCAAGGCAGGTTTTGGCGATTACATGGGTTTTTCCTCCGCTTGGGGATACTGGATCAGCGCCTGGCTGGGCAACGTCGGTTATTTCGTATTGCTGTTCAGTACGCTCGGTTATTTTTTTCCGGTGTTTGGCCAAGGCAACACGCCGATCGCCATCGGCTGCGCGTCGGTGCTGCTGTGGGCGGTACATTTTCTGGTGCTGCGCGGAATCAAGGAAGCGGCGTTCATCAATCAACTGACTACCGTGGCCAAGATCGTGCCGCTGATCATGTTCATCGTCATCGCCGCCGTGGCCTTCAAGGCGGACATCTTCACCCGCGACATCTGGGGTCGCAGCAACCCGAATTTCGGCGGGGTGATGGACCAGGTGCGCAACATGATGCTGGTCACCGTATTCGTGTTCATCGGCATCGAAGGCGCCAGTGTGTATTCGGCGAGGGCGGAGAAACGTTCGGACGTGGGCCGGGCGACGGTCATCGGTTTTATCGGTGTGTTGGCCCTGCTGGTGCTGGTGAACGTGTTATCCCTCGGGATCATGAGCCAACCGGAATTGGCCACGTTGCAGAACCCGTCGCTGGCGGCGGTGCTGGAACACGTGGTCGGTCATTGGGGCGCGGTGCTGATCAGCGTCGGCCTGGCGGTTTCGCTGCTGGGGGCCTTATTGTCGTGGGCGCTGCTGTGCGCCGAAATCCTTTTCGCCACGGCCAGGGACAAAACCATGCCGGCATTTCTGCAAAAGGAAAACGCCAACCATGTGCCAGTCAACGCGCTGTGGCTGACCAATGTGATGATCCAGATTTTTCTGCTGATCACGCTGTTTTCCGCCGGTACCTACACCAGCCTGATTTACCTCGCCTCGTCGATGATTCTGGTGCCGTATCTGTGGTCGGCGGCGTATGCGGTGTTGTTGAGCGGGCGAGGGGAAACCTATGAGCATGCGTCGGCCGAGCGCACGAAAGACTTGCTGATCGGCGGCATTGCCCTGTGTTACGCGGTTTGGTTGTTGTACGCCGGCGGGGTGAAATACCTGCTGCTCTCGGCCTTGTTGTATGCGCCGGGGGTGATTCTTTTTGCCCAGGCCAAGCGGGAACAGGGCGAGTCTTTGTTTACCCATATCGAGAAGGGGATTTTCAGCTGTGTGGTTGCCGGAGCGGGGTTGGCGGCCTATGGGTTGTATAGCGGATTGTTGTCGTTGTGAGGTTGCTGCTGGCGTATCAACCGCCATATGACTGGTCGGCGATGCTCGGCTTCTTGTCGGCGCGGGCGGTGTTGGGGATGGAAACGGTGGTCGATGGGGTGTACTCGCGCAGCATCGCATTGAACGGTGTTCACGGTGTGATTTCGGTCAGGCCAGGGGCGGGCGATGCGCTGGAAGTGACGCTGGATTTTCCCGATTCAGCGGCAGTACCGGAGATTGTCGCGCGGCTACGGCGGATGTTTGATCTGGATGCGAATTTGCCAGCCATTCATCGACAACTGACGGTTGATCCGTTGATGGCGCGCTTGATTGCCGCACGTCCGGGGCTGCGAGTGCCCGGGGCTTGGGATGGGCTGGAGTTGGCCATTCGTGCGGTGTTGGGGCAGCAGATTAGCGTGGTCGCGGCGATCAAGTTGGCGGGGAAACTGGTGGTGCAATATGGGCAGCCATTGCAGTCGCCGATGCCGGGGTTGAGTCATGTGTTTCCTGACGCTGCCACGTTGGCGGCAGCGGATCTGGCAACGTTGGGGATGCCGAAAAGTCGCGGTCGGACCTTGTCCGGCGTGGCTCAGGCGTTGCTGGATGATCCTCTGTTGTTTGAACCGGAACGGGAAGGCGGTGTGGCGCGGTTGCTGGCGTTGCACGGGATTGGTGACTGGACGGCGCAGTACATTGCCTTGCGGCAGTTGCGGGAAATGGATGCGTTTCCGAGTGGGGATGTGGGGTTGATCAATTCGCTGGCGGCGCTGGAAGGTGGCGCGTTGACGGCTCGGGAGTTGTGGGTGAGGGCCGAGGCTTGGCGGCCCTATCGCGGGTATGCGGCGCAGGTGCTTTGGACATCGCTGAGCCGACCGGATTGAGCTGAGCTGAGATGTGTAGTGATTTTCCGGGCCTCTTCGCGGGCAAGCCCGCTCCCACAGTGACCGAGTTTCCTTGGAGGAATGTGATCGCCTGTGGGAGCGGGCTTGCTCGCGAAGGGGCCCGAACAGTCACCACCACTGCGCGCGATGGGAACCCAATTCCCCGGCCGGCAGTGCCCACTGCAACGGTGTCCCGGTGATTTTCAGCGGCACCTGCAACCGATGGGCCGGCCCCCAAGGTGTCTGCTCAACCAACATCCCTTGATCGCTTTGATCCTCAGCCCGCAACGCCTCATCGGTCCCCGCGCCATGTTCAATCAGCAACTTGGCGGTCCGCGCCAACGACAACCTGGCCGACCCGCCACGTCCCAATAACTTGATCGCCGCAGCTGCCATCAAATACCCGGTGGCGTGATCAAGCGCCTGCACCGGCAGCGGTGTCGGCTGGTTTGCTTTCTTCCACTGCATCCCTGCTTCGGCAATCCCGCTGCTCATCTGTACCAAACTGTCGAACCCTCGACGGTTCTGCCAGGGGCCGCTCCAACCGTAGGCGTTGAGGCACACATCAATCAGGCCCGGCGCCAGTTTTTGACGCACGGCGACGCCGTAGCCCAACCTTTCCAATGCATCGGCGCGGTAGCCATGAAGCAAGATATCGGCGTCCTTGAGCAGGCTTTCGAACACCGCGCGATCAGTCTTGTCGTGCAGGTCCAAGCGTGCGCAGCGTTTGCCCAAAGTGACTTCCGGCACCACGCCCGGTTCGTTCCAGGTCGGTGGGTCGATGCGCAAAACATCGGCGCCGAGGCCCGCGAGAAAACGACTGGCGATGGGGCCCGCGAGCACGCGCGTGAGGTCCAGCACCTTGACCCCGGCCAGCGGTTGAGCCACTGAACCCTGCCACGGTTTTGGGTTTTTGCTGTCGTCGGCGGTGAACTGAATCAGCGGTTCGGCATTCACAGCCTGACCTTGGGGGTGGGTCTGCCATTGCTTCCAAGTGCGCATTTCGGCCGCGCAACCACCGGCATCAACTACGGCCTGTTCCAGATCGCTTTTGGCCCATTGAGCTACCTTGCTCGCCATTGCGGCGCGGTCGGCACAGGCGCCGAGCACGCTTTCAGCGGCGACACGATGATGAGGCGCGTTAGTGTGCAAGCGAACCCAGCCGTCCTTGGTCGCATAGTCACCGGCAACCGGGTCCCATAACGGCGGGACGCTCCAGCCCTCGGGGCGGATCGACGTTGTGAACCAGAACGACGCCAGGCGCCGGTCGACTTCAAGGGTAGGCAAACGGCCGGTGTGTTGTTGCAGCAGTTCACTGACAGCCTGACCGGCAGCGGCAATGCTCGCGCAGGCAAGGTCGGTGACGGCAAACGCCGAGGGCAGGGCGCCGCTCGAGGTGAACGGGATTGGGGTGTGCGGCAAGCCGAGTGCGGCTTGAATGGACGTGAGTAAATCAGTCATCGAAGGCCCTCCGGAACGAGAGCCCGAGCATAGATCAAAATACCGCTCGATTAGATGAAAACGCCGGTTGCCGGCCGAATACCCGACCCTGTGGGAGCTGGCTTGCCTGCGATGGCGGTGTATCAGCCAACAGAGATTCGGCTGACACACCGCCATCGCAGGCAAGCCAGCTCCCACAAGGATTTGTGATTGTTGCTAAACCCGGAACTGGTCACGCTTCATCCACGACCCAGCAGATAGGTCGCGTAATCCGGGATGCGGTGTTCGTGAGCCTGATCCATCAACGGGCTGCTGAGGAGGTAATCGGCGCTGCATTCGTTGCAGGCCACCGGGATGTTCCACACTGCCGCGACCCGCAGCAGCGCCTTGATGTCCGGGTCGTGGGGTTGCGGTTCGAACGGATCCCAGAAGAACACCAGCATATCGACCCGCTGCTCGGCGATTCGCGCGCCCAGTTGTTGGTCGCCGCCCAGCGGACCGCTGATCATGCTTTCCACCGGCAGGTCGAGGCGTTGTTGTAACAACAACCCCGTCGTGCCGGTGGCGACCAGTTCATGTTGCGCGAGCTTGTCTTTCTGCCGCTCGGCCCAATCCAGCAAAAATACTTTGCAGTGGTCGTGGGCAACCAGGGCGATACGCTTGCGCGCTGCCAGGGTTTTTTGCGTAAAACTGATACCGATCATCGCTTGCTTCTCCAGACGAGAATGCGCCTGCGAAAACGCATTTTTCGGCGTTGCCAATACCCGTAGGAGCTGCCGAAGGCTGCGATCTTTTGATCCTGATTTTCAGCGGTCCGGAGAAGATCAAGATTAAAAGATCGCAGCCTGCGGCAGCTCCTACAGGTCCGCGTCGACGCAGGTGTCGAGCTGTTTATTCTGCGTTGCAGAGCGCCAGGCAGTTATCGAGCATGCGGTTGGAGAAGCCCCATTCGTTGTCGTACCAAGCCAGCACTTTGAGCAGCTTGCCGCTGGACTTGGTGTGGTTGGCGTCGAAAATCGAGGACAGCGGGTTGTGGTTGAAGTCGCTGGAAACCAGCGGCAGGGTGTTGTAACCGAGAATCTTCGAGTGCAGGCTGGCTTGTTTGAGCATCGCGTTGACTTCATCGGCCGATGCTTCACGCTTGAGCTGCACGGTCAGGTCCACCAGCGACACGTTGATCACTGGAACACGCACCGCCATGCCGGTCAGTTTGCCCGCCAGTTCCGGCAGCACCAGGCCTACCGCTTCAGCGGCGCCGGTCTTGCTCGGGATCATGTTCTGGGTGGCGGAACGGGCGCGGTACGGGTCGGTGTGGTAGACGTCGGTGAGGTTCTGGTCGTTGGTATAGGCATGGATAGTGGTCATCAGACCGCTTTCGATGCCCAACTCGCGGTGCAGCACCTGAGCCACCGGGGCCAGGCAGTTGGTGGTGCACGAAGCGTTGGAAATGATCTGGTGCGATTGGCGCAGAATGTCGTGGTTAACCCCATAAACCACAGTGGCGTCGGCGCCTTTGGCCGGGGCCGAGATAATCACTTTGCGCGCGCCGGCCGTAATATGCGCGGCGGCTTTGGCACGGTCGGTGAACAGACCGGTGCACTCGAACACGACGTCGACCTTTTCCGCGGCCCAAGGCAATTCGGCCGGGTTGCGAATGGCGCTGACCGAAATACGGTCGCCGTTGACGGTCAGGCTTTCCTGATCGTGCTGGACATCGGCATCGAATGTGCCGTGAACAGTGTCGTACTTGAGCAGATGGGCATTCATCGAGCTGTCGCCCAGGTCGTTGATCGCTACGATCTGCAGATCCTGACGATAACCTTGGGTATACAGTGCCCGCAGGACATTACGGCCGATACGGCCAAAACCATTGATTGCGATTCGAAGAGTCATTTACAGCGCCGCCGTCGTTTTGTTGTTGGAATTACAAGATTATTCGCAAAAAAATAGAAAACAAGCCTTTTTAGTGGCAATATTTTGTTTTATCTACAACGAGTGACCTGAATCAACTGGTCCGAATGATCAAGAAAACCGTCTGTCATCCCAATCACAGCGGTGCTTGATCAGCATAGACAATCAGGTCGCCACATCCGTTAGCCTGGAGTTCTACACATGCATCCCCGCGTCCTTGAGGTCACCGAACGGCTTATCGCCCGCAGCCGCACCACGCGTGAGGCTTACCTTGCATTGATCCGCGGCGCCGCCAGCGACGGCCCTATGCGCGGCAAGCTGCAATGCGCCAACTTCGCCCATGGCGTAGCCGGGTGTGGCAGCGACGACAAGCACAGCCTGCGGATGATGAACTCCGCCAACATCGCAATCGTTTCGTCATATAACGACATGCTCTCGGCGCACCAGCCGTACGAAGTCTTTCCTGAACAGATCAAAAAAGCCCTGCGCGAAATCGGCTCCGTCGGCCAGTTCGCCGGTGGCACCCCTGCGATGTGCGATGGCGTGACCCAGGGCGAGCCGGGCATGGAACTGAGCCTGCCGAGCCGCGAAGTGATCGCGCTGTCCACCGCTGTGGCGCTGTCCCACAACATGTTCGACGGCGCGCTGATGCTCGGCATCTGCGACAAGATCGTGCCGGGCCTGATGATGGGCGCGTTGCGTTTCGGTCATCTGCCGACGATTTTCGTACCGGGCGGGCCGATGGTTTCGGGCATTTCCAACAAGCAGAAAGCCGATGTGCGTCAGCGCTACGCCGAAGGCAAGGCGACGCGCGAAGAGCTGCTGGAATCGGAGATGAAGTCCTATCACAGCCCTGGCACCTGCACCTTCTACGGCACCGCCAACACCAACCAGTTGCTGATGGAAGTCATGGGCCTGCACTTGCCGGGCGCCTCTTTCGTCAACCCGAACACCCCGTTGCGCGATGCCCTGACCCGCGAAGCGGCGCACCAGGTCACCCGCTTGACCAAGCAGAACGGCGACTTCATGCCGATCGGCGAAATCGTCGACGAGCGCTCGCTGGTCAACTCCATCGTGGCCCTGCACGCCACGGGTGGTTCGACCAACCACACGCTGCACATGCCGGCCATCGCCATGGCCGCGGGCATCCAGTTGACCTGGCAGGACATGGCCGACCTCTCCGAGGTGGTGCCGACCCTGAGCCACGTGTACCCGAACGGTAAAGCCGACATCAACCACTTCCAGGCAGCGGGCGGCATGTCGTTCCTGATCCGCGAACTGCTGGAAGCCGGCCTGCTTCACGAAAACGTCAACACCGTGCTCGGCCACGGCCTGAGCCGCTACACCATGGAACCGTTCCTCGAAAACGGGGAATTGGTCTGGCGCGAAGGCCCGATCGAAAGCCTCGACGAAACCATCCTGCGTCCGGTCGCCCGCGCATTCTCGCCAGAGGGTGGCTTGCGAGTGATGGAAGGCAACCTCGGCCGTGGCGTGATGAAAGTATCCGCCGTCGCTTTGGAAAACCAGGTCGTCGAAGCACCGGCCATGGTGTTCCAGGATCAGCAGGATCTGGCCGATGCGTTCAAGGCCGGTTTGCTCGAGAAGGATTTCGTCGCGGTGATGCGCTTCCAGGGCCCGCGTTCCAACGGCATGCCGGAGCTGCACAAGATGACGCCGTTCCTCGGCGTGCTGCAGGATCGCGGCTTCAAAGTCGCATTGGTGACTGACGGGCGTATGTCCGGCGCCTCGGGGAAAATCCCGGCGGCGATCCACGTCAGCCCCGAAGCTTATGTAGGCGGCGCTTTGGCGCGAGTGCAAGAGGGCGATATCATCCGCGTCGATGGCGTCAAAGGCACTCTGGAGCTTAAGGTGGACGCCGAAGAATTCGCAGCGCGCGAACCTGCCAAGGGTCTGTTGGGCAACAACATTGGCAGCGGTCGCGAACTGTTTGGTTTCATGCGCATGGCCTTCAGCTCCGCAGAGCAAGGCGCCAGCGCCTTTACTTCTGCCCTGGAGACGCTTAATTGAAACTGGCTCTGGTCGGTGACATCGGTGGCACCAACGCACGTTTCGCGTTGTGGAAAAACCAGCAGCTGGAATCAGTCCAGGTGCTGGCGACGGCAGACCACGCCAGCCCGGAGGAGGCCATTGCGCTCTACCTGAGCGGGCTCGGTCTGGCGCCGGGTTCGATCGGTTCGGTGTGCCTCTCGGTGGCAGGCCCCGTGAGCGGTGATGAATTCAAGTTCACCAACAATCACTGGCGGCTCAGTCGCAAGGGTTTCTGCAAGACCTTGCAGGTGGATCAACTGCTGTTGATCAACGACTTCTCGGCGATGGCGCTGGGCATGACCCGCTTGCAACCGGGCGAGTTTCGGGTGGTCTGCGAAGGCACGCCGGAACCGTTGCGGCCGGCGGTGGTGATCGGCCCGGGCACTGGCTTGGGCGTGGGCACGTTGCTCGATCTGGGCGAGGGCCGTTTTGCCCCGTTGCCGGGGGAGGGCGGTCACGTCGATCTGCCGCTGAGCAGCCCGCGGGAAACCCAACTGTGGCAGCACATCTTCAACGAGATCGGCCATGTCAGCGCTGAAACGGCGTTGAGCGGCAGTGGTTTGCCGCGGGTCTACCGGGCGATCTGCGCGGTGGACGGTCACACGCCTGTGCTCGACACGCCTGAGTCGATTACGGCGGCCGGGCTGGCGGGCGATCCGATTGCCCTGGAAGTGCTTGAACAGTTTTGCTGCTGGCTCGGTCGCGTGGCCGGTAACAACGTGCTGACCACCGGTGCACGGGGTGGTGTGTACATCGTTGGCGGGGTGATTCCACGGTTTGCCGATTTCTTCATTGAAAGCGGTTTCGCCCGGTGCTTCGCCGACAAGGGTTGCATGAGCGATTACTTCAAAGGCATTCCGGTGTGGCTGGTGACGGCACCGTATTCCGGCCTTGTTGGTGCGGGTGTGGCGCTGGATCAGGCTTGAAACCGCGTCGCCTTCATCGCGGGCAAGCCACGCTCCCACAGGATTATCTACATTCTGAAAATGTGCGCATAACCTTGTGGGAGCGGGCTTGCCCGCGATGAGGCCCTCACAGACAACATAGATCCTTGAACGATCAGGCATAATCCTCTCTAACACAAACAACAAGGACGCCGCCCCGTGAGCTCAGTCAACAAGTCGATTTTGTTGGTCGATGACGATCAAGAGATACGCGAGTTGCTGGACACCTATCTGACCCGCGCCGGTTTCCAGGTCCGCACCACGCCTGATGGTGCAGGCTTTCGTCAGGCCCTGAACGAGGCGCCGAGCGATCTGGTGATTCTCGACGTGATGCTGCCGGACGAAGACGGTTTCAGCCTTTGCCGCTGGATCCGCCAGCACCCGCGTCAGGCCCATGTACCGATCATCATGCTCACCGCCAGCTCCGACGAGGCCGATCGCGTCATCGGTTTGGAACTGGGCGCCGACGACTACCTTGGCAAACCCTTCAGCCCCCGTGAATTGCAGGCGCGCATCAAAGCCTTGTTGCGCCGCGCGCAGTTCGGTCAGGAGCGTTCCGGCAGTGAAGTGCTGGCCTTCGATGATTGGCGGCTGGACATGGTCAGCCATCGACTGTTCCACATCGACGGCGAGGAAGTGATTCTCTCGGGCGCCGATTTTGCGCTGCTGAAACTGTTCCTCGATCACCCCCAGGAAATCCTCGATCGCGACACCATCGGCAACGCCACCCGTGGCCGTGACCTGATGCCGCTCGATCGCATCGTCGACATGGCGGTCAGCCGTTTGCGCCAGCGCCTGCGCGACACCGAAAAACCACCGAGGCTGATCCGCACCGTGCGTGGCAGTGGCTACCAACTGGCAGCCAACGTGGTTGCCAGCAATGGTCACTGAGTTCCTGCGCAAGCTCGCCGGGCGGGTGCCGGTGCCGCGCTCGTTGCTCGGGCGCATGTTGTTGCTGACCCTGCTGGCGGTATTGTTCGCCCAGACGCTGTCGAGCGTGATCTGGGTCTCGCAATTGCGCGCCACGCAGCTCGAAGGCCTGGTCACCAGTGCCCGCAGCCTGGCCCATTCGATGACGGCCAGCGTCAGTTATTTCCGCTCATTGCCGGTGGCGTTTCGACCGCTGGTGCTCGATCAGTTACGCAGCATGGGCGGCACCCGATTCGTGGTGACGCTCAACGACAAACCCTTGGGCATGGAAGTGCTGCCAATCACCCCGCGCAAAGAAGCGGTGCTCAAAGCTGTGGATGAAGTGCTGCGCCAGTCGCTGGGCCAGGACACCGACATCTCGGTGACCTTCGTCAGCCCCGAAGACCTGCGGATTTTCAACGGCGGCTTGAAGCTCGATGAGTTGCCGCGTTCCTGGGCGCACTACGCGTTGACCCTGGAGCCGGTGAATCCGCCGGTGCTGGTCACGCAAATCCAGATGGCACCGGGGGAATGGCTGTACATCGCCTCCCTGTTGCCCGAGCCCTACACCAGTCTTGAAGAACAAGGCCTGCCGGCGCAGCAGGTCTGGTTCATCGTGCTCACCAGCGGTTTCTTGCTGCTGTTCATCGGCCTGCTGGTGCACTGGCAGAGCCGACCGCTCAAGCGATTGGCGCGGGCGGCGCGGGACATGTCTCTGGGTGCCGAAGTCGAACCGGTGGCGGAGGGCGGCGGCAGTGAAGTGGTGGAAGTGGGCCGCGCCTTCAATGCGATGCGCGAACGTATCAGCCGTTACCTGACCGAACGCAGCCAATTGTTCAGCGCGATTTCCCATGACTTGCGCACGCCGATTACCCGGCTGCGACTGCGGGTGGAATTGCTTGAAGACGAAAAGCTGCAAGCCAAATTCGGTCGTGATCTGGATGAGCTGGAGTTGCTGGTCAAAGGCGCGTTGCAATGCGTGAAAGACACCGACATCCACGAAAACATCGAGCCGGTGGACCTCAACCATGTGCTCGACTGTCTGGTGGAACCGTATCTGGCGCCCAACGGCAATGGCCGTGTGACTCAACATGGCCGGGCGTTGGCGCCGTATCCCGGCAAGCCGTTGGCGCTCAAGCGTTGCATCGGCAACCTGATCGACAACGCCTTGAAATATGGGCAGAACGCACATCTGCACATCGATGACGACGAGAGCGCGTTTGTCCTGCATGTCGACGATGAAGGGCCGGGCGTACCGGAGCAGCGGCTGGAGCAGGTGTTCGAACCGCACTTCCGCTTGGCCGGGCAGCAGCAGGGTTATGGCCTGGGGCTGGGGATCGCGCGCAACATTGCCCATAGCCATGGCGGTGAAGTCAGCCTGCAAAACCTGCGTGAAGGCGGGTTGCGGGTGACGTTGCAATTGCCGCGTAGTGTTGATTAGCCTGTGGCGAGGGGGCTTGCCCCCGTTGGAGTGCGAAGCGCTCCCCGAGCAGTCACCGCGGCTCACCTGAAGGAGCGAGCTGGCAGGTTTTCACGACTGCTTCGCAGCCGAACGGGGCGATGCGGCGTTCCGACAAGCCCCCTCGCCACAAGTAATCACTCACCCCAACATCTGAGTGAATGTCACAACTCGGTGACATAACTCGCCCCCTTCGTTACCTGCCTGCCACCGCCCGTTGTTTAGACTGCCCCCAGTCATAACAACAAAAAAGGTACTCCCATGGACACCTTCCAACCCGCCTTCAGCAGTTGGCTGAACGCGCCTGCCCATCAGCAATGGCTCTTCGCCGAAGGCCTGCACCTGTTGGCATTTGCCAAGGCTTCAAAGCTTGCCGAAGGCTTTGGCAATCTCGATGAAAAGGGTCGCCTGCCGGCCAACGCGCAAGCTGAAACCATGAACACCGCGCGCATGACTCACAGCTTCGCCATGGCCCATATCCAGGGTCTGCCGGGGTTTGCCGAGCTGGTGGATCACGGCATCCAAGCCCTCAGCGGGCCACTGCGTGATGCCGAACACGGAGGCTGGTTCGCCACGCCCGAACACCGTGACGGCAATACCGGCAAAGCCGCTTACCTGCATGCTTTCGTGGCGTTAGCCGCGAGTTCTGCGGTGGTCGCTCGGCGTCCTGGCGCACAAGCCTTGCTTGACGATGCGATCCATATCATCGACACGCATTTCTGGTGCGAGGAGGAGGGCGCCATGCGCGAATCCTTCAACCGTGATTGGAGTGAAGAGGAAGCCTATCGCGGCGCCAACAGCAACATGCACGCCACCGAAGCCTTTCTTGCCCTGGCCGATGTCACCGAGGACAACCGCTGGCTGATTCGCGCCCAGCGCATCGTCGAGCGAGTCATTCACGATCACGCCGCGGCCAATGACTATCTGGTGGTCGAGCATTTTGACCGCGACTGGCAGCCGCTACGCGACTACAACCACGACAACCCGGCTGATGGTTTCCGCCCTTACGGCACCACGCCGGGCCATGGTTTTGAATGGGCGCGGCTGTTGCTGCATCTTGAAGCGGCGCGGGTGCAGGCCGGGATACTCACGCCGGGCTGGCTCGCCACCGATGCGCAAAAACTGTTCGACCACAATTGCCGTCACGGCTGGGACGTCGACGGTGCGCCGGGGATTGTCTACACCCTCGACTGGGACAATCGCGCGGTGGTTCGCCATCGCCTGCACTGGACGCACGCCGAAGCCAGTGCCGCCGCCAGTGCGCTGCTGAAACGCACCGGTGATGAGCAATACGAGCACTGGTACCGACTGTTCTGGGAATTCTGTGACAGTCATTTCATCGACCGTTGCGATGGCAGCTGGCATCACGAACTCGATCCGCTAAACCGTCCGAGCGCCGATATCTGGGCTGGCAAACCCGACCTGTATCACGCTTGGCAAGCCGTTTTGATCCCGCGCCTGCCGCTGGCGCCGAGCATGGCCACTGCGCTGGCGCAATTGTCCCAGAGCATTCCTGTGTAACCATGTGGTGACATTCGCGCGTCCCTTCGTTACCTGCGAAGGGGCATCCCCTGTTTAGAATCCTATGCAGCGCAAGCACCAGACTTGCATGCATAACAACAAGAAAGGTACTACTAGATGAATGCGATTTCTCGCCTCGCTACTGTCATTTCTCTCGCTTCTCTGCTTCCCGTTGCTGCATTCCCTGTCAGTGCCCTTGCCGCCGATGCCAAAGGTTCGGTGGAAGTCGTTCACTGGTGGACGTCTGGTGGTGAAAAAGCGGCCGTCGATGTGCTCAAGGCCCAAGTCGAAAAAGACGGCTTCACCTGGAAAGACGGCGCAGTCGCCGGCGGTGGCGGTTCCACGGCCATGACCGTACTCAAAAGCCGCGCCGTGGCCGGTAACCCGCCGGGCGTTGCCCAGATCAAAGGTCCGGACATCCAGGAGTGGGGCAGCACAGGCCTGCTCAGCACCGACACCCTCAAAGACGTTTCCAAGTCCGAAGGCTGGGATAACCTGCTGATCAAGAAAGTCTCCGACACCGTGAAATACGAAGGCGATTACGTCGCCGTGCCGGTGAACATCCACCGCGTCAACTGGCTGTGGATCAACCCGGAAGTCTTCAAGAAAGCCGGGATCGAAAAAGCGCCGACCACCCTCGAAGAATTCTATGCCGCTGGCGACAAACTGAAAGCCGCCGGCTTCATCGCGCTCGCCCACGGTGGCCAGCCTTGGCAGGACAGCACCGTGTTTGAAGACGTGGTGCTCTCGGTCATGGGCGCAGACGGTTACAAGAAAGCCCTGGTCGACCTGGATCAGAAAACCCTCTCGGGCCCGGAGATGGCCAAGGCCTTCACCGAGCTGAAAAAAATCACCGGCTACATGGACCCGAACCGCGCTGGTCGTGACTGGAACATCGCGGCCGCCGACGTCATCAATGGCAAGGCCGGCATGCAGATGATGGGCGACTGGGCCAAGAGCGAATGGACCGCCGCGAAGAAAGTCGCGGGCAAGGACTACCAGTGCGTGCCGTTCCCGGGCACCGAAAAAGCCTTCACCTACAACATCGACTCGATGGCTGTATTCAAGCTCAAAGCTGATCGCAAAGGCGACATCGCCGCCCAACAAGACCTGGCCAAGGTCGCTCTGGGCAAAGACTTCCAGAAAGTCTTCAGCATCAACAAAGGCTCGATCCCGGTGCGTACCGACATGCTTAACGACATGAGCGCGCTGGGCTTCGATTCTTGCGCTCAAGCGTCCGCCAAGGATTTCCTGGCTGACGAGAAGACTGGCGGCCTGCAACCGAGCATGGCGCACAACATGGCCACTTCCCTGGCCGTGCAGGGCGCGATCTTCGATGTGGTGACCAACTTCATGAACGACAAGAACGCTGACCCGGCCAAGGCCAGCGCGCAACTGGCGTCGGCCGTCAAAGCTGCCCAGTAACTCCTGACACAACCTGATCCTGGGTGGAATGGGATTGTGTGGGAGCGGGCTTGCCCGCGATGCAGGCGACTCGGTTTAACTTCGAACCGTGTTGATGCCATCGCAGGCAAGCCAGCTCCCACAGGGTCCTGCTCCACCAGAGATCACTGTGTCGATTCATTTCTCTTCACCTGGATTATCCCGATGAGCTCTGTGGCGGTTTTCAGCAAAGCCTCACCGTTCGACGCACTGCAGCGCTGGCTCCCCAAGCTGGTTTTGGCGCCAAGCATGCTGATCGTCCTGGTTGGTTTTTACGGTTACATCATCTGGACATTCGTACTGTCCTTCACCAATTCCAGCTTCATGCCGAGCTACAAGTGGGTCGGCCTGCAGCAATACATTCGCCTGATGGACAACGATCGCTGGTGGGTCGCGAGCAAAAACCTCGCGGTGTTCGGCGGCATGTTCATCGGCATCAGCCTGGTGCTGGGCGTGTTTCTCGCCGTGCTGCTGGATCAGCGCATTCGTAAGGAAGGCTTCATCCGCACCGTTTACCTGTACCCGATGGCGCTCTCGATGATCGTCACCGGTACCGCGTGGAAATGGCTGCTCAACCCAGGCTTGGGTCTGGACAAGATGCTGCGTGACTGGGGCTGGGAAGGCTTCCGTCTCGACTGGCTGGTGGATCAGGATCGCGTGGTGTATTGCCTGGTGATCGCCGCCGTGTGGCAAGCCTCCGGGTTTGTGATGGCGATGTTCCTGGCCGGCCTGCGTGGTGTCGATCAATCGATCATCCGTGCGGCGCAAGTCGACGGGGCGAGCCTGCCGACCATCTACCTGAAGATCGTATTGCCGAGCCTGCGCCCGGTGTTCTTCAGCGCTTTCATGATCCTGGCGCACATCGCGATCAAGAGCTTCGACCTGGTGGCAGCAATGACCGCGGGTGGCCCGGGCTACTCGTCCGACCTGCCGGCGATGTTCATGTACTCCTTCACTTTCAGCCGTGGCCAGATGGGCATTGGTTCGGCGAGCGCCATGATGATGCTCGGCGCGATCCTGGCGATTCTGGTGCCGTACCTGTACTCCGAATTGCGAGGCAAACGCCATGAGTAATCAACTCGGAAAACCGGCGATCAGCTTCAGCCGCATCGCAATTTACGCAACCTTGTTGCTAGCCGCGGCGATCTATTTGGTCCCGCTGGTGGTGATGCTGCTGACCAGCTTCAAATCGCCGGAAGACATCCGCACCGGCAACCTGTTGAGCTGGCCGCAAGTGATTGATGGCATCGGCTGGATCAAGGCCTGGGACAGTGTCGGCAGCTACTTCTGGAACTCGGTGAAAATCACCGTCCCGGCAGTGCTGATCTCTACGTTCATCGGTGCCATGAACGGCTATGTGCTGTCGATGTGGCGCTTCCGTGGTTCGCAACTGTTCTTCGGCCTGTTGTTGTTCGGCTGCTTCCTGCCGTTCCAGACCGTGCTGCTGCCAGCCTCGTTCACCCTCGGCAAGATCGGCCTGGCCAACACCACCACGGGCCTGGTGCTGGTGCACGTGGTCTACGGCCTGGCGTTCACCACGCTGTTCTTCCGCAACTACTACGTGAGCATTCCGGATGCGCTGGTCAAGGCGGCGCGACTGGATGGCGCGGGCTTCTTCACGATTTTCTGGAAGATCCTGCTGCCGATGTCGATCCCGATCGTGATGGTCTGCCTGATCTGGCAGTTCACGCAAATCTGGAATGACTTCCTGTTCGGTGTGGTCTTCGCCAGTGGCGATGCCCAGCCGATTACCGTGGCCCTGAACAACCTGGTCAACACCAGCACCGGGGCCAAGGAATACAACGTTGATATGGCCGCCGCGATGATCGCCGGGCTGCCGACACTGCTGGTCTACATATTCGCTGGCAAGTATTTCCTGCGTGGGCTGACGTCCGGCGCGGTCAAGGGGTAGAACATGGCAACTCTCGAATTACGTAACGTCAACAAAACCTACGGCGCCGGTCTGCCGGACACCCTGAAAAACATCGAACTGAAGATCGATGACGGTGAGTTCCTGATCCTGGTCGGCCCATCGGGCTGCGGTAAATCCACCTTGATGAACTGCATCGCCGGTCTGGAAAACATCAGCGGCGGGGCGATTCTGGTGGACGACGCCGACATCAGCGGCATGAGCCCGAAAGATCGCGACATCGCCATGGTGTTCCAGTCCTACGCGCTGTACCCGACCATGAGCGTGCGCGACAACATCGCGTTCGGCCTGAAGATTCGCAAAATGCCCACCGCCGAAATCGACGAAGAAGTCGCTCGCGTGGCCAAGCTGCTGCAAATCGAACACCTGCTGAGCCGCAAACCGGGCCAGCTTTCCGGCGGTCAACAACAGCGCGTGGCCATGGGCCGGGCGCTGGCGCGGCGGCCGAAGATTTACCTGTTCGATGAACCGCTGTCCAACCTCGACGCCAAGCTGCGGGTCGAGATGCGCACCGAAATGAAACTGATGCACCAGCGCCTGAAAACCACCACGGTCTACGTGACCCACGACCAGATTGAAGCCATGACCCTGGGCGACAAAGTGGCGGTGATGAAAGACGGGATCATTCAGCAATTCGGCACGCCGAAAGACATCTACAACAACCCGGCCAACCTGTTCGTGGCGAGCTTCATCGGTTCGCCGCCGATGAACTTCATCCCCCTGCGTTTGCAGCGTAAGGAAGGTCGGTTGGTAGCGCTGCTCGACAGCGGTCAGGCGCGCTGCGAATTGCCGCTGGGCATGCAGGACGCCGGGCTCGAAGACCGTGAAGTGATCCTCGGCATGCGCCCGGAGCAGATCGTTCTGGCGAACGGCGAGCCGAATGGTTTGCCGACCATTCGTGCCGAAGTGCAGGTCACCGAACCGACCGGTCCCGACACCCTGGTGTTCGTCAATCTCAACGACACCAAAGTCTGCTGCCGCCTGGCACCGGACGTCGCGCCGGCCGTAGGCGAGACCCTGACCCTGCAATTCGATCCATCGAAAGTGCTGTTGTTCGATGCCAAGACCGGTGAACGCCTGGGGGTGGCCGGCCTGCCGAAAGCTGAAGCTCACAGCGCCAACGTAGCCCAATTCAAAGGCCGCTGAAGATCAAATGTGGGAACGGGACTATGTGGGAGCCGGGCTTGCCCGCGATGCAGGCAACTCGGTTCAACGTTGAACCGAGTTGATGCCATCGCAGGCAAGCCAGCTCCCACACAAGCCCGTTCCCATTGGGGGATTTGTGGCGGGTGCATGCCATCCGTCACAACCGTTGTAAACCGCGTTAGATAAAAACAGTTAATAACAATAAAGACGAGGATGTAGGGATGAAGAAGAAGAACAACGCTCAGCTTATCTGCCAATTGTCAGCTCTTGCGATGATGACTATGGCCGGTAGCGTACACGCGGCTGACGCGTTCAGTGCCGACTCGCAGTGGATGACCGGTGATTGGGGCGGCGAGCGTACCAAGCTGATCGAACAAGGTATCGACATCAAGGCCGACTATGTCGGTGAAGTGGGCGCCAACCTGCATGGCGGCTACAACGACGACAAGACGGCGCGTTACGCCGACCAGTTTGGCTTGGGCGTGGCGCTGGACCTGGAAAAACTGTGGGGCTGGGATAACACCCAGGCCAAGATTCAACTCACCAACCGTAACGGTCAGAACATCTCCAATGACCGTGTCGGCGACCCGCGTGCCGGCACCTTGAGTTCCTCCCAGGAAGTCTACGGCCGTGGCCATATGGTCCGTCTGACCCAATTGTGGATCAAGCACCAGTTCCTCGACGGTAAACTGGACGTCAAGGCCGGTTACTTCGGCGAAGGCGAAGATTTCAACACCTTCCCTTGCGAGTTCCAGAACCTGGCGTTCTGCGGTTCCCAAGCGGGTAACTGGGCTACCAACATCTGGTACAACTGGCCGGTCATGCAGGCGGCGGTTCGCGTGAAGTACAACATCACGCCTGAGTTCTATGCGCAGATCGGCGCGTACAACCAGAACCCGTCGCAACTGGAGCACGGTAACGGCTTCAAGCTCAGCGGCAGTGGTACCAAGGGCACCGTCTTGCCAGTCGAACTGGTCTGGTCACCGAAGGTCAACAACCTGCCGGGCGAATACCGTGTGGGTTACTACAAGAGCACGGCCGATGCCGATGACGTCCGTAAAGACGACAACGACAATGACGCAGCGACCACAGGCAACTCCTATCGCAGCCACGACAGCAAGCATGGCTACTGGTTTGTGGCGCAGCAACAACTCACCACCCACAACGGTGATGCTTCACGCGGTCTGAACATCGCGGCCAACGCCACCTTCCACGACAAGGACACCAACATCGTCGATAACTACCAGTCGCTGATGTTTGTGTACAAGGGCCCATTCGACGCACGTCCAAAAGATGACGTCGGGATCGGTTTTGCCCGTATCCATGTCAACGATGACGTGAAGAAAAACGCCGAATTGGTCAACGCCGCCAATGGTGTCACCGACTACAACGATCCGCTGTTCTCGCCGTTGCGTTCCACCGAGTACAACTACGAGATCAACTACGGCTTCCACGTTACCAACTGGCTGACCGTACGTCCTAACCTGCAATACATCACTCATCCGGGCGGTGTGGATGAAGTCGACAACGCTCTGGTGGCTGGTCTGAAAATTCAGTCGGTGTTCTAACGCTGTTGCGATAAGCTCCTCTCTATGTGCGCATTTTTGCGGACGGCCATGGCTGTCCGCTTTTTTTTGGGGCTGATCCGCCAGGCTGCTGACGAATGCATTGTGGCGAGGGAGCTTGCTTGTGGCGAGGGGGCTTGCCCCCGTTGGAGTGCGCAGCGCTCCCCCAATACAGTTGTCTTAAGAACCGCATGGTCACCTTTTACGACTGCTTCGCAGTCGAACGGGGGCGAGCCCCCTCGCCACAGGTAAGCTCTCTGACCAATGAAAGCGCTGTTGCCAAAGTATTGATGAGTACACCAATGATTTTCAGGACCGTGGCACATGCTTGAGCATCCGCTACAACGCTTCTTCAAATCCTTGCGCGAACGTCCGGTGTTCGCGTGGGAGCGCTATCAGATGCGCGATGTGCTGGTGATCGATCATCCGCTGTGTCAGGCGGTGTTCAGTCGGCAGGGCGCGCAGTTGCTGCACTTCCAGCCAAAGGGTCAGAAACCCTGGCTGTGGTGCGCGGCGAAGTGGCCACATGTCGGTGCGATTCGCGGCGGTGTGCCGGTGTGCTGGCCGTGGTACGGCCGTCATCCGAGCGAAAACGCCTGGCCGTCCCATGGCTGGGCGCGTTTGCTCGACTGGAAACTGCTCGACAGCAGCAGTGATGACGATGGCGTGCGCCTGCACTGGCAGTTACAGCTGTGCGACTGGCAAGTGGACTTGCATGCGCACCTGGGCGAACGCATGGATTTGCACCTGAGCACCGAGCATCAGGACGACATGCCGTGCCAGTTGAGCCAGGCGTTGCACGCCTATTGGCGTATTGGTGACGTGGGCGAGGTAGCGCTGTCTGGGCTCGACGGCGCGCAAGGTTACGACCAGTTGAGCCGCCAGGTTTGCCAGCAGGAAGGCGAGTTGAGGGTCGACGGGGGTTGTCAGCGAGTGTTCCAGCATGACGGCGAATTGCAGCTCATGGACCACGCCTGGCAGCGGCAGCTGTGCATCGATACCGGTGACCATGCGGACACGGTGGTCTGGCATCCCGGCTCGCGGCCGTTGCTGGGGGTGAGCTGGAATGAGGTTTTAGAGTTCGTGTGTGTGGAGGCAGCCAGCGGCGGGACCGACAGCCTGTGCCTGGCACCGGGGGAGCGGGCGCATTTGAGTTTGCAGGCGAGGGTTGGGGTTTAGCTCAACATCTGCGGTGTTGCGCCGGGCCTCATCGCGGGCAAGCCCGCTCCCACAGGGATATTCAGTGAACACAGATTTGTGTGCGCCGTAGATTTCTGTGGGAGCGGGCTTGCCCGCGATGAGGCCCGAACAGGCAATGAAGATCCTGGGTTAGTTGAATTCATCCCCAATCGGATACCGACTGGCATTCAGGCTTTCCTTGATCTTGCGCAAATGCGGCTGGAAATCCACGCCCCGGCGCAGGGTCATGCCGGTGGCGAGCACATCGAGCACGGTCAACTGAATGATCCGCGACGTCATCGGCATGTAGATGTCGGTGTCTTCCGGCAGCGGAATGTTCAGGCTCAAGGTACTGGCCTTGGCCAGTGGCGACCCCTCGGCCGTCAAACCCAGCACTGAAGCGCCGTTTTCCCGGGCGATGCGCGCCACTTCCACCAGTTCGCGGGTGCGGCCGGTGTAGGAAATGATCACGAACAACTCACCGGTATGGGCCACCGAAGCAATCATGCGTTGCATCAGCACGTCGGCATGGGCGGTCACCGCCAGGTTGAAGCGGAAGAACTTGTGTTGCGCATCCAGCGCCACCGGGGCTGAGGCGCCGAGGCCGAAGAAGTGGATCTGCCGGGCCTGGATCAACAGGTCGACGGCGCGGCTGATCAGGTTCGGGTCAAGCGCCTGCAACGCACTGTCCAAAGAGGCGATGGCGCTGCCGAAAATCTTTTTCGTATACGCTTCCGGATTGTCATCGGCTTCAACCGCCCGGCTGACATACGCCGCGCCACTGGCCAGGCTCTGGGCCAGCTGCAGTTTCAGTTCCGGGTAGCCGCTGACACCGAACGAACGGCAGAAACGGTTGACCGTCGGCTCGCTGACCTTAGAGGCTTGGGCGAGGGCGGCGATGCTGAACCGGGTGGCCTGCTCTGGGTTGAGCAGGATCACTTCGGCGACTTTGCGTTCTGCCTTGTTCAGGTCTTCAAGGCGATTCTGGATCTGTTCCAGTAAATTTCGCACGCGGTCCATTACATGTTCCTTAGGTCAGCAGCGCAAATAAGCGTTCGGCTAATGCAAATTGGGCCTTTGATACGACCCATAACGGTGGCCTATCCTACTGATGGCTCCGACCGACCACCACTCGGAATCTGTATTTTGCGAAAATGTTGTGGTTATTACTACATTTTCCCTTGAGTGATGCCTTGAAAAAAGGTATTTGTAGCTTAACTTGATAAAAGAACAAACATCATGCCTTCGATTACGGTTGAACCGTGCACCTTTGCCTTGTTCGGCGCTCTCGGCGATCTAGCCCTGCGCAAGCTGTTTCCTGCCCTCTATCAACTCGATGGTGCCGGCCTGCTTCATGAGGATACGCGCATTATCGCGCTGGCCCGTGAACCCGGCAGCGAGCAGCAGCATCTGGCATTCATCGCCACTGAGCTGCGCCGCTACGTGGGCGCCAAAGAGCTGGATGAAGCGGTGGTCGAGCGCTTCCTGGCCCGTTTGAGCTACCTGCACGTCGACTTCCTCAAGGCTGACGATTACGTCGCCCTGGCCGAGCAGGCTGGCAGCGCCCAGCGAGTGATTGCCTACTTCGCCACCCCGGCGGCGGTTTATGGCGCTATTTGCGAGAACCTGTCGAAGGTCGGCCTGACCGAAAACACCCGTGTGGTGCTGGAAAAACCCATCGGTTCGGACCTGGAATCCTCGCGCAAGGTCAATGACGCCGTGGCGCAGTTCTTCCCGGAGAACCGCACCTACCGCATCGACCATTACCTGGGCAAAGAGACCGTACAAAACCTGATCGCCCTGCGTTTCGCCAACAGCCTGTTCGAAACCCAGTGGAACCAGAATTACATCTCCCACGTGGAAATCACCGTGGCCGAGAAGGTCGGGATCGAAGGTCGTTGGGGTTACTTCGACAAGGCTGGCCAGCTGCGGGACATGATCCAGAATCACCTGCTGCAATTGCTCTGCCTGATCGCCATGGACCCGCCGGCCGACCTGTCCGCCGACAGCATTCGCGATGAGAAAGTCAAAGTCCTCAAGGCGCTGGCGCCGATCAGCCCGGAAGGCCTGACCACTCAAGTGGTGCGCGGCCAGTACATCGCCGGCCACAGCGAAGGCAAATCGGTACCCGGGTATCTGGAGGAGCCTAATTCCAACACCCAGAGCGACACCGAAACCTTCGTCGCCCTGCGTGCCGACATCCGCAACTGGCGCTGGGCCGGTGTGCCGTTTTACCTGCGGACCGGCAAGCGCATGCCGCAAAAGCTGTCGCAGATCGTCATCCACTTCAAGGAACCGTCGCACTACATCTTCGCCCCCGAGCAGCGCTTGCAGATCAGCAACAAACTGATCATCCGCCTGCAACCGGACGAAGGCATTTCCTTGCGCGTGATGACTAAAGAACAAGGCTTGGACAAGGGCATGCAGCTGCGTAGCGGTCCGTTGCAGCTGAATTTTTCCGACACCTATCGCAGCGCGCGGATTCCCGACGCCTACGAGCGTTTGTTGCTGGAAGTGATGCGCGGCAATCAGAACTTGTTTGTCCGTAAAGATGAAATCGAAGCCGCGTGGAAGTGGTGTGACCAGTTGATCGCCGGGTGGAAAAAATCCGGTGATGCGCCCAAGCCGTACGCGGCCGGGTCGTGGGGGCCGATGAGCTCCATTGCACTGATTACGCGGGACGGGAGGTCGTGGTATGGCGATATCTGAATTGAAACTGCCTCAGGGCGTTAGCGCTCATGAGTTCAAAAGCCTGGTGCTGCTGGCCGAAGGCCTGGCATTGACGGTGGCCAAGCAACTGAGCGACGCGATTGCTGCACAAGGCGCCGCGACGCTGGTGGTGTCTGGCGGGCGTAGCCCGGTGGCGTTTTTCCAGCACCTGGCCAAGCAGGCGCTGGACTGGTCGAAAGTGGTTGTCAGCCTGGCTGACGAGCGCTGGGTGCCGGTGGAACATGCCGACAGCAATGCCGGTCTGCTCAAGCGTTACCTGTTGCAAGGCCCGGCGGCCAAGGCTCAGTTCCTGAGCCTCTACAGTGCCACTGCCAACCTGGAACAGGCCGCCGAGCAGGCTGATCGCTTGCTCGCCGAATTGCCGTCGATCGACGTGCTGGTGCTGGGCATGGGTGACGACGGTCATACCGCGTCGCTGTTCCCCAACAGCCCGAACCTGGCCGACGCCTTGAAAGTCGACGGTACCCGTCGTTGCTGGCCGATGCTGGCGCCGACCGTGCCCCATCAACGCCTGACCATGAGTCGCGCGCTGCTGGCTTCGGCGAAGCACACCGTTCTATCGATTTCCGGTCAGTCCAAGCTGACCACCCTGAATGCCGCACTGGCCGGTGACGATGTCGCCGCCATGCCGATTCGGGCGTTTCTGCAACCTACGTTAGAGATTTACTGGTGCCCATGAACCAAGGATCAGCCGCTATGACAAACACATCCCCGACCGTTTCCATGGCGGACAAAGTTGCCCTGATCGACAGCCTCTGCGCCAAGGCGCGGATCCTGCCGGTGATCACCATCGCTCGTGAACAGGACGTACTGCCGTTGGCCGACGCCCTGGCGGCCGGTGGCCTGACGGCGCTGGAAGTGACCCTGCGTTCGCAGTTCGGCCTCAAGGCGATCCAGATCCTGCGCGAGCAGCGCCCGGAACTGGTGACCGGTGCCGGCACCGTGCTTGATCGCAGCATGCTGGCCGCTGCCGAAGCGGCCGGTTCGCAATTCATCGTGACGCCGGGCATCACCCGTGACCTGCTTGAAGCCAGTGTCGACAGCCCGATCCCGCTGTTGCCGGGCATCAGCAACGCCTCCGGCATCATGGAAGGCTATAGCCTGGGTTATCGCCGCTTCAAGCTGTTCCCGGCGGAAGTCAGCGGCGGCGTCGCGGCCATCAAGGCCCTGGGCGGCCCGTTCGGCGAAGTAAAATTCTGCCCGACCGGCGGCGTCAGCCCGGCCAACATCAAGAGCTACATGGCGTTGAAAAACGTGATGTGCGTGGGCGGTAGCTGGATGCTTGACCCTGAGTGGATCAAGAACGGCGACTGGGCCCGCATCCAGGAGTGCACCGCCGAGGCGCTGGCCCTGCTGGACTGATTAACCAAATTTTTACCAAACACTTCGTTGTGTGTTCTACGGCTTTACGGTGCGCTTGGTCGGTGCACCGTTTTTTTTTGCCTGATGAAAACCCCAGTGACTGTCGACACGCTCTTTGTAGCAGCTGGCGAAGCCTGCGTTCGGCTGCGCAGCAGTCGTGAATCCAGCTGACGCGGTCTGCCTGACGTACCGCAATCTCTGATTTTACGACTGCTGCGCAGCCGAACGCAGCCTCGCAGGCTCGGCAGCTGCTACAGATCGAAATCATGCGATACATAGTTACCGCATCTCGTTGCTCGTCCAGCGCTAACCTGCGTTCATCTTATGGAAGAGAGAACGTCATGGAAGACAACACTGCAATTACATCCCCACCACCGGCTTGCCAACTGTCACCCGAACAGATCGCCGGCCCGTATTTTCGAAACCCGAAACTGATCAGACGAAACATCAGCGAAGGCATGGATGGCATTCCCTTGGTGCTGCGGCTGACGATCGTCGATGCGATGACCGGTCAACCGGTCACCGGGGCGGTGGTCGATATCTGGCATTGCAACGCACGCGGGGCGTATTCGGGCTGGAGCAAGGTCGATCCGGACAAGGAAGTCGACGTCGATGCCATCGGTTCGATCCCGCGCACCGATGACGATACCTACCTGCGCGGCGGGCAATTTACCGATCACTTGGGCGTGGTGCGATTTACCACCATTTACCCGGGTTTTTATGCTGGCCGCGCCCTGCATATTCATGTGGCGGTACGAATCACCGCCGGCAACAACTACCTGGAAGAGCGGCATGTCGCCTGGATTGGGCAGCTGTACTTTCCCGAGGTGGCCTCGCGGACGGTACTCAATGCCCGCGAGTACCGTGGGCGTGGCATCTGCGCGCTGAACAACGAGCAGGATGAGTTCTATCAGGGCATGGGCGGTGCCGCCTCGACCTTGAATGTCCATGCCATCGGTCGAGACTCGAACGAAGACGGCTTTTTCGGGCACATGACCATCGGTGTCGACACGTTTGCGGTGTCATCGCAAATCAAGCCCGAAGACTTCGACAAATACACCGTGTGACCTCAGCGCAATTCAGTCAGCGCCCGGGCCAGCAGATCCATGTCGGCTGCGGTGGTGGTGAGCCCCGGCGTAATGCGGATGCACGGGCCACACGCCGCACCGCTGCGCGCCACGGTAAACAGGTTGTAGTCGTTGAGCAGTCGCTCGACCATCGCCTGCTGATCGGCATGCCGGGTAAAGCGCATCGCGGTGATGCCGCAATACAGGCGCGGGTCATTCGGGGTCATGACTTCGATTCCCGGTAACCCCCGAACGGCATCGACCCATCGGTTGCGCAGGTAATTGAGCCGCGTGCCCTTGGCGACGGAACCGCCCATGGCGTGATGTTCTTCGAACACCAGTGGCAGGGTCAGCAGGGCCGGGATGTTCGGGGTGCTATACGGCGTGCGGGCGCGAATATCGGTGACCGGGAAATGCATCTCGCCCATGTCCGGGTCGATGTCGACCAAGCGCTGGGGCGCGATGTAAATGAAGCCCAGGGTCAGCGGCGCGCCGATCCATTTGTGCAGGTTATAGCCGGCAAAGGCGATGCCCAGTTCGTCGAGATTGAATTCGATTTGGCCGAGGGCATGGGCGCCGTCGAGAATCACATCGATGCCGTGTTCCCTGGCGGCAGTGGCAATCGCCTGCACCGGCATGACCAGCCCGGTGCGATGGGTGACGTGGGTCAGGGCCATCAGCTTCAGTCGCGGATAACGGATAAAAGCTTCGCGATAAGTGGTCAGCAAACTGTCGAAACTGGCGGGGTGGCGGTGTTCGATCTCGATCAGTTCCACGCCTCGATAGCGCGCCAGCCAACGCATCGCGCCCTTGACCGTGTCGTACTCCAGATCGCATATCAGCACTTGATCGCCAGGTTCCAGGCGGTTGTAGTTGCGGATCAGCGATTGCAGGCCATCCGAGGCGTTGCGGGTGAGGGCGACGGCTTCGGCGGGGGCACCGATCAGCTCGGCCAATTGCGCACGAATCTTGACGCTTTCGCCCTGTTCGAAGCGCTGACGCACATGCACCGAGTTGCCGCGGTTGATCAGCTCGATGTTGCGCTGATACTCCTCGACCACGGTGCGCGACATGCGCCCGAAGTAACCGTTTTCCAGGTTCAGGGGGCCGGGTTCGACAGCATAACGGTCGGCAAAGGTCTGCCAAAAGGCTTCATCGCGGGAACGGCGGGTGTTATCGGGCATGAGCTACTCGGTGAGGTAGGGCGGGTCAGTGGCGAGGCGCAGGTTTGCCGTGTTTGGCGCGCAGCGGTTCAAGTAGCTCCGACAAGCCGTTGTGGTCGATTTCCTGCATCAAGGCCAGTAAACCGCCCAGTTCACCGTGGGGGAAACCTTCGCGAGCGAACCAGTTCAGGTACTGGCCGGGCAGGTCAGCAATGATGCGGCCCTTGTATTTGCCGAAGGGCATTTCGCGGGTAATCAGCAGTTCTAGCTTTTCGGGATTCATCATCAGTCGTCTTGATTCAAAGCAGTCTGGAAAATACAGGCATTCTGCATGCAGGCCAAATGACAGATCATGCAAAAAAAGCGGATACAGATTTCTACTTAAACGACAACCGATTGAAATATAAGTAAAAAGGCATCAATTCAAAGCTGGCATGCAGGGTGCAACTACTAATTGCATCTTTCATCAACCGCAAGGAATTGAAAAATGACCGACATCAATAAAGACGCGATCTCTGTACTCAACGACCTGATTGAAACCAGTAAAGACGGTCAGGAAGGGTTCAAGACTTGCGCTGAAGACATCAAACATCCAGAACTTAAAAACCTGTTCATGCAGCGCTCCGCCGACTGCGCGGCTGCTGCTGCCGAGCTGCAGGCCACTGTGCGTTCCCTGGGCGGTGATCCGGAAACCTCCACCAGCGTCAGCGGCGATCTGCACCGTCGCTGGGTCGACGTGAAGGCGATGTTCACCGGCAAGGACGAAGAGGCGGTGCTGAACGAAGCCGAACGCGGTGAAGACCACGCGCTGAAGGCTTACAAGGACGCACTGGAAAAAATCAACAAGGACAACCTGGTGAGCATTCGTGACATCGTTGAACGCCAGTATCACGGCGTACAACGCAACCATGATCAGGTGAAAGCCCTGCGTAACCAGGCTCGCGCGCGCTCATAAGCGTTCGTTATCTGTCGAAAACGCCAGCTCGTCTGGCGTTTTTTTGTGTTCGGCATTTAATGCTGGACGGGATATACGTGCCCATCACGTTCCAGGCCTTGTTCGCACCTGACCGCCGCGCGTTGCAGTTCGCGATCAAGACATTTGATCGGCGGCGATCTGGCGCTGCGAAGCATCACTAGTGGTGGTGAATTCTGGACAGTCTAGTGGCTAATTAGTAGCATCCGCCGCATACGGATCTTTCTCCTGCACGTCGATCGACGTGGGTCTATCAAGGAATCGAAATGCACGACTTCACCCATGGCGATAAAACCGTCTCTTTCACTGTCTTGAGCGGTGAAGTGGTGGGTAGCGAAAAAGTCAGCGAGACCCGTGTGACATCCACGGGCGGCGTTCACGTGAACGGTAACGACCGTGATGTGACGCCTGTGCGCATCAGTTCTGTTTCGATCATCAATCATGAGTTCTGGGTCAAGACGCCGGACGGCGTCGAGCATGATGTAAAGCTGCGCGGCGTGGACATTCCCTTGCGCACCGGTCAGGAAATCTCTTTGATCAGTGCCTTGAACAAGGATGGTTCGCCGTTGCACACCATTTTGCAGAACCACACGGCGTCCAAGCGCTGGGTGCTGCGTGACGCGAACGTGCTGAATACCGAGCTGGAGCTGTCGCCCTTTAACTGGAAGACAGTGTTGATCGTGCTTGGATTGTGCGTCGCCGGTCTTGCTACAGCCGGGCTAGGCTTCCTGGCGGCGACGGGCTATTTTTGCTACGCGTGGTATCAGGGCTCCCAGCGCAAGAAACTGCTGATTAGCGATTTGAACGCCTACATTGAGAAGCTGGGCAATCAGGTCGCCAGTCGCGGTCAGGCGCCAAGCCCTGTTCAAGTTGAAAGCCCGGCCCAGGCTGAAATCTCTTTCCAGACCGAAAGTCCTGCACCGGCACAACCCCCTGCCGAGACTGAAAGCCCTGCGCTGAATAGCGAGAGCGTGCGCAGGGCGTTATCGCGCAATCTCTGATTTGGCTCAGAGGCACGCACAGCAAGGGGGAGCAAGCTCCCCCTTCAGTTTTCCCGGACACCGGTGACGCGGAGCGTGGGAACGATCAGCGGACTTGCCAATCAGCCGATGCTGATCGCCGGCAGGGTAGGCAATGTCACAGTCTGTTGCTTGCGTGGCGCCAGAATCTCCGCCTCGCCATCCACGACCAACTCATCGCGCTGGTTGAATACACGGGTGGCGATACGCACACGAAACTTCGGCAGTTTCTCGAGAATTTCCAGGCGCACCGTCAGCGTGTCGCCAATTTTCACTGGCTTCTGAAAGCTCATCGTCTGACCGATATAAATAGTCCCCGGCCCAGGCAACTCGCAAGCCACCGCCGCGCTGATCAACGCGCCGCTGAACATGCCGTGGGCGATACGCTCCTTGAACATGCTGGCGGCGGCGAATTCGGCGTCCAGGTGCACCGGGTTGTGATCGCCGGACATCGCGGCGAACAACTGAATGTCGCGTTCTTCGACGGTCTTGCTGTAGCTGGCGGTCTGGCCGACTTCGAGGGCTTCGTAAGGGGTGTTGGTAACTTGGGTCATCTGTCTCGATTCCTGTGACGAATTAAATAAATCCACAAAAAAACTATTCGGCTCTGGGTGGCCGGCGGTTGCTCAACGCCTGGGCGATCCAGTTCAGCACATCGGCCGTCACTTCGTCGCGGTTGCTCTCGTTGAACAGTTCATGCCGGGCCTGCGGGTAAATAGTCAGCTGCAGGCTCTGGCAGCCAGCGTCGCGCAGGGCGTGGGTCAGATCTTTCAGACGTTTGCTTTCGCTCACCGGATCACATTCACCGCCAATCACCAGTAGCGGCAGGCCCGGATCGATCTGGGCGAGATTGGACGCTTTGCTGATTTGCTGCAAGCCGCCGAGCAAATCGACCCACAGTTGATTGGTGCAACGAAAGCCGCAGAGCGGGTCATTGGCGTATTTGTCGACTTCGGCCGGGTCGCGGCTCAGCCAGTCGAACGGCGTGCGCGCCGGTTTGAATTTCTTGTTGAACGAGCCGAACGACAGCCATTCGATCAGCGCACTGCGTCCCTTGGGCCCTTGGCGCAGGCGTTCCAGGCGAGCAATCTGTCGCGCTGCGCGATAGAGCGCCACGGGCTGGAAGTTTGAGCCGCTGAGAATCGCCCCGTGCAGGCTGGCGCTGTGGTGCAGCAAGTAAGCCTGGGCGATGTAACTGCCCATGCTGTGGCCCAGCAGCACGATTGGCACGCCGGGATGCTGTTGGCCGATATGTTGGTTAAGGCTGGCGAGGTCGCCGACCACTTTGCACCAGCCATCATCGTCGGCGAAATGGCCCAGCGTACCGTTTTCGGCAGTTTTGCCATGTCCACGCAGGTCCGGCGCATAAACGCCGTAATCCTGATCACAGCATGCTTGCGCCAGACGGGCGTAGCGACCGCTGTGTTCTGCCATGCCGTGGGCCAGCAGGATCACCGCCTTGAGCGGCGCGGCCGGCAGCCACTGGTTGACGAAGAGGCGGCTGCGGTCACTCGCGGTCAGCCAGAAAGTGTCGTGGATCATGGCGATTCCTTTGCGTTGGACTGCATGAGACTGCTGGGTGGAAAACAGCCCCGCTGCATTGTATAGCGCATCCGTCGCCTACCGTCTGATCAGGCCACGGCAGGGCAGCAAGATTCACGCGATCTATGACGCCCGTGCGCATATTTGCCTGATTCACCATAGCTGCTAGTGTCCGGGAAGCACCGCTTTTTCAGAAGTGACAGAAAGCGGCCCCCGGATAGGCTCAGGTAAAGAGGACAAAAATAATGCAACCTGATTTCTGGAATGACAAACGCCCGGCCGGCGTGCCCCTGGATATTGATCTTGGGGCCTATAAGTCGGTGATCGAGGTGTTCGAGCGTTCCTGCAAGAAATTTGCTGACCGCCCGGCATTCAGCAACATGGGCGTGACCCTGACCTACGCCGAACTGGAACGCTACAGCGCTGCGTTCGCCGGTTACCTGCAAGCCCACACCGACCTGGTGCCGGGGGATCGCATTGCGGTGCAGATGCCCAATGTCCTGCATTATCCGATTGCCGTGTTCGGTGCCTTGCGCGCGGGGCTGATCGTGGTCAATACCAACCCGTTGTACACCGCGCGGGAGATGCGTCATCAGTTCAAGGACTCCGGTGCCCGGGCGCTGGTTTACCTGAACGTGTTCGGGCAGAAGGTCCAGGAGGTGCTGCCCGACACCGACATTCAGTACCTGATCGAAGCGAAGATGGGCGACTTGATGCCCACCGCCAAGGGCTGGCTGGTCAATACCCTGGTGAGCAAAGTCAAGAAGATGGTCCCGGACTATTCCTTGCCACAGGCGATTTCCTTCAAAAGCGCGCTGCGTCTGGGCCGGGGCCTGGGCATCAAACCGCTGAACGTCGGCCTCGACGACATCGCCGTGCTGCAATACACCGGAGGCACCACCGGGCTGGCCAAGGGCGCGATGCTGACCCACGGCAATCTGGTGGCGAACATGCAGCAGGCGCGCGCGGTTTTGGGGCAATTCGGTGCAGACGGTCAACCACTGCTGCGCGAAGGTCAGGAAGTGATGATCGCGCCGCTGCCGCTGTACCATATCTATGCGTTCACGGCGAACTGCATGTGCATGATGGTGACCGGAAACCACAACGTGCTGATCACCAATCCACGGGATATTGGTAACTTCATCAAGGAACTGAAAAACTGGCGGTTTTCGGCGCTGCTGGGGCTCAACACGCTATTCGTCGCGCTGATGGACCATCCCGACTTCAAGACCCTGGATTTCTCCAGCCTCAAGCTCACCAATTCCGGCGGTACCGCGCTGGTCAAGGCCACGGCCGAGCGCTGGGAGCAGCTCACTGGTTGCCGCATCACCGAAGGTTACGGCCTGACCGAAACCTCGCCGGTGGCCTGCACCAACCCCTACGGCGACAAGTCGCGCATCGGCACAGTCGGCCTGCCGGTGCCGGGCACGATCCTGAAAGTGATCAACGATGAAGGCGTCGAGCAGCCGCTGGGCGAGCGTGGCGAACTATGCATCAAGGGCCCGCAGATTATGAAGGGTTACTGGCAGAAGCCCGAAGCCACCGACGAAGTGCTGGACGCCGACGGCTGGTTCAAGTCGGGCGACATTGCGGTGATCGACCCGGACGGTTTTGTGCGTATTGTCGATCGCAAAAAAGACATGATCATCGTCTCGGGCTTCAACGTGTACCCGAACGAGATCGAAGACGTGGTGATGGCCCACCCGAAAGTCGCCAACTGCGCAGTGATCGGCGTGCCGGACGAGCGTTCGGGGGAGGCGGTGAAGTTGTTTGTGGTGGCCCGTGAATCCGGGGTCAGCCTTGAAGAGCTGAAGGCCTACTGCAAAGAAAACTTCACGGCGTACAAAGTGCCCAAGCACATCGTCTTGCGTGAGTCGTTGCCGATGACGCCGGTGGGCAAGATTCTGCGGCGGGAGTTGCGAGAGATCGCCTGATCTGTGAATGGCCGCGCTTCGCGCGAATCGCGGGCAAGCCACGCTCCCACAGGTTTAGTGTTATGCACAAAGAATGTGTACGACGCGAACCTTGTGGGAGCGGGCTTGCCCGCGATGCTTTTGAGGGAGGAGGCCCAAAGTACGGGGCTTTCAAGGCGTTATAGAATTTTTGCTCTAAAAGTGACTATTTAATATTCAAGAGTCATAAACGTGACCGTAGAGCCCGATTTAGGCTCTAGTCGGCCCTTGGCAAAGCTGCTACTCTCGGCGCGCTTTGTGACTTCTCGGCCTTGTTAAAAGCCAGACTCACCAATAATCAAACACCAATAATAATCGCATCAAATGCGGTATTTGAATTCGCGTTGCTGAGGAGTGGGCTTCCATGATCGAAGACTTTTGGAAGGATAAGTACCCAGCTGGAATTGCTGCCGAGATCAATCCAGACGAGTATCCGAATATTCAGGCAGTGTTGAAGCAATCCTGCCAACGCTTCGCTGACAAACCGGCATTCAGCAACCTGGGCAAGACAATCACCTACGGTGAACTGTACGAATTGTCCGGTGCTTTTGCCGCTTACCTGCAACAGCATACCGATTTGCAACCCGGCGATCGAATCGCCGTGCAATTGCCCAACGTGTTGCAGTACCCGGTCGCCGTCTTCGGTGCCATCCGCGCCGGGCTGATTGTGGTCAACACCAACCCGTTGTACACCGCGCGGGAAATGGAACACCAATTCAACGATTCCGGTGCCAAAGCCCTGGTCTGCCTGGCGAATATGGCGCATTTGGCCGAGCTCGTCGTGCCGAAAACCGGCGTCAAGCACGTGATCGTCACTGAAGTGGCCGACCTGCTGCCGCCGCTCAAACGCCTGCTGGTCAACAGCGTCATCAAGTACGTGAAGAAGATGGTCCCGGCGTATCACTTGCCCAAGGCCATCAAATTCAATGACGTGCTGAGCAAGGGCCATGGCCAGCCAGTGGCTGAAGCCAACCCGGCCAGCGGCGACGTTGCCGTGCTGCAATACACCGGCGGCACCACCGGCGTGGCCAAGGGCGCGATGCTGACCCACCGCAACCTGGTGGCGAACATGCTGCAGTGCAAGGCGCTGATGGGCTCCAACCTCAACGAAGGTTGCGAGATCCTGATTACCCCGCTGCCGCTGTATCACATCTATGCCTTCACCTTTCATTGCATGGCGATGATGCTGATCGGCAACCACAACATCCTGATCAGCAACCCGCGCGACCTGACGGCGATGGTCAAGGAACTGTCGAAGTGGAAGTTCAGCGGTTTCGTCGGCCTGAACACGCTGTTCGTCGCGCTGTGCAACAACGAAGCGTTCCGCAAGCTGGATTTCTCCAGTCTGAAAATCACCCTGTCCGGTGGCATGGCCTTGCAATTGGCCGCGGCCGAACGCTGGAAAGCGGTCACCGGTTGCCCGATCTGCGAAGGTTACGGCATGACCGAAACCAGCCCGGTGGCCACAGTGAACCCGAGCCAGAACATTCAGATTGGCACCATCGGTATTCCGGTGCCATCGACCCTGTGCAAAGTCATCGACGATGCCGGTGTTGAACAGCCGTTGGGTGCTATCGGTGAGCTGTGTGTGAAAGGTCCGCAAGTCATGAAGGGCTACTGGCAGCGTCAGGACGCCACCGATGAAATACTCGACAGCGAAGGCTGGTTGAAGACCGGTGACATTGCGCTGATCCAGCCAGACGGCTACATGCGTATTGTCGATCGCAAGAAAGACATGATCCTGGTCTCCGGTTTCAACGTGTACCCCAATGAGCTTGAAGACGTGCTGGCGACCCTGCCGGGCGTACTGCAATGCGCGGCCATCGGTGTGCCGGACGAGAAGTCGGGCGAGGCGATCAAGATTTTCATCGTCGCCAAACCGGGCGTGACCCTGACCAAGGAACAGGTGATGGAGCACATGCGCGCCAACGTCACCGGCTACAAAGTACCGAAAGCCGTGGAGTTCCGCGACGCGCTGCCGACGACCAACGTCGGCAAGATCCTGCGCCGCGAACTGCGCGACGAAGAGCTGAAGAAGCTGGGTGCGAAGAAAGTAGGCGCCTAGCCAAACAAAAGCCCCGCAGATGCGGGGCTTTTTGTTGCCTGACTGATCGTTCCCACGCAGAGCGTGGGAACGATCAACTTAGAGGCGGAACTGCGCGAAATTGACGTTGGTACCCGCCGGGCGCATGTCCTGCAGGTAGGAGTCCTTGTCGGCGCTCAGTTCCAGGCTCAAGGCAGCTTTACGCTTGCCCTGGTTGCGCACCACCAGGCCTTCGAGTTTCTCGCGCAGGAACACCGTCGGCACTTTCAGGTGCAGCAGTTCGTCGGTATCCGGGGTGTGCATCAGCAAGTGAATCCATTCGTACTGACCAACGGCCAGGCGCGCGACCGGAATATCGAACCAGAAGATATTGCGGTTGCGGTTCAATTCGGTGAAATGGCAGTTGTTGACGCCAAGCACAGCACCGCCGAGTTCCTGGTTTCTGCGGGCAATGGCCTGCTTTTTATCGAGTTTCATAACGTTCCTACGGGATTGGATCTTCAGCGCCATGGCCTGAATACGTTGCGCATTCTCGGGGCAAAGCCTGCAAACATAAAGCCTAACCTGCGAAATGTCCGGTTAATAAATAAATGAAACTCCGCGCAAAGGCCCTCGGTCAACCCTTGTGTAACCACTTTTCCCGTTGAAATGTTCACAGGAGAAATACCATGAGCAGCACAGGCGATAAAGTTAAAGGCATGGCAAACGAAGCGGCCGGCAACGTCAAGCAAGGCGTCGGCAAGGCCACCGGCAACGAAAAACTGCGCTCCGAAGGCGTGGCGCAGGAGAGGAAAGGAGAAACCCAGCAAGCGATCGGCAAAGCCAAGGATGCTCTTAAAAAAGGTATCGACAAGGCGTAACCCGGGCTTTGACGAGTAATAGAAACGGCCATCCGCGGATGGCCGTTTCTGTGTCAGCTTGAACTTGAACAAGGAAATTGTTTCAAAGTCGCCAAGTAGGCTACTTTGTTGTAGAAAAACGGCCTCTGAGTCGCCATGACTTCAACCTTTTTGCGGCGAAAGGAGACGCTAATGTTTTTTCCGACCATGAAAGGTTTACCCCTGCATCGGGTGATGATGCGAACGGTCACCGAGTTCGTTGACGACGAGATGTCGACCTATGCCTCGGCACTGGCCTATCAGATGCTGTTCTCGCTGTTCCCTTTCATCCTGTTCCTGATCGCCCTGATCGGCTTCTTGCATTTGCCGGACTTCTTCTCCTGGCTGCGCCTGCAATCAGAACTGGTTTTGCCACCCCAGGCGCTGGAGCAGGTGAACCCGGTGATCGACCAGCTGCAGCAATCAAAGGGGGGGTTGTTGTCGGTGGGTATCGTGATCGCTTTGTGGACCGCGTCCGCCGGTGTGCGGCTGATGATGAGCGCGATGAACGCCGCGTATGACGTGGTCGAACGCCGCCCGATGTGGAAGCGTTTTCCGCTGTCGATTTTCTACACCATCGGCATCGCCGGCATGTTGCTGATCGCCGCCGCGCTGATGGTACTCGGGCCGCAGGTGATGGGCTGGATCGCCGCGCAAGTCGGCCTTGAAGATTTCATCGTGACTGTCTGGACCATCGTTCGCTGGCCGGTGGTGGTGATTCTGCTGATGATGGCGGTGGCGCTGATTTACTACGTCATGCCCGACGTCAAACAAGAGTTTCGCTTTATTACCCCGGGTGCGGTGTTGTCCGTGGTGGTCTGGATCATTGCCTCGTTGGGCTTCGGTCTCTACGTTAAAACCTTCGCCAACTACAACGCCATGTATGGCAGTATCGGCGCGATCATCGTGTTGCTGCTGTACTTCTATATTTCCGCCGCGGTGCTGTTGCTCGGCGCGGAAATGAACGCGGTGATCGAGCACATGTCATCCGAAAACAAGAAACACGGCGAAAACGTGCCCGAAGAACCCAAACACCACGTTTCGGGGCTGGGACGGGACCACTCAATCAAGCCGACCACTGACGAAGCGATAAAATGATCCGTGAAATTCTGAAAATGGGCGATGAACGCCTGCTGCGTATTGCCCCACCGGTACCGGCAGAAATGTTTGACAGTCCCGAGTTGTGGCAATTGATCGACGACATGTTCCAGACCATGGAAAGCGTCGGCGGAGTCGGCCTGGCCGCGCCGCAGATCGGTGTCGACCTGCAACTGGTGATCTTTGGTTTCGAACACAGCGAACGCTATCCCGACGCCGAAGCGGTGCCGCAGACAATTCTGATCAATCCGCTGATCACGCCATTGAGCCCAGTCCTCGAAGAGGGTTTCGAAGGCTGCCTGTCGGTGCCGGGCCTGCGCGGGGCGGTGGATCGTTATCAGCAGATTCGTTATGAAGGCTTCGATCCCAAGGGCGAGCCGATCGTGCGCGTTGCCTCGGGATTTCATGCGCGGGTGGTGCAGCATGAATGCGATCACCTGATCGGCCGACTATACCCTTCGCGCATCAGTGATTTCAGCAAGTTCGGGTTTACCGAGGTGATGTTCCCGGACCTGGATCCTGCGGCGGATGACTGAGATCGTCCTTCCAATCCAACACAAAACACTGTGGGAGCGGGCTTGCCCGCGAAGGGGCCGGCACATCCGGTATCAATGTTGTCAGGCAGATTGCATCGCGGGCAAGCCCGCTCCCACAGGTATTGTGTCGTTTCAGAGGGCGCGCGGTTGTTCCAGCCCCATCGCAATCATCGGCTTGCTACGCGCATAACGGCTCAACCGTTCAGCCATGGCGTAGGGCAGGGGCGGGTCGAACGTAAAACCGCGGCGCTCATAAAAGCCACGTAAATCCGGATGACAGAACAACCAGACCGGCTCTTCGAGATGCTTGACGGCGTGGTCGATCAACGCCGCGGCAATTCCTTGCTCGCGACAGCGCGGGTCGACGAACAACCCGGTCAGCCAATGCCCGCCGGCCACTGGCCGCAAACATAACGCCGCAATGATCTCATCGCGTTTTGCGACCCACAGCCGAGCGTCGCGGACTGCTTTCATCGACGATTGGTGGGCGCGGTAAAACTTGTTCATCAACGGCCATAACGGCTCGTCGAGCAAGGTGTATTGGGTGTTGGGCATGGGCCTGGACTGTCGGTGCGCAAAGCGGGTGATTATAAAAGAACGCGGGCGCCGCGATAGGTGTATACCTGATCTCACGTCCCGTATGAGTGGAGTATGTATCATGGCCAAAGGCATGGATTCAAAGAAAGCGGCAAAGAAGAAACCGGCGAAAACCGCCGATGAAAAACGTGCGGACAAGAAGGCCAAGAAGGTGGGCGTGTTCGGCCACTGATCCCGCGTCAACGGAGCCCGAGTCCTCGGGCTCCTTGTTTTTCAGGCCTATCGAAATAACCAGATAATCTGCAAGAAATCCCTGCGCCATTGCACAGAGAGGGACTGGTTCCCGATCTGAGCAAAGCCATGCCCCATTATTTTGATGCTGCCCACCGTGAAGAAATCGAAACCCTGCGCCAACGCTTGACCGCTCGCACCGAATGGCCGACCTGGCTGCTGTTGGTCGGCGTGTATGTCGGCTGGTTCAGCATTGTCCTGGGCAGCGACCGATTGGGGCTTTGGTGGAGCACGCTGTTGCTGATTCCACTGCTGGTGTTGTGGTTGTCGGTGCAGCACGAATTGCTGCACGGCCATCCCACCCGTTGGCAAACGCTGAACAAAGTCCTCGGTTATGCGCCGTTCGCGGTCTGGTATCCCTACACCCTGTACCGCGACAGTCACTTGCTGCATCACCGCGACGAAGACCTGACCGTCCCCGGTCGCGATCCGGAAAGCCGTTACCTGAGCGCTGAACAGTGGCAGCGTAGTTCGCTGTTCGAACAAGGCCTGCACTGGCTGAACAAAACCGTGCTCGGGCGCTTTGCCCTCGGTGCGCCACTGGCCTTGCTGGCACTGGCCCGGGAAGAGTTGCAACGGCTAAAAGCGGGTGAGCGCCAGGCCTGGTTGATGTGGTTGACCCACGGTGCGCTGACGCTGCTGATGCTGACGTTCATCGCGCGCTACAGCGTGTTGCCGGTCTGGCATTACCTGTTGCTGATCAGCGTGCCGGCGCTGTCGATTGCAATGATTCGCTCCTACTATGAACACCGTCCTCACGCCGTACCCGAGCAACGCACCGTGCTTAACGAAGCAGCCTGGCCGTGGCGCTGGCTGTTTCTGAACCTCAATTTTCACCTGGTGCACCACGACTTGCCGGGCCTGCCCTGGTACGACCTGCCACGGGCCTATCGCGCGCGTCGCGAGCAATGGCTGGCGCGCAGTGGCGGGTTTGTGGTGCAGGGTTATGCTCAGTTGATGCGACAGCATGGGATCAAGGCAATTGACAGTCCGCGGCATCCGTTTAGTTGATGCGTGGACACCATTGAACCCTGTGGAAGCGGGCTTGCCCGCGATTGCTATGTCACATCCAACACACCTGTTGACTGGGCCAACGCTATCGCGGGCAAGCCCGCTCCCACAGGGTTACTTGTTGTCTGGAAGATTTTGATGACTCAACACCTCGCTGAATTACTGATGTACGTCGCTCCCGAGCCGATCCGCCAGGCCAACGAGCGTTGGCTGGCGCAGATCGTCGAACGGCTCGGCAGCACTCGTCTCGATGCCGAAGGGCTATCGCTGATGGACCTTTGGCTGTCCCCGCACCTGCTGCTGACCCAGACCTGCGGCTATCCATTGATGACTGCCTTGCGCGGTCGCGTCCGGGTTATCGGTCGTCCTCGTTACGAACTTCCGGACAGCAACGGCGGTAACCATTGCAGCCTGTTATTGACTCGCGCCGACGATCCTCGATGGACCTTGTCGGCCTTCCGGGGCAGTCGTGGTGTGATCAACGGTGAAGACTCCAACAGTGGCATGAACCTGTTACGTCACCGATTGGCACCGTTGCAGCGCGACGGAGAATTTTTTGCCACTGTCGCCATCAGTGGCAGCCACCGCGAAAGCCTGCGTTGGCTGCGTGATGACCGGGCGGACCTGGCCGCCATCGACAGCGTGACTTTCGCTTATCTCGCTCAATATGCGCAGGCAGAGGTCGAAGGCCTGCGCGTGTTGGCGCGCACGGCGTTCAGCCCGACGTTGCCGTACATCGCGGTGGCTGGCACCAGCGATGAGCAGGCTGGACAGCTTCGACGGGTGATGAACATGTCATTGCGTGAGTTGCCCGATGTCGCGGAAATCCTCGGTCTGCAAGAAGTGCTGCCGGCCACCGAAAGCGACTATCAGGTCATTCTCGATTATCAGCAGGAGGCCGAAGCGCTGGGGTACGGGCGTTTGCGATGAGGCTTGAGGCTTGTGCCGACAGTTCCATCAATCGCGGGCAAGCCACGCTCCCACAGGATTTCGGTGGATTTGTGGGAGCGTGGCTTGCCGGCGATAGCGATGTATCAGGCGCCGCTTATTTAAATTCATTTATGGAATATAAAAATTCGTTTTAAGTATTATTAATGAATAAGTCTCCTTGCTAGGATCGCGCCACCGGATCACCGGATATTCAGCGACCCCTAACCCATGGAGCCTCTATGTCCGGCGCCGACTTTTCCCATCGCAACGACGTGGGCGGATTGTTCCGCGCTCACTACAGCTGGCTATGCGCACGGCTGCGCCGATACCTGGGAGCCAATCCCAGCGTCGAAGATATTGCTGCCGAGACCTTCGTGCAGTTGCTCGAATCGCCAGGCCTGACGCCAATTCGCGAACCTCGCGCCTTGCTCACCACCATTGCCCATCGGTTGATTTATCAGCTGTGGCGCCGTCGCGATCTGGAACGCCAGCACTTCGATCAGCTACCGGCGATTGACCCACTCGGCGGGCCATCGCCTGAAGATCTGGCGCAGTTTTCCCAGGCCCTGACACGCCTTGATCAAACCCTCGGCCGCTTGCCGGGCAAGGTCAGGGCAACCTTCCTGCTGTCGAGAGTCGACGGCCTGACCTACCCACAAATCGCCGCCGAATTGGGCATTTCCCAGCGCTCGGTCAGCGTCTACATGACCCGCTCCCAGGCACTGTGCGCCCAGCACAGCGCCAACGAACCCTTGAACCGATTACCCCTGAGCCGATTCCCACTGAACCAGAGGTCCGCATGAGATCGATCAAAACCCTGCTCGGCAGTTCGCTGCTGGCCCTGAGCCTTGTGGCTGGCCACGTTCCAGCCGCAGAAAAAACCACGCCCATCCACTTCGGTGACATCACCTGGGAAAGTGGCAGCCTGATCACCGAAATCCTGCGGTTGATCGTCGAGAAAGGTTACGGCTACCCGACCGACACCTTGCCGGGCAGCACCGTCAGCCTTGAAGCAGCCTTGGCGAAGAACGATATTCAGGTGATCGGCGAAGAGTGGGCGGGGCGCAGTCCGGCCTGGGTCAAGGCGGCTTCGGAGGGCAAAGTGTTTGGTTTGGGCGACACGGTCAAAGGCGCCACCGAAGGTTGGTGGGTGCCGGAATATGTGATCAAGGGCGACCCGGAGCGCGGCATTCAACCTTTGGCGCCGGAGCTGAAATCCGTCGCCGACCTGGCACGCTACAAGGACGTGTTCCGCGACCCGGAGGACCCAAGCCGCGGACGCTTCCTCAACAGCCCGACTGGCTGGACGTCGGAGATCGTCAACAGCCAGAAACTCAATGCTTATGACCTGACTGCCAGTTACGTCAACTTCCGCACCGGTTCCGGCGCGGCGCTGGATGCCGAGGTTGCTTCATCGATCCGCCGTGGCAAACCGGTGCTTTTTTACTACTGGTCGCCGACGCCACTGCTGGGTCGTTTCAAACTGGTGAAACTCGAAGAGCCGCCATTCGACGCGCAAGCCTGGAAGACTTTGGCAGATGCCAACAACCCGAACCCCAAGGGCACGCGTTCGATGCCGGCCAGCCTGGCTATCGGTGTGTCGGCACCGTTCAAGGCGCAGTACCCGGACCTGGTGGCGTTCTTCGAAAAGGTCGATTTGCCGATCGATCTGCTGAACCAAACCCTCGGGCAGATGAGCGAAAAACGCCAGCCACCGCGTCAGGTCGCCGAAGCGTTTTTGCGCGATCAGCCGCAGGTGTGGAAGAGTTGGGTGCCGGGGGAGGTGGCCACGAAGGTGAGTGGGAGTTTGTAGTTTCTGTCCTGTGTTTTTTAGTGCCTGAACTACCGCTTTCGCGAGCAAGCCCGCTCCCACATTTTGATTGTCGGTGTTCACAAATACTGTGTTCACAGCAGATCCACTGTGGGAGCGGGCTTGCCCGCGAAGCGATCTAACGCCTTACACCAATTCCGCAGCCAACGCCGCCTTCACGGCAGGCCGCGAATCAACCCTGGCCTGAAACCGCGCCAACGCCGGCCACCGATTCAAATCGATGCCAAACACCTGCGTCCAGCGCAACACGGTAAACAGATACGCATCAGCAATACTGAATCCGCCAGCCATCAAATAATCCTGCCCCTCCAACGTCTGACTCAACACGACAAAACGCTTGAACAGCTTCTCTTTGATGAGCGCTTTCACCTCATCCGGAAACTGCGAATTGAACAGCCAACCCAGCCCGCCATGAATCTCTGTCGAAACGAAATTCAGCCATTCCTGCAAACGCACCCGCTCGAACGTCCCGTTCGCCGGTGCCAGGTTCGCCTCGGGCCGTAGATCCGCCAGGTACTGCAAGATTGCCGGGCCTTCGGTCAGCACATCACCATTTTCCATCTGCAATGCAGCGACGTAGCCTTTGGGGTTGATGGCAAGAAAGTCCTCGCCGGTGACGGTTTGCTTGGCGCTGTTGTCGACGCGGACCAACTCGAACGGCAAATCCAGCTCGCGCAGCACAATGTGCGGCGCCAATGAGCAGGCTTGCGGGGCGTAATACAACTTCATGGGCAGGGCTCTGGTTGCGGATTTGCGCCAGTGTCATAGTGCGCGGCACGCTCGGTAAAATTAATCTTTCAGAACACTGCCATTAGGAAAGCTACTGCCATGATGAATTTGATGCACTGGCGAATGGTGGTGGCGGTGGCCGATACCGGCAACATTACCCGGGCCGCCGAGCGGGTCGGAATGACCCAGTCCGGTGCCAGTCAGGCGCTGGCACTGATCGAAGAAACCCTGGGCGTTCAGCTGTTCAGCCGGGAAAACCGTCAGACCTTGCCGACCGCCATCGGCTTGCCTGTGATCGAACAGGCGCGAACCATGCTCGGTGCTCTCGAGAACATTCGCAGCACCGTCGACGCCACTAAAGATCTCCAGCGCGGGACGATTCGCCTGGCCAGTTTCCCATTGGTGCTGGCGACCTTTCTGCCGCCGCTGCTGCGCCAGTTCAATCGGCTTTACCCCGGCATTCAAGTGGTGGCGCTGGAAGTCAGCGACGATGAAGTGGAAACGTTGCTCAGTGACGGGCTGGTGGATGTCGGTGTGGTGTTGAACCCGGCGCCCGCGCGCAATGCCGGCCGTTTGGGACGCGATGCCTGGGTGGCGGTTCTGCCCGGTGGCCACCCCTTGGCGCGCCGCTCGAATGAAGAGGGCGTCTCACTGGCGGAACTGGCGGAGCAACCCTTCGTGCTGGCCACGGGCGGTTGTTCGACCAATGCCCGCAGCCTGGCCGCCGATGCCGGGCTGCAACTGCTGGATGTGCGGGCCGAGGTGCGAGAGTGGAGCAGTGCATTTACCCTGGTGCGGGAAAACATCGGCGTGACCCTGGTGCCGGAAATGACCTTGCCGACCCATCGCCAAGGCTTGCGCGTAGTGCCTGTGACGCCGCGTATCGATCGGGAGTTTGCGTTGGTGGTCGCGCCCAACAAAGAGCCTTCGGCGGCGGTGCGGGCGTTGTTGGGCATGCTCGCAGAGCGCAATCCATGTGGGAGCGGGCTTGCCCGCGATGGCGGCGTCACATTCAACACATTCGTCGACTGACATTTCGCTATCGCGGGCAAGTCGGATCGCCGCACCGCCGCTCCCACAGATTTCGCGCCTGAACTGGGCCAGTAAGTCATTCGGGGGAAATCATGGTACGCCGTTGCAGGCGTGTTCCATGAACCCCGGTCGTAGCGCCAGTCGTTGGCAATAGGCGTCGACGGCGGGGTAGTCCGGGCGCTCCATCGGTGTCATCCGCCAGCGGTTGACTGACAGCCCGATGAGAATATCGGCCAGTGTGAAGTGTGGTCCCGCAACATACGCATCGGTTGTCGCGAGTTGCTGTTCGAGGATGCCCATTTTTGCGTTCCAGCCGCGAACGCCATCAGCAATCCGCTGTGAGTCCTGGAAGTTCGGCAGTTGCCGGACCAGCGCAAAAAATGCGTAGCCCCACGACGGGTTGAGTTCGGTGGCTTGCCAGTCCATCCACTGCTCCACGCGAGCGCGCGCCGCCGGTTCGATGGGCAACAGGTCAGTGTTTTGGTGTTTGCCGGCCAGGTACCGGCAAATGGTATTGGACTCCCACAGCACGCCGGCGTCGTCGATGAGCACCGGCACCTGTGCGTTGGGGTTGCGCTGGAGAAATTCCGGGCTCTGGGTCGATGCGAAACCGCTGCCCCAGTCTTCACGTTCGTATGAAACGCCCAGTTCGTCGCAAGTCCACAGGACTTTTCTGACGTTGATTGACGAGGCCCGACCCAAAATCTTCAGCGTATGTCCCATTGAGCTTCTCCGTTTGCTGTTCCAGGTATCGGAATCTAGCACGCGGAGCGTGGGAATGGTCGCGCTTCAGGTGCTCTCGCGCACCTTCAATTCAAAGCCCATATCCTGCACCGGTTTGGTCACTGAATTGCCGGCCAGCAAGGTCAGCATCAGCTCCGCGGAGCGACGGCCAATGGCTTCTCGTGGGGTGCTGATGCTGCTCAGGCGAGGGACCATGTGCTCAGACGCCGGCAAGTCGTTGAAGCCGAGGATCGCCACGCGCTCGGGGATCTTGATTCCATTGCGCAACGCTTCGAGCAACGCACCCTGGGCCAGATCGTCGTTGCCGAAGAAAATCGCATCGACGTCTGGATGGGCTACGAGCAGTTGCAGGAACAATTCGCCGCCCAGACCCACCGACGAGGCTCGCGGTGTCAGCACTTCCAGGTCCGGATCATACAAGCCGGCCTTTTGCAGCGCGCGACGGAAACCTTCGCCGCGCAGCAGCGTGCGTTGATCCAGTTGCGCGCCGATGTAGGCCAGGCGTTTGCGACCGCGTGACAGCAAATGCTCGGCAGCGGTTTCGCCGGCAGCGACTTGCGAAAAGCCGACACAATTGAGCCCGGCCGCGCTGTCCAGTTCCATCATGTAGACACAGGGAATGTTGCTGGCCTCGATCATTCGTCGCGAACTTTCGGTGCGGTCGAAACCGGTCAGCAACAAACCGCGAGGCTGATAAGCCATGTAATTGCGCAGCAGGTTTTCTTCTTCATCACGCGAGTAATGGAAGTTGCCGATCAGCACTTCGAAGCCCTTTGGTCGCAAAACCTGATGAATGGCTTCCAGCGTGTCGATGAACAGCAGGTTAGACAGCGACGGCACCAAAACCACCACGGAATGGCTCTGGGCCGAGGCTAATGCGCGGGCGGCGGGGTTGACCACGTAGTTCAGGTCGAGGGCGGCCTTCTGGACTTTTTCCACCAGTTCGGTGGCCACCGTGCTGACGCCGCGCAGGGCGCGGGACGCGGTAATCGGGCTGACACCGGCCAGGCGCGCGACTTCGTTGAGGGTAGGACGGCCAGTGGTGCGAGTATTTTTATCGTTTTTAGGGGTAATCATCGGACGGCTTGCCAAACAAAATTCAAGGCACTAAGGTAGCGCTGTCTCGATGCAGCTGCAAATGCGTGAACGAGGTTTGCCTGATCCTCGCTTTTTGGCATCGAGAACGAACATGCTGCAACCCACAAAAATGACAAGAAGGCGTCGGCAACTTCTGCTTTTGCACTTGAGTCTTACGTAGCAAAGGTAGCGCTGTCTGCGCGCTGAGGTGTTACATGAATCATCCCATCACCGCCCTGGTCATCATGGGCGTTGCCGGTTGCGGCAAGACCTGCGTCAGCCAGTCCCTGTGCCATCTTAGCGGCGCGACCGCCATTGAAGGCGACACTTTTCACCCTGCCGCCAATATCGAAAAGATGAGCGCGGGTATCCCCCTGAATGACGAAGACCGTGCCGGCTGGCTCGACAGCCTGTGCGATGAACTGCGCCGCATCGATGCCAAGGGCGAACGCCCAGTGCTGACCTGCTCGGCCCTCAAACACAGTTACCGCGAACGCTTGCGCAGTGCCTTGCCGGGCCTGGGCTTCGTTTTCCTTGAGCTGACCCCTGAAGTCGCCGCCGATCGTGTGTCTCATCGGCCGGGCCACTTCATGCCGTCGACCCTGATCGACAGCCAGTTCGCCACACTTGAATCGCCCGTTGGTGAGCCCCTGACCCTGGCTCTGGATGCGTCCAGCCATAGCGTCGATGAGTTGGCAAAGCAGGCTCATGTCTGGTGGCTCGATCATGGCTTGAAACTCGCCAGTTGAGTTTTACTCCAAAAGATAGCGCTGTCCTGACGGCTTCTGATTAACCGCTTTAATAACAACAACAAACAGGAGACACCCCTAATGTTTGGCATGTCCCACGAGACGTTTCTGCTGCTAGATGCAGTGGTCACGGTGATCGGGCTTATCGTCCTGATCACCAAGTTCAAGTTGCACCCATTCCTCGCACTGATCATCGCAGCCGCCTTCCTCGGGCTGACGTCCGGCATGCCGATCGGCACCATCATCAAGGCGTTCCAGGACGGCTTCGGTGGCGTTCTTGGTTTTGTCGGCATCATCCTGGCGCTGGGCACCATGCTCGGCAAAATGATGGCCGAATCAGGCGGTGCGGATCAGATTGCGCAGACGTTGATCCGCGCCTTCGGCAAGGACAAGGTGCAGTGGGCAATGATGTTCGCCGCGTTCCTGGTCGGCATTCCGCTGTTCTTCGAAATCGGCTTCGTGCTGCTGATTCCGCTGGTGTTCATCGTGGCCCGTCGCACTGGTGTGTCGATCATCAAGATCGGTATCCCGCTGCTGGCTGGTCTGTCCGCGGTACACGGCCTGGTGCCGCCGCACCCGGGTCCGCTGCTGGCCATCGGTGTGTTCGGTGCCGATATCGGTAAAACCATTCTTTACGGTCTGATCGTTGCGTTGCCGACCGCTATTATCGCCGGTCCGATCTACGGCACGTTCATTGCCAAGCACATTCCTGGTCATCCGAATCAGGAACTGGTGGATCAACTGGTGCGCGATGAGGATGCAGGCGATCTGCCGAGCTTCGGCATTACCTTGGTCACCGTGCTGTCGCCCGTGTTCCTGATGCTGCTCAAGACCTTTGCCGATGTGGCGCTGCCGGACGGCAACTTCTTCCGCGCCTTCATGGACCTGATCGGTCACCCGATCTCGGCGCTGCTGCTGGCATTGCTGCTGTCGCTGTATACCTTCGGCTACAAGCAGGGCATCGGTTCCAGCCAAATGATGAAATGGCTGGATGCAAGCCTTGCACCGACCGCCGCGATCATTCTGATCATCGGTGCCGGTGGCGGCTTCAAGCAGATGTTGGTAACCAGCGGTGTAGGTGATGTGATCGGTCACATGGCGGTGGCGGCACAGATCTCGCCGATTCTGCTGGCCTGGCTGGTGGCGGCGGTGATTCGCATCGCGACCGGTTCGGCAACCGTGGCAACCATTACTGGCGCAGGCATCGTGGTGCCGGTGGTGGGGATGATTCCGGGCGTGAACCGTGAGCTGCTGGTGCTGGCCACCGGTGCCGGTTCGTTGATCCTGTCCCACGTTAACGACGCAGGTTTCTGGCTGGTGAAGCAGTACTTCAACATGACCGTAGCGGAAACCTTCAAGACCTGGACCGCGATGGAAACCATCCTGTCCGTGGTGGGCCTGGGCTTCATCCTGCTGTTGTCGTTGTTCGTTTAAGCGATTCGACAGACACAAAAAAACCGCAGTGATGCGGTTTTTTTGTGGGTGATCGATTTCAAGGCTGAACATAAAACCAATGTGGGAGCGGGCTTGCCCGCGATGGCGGCTGGTCAGTCACATTAATGTTGAATGTGATGCAGTCATCGCGGGCAAGCCCGCTCCCACAGGTTACGTGTTAGCCGTTAGTTTTCGGTACCAGCCCATCCGCCCGGAACATCCCGCGAATGCCGCGTACGGCCTGACGAATCCGGTCCTGGTTTTCGATCAGCGCGAAGCGCACATGATCATCCCCATACTCGCCAAATCCCACACCCGGTGAGACACAGACCTTGGCCTCGGCCAGCAGTTTCTTGGCGAACTCCAGCGAGCCCATGTGTGCGTAAGCCTCGGGAATCTTGGCCCAGACATACATCGATGCTTTCGGGTTTTCGACCATCCAGCCCAGTTCATGCAGGCCTTTGACCAGTACGTTGCGCCGCTGCCGATACTGATCGGCAATGTCTTTGACGCATTGCTGATCGCCTTCCAGCGCTGCGATGGCCGCGACTTGCAGCGGGGTGAACGTGCCGTAGTCGTGGTAGCTCTTGATCCGCGCCAGGGCGTTGACCAGCTCTGGGTTGCCGACCATGAAACCGATGCGCCAGCCGGCCATGTTGTAGCTCTTGGACAGGGTGAAAAACTCCACCGCAATGTCCTTGGCGCCGGGCACTTGCATGATCGACGGGGCTTTCCAGCCGTCGTAGACGATGTCGGCGTAGGCCAGGTCGTGCACCACCAAAACGTCGTACTGTTTGGCGAGGGCGATCACCCGCTCGAAGAAATCCAGCTCCACGCACTGAGCGGTAGGGTTGGACGGGAAACCGAGGATCATCATCTTCGGTTTCGGGATCGAGCCGCGAATCGCCCGTTCCAGCTCGGCGAAGAAATCCACGCCAGGGATCAGTGGCACCGACCGCACTTGGGCGCCGGCAATCACGGCACCGTAGATATGAATCGGGTAGCTCGGGTTCGGCACCAGCACAGTGTCGCCCTGGTCGAGGGTGGCCAGCATCAAATGCGCCAGACCTTCCTTGGAACCGATGGTGACGATGGCTTCGGTTTCAGGGTCGATATCAACTTCGTAGCGATCCTTGTACCAGTTGGAGATCGCCCGGCGCAGGCGCGGAATCCCTTTGGACGTGGAATAGCCATGGGTGTCTTCACGCTGGGCGACGGTGACGAGTTTTTCGACGATGTGCGGCGGCGTGGCGCCGTCGGGGTTGCCCATGCTCAAGTCGATGATGTCTTCGCCACGACGACGGGCGGCCATCTTCAGCTCGGCAGTGATGTTGAAAACGTAAGGGGGGAGTCGATCTATGCGCGCAAAGCGGCGCGGCGAACCTTGTTCGGCCATTGTTGCCTCGGATAACGTAAGCGCCCGGAACCGTCCGAGCGACGCTGGCCACTGCGGTGGCCTGTGGCGGAATGTAAGGGCAGTCGTGGCAAACTGTCTAGCCTGCGCATCAATAAATTTTTCCCAAGGATATGGTCGATGGAATTTACCAGTGGCTTCTTGTTGAGCCTTTCGCTGTGCCTGGACATCGGCGTGGCCAATATCGCGATGATCACGCTGGCGATGCAGCGCGGCTATTTTCAAGGCTTTGCCCTGGGGCTGGGGACGTGTGTCGGCGACCTGATTTACGCCGTGCTGGCCTTGGCCGGCATGACCGTATTGCTGCAGTACGATACCGTGCGCTGGGTGTTGTGGATTGGCGGGTCGGCGTTGCTGGTGTATTTCGCGGCGAAGATGATTTATTCGGCGATCCACCATGAAGCGCTGTTGGCGCAAACCCCGGAGGTGGGGCATAACTCGCACCGGCGCGAGTTTTTTCGCGGGATTTTTCTCGCCATGTCATCGCCCAGTGCCATTCTCTGGTTCGCCGCGGTGGGCGGCACGCTGATTGCCCGTTCCGGTGGCGGTGGCGCGCTCAGCTCGGCGCTGTTTCTCGGCGGTTTCCTGTGCGCCGGAGTGCTCTGGTGTGTCGGTCTGTGCTTCGCTGCGAGCCACGGCGGCAAACTGCTCGGTGACAAATTGCTGCGTTATTCCTACATGGCATCGGCAGCGATCTTCTGCTATTTCGCGGTCTACGTGATCCTATCTGGTTATAACGAGTTCATCGGTCCAGGCGCCATCGAACAGTTGCACGCACTGTAATTGGGCGAATCGGGTTTGGCTTCTATACTCCCAGCCGAACCCACCTTTTGTACCAGGAGTTGAGTCATGGATGAGCAAACAGGCGTCGAAACGGCCGAGCCACGCTTCGAAAACGGGCACTTCATGCTCATAGCGGGGCTTGGTGGACGATTTACAGCGGATACGACCAAAGCGATCCCCGACCTATGGGAGAAATTCATTCCCGAGATTGGCAAAATTCCCGGTCAGAAAAGCGAAGTAACCTACGGCATCTGCTGCAATCCGGATGGCAAGGGTGGTTTCGAGTACATAGCCGGTGTCGAAATCAGCAAACTCGACGACCTGCCCGAGAAGTACCGCTGGATCGAAGTTCAGCCTCAGAAGTATGCAGTCTTCGAACATAAGGGCTCTCTGGATACCTTGCCCCAGACCTTTCAATACATCTGGAAAACCTGGTTGCCGAAGTCCGGTCATGAAGCTGCGGACGCGCCGGAGTTCGAACGCTACAGCGACGATTTCAACCCGAAGCTCAATACCGGCGTGCTGGAAATCTGGCTGCCGCTCAAGGCGTAATGGCCTGGATCGAGAGGCGGATCGGTGATTCGCCTCTCGATGTCGTGTTGATGCTGATTTATGATCCCCAACCTTTCCCACGCCGATTCCGAGCTGCCATGAACACCGTCATCCGCCACGTCAGCCCCGCTGATCTGGACCGCTGCTATGCCATCGAAACCGTTGCCTACGAAGGCGATGAAGCCGCCACCCGCGAGAAAATCGCCACCCGCATCGCCACCTGGCCCGAGGGCTTCATCGTTGTTGAAGTGAATGGCGTTGTAGCCGGTTTCATCAATTCCGGTGCGGCGTTTGAGGTGGAGATGTCGGACGAGGCGTTCAAGGAGCTGATCGGCCACGACCCGGCCGGCCCGCACGTAGTGATCATGTCAGTGGTGGTGCATCCGGACTACCAAGGGCAGGGTCTGGCGAAACGCTTGCTGGATGAGTTCATCCAGCGCATGCGCGCACTGAACAAGGCCAGCATCCATCTGATGTGCAAGGAGCGGCACATTGCGCTCTATGCCGGGTTTGGTTTTGCCTACATCAAGCCTTCGGCGTCCGACCATGGCGGGATGGCGTGGCATGAGATGGTGTTGGAGTTCTGACCAATCTGTCAGGACGCCGCAAACCCCTGTGGGAGCGAGCTTGCTCGCGATAGCGGACTCACAGTCGACTTGGATGTTGACTGACACACCGTCATCGCGAGCAAGCTCGCTCCCACAGGGGTGGTGTTGATCGCACGCCTCAATCGATCCCGACAAACCCCCCGGTCTGGTGCTGCCACAACCGCGCATACAAGCCGCCATGGGCCAGCAGTTCGGCGTGGCTGCCGGTTTCGGCGATCTTGCCGTTTTCCAGCACCACCAAGCGGTCCATCCGCGCGATGGTCGAGAGGCGGTGGGCGATGGCGATCACGGTTTTGCCCTGCATCAGGGTTTCGAGACTTTCCTGAATCGCCGCTTCGACTTCCGAGTCCAGTGCCGAGGTGGCTTCGTCCATGATCAGGATCGGCGCGTCCTTGAGCAGCACCCGGGCGATGGCAATCCGCTGACGCTGGCCACCGGAGAGTTTCACTCCGCGTTCACCGACGTGAGCATCGAAACCGGTGCGGCCTTCAGAGTCCGACAGTAAGGGGATGAATTCGTCGGCACGGGCCTTGTGTACCGCTTCCCAGAGTTCGGCATCGGTGGCGTCGGGTTTGCCGTACAGCAAATTGTCGCGGATCGAACGGTGCAGCAGCGAGGTGTCCTGGGTGATCATGCCGATGCGTTCACGCAGGCTTTCCTGGCCGACTTCGGCGATGTTCTGGCCGTCGATGAGAATCCGCCCGCCCTGCACGTCATAGAGGCGCAACAGCAGATTGACCAGCGTCGATTTGCCGGCACCGGACGGGCCGATCAGGCCGATTTTCTCGCCGGGTTTGATGGTCAGGTTGAGGTCGCCGATGATCCCGCTTTTCTTGCCATAGTGAAAATCGACGTGATCGAAACGCACCTCGCCACGCGCCACGTTCAAAGGCTTGGCCTGCTCACGGTCGGTGATGCTGACTGGCTGGGAAATGGTCTGCAAACCGTCCTGAACCATGCCGATGTTTTCGAAAATGCCAGTGACCACCCACATGATCCAGCCAGACATGTTGACGATGCGGATCACCAGGCCTGTGGCGAGGGCGATGGCGCCCACCGTGATCAGCGATTGCGTCCACAGCCACAGCGCGAGACCGGTGGTGCTGACGATCAGCAGGCCGTTCATGCTGGTGATGGCAACGTCCATGCTGGTTACCACACGGCCGGCCAGTTGGGCTTTTTCGGTTTGCTCCTTGATCGCTTCGCGGGCGTATTGCTGCTCGAAGTTGGTGTGGGCGAACAGCTTCAGGGTGGTGATGTTGGTGTAGCCATCGACGATCCGTCCCATGAGTTTGGAGCGCGCATCGGACGACACCACCGAGCGTTCCTTGACCCGTGGCACGAAGTAGTAGAGGGCGCCGATGAAGGCGGCGATCCAGGTCAGCAGCGGGATCATCAGGCGCCAGTCGGCTTCGGCGAACAGCACGAGTGAACTGATCGCGTAGATCAGCACGTGCCATAGCGCGTCCACCGCTTGCACAGCGGAATCTCGCAACGAGTTGCCGGTCTGCATGATGCGTTGGGCGATGCGCCCGGCGAAGTCGTTCTGGAAGAAATTGAGGCTCTGTTTGAGCACATAACTGTGGTTTTGCCAGCGGATCAGGCTGGTCAGGCTGGGGCTCAAGGTCTGGTGCACCAGCAAGTCATGCAAGCCGACGAATATCGGGCGCAGGACCAGCGCAACCACCGCCATCCAGGCCAGTTCGATGCCGTGTTCCTTGAAAAAATTGACGTTGGGCGTGCCTTGGGCGAGGTCGATGATGCGGCTCAGATAGCTGAACAGCGCCACTTCGATCAGCGCGCCGAACAGGCCGACGATCAGCAGGGCGGCGAAACTCGGCCAGACCTGCTTCAGGTAATAGGTATAGAAGGGGAGAACCCGATCCGGCGGAGCCGCCGTCGGTGCATCGCGGAAAATGTCGATCAGTTTTTCAAAACGGCGATAAAGCATCAATTCTTCGCCCGCGCACGGGCTCTCCTTTAAACGATATGAGCGGCGCCGGAGGAACCGGCGACCGCTCAAAACTCCCTGTCCAGCTTACTCTCAGTCGATGCGCTTGGCCGACTTGATGAAGACAGGGTCGGCCGGCACGTCTTTCATGCCGCTTTTGGTGGTGGTCTGGGAGTTGACGATGACATCGACGACGTCCATCCCTTTAACAACTTTACCGAACACGGCATAGCCGTCGCCCTGGTCCAGGAAGTCGTTGTCTTTGACGTTGATGAAGAACTGGCTGGTGGCCGAATCCGGGACGGAAGTACGAGCCATGGACAGCGTGCCACGCACGTTATGCAGTCCGTTTTTGGATTCGTTCTTGATCGGCGCCTTGGTTTCTTTTTGCTGCATCTGTTGAGTGAAACCACCGCCCTGGACCATGAACCCAGGAATCACACGGTGAAAAATCGTGTTGTTGTAGAAGCCGCTGTCGACGTACTCAAGGAAGTTCTTGGTACTGATCGGCGCTTTAACCGGGTCCAGTTCGATTTCGATCTGGCCGTTGGTGGTTTCCAGCAGCACGTGCGGCGCCTTGGCGGGTGTGGCGGCCATCAGGTTGGCGGCAAACAGAACGGAGCCGGCGACGAGGGCGATTTTTTTCAGCATGGGTCAGTGATCCTGAGTGGTGGTGTCGACTGCGGTGAGAAACTCGAGCAGCGTTTGGTTGAAGCGTTCGGGTTGATCCAGCGGGGTGGCGTGACGCGAGTCGGCGATCACCACCAGCCGCGCATCGGGCAGCAGTTTTACATAGGTTTCTTTCAGCGCGACCGGGGTGTAGTCACGGTCGGCGCTGACGATGAGGGTTGGACAGGAGACCTTGGAAAGTCGTTCCTGAACCCCCCAGCCAACGATCGCATCGAAGCTGGCGAGATAAGCATGTTTGTCGTTTTTTGCCCAGCGCGCCGCTATTTTTTGTCGTAGCGAAGCTTGCTCGGGTTTGGGAAACAGCTTGGCACCCAGGGCCTTGCCGATGGTGCCCATGCTCAGCGCGCGCATCAGACTCCAGCGCTTGAACCACTGCCAGCAATCGTTGCGGCTGCGCCGTTTGACCTCGGGCGCGCTGTTGACGATGCACAGGCTCTTGAGCAGTTGCGGCTGGTCCACCGCCAGTTGAAAAGCGATCATGCCACCCATCGAAAGCCCGACAAGATGTGCAGGGCCAAGATTCAAGTGTTCCATCAACGCAATCAGGTCGGCGCTGAACCCGGCGATGCTGTAACGCTCGCGGGGTTTGTCGGAGCGCCCGTGGCCGCGCACATCCGGGACAATCACCCGATGATGGGCCGAGAGCGCCGGGATCTGCATTTCCCAGTCCAGGGTGCTGGAACCCAACCCGTGAACCAGCAGCAACGGCGTGCCTTGGCCATATTCCTCATAGTGCAGGTTGCAACCTTCATGTTCGAAATAGGCCATGGGTACACTCCGTGTCAGGCTTGTTCAGGGGCGGCGAAGGGCGCATCCAGCGGCGCGGTATCGAAGGTGCGCAGCAGTTCGATGAGAATCTGCGTGGCCGGGCCCAAGGGTTTGTCCTTGTTTGAATACAGATAGAAGCTCGGGTTGCGACTGCCACCCTGGTCCAACGGTAGCACTTTGAGCGTCCCTTCCTTCAGTTCGCGCTCGATCATGTGCCGGGGCAGCCAAGCGAAGCCCAGGCCGCTGCTGACGAAAGTCGCGGCGGTGGCCAGGCTGCCAACGGTCCAGCGCTGTTCGGCGCCGAGCCAGCCGACGTCTCGCGGTTGTTGACGGCCGGAGTCGCGGATCACCACTTGCATCTGGCTTTCCAGGTCCTGGAAGTTCAGTTCGCGGTTCAGACGATGCAAGGGATGCTCGGGGTGGGCGACTGCGATAAATTCGACGTCGCTCAATTCTGCGCCCAGATAACCGGGAATGCTGAAACCGGTGATGGCCAGATCGGCCACGCCTTCAAGCAACACTTCCTCGACACCCGACAACACTTCTTCGCGCAGACGCACCCGGCAGCCACGGCTTTGCGGCATGAACGCGGTCAGTGCGCGAACGAGGCGGGCGCTGGGGTAGGCGGCATCGACCACCAGCCGCACTTCCGCTTCCCAGCCTTGCTCCATGTGATGGGCCAGGTCTTCCAGTTGGCTGGCCTGTTTCACCAATTGCCGGGAACGGCGCAACAGTACGCCGCCGGCTTCGGTGAGCACCGCTTTACGGCCGTCGATGCGCAGCAATGGCACACCGAGTTGGTCCTGCATGCGCGCTACGGTGTAGCTGACCGACGATTGCGAGCGGTGCAACGCTTCGGCGGCCTGGGCGAAACCGCCGTGATCGACCACGGCCTGCAATGTTCGCCATTGATCAAGGGTCACGCGGGGCGCTTTCATGTTGAGCTCCTCTTGTCCTAAGCTGGCAGTCCCTATTGGAGGCTGCTGAATGAAAAAACTTTGTTGTGTGATGGCGGGTTGTGCGGTGTTGGCGATGTTGCCGCTGACTGCATTTGCTTATCCGATCGACGTTCAAAAGCAATTGAACGGCTTGAGCATCGACTACAACGCCTTTGATACAGATGCCGATATCGCCTCCATTCAAGTGAACAACTACGGCACCACCGATGCGATCTGTAAGGTAGTTTTCAACAATGGCCCGGAAGCGCCCCGGACCCGCAACATCGAAGTGGCCGCCGGAAAACACAAAAATGCTACCGCCAAGTTCAACCGGACCATCATCAAGATGCGTATCAACCTGACCTGCACCCCGAAATGACATCGAGCGGAGCAAGCCGGCTGGGGCATGCTCCGCTTATAAACGAATTTATCGATGCTTTATAGCAGTTATTTGCGCTTTTTCATCGATATGACTCTGTTTAACCTTCACTCCATCGACCTACAGCATTCTCAGATGGAGGCTACATCCCATGTCCCGTGTTCTGATCATCGAAAGCAGCGCCCGTCAGCAAGACTCGGTTTCCCGCCAGCTGACCCAGACCTTCATCAGCCAATGGAAAGCCGCACACCCAGCCGACCAGATCACTGTCCGTGACCTGGCCACCACCCCGGTGCCGCATCTGGACATCAACTTGCTGGGCGGCTGGATGAAACCTGCCGAACAACGCAATGACATCGAGCAAGCCTCGCTGGAACGCTCCAACCTGCTGACCGATGAACTGCTGGCCGCCGACGTGCTGGTGATGGCTGCGCCGATGTACAACTTCACCATTCCGAGCACCCTTAAAGCCTGGCTCGACCACGTGCTGCGTGCCGGCGTGACTTTCAAGTACACCGAAACCGGCCCGCAAGGTTTGCTCAGCGGCAAACGCGCTTATGTGCTGACCGCTCGCGGTGGTATCCATGCCGGAGCCGCCTCGGATCACCAGGAACCGTACCTGCGCCAGGTCATGGCCTTCATCGGCATCCACGACGTAACGTTCATTCACGCCGAAGGCATGAACCTGGGCGGCGGCTTCCAGGAGAAAGGCCTGAACCAAGCCAACGCCAAGCTTTCCCAGGTCGCCTGACCCGTTAATCGCCAGATAATCGCTGGATGCTCTAGTGACCTGGCGCAACCCTTCAAGCCTGTACGCGCATCGAACCTCCCTTTGCACTTGTTGCTCCTGAGTGCTCTAGCCCGATTGAACGCATTAGCGAGATCGGGCTTTTTTTTGCCTGGGATTTGCTGAGCACAACATAAACCTGTGGGAGCGGGCTTGCCCGCGATGGCGGTGTGTCAGGCCGCATTGAATTCGACTGACACACCGCTTTCGCGGGCAAGCCCGCTCCCACAGGTTTTTGTGTGTTGCTGACTGTTCGCGATGACGGGCAAAACCCGCTATCGTCGCCGCCATTCGAAATGAGGCGAGCATGGGCTATCTACTTTTTGTCACGCTGATCCAGGCGTTTTCCTTCAGTTTGATCGGCGAATACCTGGCCGGGCATGTCGACAGTTACTTCGCGGTGCTGGTGCGGGTGCTGCTGGCGGGGCTGGTGTTCATTCCGCTGACGCGCTGGCGTCAGGTCGAGCCGGCGTTCATGCGTGGGATGTTGCTGATCGGCGCCCTGCAGTTCGGCGTGACTTACGTTTGTTTGTATTTGAGCTTCCGGGTGCTGACGGTGCCGGAAGTGTTGTTGTTCACCATCCTCACGCCGCTGCACGTGACCCTGATCGAAGACGCGCTGAACCGGCGCTTCAATCCTTGGGCATTGATCGCGGCATTAGTGGCGGTGGCGGGCGCGGCAGTGATTCGCTTTGACCGAATCAACCCGGATTTCTTCATGGGCTTTCTATTGCTGCAACTGGCCAACTTCACCTACGCCGCCGGGCAGGTGCTCTACAAACATCTGGTGGCCCGTCATCCGAGTGATCTGCCGCATTACCGGCGTTTCGGCTACTTCTACCTGGGCGCCTTGGCGGTGGCATTGCCGGCGTTTCTGCTGTTCGGCAAACAGAACTTCCTGCCCGAAGCGCCGCTGCAATGGGGCGTGCTGCTGTTCCTCGGCCTGGTCTCGACTGCATTGGGGTTGTACTGGTGGAACAAGGGCGCGTGCCTGGTGAATGGCGGGACGTTGGCGGTGATGAACAACCTGCATGTGCCGGTGGGGTTGCTGATCAATCTGCTGATCTGGAATCAGCATGAAGAGCTGGGGCGGTTGTTGTTGGGTGGATCGGTGATTTTGATGGCGGTGTGGATTAGTCGGTTGGGTGTACGCAACTTTGTGGCTATCCACTGAACCCTGTGGGAGCGGGCTTGCCCGCGATAGCATTGTGTCAGGCAATATTAATATCGACTGACATGGCCTCATCGCGGGCAAGACAGCTCCCACAGGTTAGAGGCGGTGCTACATGATGTGTTTTTCGGGTTCGGGAATGTGGCTTGCGCCGAGCACCGCCGGGAGCAACCCCGACCGCAGATCACCACCGCTCGGCTGCTGATAAAGGCTCAAACCAAACTCCGGCAGCACCGCCAGCAGGTAATCGAAAATATCCCCCTGAATCCGCTCGTAATCAGTCCACGCGGTGGTGCGGGTGAAGCAGTAGATTTCCAGCGGGATACCTTGAGCGGTGGTCTGCATCTGGCGAACCATGCAGGTCATGTTCGGCTGAATCTCCGGGTGACTCTTCAGATACGCCAGCGCATAAGCGCGGAAGGTGCCGATGTTGGTCATCCGTCGACGATTGGCCGACATCGCCGCGACGTTGCCCTGAGCTTCGTTCCAGGCCTTGAGCTCGGCTTTCTTGCGGCTCATGTAGTCGGTCAGCAGATGCACCTGGGCCAACTTCAGCTCTTCGTCATCGCGAATAAACCGCACGCCGCTGGCATCGATGAACAGGCTGCGCTTTATCCGGCGCCCGCCGGACTGCTGCATGCCGCGCCAGTTCTTGAACGACTCGGACATCAGGCGCCAGGTTGGGATCGACACAATGGTCTTGTCGAAATTCTGCACCTTGACGGTGTGCAAGGTGATGTCCACCACGTCACCGTCCGCACCGACTTGCGGCATTTCGATCCAGTCGCCGACCCGCAGCATGTCGTTGCTGGTCAGTTGCACACTGGCGACGAATGACAGCAGGGTGTCTTTGTAGACCAACAGAATCACCGCCGACATGGCGCCCAGACCCGACAGCAGCAACAGCGGCGAACGGTCGATCAGCGTGGCGACGATGATGATCGCGCCAAACACGAACAACACCATTTTCGCCAGTTGCACATAGCCCTTGATCGAGCGGGTGCGGGCGTGTTCGGTGCGGGCATAGATGTCCAACAGGGCATTGAGCAATGCGCTGACGGCCAGCACCAGGAACAGAATGGTGAACGCCAGCGCCACATTGCCGAGGAAGTTCAGGCTGGTCTTGCCCAACTCCGGCACCAGGTGCAGGCCGAACTGGATCACCAGCGAGGGCGTCATCTGCGCCAGGCGATGAAACACTTTGTTGTGGCGAAAATCAGTGATCCAGTGCAACGACGGCTGGCGACCGAGGATTTTGGTCGCATGAAGAATGAGGTAACGCGCCACTCGTCCGAGCACCAGCGCCACGACTAGCAGCAACATCAGCGCGAGCGTGGAATGCAGGAGCGGATGCTGATCGAGAGCACCCCAGAGGTCTTGGGCGTTGAGCCAGAGCTGTTTGATATCCATGGGTGAAAACGGTTCTTCTGTAGGACGCGACGGAGCGATTAGAGCATTTAAGACGTTCCGGATGACGTTTGGGGACAAATCAGGCAACAAAAAAACCACTGTTTGCAGCCGTTTGTATAAAGAAACTCGGCCTTCGCGCTCGAAACCGTTACCCTATGCAGCTGTTTTTTTGTATTTCTTCGAGGTAGCACCCGTGTTTTCCCAATTCGCCCTGCACGAACGCCTGCTCAAAGCCGTGGCCGAGCTTAAATTTGTCGAGCCAACGCCTGTGCAAGCAGCGGCTATCCCGCTGGCGCTCCAAGGGCGTGACCTGCGGGTGACAGCGCAAACCGGTAGCGGCAAAACCGCTGCATTCGTTTTGCCGATCCTCAACCGCTTGATCGGCCCGGCTAAAGTCCGCGTCAGCATCAAGACCCTGATCCTGCTGCCGACCCGCGAGCTGGCCCAGCAGACCATCAAGGAAGTCGAGCGCTTCGCTCAGTTCACCTTCATCAAGTCCGGCTTGATCACCGGCGGTGAAGACTTCAAGGTCCAGGCCGCCATGCTGCGCAAGGTGCCGGACATCCTGATCGGTACGCCGGGCCGGATGATCGAGCAACTGAACGCCGGCAACCTCGACCTCAAAGAAGTCGAAGTGCTGGTGCTCGACGAAGCCGACCGCATGCTCGACATGGGCTTTGCCGAAGACGTGCAGCGTCTGGTGGAAGAGTGCACCAACCGTCAGCAGACCATGCTGTTCTCCGCCACCACCGGCGGTTCGGGCCTGCGCGAGATGGTCGCCAAGGTCCTGAACAACCCTGAACACCTGCAGCTGAACAACGTCAGCGATCTGAACGCCACCACTCGTCAGCAGATCATCACCGCCGACCACAATCAGCACAAAGAACAGATCGTGAACTGGCTGCTGGCCAACGAGACCTATCAGAAGGCCATCGTGTTCACCAACACCCGGGCCATGGCCGACCGTATCTACGGCCGTCTGGTGGCGCAGGAATACAAAGCGTTCGTGCTGCACGGTGACAAGGACCAGAAAGACCGCAAACTGGCCATCGACCGTCTGAAGCAGGGCGGCGTGAAGATCCTCGTGGCCACCGACGTCGCAGCCCGTGGCCTGGACGTGGAAGGCCTGGACCTGGTGATCAACTTCGACATGCCGCGCAGCGGCGACGAATACGTTCACCGCATCGGTCGTACCGGTCGCGCCGGCAACGATGGTCTGGCCATCTCGCTGATCTGCCATGGCGACTGGAACCTGATGTCGAGCGTCGAGCGCTACCTCAAGCAGAGCTTCGAGCGCCGCACCATCAAGGAAGTCAAAGGCACCTACGGCGGACCGAAAAAGGTCAAGGCCTCGGGCAAAGCCGTTGGCGTGAAGAAGAAAAAGGTCGACGCCAAAGGCGACAAGAAGAAAACCGGCGCCAAGGCCCCGACCAAGCGCAAGATCGCCAACCGTCCGAAGACCGACGCCCTGTCGCTGGTCAGCAAGGACGGCATGGCCCCGCTCAAGCGCCGCAAGCCGGAAGCACCGGCTGCTGAATAAAGCGCGGTAGCGATCCAATAAAAAACCCGGACAATGTCCGGGTTTTTTTACGTCAAAAAATCGCAGAAACCCGTGTAGGAGCTGCCGAAGGCTGCGATCTTTTGATCTTGCCCTTTAACTCTCGGCTTTCTTCTCCGCCGACTGCAACTCCTTGAGACGCTGATCGATCAACTGGCACTTGTCCGGCAAATCCTTGCTGGCCGTCTCCAGGTCCATCTTCTGCAACTCATCATTGATCTCCTTGGCCTTGGCCGGGTTCTGCTCAGTGATCTTGGCAACTTCTTTGGCCAATTGTTCGCGCTTGGCGGTGGCTACATCGGGAGGGCAGGCCCAAACGGGGAGGGCACAGGCGAGGGTGGCGGCGAAGGTGATTTTTAGCAGGGTTTTCATAGATTGAGCCTCAGTTTCCGGTTAAGGCGGGTTATCCGGTTGAGGGGCGAAGGGTGTGAAAAGTTCAGCTTCCGAGGGCCGCAGGGTATGTTTGCATGACCGAGCCAGGCAGCGACTCTCAGAGCAGTCCCTTCATCGAGAAACCAGACGTGAAAAAACAGCTTGAGTTCGAAAAGGTGGGGGATATCAATAGCGATTTCCCTTATCTATGCGTTTACTTCAAGGGAGAAAATGATCCGTTCATGGAAATTGGCATCTCACGAGAGCAGGCCATCGAATTCATTTTTTATACCGGACAGAAAAAAACAATACTGAGTTTCTCTCTGTGGGAGGAAGTAGCTGAACGTGCCCGCATGTTCCTGAAGGCCGAAATAGCCAATCAGGCTTTTGAGTGAGAGAGCCCACGAAAGAGCGAAAGGGTTAGAAAGTGGCTTAAACAAATCTGCAATGGTCGGGTGAATAAATAAATCCGTCCATTTTTCTCTTCAGGCAAACCGTGCAATCGGTAAGGACCCAGGATTTTAAATGATCAGTACAGAAAGCATCAGCATCCGGCTTGGGGATGAATACGATGATGTGTTGAGGGCCGCTTTGGTGTCGGTGCTTTTATCGCGAGGCGCTGTAGGCGCGGGCAGTTCCTGGGGCGTTGGTGGATCTCAGGAACTTGATACGGCACGCGTTAAAATAGGTGAGGAAGTGATCACCATTGAGTCCGAGACATACATGGGGTTGACGATCGAAGGCCCAAAACTGGTTGTGGAGGCGCTGGCTAAAGAAATCAGTGAACGACTCGATGTCAGAAAATAAATCTGTCGTCTTTGTTTGCTTGGAGGGATATGACAGATGATTAGATAACGGGGACAGACCACGTTTCTTCTGTATCGCACTTTAACGATCTGAAATAGTGTGCAATAGATAGGGGCATTGTTTTTTCGTAGGATTGACTAAGCTTTTGGCATCATTAATTGTGAACGGATTCACCATATGCCACGCAGAGCACGTGTCTTGATGCCAGGTGTTCCCTTGCATCTGATTCAACGAGGAAACAATAGATCAGTTTGCTTTTTTTCAGAGGATGATTACCTTTTTTATTTAGAGCTGCTTGCTGAACAGGCCAACAAAAATGCATGTGAAATTCATGCGTGGTGTCTTATGACTAATCATGTCCATTTGTTGATTAGCCCTCATGAGAAAAACAGTGCCAGTTCGCTTATGAAAGGAATAGGGCAGCGATATGTGCAATACATAAATCGTACATATGGACGTAGTGGGACTTTATGGGAGGGACGCTTCCGGTCGTGCCTTGTTCAAAGTGATAGTTATGTATTGGCTTGTTATCGCTACATTGAGATGAATCCTGTCAGAGCCAAAATGGTGACGCATCCTGCGGAATATCGTTGGTCGAGTTATCGTGCTAACGCCCAATCAGAATTTTCGCACCTCATTACCCCGCATGCTCAGTACCTATCGCTTGGGGACACACATATATCGACTACTGAAGTCTATCGCGAGCTTTTTAGAAGCGAGTTGGAGATAGGATTGGTTGACCAGATTCGGGCTGCCACCAATGGCAACTATGTGCTTGGTGGTCCGCGATTTACTGCCGAAGTCGAAGCTATGATTGGGCGACGAGCTCGGCGGGGATGCCCGGGCAGACCGAAAAAAAATTCTATTCCTTAGATAGGAAACGTGGTTTCCCCATTTTTACTAGGGGTTTTTACTTGTTGTTAATCCTTGCTCCTACGCACTTCCCTGGTTTTTTCAGCGATTCCCTTAGTGAACAAATTTCCTATGCAATTGTCGGGCACCCGACGCAAAAACTGTGTATGGTTCGCGCCAAAATCTGTAGGACATTTCGCTATGTCCGTTACTTTCACTTAAAGGAATTAAGTATGCGGTTTTTTTGCGTGGCTTCGGTGTTGTCGTTGTGGGCGGCGGCGTTTTCGGTGCAGGCCGAGCAACTGCCGATCGAAGTGCTGAGTGCGGTGGTCAAGGACCAGAAGATCGCCGACGCCGAGCTGCTATTGCAGCGCAACGGCGCGCAAAACGTGGTGGGTCGCACCAATGCTCAGGGCCAGGTCAGCCTGACCACCGAGTTTGCCGATGATGCCGGCAACCTGTTGATCATCAAGAAGCCCGGCTACTCCAATCTGGTGGTCAAGTGCCCGTGCAAGGGCATGACCTATGCCATCAGCCCGGTAATGCAGAACCTCGACGGTCTGCGCGTGGTGCTGACTTGGGGGGCGACCCCGTCGGACCTCGACTCCCACATGATCTTCCCCGGCAACAACATCTATTTCCAAAAACGGCAGGGTGATGATGCCAATCTGGATGTCGACGACACCACCAGCTATGGCCCGGAAACCATCACCCTGGAGAAGAAGCACTTCGGCGAAAGTTACGTCTACGCCGTGCATGATTTCAGCAATGGCAGCGAGTCGGGTTCGCGCGATCTCTCCAACAGCCAGGCCAAGGTGTTCGTGTACATGGGCCAGTCACTGGTGCGCACCTACTACGTGCCGCAGAACCGCAGCGGCAACCTGTGGACCGTGTTCCGCATGACCGGCAATGGCGACTTCCAGGACATCAACAGCATTACGGGTGCCAGGGTCAATGCGGCAAACGTGTTGAACGAAGTGTCGCCGTTGCTGGATGACAGCGTTGCCCTGACGGCGGTGGCGGTCAGCGCTTCGGCACAGGCCGATGCGAAAGGCCTGAACACCAAAGGCGAAGCGGCCTACAAAACCGGTAACCTGCCGCTGGCAATCGACTTCTTCCGTCAGGCGATCGATCTGAATAACAGCTACGGTCAGGCCTACGGCAACCTGGGCCTGGCGTATCAGAAGGCCGGTAACACCGCCGAGTCGATCTGGGCCAACCGCAAGGCCATTGCCCTGGCCAGCGGCAATTCGGCCGCCACCGTACGTGCCGGTTCCTACTACAACATTGCCCGTATCTATGAAGCGGCCGGTCAGTTCCCCGACGCCCTGCGTCATTACCAGTTAGCCAAGGCGCAGAAGGCCAACCCGGTGTATGACACGGCCATCGAGCGCGTACAAAACCGTTGATCGCCTGGTGTTGATCTGACCCCCACAACGCGCCGCACTCCGGCGCGTTGTGCATTCATGGGGAGGTGAATCCGGCTACACCCTCCAGGCACATGACCATCTCCTCCAACGAAATGCCTAATCAAAAGGCGAACGCAACACCCCTCTACCGTCCATCGACCCCACCCCCAAATGGATCCATTCATTGACGCCAGAATAGTGGCCATCTAATATCGCGCCACTATTATGCTATCAACCTCCATTTCGAGGGATCGAACATGTACCCACCCGCCCTCGTGGCGAGGTTGTGCCTGGCTTTGCTGTGCCTTTCTCCGCTAAATCTTGCTCATGCCGCTCCCACTCCCGGTGAAACCGATCTGATCCGCGAACGTCAGGATCGCTTGCTCGAAGAGCAGCGTCGGCGTCTCGAAGAACTCAAGGAATTACCCGGCAAGGAGGCCAAACCCACGCAACCGACGGCCCCGGCCGATGCCCGTTGTTTCCCCATCAAGGACATCGAGCTCAAAGGCGCCGACAGTCTCTCGGACAGCGATAAAAATCGTCTGCTCAAGCCTTATATCGGTCAGTGCCTGGGTGTCACGCAGCTCAACGAGCTGCTGAAAGTCATCACCGATTACTACATCGAAAAAGGCCTGGTCACTAGCCGGGCCTATTTGCCGCAGCAGGATTTGTCCGGCGGGCATCTGAAGGTGCTGGTGGTCGAGGGCAGGCTCGAAGGGTTGAAGGGCGCGGAGGGCAGCAAGCTGTCGGACCGTGAACTGGGCATGGCTTTCCCGGGCAAGAGCGGTGACCTGGTCAATCTGCGGGAAATCGAGCAGATGGTGGATCAGCTGAACCGCTTGCCGTCGAATCAGGCGCAGATGGAATTGTCGCCGGGCAAGAACGTTGGCGGCAGCGAAGTGCTGGTCAAGAACACCCCGCAGAAGCCGTGGCGTGCCGGGTTGTCGCGCAGTAATGACGGCCAGCGCAGCACCGGCGAGCAGCAGTGGGGCACGACGTTTGATTGGGACAGCCCGCTCGGTTTGGCTGATCAGTTGATGCTGCGCGGTGGTCACGATGCGATGACCGATCACCAGCACACCTCCAACAACGCGATGCTCAATTACAGCGTGCCGTGGGGCTGGTGGAATTTCAGTTACACCTACAGCCAGAGCGAGTACCGCTCGCAAGCGCAGGCCAACGGTTTCAATTTCAAGCAGACCGGCGACAGCGAAAACCATCAGCTGCGTGCCGAGCGGGTGATCCATCGCGACGCCCTGAGCAAGACCTCCCTCAGCACCGGTGTCTCGTACCTGCGCACCAACAACTTCATCGAAGACAGCAAACTCAAGCTGAGCAGCAACCGCATCAGCGAAGCACAGTTCGGCATCAACCACGGTCGACGGATTGGCAGTGCCTTCGTCAACCTCGACCTGGGCATGCAGGAAGGCATCGGTGCGTTCGACGCTCAGGGCAACGGTCACCCGGGCCCCGGCGAGCCGGACGCGCGTTACCGCAAATACACCGCCACCGCGAGCTACCTGCAACCGTTCAAGCTGTGGGGCGAGTCCTTCAGTTTCAGCAGCCTGATGACCGGCCAGCGCAGTGAAGACGTGCTGTTCAGCCCGCAACGCACCAGCCTCGGCGGGCAGTCGTCGATCCGTGGTTACAAGGATCAATCCTTGTCCGGGGACAGCGGCGGCTACTGGCGCAACGACCTGCGCTGGAGTCGCCCGGTGACCCTGGAATGGCTGCGCCCGGTGTTCGCCGAATACGGCACCAGCCTCGGCTACGACCAGGGCGTGATCCGTGGCGATCGCTACAACGGCGATCAGCACGGGCGCATGTCGAGCAACTCGGTGGAGCTGTTTGCCCGGGGGCAGCACCTGGCCGCCAGCGTGACCTTTGCCCATTCCCTGGAACGCCCGGACACCCTGACCGAGCGTGAAGCGCCGATCTATTTCCGCGTGGATTTCTTCCTCTAATTACGCCTCTTCGAGACTACCGACATGGATGTTCGCCACCACGCTTTTCTCGCTCGCCAGCCCTCTGCGGATCTGAAAGCCCGAGAACACTTCTGGGGCATGCCCAAGCGCGGTTTGGCGTTCCTGTTGGCCAACGTCATGTTCTGGCAACCGATGTGGGCGCAGGCCGACGGGATTGTCGTGGCTACGCCGGGTACCAGTCTCGGTCAGGCGGGCAACGGTGTACCGATTATCCAAATCGCCACGCCCAACGGCAGCGGCCTGTCGCATAACCAGTTTCACGATTACAACGTCGGCACCCAGGGCGTGATCCTCAACAACGTCGCCAACCAGACCGGCGCGACGCAATTGGGCGGGATCATTATCGGCAACCCGAACCTGACCAACCGGGTCGCGGCACAAACCATCCTCAACGAAGTGGTCGGCGGCAGCCCGAGTCAGTTGCGCGGTTACACCGAAGTGGCGGGGCAGTCGGCGCGGGTGATCGTCGCCAACCCTTATGGCATCAGCTGCAACGGCTGCGGCTTCATCAACACCCCGCGCGTGACGTTGACCACCGGCAAACCGGTGCTGGACAACGGTCGGCTGGATCGCTTCCAGGTCGATCAGGGCAGCGTTGCCATCGACGGCGCCGGGCTGAATGCCAACAACGTCGACCGCTTCGAAATCATCACCCGTAGCGCCAAGATCAACGCCGAGATTCAGGCGAAAAACCTGACCATCGTCGCCGGTCGCAACGATGTCAACGCCGACAGCCTCAACGCCACCGCTCGTGCCGATGACGGCAGCGCCAAACCACAACTGGCCATCGATTCCTCGGCCCTCGGCGGTATGTACGCCGGGGCGATCAAACTGGTGGGCACCGAGGCCGGGGTCGGAGTGAAACTCGACGGCCAACTGATCGCCAGCGGTGGCGATATTCAGCTCGATGCCAATGGCCACTTGAGCCTGGTCGACACCTCGGCCACGAACGGCGCAGTCAATGTCAAAGCCGCAAGCCTCGATGCGCGTGGCCCGGTCTACGCCGGCACGGCGCTGAACATGCAAACCCAAGGCAACCTGACCAACCAGCAAACCCTCGCGGCCCGGGACAGCATCGCGCTGAGCGCCGGCGGAGTGCTGACCAACAACGGCATCATCGAAGCCGGAGTCAACGCCGACACCAGCCGCAACGCCACGGGCGATGTGAGCCTGAACGCGCAGAACCTCAACAACACCGGCAAAAGCGTTATCGCCAGCCGCAACCTGACGGTCAATGCCGCGCAGGCGTTGAATAACCAGGGGGTGATCACCAGCAATGGCAACCTCACGGCGAATCTCGGCCACCTGAACAACCACGATGGCGAAGTCTCCAGCGCAGGCAACACCAGCATCACCGCGACGACGCTGGACAACAGTGACGGCCAGGTGACGGGCGACGTTGCACTGAACATCGGTTTGATCGGTGCGCTGAATAACCAGAACGGTGTGCTGGGGTCCGGCCAGAGCGTGAGCCTCAGCGCCGCCAGTCTGGATAACAGCCATGACGGCAGTCTGGTCAGCGATGGCAGTCTCACCGCCCGTATCAATGGCCTGTTCGACAACCAGAACGGCGACCTGAGCGCCAAAGGCGTGGTCGACCTTCAGACCGGCAGTCTCGACAACCGCAATGGCAGCCTGACCGGCAAGGATCGGCTGACCCTGCGCAGCGATTCGCTGGACAACCGCACCGGTAAAGTACGCGCTGGCAAAGACCTGCAACTGACCGTTGGACAACTCGATAACCGCCAGCTAGGTCTGCTCAACAGCCAGGCCGCCATCAACTTCAATGGCACGCATCTGGATAACCGCGGCGGCTTGCTCAGCGCGGCGGGTCCGGTGCAACTGGAGGCGGCCAGCGTCGACAACAGCGGCGGTCGCATCTCCAGCCAAACCGATCTGACGGCCAAGGTTGCACAATTCACCAACCAGGGCGGCGAACTGGTCGCCCAAGGGATGTTGACCCTCAATGGCAAGGGGCTCGATAACCGCAACGGCGGTCTGGTAGGCGCGACAAAAGCGCTGAAACTCAACGTCGATGAGGTGGACAATCGCGGCGGCGAAATCTCCAGCGCCGTTGATGTGGCCATCGAAGGCCAAAGCCTGAACAACAGTGACAACGGCAAGATCCTGGCCGGCACCGAGCTGGGCCTGAAAGTGGCGCAGATCATCAACCAGACCCAGGGGCTGTTGTTCGGCAAGGGCGCCACGACGGTTACAGGGCAGAGCCTGGACAACAGCGGTGGCAGCCTTGTCACTCAGCTTGGGCTGGATATTCGTCTCGATAATGCCTTGAGCAACATTGAAGGCCTGATCAGCAGTGAAGGGATGCTGACGGTCAACGCGGCCAGTCTCGATAGCGCTCGCGGCAGCTTGTCGAGCGCCGGCGCACTGGCGGTGACGACGACGGGAGTGTTGAACAATCAGGGCGGTTCGATCACCACCGACAGCGGCCTGACCCTCAAAAGCGCAAGCCTGAACAACAGCCAGAACGGCCTGATCAGCGGCAAAAACGCGACCAGCGTTACGACCGGTACGTTCGACAACACTCAGGGTGGGCAGTTGATCAGCGGCGATACGCTCGAGCTGACTGCGACCCAAGTCAGCAACGGTGTTGCCAGCCGAATCGCCAGCGACAAGGCCCTGACCGCCAGTGTCACCGGTTTCGATCAGCAGGGCGGTCAGCTGTTCAGCAAAACGTCCCTGAGCCTGGACTTGAATCAGGGCCAACTGAACAACCAGAACGGGCTGATCAACGCGCCGTTGCTGATGTTGAAAAACCTCAAGGACGTCAACAACCAGAACGGTGAAATCTCCAGCGCCCAGGCCTTCACACTGGCCGCGCAGAACCTGGATAACAGCAACGGCAAGTTGATCAGCAATCAGGGTTTGACGCTGCACATCGATCAACTGCTCACCAGCATCAAGGGCCTGATTGCCTCACAGACACTGGAGGTGCACAGCGCTCGTCTGGACAACACCGGCGGCTTGATCAGCAGTCGCGGTACCCTTGGGGTGACGGTCGACGGTCAGCTCGTCAATCAGGACGGTACGTTCATCGCTGACGGTGACGTGCACATCAGCGCCGATAGCCTGGACAACACCCGTGGCCAGATCGCCGGTAAAACTGATGTCACGGCCAGCGTTGAGACCCTGAACAACCAGGGCGGTCAATTGATCGCAACCGGTGGGCTCACCCTGACGGGCATCAGCCTCGATAACCGGTTTGGTGGCTTGGTCGGTGCGACCAACGCCCTGCAACTGAACGTCGAATCGGTCGACAACCGCGGTGGCGAGTTGTCGAGCAAGTCAGATGTGACCCTGGTGGGTAACCGTCTGGACAACAGCGATGGCGGCCAGGTATTCGCCGAAGGCACATTGGCGCTGACGGTTGATCAGGTGCTCAACCGCGCCAAAGGCCTGCTCTCGGGCAAGGCCGATCTCACACTGACCGGCCGCGATTTCGATAACAGTGACGGCTCTCTGTTGAGTCAGAAAAACCTGACGCTCGATCTCACGGGTGATCTGAACAACAGCAAGGGCCTGCTCAGCGCTGAAGGTACGCTCGGGGTCACGGCCGTCAGCCTGACCAACACCCTGGGCAGCGTTTTCGCGGCCGGGCCGCTGACGTTGACTACTACCGGCGCTGTACTCAATCAGGGCGGCGAAATCGTTACTGACGCGGGCATCACACTCAACAGCGCCAGCCTGGATAACCGCAACAACGGCAGCATCAGCGCCAAGGGCGCAGTGGTCGTCAACACCGGTGCACTGGATAACAGCCACACCGGTCGCTTGAACAGCGGCGCTAGCCTGGACCTGACGGCCACCCAACTGACAAACCAAAACGGCGGCCGCATTGCCAGTGTTGGTGCGTTGACTGCCAGCGTCACTGGCCTGGATCAGCAAGGGGGGCAACTGTTCAGCAACACGTCCCTGGCGCTGGATATGAACAATGGCCAACTGAACAACCAGAATGGCCTGATCAGCGCGCCCTTGCTGATGCTCAAAAACCTCACCGACATCAACAACGACGGCGGTGAGATTTCCAGCGCCGGGGCTTTCACTCTCGCCGCTCGTAGCCTGAACAATAATAGCAACGGCAAACTGCTGAGCAATCAGAACCTGACCCTGCGCATCGATCAGGCGCTGACCAACCTCAAAGGTCTGATCGCCGCCGCGGCACTCGACATCAAAGCCGCCAGCCTGGACAACAGCGGCGGTACGCTGACCAGCCGTGCCAACCTCGACCTGAACCTCGACGGGCTGTTGACTAACCAGAACCTGGGGCTGATCAACGCCACCACCGGCCTGACGATCAACAGCAGTGGCCTGAATAATCAGAACGGTTCTTTGCTGGGCAGCGCCATTGCCATCGATTTCGGGGCGGCCACCGGGGACCTGAACAACAGCGGCGGCCTGATCACCACAGCGGGCTTGCTGAGCCTCCAGCACCTGCGCGACCTGAATAACCAGAACGGCGAAATCTCCAGCAGCCAAAGCCTCGACCTGACTTCCCGTGCGCTGGATAACAGCGGCGGCAAACTGATCAGCAGCAACCTGCTGACGGTCAACGCCGACACGGTACTCAACCAAGGTGGTCTGTTTTCCGGCTGGCAAGGTCTGAGCCTCACCAGCAACAGCCTGGACAACCGCAACAAAGGCACGCTGTCGAGTCACGACGCTGATGTGGCCGTCAGTGTCAGCGGTGCACTTCTCAACAGCGGCGAAGGTGCGCTGGTCGGCCAGAAAACCCTGAGCGTCAACGCGGCAAGCGTGGACAACAGCAACGGCGGCATCCTCTCCAGTGGCGGCGCCCAGACCCTGACTATCAGCGGTCTGCTGAACAACCAAGGCGGTTTGATCGACAGCGGTGCAACCCTGGCCATGCAGGCCATGACCCTGGGTAACGCCGGCGGCACGGTCAACGCAAAACAGGACCTCAGTTTTACTGGCACCACACTGGATAACACCGGTGGCAATCTGATCGGCAACGCTGCCGTGACCCTGGACCTGCTCGGCGCCTTGACCAACACCAACGGCAAACTGGCCAGCGCCGGTCCGCTGCGGGTGCAACGCACCACACACATCAATAACCAGGGCGGCCAACTCGCCAGCCAAGGCTTGATGACCCTGCTCACCGGTGGCCTGGACAACCGTAATCTCGGCACCATCGCGGCCAACGATCTACTGACCATCAACACGGCCGGTACGCTGCAAAACAGCGCCGACGGCCAGATCTACAGCCAGAATGGCGACCTGCAAATCCAGGCCACCAGCCTCGCCAACGCCAAGGGCACCCTGCAAAGCCAGGGGGCTTTGAACCTCACGATCGGCGGCGATATCGACAACCAGAGCGGCCGCATCGTCGCCAAAGACGGTGACCTGTCCATAAAGGCCACCAACCTCGATAACCGCGGCGGCGTGCTCGCCAGCCTGCAAGCAGCGTTCACGGCAAACCTGAGCGGCGTGCTGAAAAACGGGTATGACCTGAACAACAACCGCCGCAGCGGCGTCACCCAGGCCCAGCGCCTGAACCTGACTGCGCTGGCCGGCATCGACAACTACGGCGGGCGTATCGCTGCGCAAAGCGGCGACGCGATCATCGTCACCGGCAACTTCGACAACCGCAACGGCGGCCTCTACGCCAAAGGCAAGGTCAACGTCACCGGCAACAACTTTGACAACAGTGGCGACAATGACGGCCAGATCGCCGGTCAACAGATCGACCTCAACCTCAGCGGCGCCCTGAACAATCGACTGGGCATCATCGAGAGCGACAGCACCCTGTCGATCAAGGCTGCCAGCCTCGACAACCAGACCGGCCAACTGCGCGCCCTCGGTACAAGTGGCAAAACCAGCTTCCAGATCGGTGGCCTGTTCGACAACCGCAACGGCACGTTGGAAAGCGCCAACACCGACCTGACATTGGCAGTGGGCAGCTTTCTCAACGGTGGCGGCAGTCTGCTGCACGTGGGCAACGGCACCTTCGACATTTCCACCGCCAACGTCACCGGCGCGGGCGGCACCATCGTCACCCGTGGCGGCCTGACCCTTAATGCCGACAGCTGGACCAACAGTAATGTCATCCAGGCTGGGCGCCTGACCGTTAATGTCAATAGTTTCACCCAGACGGCGAGCGGTCAGTTGCTGGCCTCGGACAGCCTTGTCGGCACGGGTGTCAATTGGTTCAACGAAGGGTTGATTGCCAGTGATGGCAGCCTGAACGTGGGGCTGAGCGGTGCTTACTGGGGCAGTGGTCGCCTCAGCAGCCAAGGGACTCTTGGCCTGAACGCCGCGCAAGTGAGCCTCAATAGCGTCACTTCGAGCATCGCCGGCGGTAGCGACACCACACTCAATGTCAGCGGCCAGCTGGACAATGCCGGTCGGCTGACCTCGGCCGCCAACCTGACGGTTAACGCTGGCGGGATCAGCAACTTTGGGACGTTGGCCGGCGCTCAAAAACTGACTGTCACTACCGGGTCGCTGGTCAACAATCGTGGGCTGATTTTCAGTGGCGGCGACATGAGCCTGCGGGTCAACGCGTTGAACAACAGCTACGCCAACATCTACAGCCTGGGCAATCTCACGATTGATCGTAATGGGCAAGGCGCCCAGGCCGCCAGCATCGTCAACAGTTCGGCGTCGATTCAAAGCGACGGCACCATGAGCCTGGCGGCGAGCACAATTCAGAACGTGCGCGCAGTACTGACAACCAACAACCAAGGCATCTACACCGCCTCCATTACCAACACCGACTGCGCGATTTTGAACAACGCCGACTGCAGCGGCAAGCAGCACTATGCCTGGAAAATCGTGCAGCGCGATAAGTTTGAGGTCACCGAGGCCAGTGCCGCGTCCAGCATCACGGCGGGTGGGGACCTGAGCCTGACCGGTGGCGACCTGCTGAACCAGAGTAGCACCATCGCCACCGGCGGCAATCTGAGCGCTTCGCTGGTCAATCTGACCAACAGCGGTATCGAGACCGGCGAAACCGAAACCACCCGAGTATTTCAATCCGAGCGAACCCGGAGTCCAGGTGGGTGGTTTAACGCGGCGAGTGCCTTTACTAACAAGTACTGGTACGAAAGCGGGGGCTACGACGCCAATGACCTGGGCGGTCTTGAGGCCGCAATGGCCAACTTTATTGGCACGACCGAAGGGGAGACTACGCACCTTCGCACGACCGAAAAACTTGCCTCCAGCGACCAAAGCTACGCCGCCGTGATCCAGGCCGCGGGCGCGGTCAACATCAACGCCCAGAACAACATCGACAACAGCGTCGTACGCCCTGGTTACACCTACGTGGGCAGTGGTCCGCGCACCGGCACCAACGCTTCGGGCAGCCAGTTCTCCACCCGTATCACCGTCAATCAACAACTGCCGCCCAACCTGGCCCAGCAGCAAGTCAACCCGCTGACCTTGCCTGGCTTCAGCCTGCCCACCGGGCAAAACGGCTTGTTCCGCCTGAGCGGACAAGACAGCAGCACGCCAGTGGCCAGCGCTCCACAAAGCTGGACCATGGGCGGCGCCAGCGTTACCCCGACCCAGCGTCAACAATCGCTGCCCAGCGTCCAGCCACGGGACATTCTACTGGGCAGCAACGCTCAGGCCTCCGCCAGCAGCGTTAACCTGAACCCGGTGGATCATCAGACGTTGAACGTGGGCGTCGGTGCCAGCGCGATCGACGTCAGCGCGCCGGCTGCCAATTCAACCGGCTCGACGCTGCCTGGTCGTTCCACGGCCTTTACAGTCAATCGTGTCCAAGGGTTGCCGGCCAGCAGTGGTCAGTCCAAACCCCAGAAATACCTGATCGAAACCAACCCGGTGCTCACCAACCTCAAGCAATTCATGAGCTCGGATTACCTGCTGTCGAACCTGGGTTACGACGCCGATCAAAGTGCCAAGCGCCTGGGTGACGGTTTCTATGAACAAACCCTGATCCAACAGGCCGTGGTTGCCCGTACCGGCCAGCGCTTCATCGATGGGCAGACCTCCAACGACACGCTGTTCAAATACCTGATGGACAATGCCATCGCCAGCAAAACGGAGCTCAACCTGTCGCTGGGCGTCAGCCTGACCTCCGAGCAAGTCGCGGCCCTGACCCACGACATTGTCTGGATGGAAAACGCCGAAGTGAACGGCGAGCAAGTGCTGGTGCCGGTGCTGTACCTGGCCAACGCCAACAACCGCCTGGCCGCCAATGGCGCCCTGATCCAGGGCAGCGACGTGACCCTGATCGCCGGCAAAGACCTGAACAACGCCGGCACCTTGCGCGCCTCCAACAACCTGTCGGCCACCGCCACCAACGACCTGGTCAACAGCGGCCTGGTGGAAGCCGGCAATCGCCTCGACCTGAAAGCCGGCAACAACCTGGTCAACAAGGCCGGTGGCATCATCGCCGGCCGTGACGTCACGTTGACTGCCACCCGTGGCGACGTGATCAACGAACGCACCGTCACCACTCACGAAAGCGGCAGCGGCTATCGCAACGAACGCACTGACTTCGTCGACAACGCCGCCCGCATCGAAGCCGGAAACACGCTCACCCTCAACGCCGGACGCGATATCAACAACGTTGGCGGCGTGCTGAAAAGCGGTGCTGATACCACGATCACTGCCGGTCGCGACGTCAACCTCACTTCAGCCGAACAGATCGTCAGTGGTGAGCGCGGTCGGCATCGTGATCAGACCATCACTCAATATGGCTCAGACATTGATGTAGGGCAGGACCTTAAGGTCAATGCCGGACGGGATATCACCGCTATCGCCAGTCAGATCGACGCCAAACGCGATGTGAACATGAGCGCTGTTGGCGATCTGACTCTGGCCTCGGCGGCGGATGAGCAGCACTCGTATAGCAAGAGTAAGAAGGTTACCAGTCAGGAAGATCATGTCAGTCAGGTGTCTAGCACGGTCAATGCCGGGGGCAATATTACCCTCAGCGCTGGCAAGGATCTGGATCTGATTGCCAGCCGGGTGAGTGCGGGGGATGAGGCCTATTTGTTTGCTGGCGATGATGTGAACCTGGAAACAGCGGATAACGTCGATTACTCCTATTACTCGAAAACCAAGAAGGGTTCATTCGGCAAGAAAAAGTCGACGATGACCGAAACCGACAGCGTCATGTCTGTAAGTTCGAGTGTCGAGGCAGGGAATAAGCTGGTGATCTCTGCCGGGCAGGATTTCAACGCCACAGGCGCCAAGCTGAACAGCGATGGGACATTGCTCGCTACCGCAGGCCGCGACATCAATCTTGATGCCGCCGAAGACTACGCAAGCCAGGCTAACGCATCGTCTAAAAAGGGATGGTCCTCCAGCAAGTCCAGCAGCTCGGAAGTCACGCAGACCCGCTTGAACAGTACTGAGCTGGTCGCAAAAAACATCGAGCTGAAAGCCGACAACGACATCTCGCTGACGGCCGCTGCACTGCGTGCTGAAGAGGCGGTGAAACTCACCGCCGGCAACGACGTATTGATTGGTGCGGGCGAGGAAACTCAAACAACCGAACAGGCGAAAAGCTCCAGCAAGGCCAGTGCAACGTTCACGGGTTTGCTGTCTTCCACACAAAAATCGCAACAAGGGAAAACGACCTCAACCCAAAGCATTGGCAGTGATATCAGTGGCGGCAGCATTCAAATCAAGAGTGGCCGTGACACTGTTGTTGAGGGCAGTACGCTGGTGGCCGACAAAAACATCGGCATTGATGCCGGTCGCAATCTAGAGATCACTAGCGCTGAAAATACCGAGACTTCGAGCTCAAAATCCGGCAGTAAAAAAGTCGGTGAAATAGGCTCCTGGTGGCAGGGTGCGACAGGGATCGTCAAGCAGAAAGAAGCCGATCAATACACCTCTACCCGCCAGTCGGGCAGCCAGATCGCGTCGCTGGGCGGCAATATCAGCCTCACGGCGGGTGACCATTACACCCAGACCGCCAGCCAGTTAGTCACGCCTCAGGGTGATATCGGCATCACCGCCAAGCATGTCGATATCGAGGCCGGTTTCGACACCATGGAATCCACCAAAACGGCCAGTACCAGCCGTACGGCCATCGGCGGAACGGTGAGCATTCCGCTGCTTGACGCGTTGCGTGGCATTCAGCAGATGGGCGAAGCGGCGCAGAAAACCAATGACGGGCGAATGCTTGCACTGGCAGCCGTGAACGCAGCCATGAGTGCAAAGCAGGCTATGGATGCCGGTCAGGCATTGATGGAGAGCCCGAAAACCGGGATCAAGATTAGCGTCAATCTCAGTGACAGCCGCAGTCATAGTGAAAGCAGCCAAAGCGGTCGCAATGTAGTGGGCAGCGATGTAGTGGCGGGCGGTAACGTCAAGGTCGTTGCCACTGGTGATGGTGCGAACAGCGATATCAACGTAGTCGGCAGCCGGATCGAGGGCGGCGGCGATGTCAGCTTGAAGGCTGACGGTGAAATTAACCTGCTGTCGGCGCAAAACACGGCGCATCAGGAAAGTACCAACAGCAACAGCGGCTGGAGTGCCGGGATCGGGATCGGCTTTGGTGGGGCGCAAAACGGCATCTCGTTCGAGCTGGCGGCCAATGCGGGACGCGGTAATGCTGATGGCGACGACGTCACTCAGACCAACACCCATATCAAGGGCGGTAAAAGCGTCAACCTGGAAAGTGGTGGGGATACCAACATCAAAGGTGGGGTCGTCTCCGCTGACCTGGTGAAGGTCAAGGTGGGCGGCGATCTGAACATCGAGAGCCTGCAGGACACCAGCACCTACACCTCTAAACAATCGAGCGCGAACGTCGGCGTCAGTATCTGTGTTCCGCCGATCTGTGCTGGCATGAGCAGTATCAGTGGCGGCGTGTCTTCGCAGAATATGCACAGCGAGTACGCCAGTGTCAGCGAGCAATCGGGCATCAAGGCGGGTAATGGCGGATTTCAGGTAGAGGTCACCGGCAATACCGACCTCAAGGGAGCGGTCATCGCCAGTACCGACAAAGCGGTAGCCGATGGAAAAAACACCCTGAGCACCGGAACACTCACCAGCTCCGACATCAAGAACAAAGCTGAGTACGACGCCACCAGCATTAACCTGAGCGGGGGTTACGGCGGTGACATAGGCCGTGATGCAAAAGGCAATGCCAGCGCCACGGCCAACCCAAATGGACCGAAGGTGCCGAGTAAAGGTGGGTTTAGTGTTTCCACTCCGGTCGTGTTGTATGCCGGTGACAGTTCCAGCAGCATCACCCACAGCGGGATCAGCGGCGCAGCGGTCACCATCACCAATACGGTCAAACAACAGGAGGTGACCGGGCAGACGGCAGAGCAGGCAATTGCCGCGATCAATACCGATGTCTCCAGCGATCGTGATGGCAGTAACAAACTCAAACCGATCTTCGATGCACAAGAAATCGGCGTGGATTTTGAGATTGTTGGCAAGTTCGTGCAGAACGTTTCTCAGTACATTGAGAGTCGTGCGCGAGAAATCGACCAGATGAAGGAGCAGGCCAATAAGGAAAAGGCTGCTGCTAATAATGAGACATTGCCTATCGCGGAGCGGATAGCCCACCACGAGAACTACCTGCAGCTCAATCAGCAGATCAAGGAGGTCGGCGATAACTGGGGAGCCGGCGGCACTTACCGGCAAATCGCAACAGCCCTGGTCGCCGGGATCAGCGGAAATGTGGCCGGCAGTGGCGCCCAGTTCGCGCAAAACATGGTGGTCAACTACGTCCAGCAGCAAGGCTCGGCGTACATCGGCGAACTGGTGAAAAAGGGCCTGAAGGAAGGTAGCCCTGAGCACGCAGCCCTGCATGCAATTCTTGGATGTGCTGGCGCTGCCGCCAGTAACCAGAGCTGCTCAGCCGGTGCCTTGGGTGGTTCTGCCGCCAGCGTGTTGGCGGGTCTGTTCGCCGATTCCGATCCGAACGAAACCGCAGTAGAGCGAGAAGCCAAACGCAACATCATCACCAGCCTGGTGGCCGGTATTGCGGCCATGAGCAACCCGAACGGCGCGGCGACTGCCAACAACGCGGCTACCGCGAACGTTGATAACAACTGGTTGGCGACGCAGCAGTACGTTCAGGCAAAGAAAGAAATTGATGCTGAACCTAATTTGCTCAAGAAATTGGCGATCGCTACAAAGTGGCAGATCACTTCTCTACGGCAGGATGTATTGACTGGTTCGGGGGTCCTCAAAGGCTTCACGGACGGGATGGCTGGAGCGGGTTTAGGAACCTTGGATAGCGCAGTCACGTTCTTGACCGACCCAGTTCAGAGTTGGGAAGCCGTCAAGGAGTTTGCATCTTCCGATGAGGCCAAGGCGCTGTTGGGTGACGCAATAGCCGCTGCGTTCAAGTCCCAAATTGACCAGATTGGAAAGGCGATCGTCGAAGGCGGCGACGCCAACGCAGAAAATCTTGGCAATCAAATGGGGCAGGCGCTGGCGCTTGTAGTACAGCTCATGATTGGCGGGGGGAGCAGTTCCGCCAACAGCGCGCTGACTCTTTCGAGAATGGGGATCGACGTTTCGGTCAACACCGTCAAAAAAATCGGCGCGTCGGTTGATATCAACGTCGTCAAAACTAAGATCAACAAGCTGCAAGATCTGATGCCGGATTCGGATGTGCCGATATATGTCCCGCCTCCAATCACGGCTGAAACGTTAAGCCGAGATATTGTTAAGAAGATTTTGTCAATCGAAAAAGGCTCGCGACCTCTTCCTGATACATATCTTTCTCAAGCGTATAGAGATATGCACGCTAAAATGTTTGACGAAGGTGTTGTTCGTGTTCAGCCCTCCGCACCTACCGGGACCATTGGTAGGACTGAAACTTGGGTATTGCCTAAGAGTGTTGCGCAAGATGCGATATCGCGCGCAAACGGGGATGTCTCGAAGTTAGAACAATATCTGGGGCTTGATAAAGGGTATCTTGGTAACAATCCGGTCTTGGTGAATATTACAAAAGTCGATGGATATCGCATTCCATCAGGTAATGAGTTTGGTGCAAACGATTTTTGGAGACCCGGTGGATTTACTAGTCCTGGAGGTTTGCCAGAAGCTGTGATAAATCCTGTGCAGCCAGGAGGCTACACCGTTTCTAATGTTTTTCGGTAAAGGTGGGATATGGACAAGAAAATTTTTCAGTTCAGTGACATGGAGATATGGGCTCGCGGGGATCGATTTTTCGTACGATACGATGCCGGATCACATCAGGTTGCTATGCGCGAGGATGAAATATCAGAGCAGGAAGCCCGGGAAGCTTCGCTGAGTACCGAAGCCGCGACGAAAATGTTGGTCGCTTTACAAAAGCGGTTGATACAGGCTGGTATTGATCCTTATGTGTCGAATACGAAGTAGGTTTGATACGGGAAGTTGTTCTGGTTGGTAAATGGCATTGATTTACTTGAATGCACTGTATGAAAACGGGCGACCTTCAGGTCGCCCGTTTTCATTTCACTCCGCAGCCTGCGCCCGCAGCCGTCTGCCAATTACATCCATCAAATCACAACCATCCCGCAACGGTATGGCCAGCAGTTTTGAAAAGTCGGAAAGCACCACCGTGTCGCAACCGATCTCGGCGCGAAAGGCGATGTTTTCCAGTACCTGAGTGACGGTGCGGATTCGGTAGTCGGCCATGGCTTGCAGGACGTCGAGTGGGGCTTGTGTGTCGATGAGCAGGGAAGCCGGGATCAGGTCGATTCCGGTGAGGGGCATGTATCTATCCATGGATGGAGTCTCTTGTCATTGATAAGGACTCTCTGTGGTCGGGTCGCCAAACCCGGTCGCCTTTTGGGCGACGGGCTGACTATAAGCTTCATCATTCCAGCGGTGCAAGGTGCCAGATTCCGAGGTTGATGTAGGGCATTTGCCGCAGTTGTAGTCAGTCAACCGGACGCAACCTACAGAACACCATATAACCTTCTGGGAGCGAGCTTGATCGCGATAGCGGTGTATCAGTCGTCATCAATGTTGAATGTTAGTCAGTCATCGCGAGCAGGCTCGCTCCCACAGGGGATTTGTGGTGTTCACGGGTGTTGTGTTCAACCCGAGCCAATACTCGCGATGGCTGCGGTCTATCCTCCATGACAGCAACTGCCCGGTGCCTTGTCCTCATACCGGTCGTGATGCCTCACCCAATCCATGATTTCCTCTTCATTACGGCCCTTAGGCATGAGGTCGAGATAGTTGTAGGCGCCGACCAGCAGGTCCAAACCTCGGGCATAAGTTGAATAGGTGTGGAAAATCTCCCCCGCTTCATTGCGATAAAACACGCTAAGCCCTGGGAGTTCTTCCTCGGCGCCGTCAGTTTTTTCGTAGTTGTAGGTAGCTTTTCCCGCGGCGACGTCTTCGGCTCGGGCTGATACGCCAAAGTCATAATTGAAATCGCAGCCTTCAGACGACACCCAGTCGAATTTCCAGCCCATGCGCTGTTTGAAGGATTGGAACTCGGCGAACGGTGCGTGGGAAACCGCGACCACGGCCACGTCATGGTGGGCCAGGTGTTGGTTGGCGCCGTCGATATGGTCGGACAGGAACGAGCAACCTGGGCAGCCTTCGTCCCAGCCAGCGGCGAACATGAAGTGGTAGACAATCAATTGGCTACGGCCGCCGAACAGGTCGGCCAGGCTCAGTTCGCCTTTGGGGCCCTGGAAGCGGTAGGGTTTGTCGATTTTTACCCAGGGCAGGGCGCGGCGTTCGGCGCTGAGTTTGTCTCGTTCCTTGGTGAAGGCTTTTTCGTGGGCCAGGTGTTGTTTGCGGGCGGCGAGCCAATCTTCTCGGGACACGACCGGATGATTCTGAATGTTCATGGTGATTTCTCCTGCATGCTTTGGCGAAAGTCGATCCGCGCAGAGGGGTAAACCGTCTTACACAGCCTAGTCGTTTGGCCTGCGCCCTATTCGACATACCGCCGGTCGGTAGGGCGAAATACCTCGGCTGAACGGCTGCCCTCCCTGTCGGTCACAACCTATGAAGGCCATTTCACTCACGGGCTCTGGAGGTTGATCAGGATGACGACTTATAACTGGGATTTGATTGAACGCTTGCTGCACGAAGTGCAGAACGGCGCTGGCCACAGTTTCACCCCACGGCCCTATGCCGAGCAGTATGCGGCGGAGAAAGCGTCGGAGGGTGAGGCGTTTGAGAATCTGGATCACCTGAAAACGGTGGCTGGCGAGTACGAAAAGTTACTGTTGCTACGGGGCTATATCGAGCCTCGGCCAGAAGATCAGGGTGGCAATGGCGAGAACTACATTTTGACGCCTCGGGGCTCGAGTTTATTGAGCCTGATCGACAGCAGCATTCCGGGTAATGAGCATCCGCGGCAGGTGCTGGATGAACAGGAGGATGCGCTGGAGGAGCTGACGTTTGATGAGGTGGCGTCGAAGGCGCAGATTGCCTGATTTTGTGGTGACAGCAAAAGATCGCAGCCTTCGGCAGCTCCTACAGGGAAATCGGGTACACCCTTAAACATCGGGCGGACACAAATTCTGTAGGAGCTGCCGAAGGCTGCGATCTTTTGATCTTCTAGCCTTGCCGCGTCGCTTTCAGGCATTTCAAATCAGTGAAATCCTTGCGCACGCCTTCAATCTTTTTCAGCAACTGTTGACGCTGAACCGGCGTGCTCTCGGTCATTATGTCCACCAGCAACGCCCGAGCCTGGGCTTCGGTGTTGGCGTAGGCCTCGCGGTAAGCCGGCGTCCACAAGCTCTCGCGATTCACCAGAAGTGTCTCGATTTGCTGTGGGAATTCTGGGCTCTGCCGTTGCGCGACAGCCGCGCTGAATTGCTGTTGCCAATGGGCGCGGTTGCCAATCCATTGTTTGTTCTGATCACCCAGGGCATTCGACCAGGCCACTACCCGTTGCTGTTGGGTTGGGCTGAGCGGGCCGAGCCAGACATTCAGGCGTTTCTCCATGCGCATGCTCCGCGCTTTGATCTGTTGCTCCAGAGACGGCTTGAGGTAGGCCTCCTGGCGTTTGTGCTGGTCCTTGGCAAAGGCGTCGTTCATTTCCGCGACTTGCTTGTCATCAAGTCCCTGCAACAGCTCGATGGCCGACGGGGTGATTTCCCGGGCGGTTTCGGCGATGGCCTGTTTGGCTTCCTGGGTGCGGGTTTGCAGTGCGGCGTCGGTGATCTGGTTGGCTTCGACCATGGCCTGTAAACGATCCAGCCAGTCGAGGTAACCGGGCAATTGCGTGGTGCAGTGCCAGCTCAGGTGTTCTTTGAGGCGCTCGTTGAACCAGTTTTTTTGCTCGTGGTTCATTTCCAGATAGTCGCTGAGCGTCCAGGGAATGATCACGTCGAGGTTGCGGTAAGCCAGGCCTACGCGGCTGCACGCGACGACGGTGAGGCTGAGGGTGATGATGACGCCTATCTGTTTCCACCAGTGCGACATGGCGAGTCCTTGCGAAGACCTGGTTTCTTTAAGGGTTCTCTTGTGTGATCGCGGGATGAGCCCGGCGGTTCAGCCGATTAATAGAAACTGTGTGCAGCCTTGAGCGTGACCAGGCCGTCGCACTCGGTATTGTGGCCGGAATAGGCGGAACAATCGCTGCCGCTCAGGCTTGAATCACTGTAGATCAAGTCCAGATCGATGCCCATGAACGGCCGGGACAATTTCACTGACCAGTCGGTATAGCTGCCTACATACCCATCGTCGACGGACACCGGTGTGTTGAGTTGGTGGGTGGTGTATTTCAGGCTGATCCCGATGCCGAACGGCTGATTGCCACTGAGGTCGGCGAACAGGGTGCTGTTCTGTTTGTCCGGGTCGTTGCTGAAGGCCGCGCCGAAGCGACTGCCCAGCAGGGTCAGGCCACCAAAAAGCTCTTGGCTGTCGAGAGTGTCCACTTTCGGGTAGCTGTATTGGATCATGCCCACTTCGTAGCCGAGGGATTGATCGAAAGGCTGTTTAAAGCCCATGTAGGAATCGACTTCAAGGTTGCTCGACGGGCTCAGTCCCATGCTGGGGGACCATTGACCCACGTAGAAGCCGCTGTCGTGGCTCAGGTCGAGACCACCGTGGAACGAGCCGGTCGTCGAGGGTTTTACCAGACCTTGGGCCATGCTGCGGCTGGGGGTGGTGGCGAGTTTGAGATCGAAGTCGCCCAGCTCGCGCTGAAAGACTTGCGCATGGGCGACCGAACACCACAGCAGGCTGCCGAGCAGGAAAAGAGAGGGCTTGAACATGCGTCACTCCATGAACAGCGAGGAGCAGGTACTGAAAACCTGCTGAAACGCTTGATCCAGACACGTGCAAGCATACCGGCGAATGTTCGGCATCGAGGGCCGTTCGTCGATTTTTGAAATATTGATTTGTTTGATGGGGTATTGCGGGAGGGTTCCAGTCCAAGCGCTTCGAAGCTCAAAGCGCTTACGGACCAGTTAACGCAGGGGAAATTACTTCTTGCCCAGCGTGATCTGCTTGGACGGGCCGAACGTCTGGCCGCTGACGCCTTTGGCAATTTGCTGGATCTCTCCGCCGGACTTGAGGAACGCAGCGATCTGGTTGTTGATCGATTCGCTGGTTTCAACGGCTGGAGCTGGCTTTGCTTTGCTGTTGGATGCTTTTACACGCATGGCGGCCATTAACCTGTAGAAATTAACTTGGCCAGGCATCGTACAGGAAATACTTGACAATTGCTTGGTAAATATCCTCCCGAAATACACCTTGAAGAAACGCAATTTATCGCAAGTTATTATTCGCAATGTTCCCCTAAGCTGCTGTTTTAACTAAGAACCCAAGTGAAGAAAAAGCGCTTTTCGGATAGCCAGACCAAGCTGTAGGGCACCCTAATGGCCTGACGAGCGGCCAAATGCACACCGCAAAACCCAGGAAAATTAAGCCCTTCCATGGATTTTCTTGCGCCACCGGGCCGGCCGCCGAACGCGGCCCGCAAAACCGGGTAGAATGCCGCCCACGCAATGAGGGTATTGGACATGGCTTTAGTCGGGCGCTACAACAGTTTGCAAGTGGTTAAACACACTAACTTCGGTTTATATCTGGACGGTGGCGCGGATGGTGAAATCCTCCTGCCTAATCGTTATATCCCTAAAGATATTCCCAGCGAAGATGAAGATTGGCTCAACGTTTTTATTTATCTGGACAGCGATGACAAACTTATCGCTACGACCGAAAAGCCGAAAGTTCAGGTCGGTGAATTCGCCAGTTTGAAAGTCGTTGAAGTCAACAGCATCGGCGTGTTCCTGGATTGGGGTTTGCCGAAGGATCTGCTGCTGCCGTATTCCGAAGAAAAGCGCCAGATGACGGCCGGCGAGTATGTCGTGGTGCACGTCTACCTCGACAAACACACGCGACGCATCACTGCGACGGCGCGTCTGGATCGCTACCTGGACAAGACTCCAGCCAATTACACCCCGGGTCAGGAAGTTGATTTGCTGGTGGCCGAAGCGACCGATATGGGCTTCAAGGCAATCATCAACAACAAGCATTGGGGCCTGATCCACAAGAACGAAATCTTCAAGTTCATGCGCGCCGGTAAAGAAGAGAAGGGCTTTATCAAAGAAGTCCGCGCCGACGGCAAGATCAGCCTGAGCCTGCAACCGGTGGGCGAGGAAGCCGCCACCAGTCTGAACTCGAAGATTCTTGCCAAGTTGCGCGACAATAACGGCACCCTGCCAGTCAGCGACAAGAGCGACCCGACGCTGATCAGCAGTATGTTCGGCGTCAGCAAGGGCAACTTCAAAAAGGCCATCGGTGCGTTGTACAAGAACGGCCAGATCGTCATTCACGCTGATCGTATCGAACTCAGCTGAGCTTACGCCGGCCCCTGCAGGAGCTGCCGCAGGCTGCGATCTTTTGACTCGCAGCCTGCGGCAGCTCATACGGTATGTATCGGGCACAAACTCCCGACTCACCACGAATCCAATGTGGGAGCGAGCCTGCTCGCGATTGACTGCGCAGCAGTCACCCATCTCTTTGTATACATAACGTCCTGCACCGTTTGCAGGCGCTGACGCCCTGTTCATGGGCATTGCCATCCCCTCTACGTCTTAAAGCCTTTCCTCTGAACAGAGTTGAAAGCCCGATTTGTCGCATCTTTCGAACGTATGGCACGCATTCTGCGTAGCAACTCGTATACAAACCATGCCAGCTCCCGTACGCAGTGTGGTCGCCGCATCAATCTCGGGGGCCGCGCCTGTACTTTCGAGGAGCCCTGCGATGACCGAGCAATTGCCCAACGGCTACAGCCCACGCCTGTATAACCAGGACCTGGGGCCGCTGCCGCAGAAATGGAATTGGTACAACATCTTTGCCTTCTGGATGAGTGACGTGCACAGCGTCGGCGGCTATGTGTTCGCCGCCAGCCTGTTTGCACTTGGGCTGGCCAGTTGGCAGGTGTTGATTGCGTTGCTGGGCGGGATTTGCATTGTGCAGTTGATCGCCAACCTGGTGGCCAAGCCGAGTCAGCAAGCCGCGGTGCCATACCCGGTGATCTGCCGACTGGCGTTCGGGGTGTTCGGGGCGAATATTCCTGCGGTCATCCGCGGCCTGATCGCGGTGGCCTGGTACGGGATTCAGACGTACCTGGCGTCCAGTGCCCTGATCATCGTCGTGTTGCGGTTTTTTCCTTCAATGGCGGCCTACGCCGAACCGCACTTTGCCGGTTTGTCCTACCTCGGCTGGTTCGGTTTCCTCAGCCTGTGGTTCGTCCAGGCGCTGGTGTTCTGGACTGGCATGGAGTCGATCCGCCGCTTCATCGACTGGGCCGGCCCGGTGGTCTACGGCGTGATGTTCCTGCTCGCCGGCTGGATCGTCTGGCAGGCCGGGTGGAGCAACATCAGCTTCACCCTGGCGGAAAAATCCCTGTCTGGCTGGGAAGCCTTCGGCCAAGTGATCGTGGCAACGGCGTTGGTGGTGTCGTACTTTTCCGGTCCGACCCTGAACTTCGGCGATTTCAGTCGCTACTGCCGCAGCATGAATGACGTGCGGCGTGGCAATTTCTGGGGCTTGCCGGTGAATTTTCTGGCGTTCTCGCTGGTGACCGTGGTGATCGTTTCCGGGACCTTGCCGGTGTTCGGTGAAATGCTTCACGACCCGATCGCCACCGTTGCACGCATCGACAACAGCGTGGCGGTGCTGCTCGGCGCCTTTGCCTTCGTCACGGCGACCATCGGTATCAATATCGTCGCCAACTTTGTATCCCCGGCGTTCGACTTCGCCAACATCGCCCCGAGCAAAATCAGTTGGCGCGCTGGCGGCATGATCGCCGCGGTGGCTTCGATTTTCATCACCCCGTGGAACCTGTTCAACAACCCCGAAGTGATTCACTACACCCTCGACGTGCTGGCGGCGTTCATCGGGCCGCTGTTCGGGATTCTGCTGGTGGATTACTACCTGATCAAAAAGCAGCAGATCGACGTCGATGCACTGTTTAACGACGGTCCGAGCGGACGTTATTACTACAGCGGCGGGATCAACTGGACGGCGGTCAAAGCGTTGATTCCGGCCACGCTGATGGGCGTTGCGATCACCTTCATTCCAGTCCTGCAGCCGATGGCTAATTTTGCCTGGTTTACCGGCTGCTTCCTTGGCGGCGTCTTGTACTTCGCACTGGCCAAACGCGCGCAGGCACAGCAGTCGGCGGCGCTGGTCATAGCGGGATGACGCAAGCGGCGATTTAAAGGTCTTTTGCAGACACCTTTTTCTGTCCATCTGGTTAATAATCGACGGCATAATTTTTCGCCCCGGCACTCTGCTCAGCCAGAAGGTCGGGGCTTTGCTTTTACTGTCGAGTCACTGCCATGGATTGTGTTGTCGAGGTGTTCCGGTGAGCGCCGCCCGGCGTAGCGCTGATGGATTTGCCCTGCAGGTGATGGTCGGGTTGTGCCTGATCTGGGGTGTGCAGCAGGTGATGATCAAGTGGGCGGCGCCCGACATCGCGCCGGTCATGCAGGCGGCGGGGCGGTCGGGTATTTCCGCGTTGCTCGTAGGATTGTTGATCTGCTGGAAGGGCGGCTGGGATCAGGTCGGTAGTACCTGGCGCGGCGGCTTGCTGGCGGGTGCGTTGTTTGGCCTGGAGTTCTTCTTCATTTCCGAAGGCTTGCAACTGACCACGGCGGCGCACATGTCGGTGTTCCTCTACACCGCGCCGATTTTTACCGCGTTGGGCGTGCATTGGCTGCTGCCGAGTGAGCGTTTAAGACCGGTGCAGTGGCTGGGGATTTTTCTCGCCTTCATCGGCATTGCCATTGCGTTTGCCGGTGGCGTGTCGTGGGACAACCTCGATCACCGCATGCTGATGGGTGATGCGTTGGGCGTGCTGGCTGGCGCATCGTGGGGCGCGACCACCGTGGTGGTGCGCGCCTCGCGTCTTTCGGAAGCGCCGGTGACTCTGACGCTGTTTTATCAACTGATTGTCGGCTTCGTCGGCCTGCTGTTGATCGCGATCCTCAGCGGTCAGGTCACCCATGTCAGCCTGACCACTGTTACCGTGGCCAGCGTGCTGTTCCAAGGGTTGGTGGTGTCGTTCTTCAGTTACCTGACCTGGTTCTGGTTGCTGCGCCGTTATCTGGCGGCGAACCTGGCGGTGTTTTCGTTCATGACGCCGCTGTTCGGCGTCACGTTCGGTGTGGTGCTGCTGGGCGAAGAACTGAGCCTCAACTTTGTGATCGGCGCGGTGCTGGTTCTGCTCGGGATCACTTTTGTGAGCGCAGAACAGTGGGTCCGCCGTCGTTTGCGCAAAGCACTTGGGCAACCCTGATCGGGCGCAGCAACAGGCCTCCTGCGACGAGCAAACCGCTGCCTGCGATCACCAGCGCCGGTTGCAATCCACCGCTGAAATGGCTGCTCAGCGCTGCCAGCAACGGCCCGCTGAGCTGACCCACGGCGAAGCACGCGGTCAGCAGCCCGGCGTTGCGTTGGGTGGCATGGGGCGCCAGTTCCCGGGAGCGCTGCATCACCAGTTGCATGCAGGCCAGGAACGGCCCACCACACAGGATCACCCCCAGCACCAGGCCGGCACCGCTGCCCAACAGGCAGGCGAAGACCCCGGCTGCCTGCAACCACAATGTTGCCATCAGCCAATGGCGAGTGGCGTTCGGGTTGTGCCGACGCAGGCTCACCAACACCACCCCGATTGCTGCCGCCAGGCCGAAGCATGGCCAGAACAGATCGGCTTGCCATTGCCCATGGAACTGCGCGCTGGCCATTTGCGAGAGGAAAGTGGCGGGGATGATGTAGCCCAAACCGTACAGACCATAGATCACCGGTAAACGTCCGACACCTTGGGTGCCCGATGTGACGGCAGACGGTGTCCCAGTGGAAGGGCTGGCCGGTTGCGGCAGGAATGGCAGAATCCCCAGCAGCATCACCAGTCCGACACCGGCATACACCAGCCACAAGGTCGCGGACGTCTGCCCCAGCAGGTTCGAGCCCAAGGCCAACAATCCTGTCAGAAAAATCCCCAACCCCGGCCCGGCAAAGACCAAGGCGCCGAGCCGCGGACGACCGGCCGCTGTTGCCAGCGGTTGGCTCAATGCGGTAATCATCACCAACACCCAGGCGCTGGCCACGCCCGTGCCGAAACGCAGCACCAGATGCGACCAGAACCCGTCGGCCCAGAACGAGGCCAGAGTCAGCAATACACAGAGCCATAAACCGCCGAGCAGGCGCCGACGAACCTGATCGGGGTGACGGGCGAACATCGCGTCCACCGCACCGACGAAGTAGCCGAGGTAGTTGGCGGCGGCAATCAGACCGGCGGCGGTCAGGTCGATCTGGCCTTCGCTGAGCAAGTGCGGCAGTTGCGGCGTCAGGGCGAAACGCCCGATACCCATGGCCATCATCAGGGCGATGAAGCTGGCTGTTAAGCGAATCAGAGGGGACATGGTCTGAGTTCCGTTTCAAGGATCAATGACCGTCAGGCTAGGACTGATTGACTTTCTTTAAAAATGAATAATAGTGAGAAACTTGTTCTGATTTGGAGAATGGTGTGGAATTCAGCCAATTGCGGATCTTCCAGGCAGTGGCGGAGGAGGGCTCCATTACCCGCGCTGCTGAACGCCTGCATCGTGTGCCGTCCAACCTGTCGACTCGGCTCAAGCAGCTCGAAGAGCAACTCGGTGTCGAACTGTTCGTACGTGAGCGTCAGCGTTTGCAGTTGTCACCTGCGGGAAAAGTCCTCTTGGACTACACCGCCAAGCTGTTCGCCTTGCACGACGAAGCCCACGCGGCGGTGCAGGGCGGGCAACCGGCCGGGGATTTCGTGCTCGGCACCATGTACAGCACCGCTGCGATTCACCTGCCAGAGCTGTTGGCGCGTTATCACCGCAGCTATCCGGCGGTAAACCTGCAAGTGCAGTCGGGGCCCAGCGGCGAATTGCTCGAAGGTCTGCTCACCGGGCGCCTCGATGCGGCGCTGGTGGACGGCCCGCTGGAACTGGCCGGGCTCGACGGTGTGCCGTTATGCGACGAACGGCTGGTGTTGATCAGCGAGGCCGATCATCCGCCGGTACGCAGCGCGCTGGATGTCGAAGGGCGTTCGGTGTTTACGTTTCGGCAGGGCTGTTCCTACCGGATGCGTCTGGAAGCCTGGTTCGCCCATGATCACGCGGCCATGGGCCGGGCCATGGAGATCGAGTCTTATCCGGGAATGCTCGCCTGTGTGATCGCCGGCTCCGGCGTGGCGCTGATGTCGGAGTCGATGCTTGCCAGCCTGCCGGGGCGCGAAAGTGTGGCAGTGCACCCGTTGGCCGAGCCTTTCGCCAGCGCAACCACCTGGCTGATGTGGCGCAAGGGCATGGTCGGCGCCAATCTGAATGCATGGATCGAGCAGCAGCAGGCGGTGTATCCGTCGGCAGCGATTCAGGCCCAGGCATTTGCTTGAACCAACGTCCAGGGATTTGGATCAATTCAGTAACAGATCATTGCGATGTTGGACGAGCATTGCGTAGGACTTCGGACTATTATCAGTGCGAAGGGGCTACAGAACTTCGGCCGCTCGGCACTACCCTGAAGGGGGCACCATGAAAGAGAAAATCCAAAACTGGCTGCATGACCTGGGCGTCGCACTCGGTTTGATCGAACCGCCTCTGCAACCCGTGCCTATTCGCACTGACGACGAACAACGTCGCCGCCAGCAGCAGCGCCGCAGGTAAGCCTGGATCTATTTGGCAAGCGCACTTGTTGTGACAAGGGGCTTGCCTGTGCTGAGGGGGCTTGCTTGTGGCGAGGGGGCTTGCCCCCGTTCGGCTGCGAAGCAGTCGTAGAATCTGCTGACGAGGTCTATCTGATTCAACCAGGCTGAATGGTTTTGGGGCCGCTTCGCGGCCCAACGGGGGCAAGCCCCCTCGCCACAGGTAACTGCATCTGCCGCAAAAGATTTTTTGGCAGCCCGTCTCAATACCGCCCAATCTCAATCAAAAACCGGCTCAAGTCGTCGACGGTCGTCGCAGTCTTGAGCATCCGGTCTTCTTCGGCGGTAAACGCTGTCAATCCCAGCTGATCTTCCAGGTGGAAAATCAGCTCTTCAATATCTTCTTCATCCAGTCCCAACTGCACCAGGTTGGAGTTGTCGTCGAAATCATCCTGATTTTCCAGCAGGCGGCTGATGAAGCGATGCACGGCTGTACGAACGGTGTCTCTGGTCATGGTTGTTCTTCGAGGGCGTTATTGTTGTTGTCCCAGGTGGTGAGTACAGCAGGCTTCAGGCGTGTCGGCGCTGCCACTCGTCTCATCGTAGCCAGCGTGCAAACGATCGAACCCGTCGCCTCACCTCCAACCACCGATCGCGGCTGACGATCTTTGCGGATAGATTCCTTCAGGCGAAAAAAAACGGGTGTGGCAACCGACGCCACACCCGTCGAAGAAAGCATCTAAGTCGTTATAGAAAGGTTAGATCGCGCTCGCCACCACTGCCGGGCGACGGGACAGCAAGCTGACCAACACGAAACTCACCAGGCCTACGCCGAGGCTGTAGTAGATCGGGGTATTGGCGTCCATACCGTCCTTGAACATGAACACCAGCGCGGTGATGAAGCCCAGCGCCATGCTGGTGATTGCACCGGCCGTCGTGGCGCGTTTCCAGTAGATAGCTCCCATCAGCGGGATCAGCATGCCGCCCACCAACAGGTTGTAGGCCAAGGTCAGTGCGCTGATCACATCATTGACCACCAGAGCGATGCCCAATACTGCGATGCCAGTCAGCAGGGTAAACAGGCGATTGACGCTCACGTTCGATTGTTTACCGCCGCGCAGTTTCGGCAGCAGGTCTTCGGTCAGGGTGGTGGATGCGGCGAGCAGGCCGGCGCTGGCGGTGGACATCATGGCCGCCAGTGCCGCAGCGATCACCAAGCCGCGGATACCGTCCGGCAGGGACACTTTGACGATGGCGGCAAAGGCATTGTTGACGTTGTCCAGATCCGGAATCAGCACATGAGCAGCCATGCCGATCAGCGCACACACCAGGCCGTAGACAATGCAGTAGATCCCGGCAGACGTACCGGCGTACTTGGCGACTTTCTCGCTTCGTGCGGTGAACACTCGTTGCCAGATGTCTTGACCGATCAGGATGCCAAAGAAGTAGATCAGGAAGTAGGTGATGATGGTGTCCCAGCCGATGCTGGTGAAGTTGAAGCTGGCGGCCGGCAATTGTGCAACCAGTTGATCCCAGCCACCGACACGGTACAGGCAGATCGGCAGCAACAGGAACATCAGGCCCACGGTCTGGATACCGAACTGGACGATGTCGGTCAGGGTCAGGGACCACATGCCACCGATGGTCGAGTAAATCACCACCACGCCGCCGCCGAGCAGCACCGAGAGCCAGAACGGCAGGCCGAAAAGCACTTGCAGCACGGTGCCGATCGCCAGGATCGAGGTCACACCGATCATCAGCGCATAGGCCAGCATGATGCTCGCGCTCGCGGTACGCGCCATTGGGTTGTAGCGCTTTTCCAGCACCTGAGTAACGGTGAAAACCTTCAGCTTCAGCAGCGGTTTGGCGAGGAACAGGTTCAGCGCCACGATGCCGCAGCCCAGTGCGGCGCACAGCCAGAAACCGGAAATGCCATGAACATAGCCCAGGCGCACGGTGCCGACGGTGGACGCACCACCCAGAACGGTAGCGGCCATGGTGCCCATATAGAGACCAGGGCCGAGGTTACGACCGGCGACCAAATAGTCTTCGTGGGTCTTGGCCTTGCGCATGCCGTAGTAGCCGAGCACCAGCATTGCGGCGGCGTAAATGAGAACGACGAATAAATCCAAAGCCATGATGGCGTGTCTCCGATTGTCTTTTTTATGGTGAGGCGAAAATCAATCTTTGTGCGAATACCAATTCCTGTGGGAGCGTGGCTTGCCCGCGATGGGAGCGCCGCGATCTGTCAGGCGGACCGTGTCATCGTTCATCGCGGGCAAGCCACGCTCCCACAGGTAATGCGTTGACCACAGGTAATGCGTTGAATCAGGCGGCTTGGCGCATCGCCGGTTTACCGAGCGAATCCTTGCCCTTGCTGCGTGCATCGGTCGGGCCAAACACTTCCCGCGATTCCGGGAACAGGCTCAGCAGCGTCAGGTACACCAGCGAGGCCAGGCCGAGGGTCACCGGCAAGCTGATGTCGATACCGCCCGCCAGATTCCCGAGTGGGCCGACAAACTGCCCCGGCAGATTCACGAAGCACAAACCCACCAGCGCGCTCGGGATCCAGGCACCCAGGCCACGCCAGTTCCAGCCGTGGGTGAACCAGTAGCGGCCACCTTTCTCGCCACGGGTGAACACTTGCAGGTCATCCGGGCAGTAGAAGCCGCGACGCACCAGCAGGCCGATGATCATGATCACCATCCACGGGGTGGTGCAGGTGATGATCAGCACAGCGAAGGTCGACACGCTCTGTACCAGGTTCGCCGCAAAGCGCCCGATGAAGATGAAAGCAATCGACATCACGCCGATCAGCAACGTTGCCTTGACCCGCGACAGTACCCTCGGGAATACGCTGGACATGTCCAGCCCGGTGCCATACAGCGAGGTGGTGCCGGTGGACATGCCGCCGATCACCGCAATCAGGCACACCGGCAGGAAGAACCAGCTCGGCGATACCGCCAGCAGACCGCCGACGTAGTTGTTGGCTGCGATGTAGTCCGGTGCCTTGATTGCCACGATGGTGGCGGTGGCCAGGCCGAACAGGAACGGGATCAACGTGGCAAGTTGCGCAGCAATCACCGCCAGCATGATGCGACCCTTCGGGGTTTCACGCGGGATGTACCGCGACCAGTCGCCAAGGAACGCACCGAAGGAAATCGGGTTGCTCATGGCGACCAGCGCGGCGCCGATGAAGGCGGCCCAGAAACCGGCCTGCCCCATGGCGACGGTGCCGGCGAACTGGCTGTCGAAGGTCGGGGCGAACGCGAAGATGCCGAGCAGGAACAGCAGGCTGGCGGCCCACACAGCGATGCGATTGACCCACAGCATGAAGCGGAAGCCGTAGATGCACACGGTCAGTACCAGGATCGCGAACAGACCGTAAGCCAGGCCCAGGGTCAGGTCGGTTTCCGGGATGCCGATCAGGCGTTTGGCGCCACCGATCAGCGCATCACCCGAACTCCATACCGAGAGCGAGAAGAAGGCAATGGCGGTCAGCAGCGACAGAAACGAACCGACGATCCGTCCGTGCACGCCGAAGTGGGCGCCGGAGGACACAGCGTTATTGGTGCCATTGATCGGCCCGAACAGGCCCATCGGCGCTAGGATCAGCGCCCCGATTACCACGCCCAGCACAATCGCCCACACGCCCGCCTGGAAGGACAGGCCGAACAGCACGGGAAAACTGCCGAGCACCGCTGTGGCAAAGGTATTGGCGCCGCCGAAGATCAGGCGAAACAGGTCGCTGGGTCTGGCGTCGCGCTCATGATCCGGGATCTGTTCGACCCCGTTTGTTTCGATGCTGCTAAGGCTTTTTTCTTTGTTGTTGTTATTCATGATCTGCTCCGATCATAAAGGCGCGCTCATCGTGTGTGAGCGTCACCTGTTTGGCTAAGGGGGTGGCAGCCCTTCCGGCATTGCGGACAAATGTTCGTGGCAGGCCAGCCATAGGCCTTGTTGTTCTTGGCCAGACGTCTGTTTCTTGAAAACAATCGTCTCGCGTTCCTGGCTGAAGTGTTGCTCCCCTTGCATGCGTAGCTCGGTGGCTACGTCATGGATGAAAATCGCTACGTCACCCTGCAGGCTGACGAAGGTGTTGCTCGAGATGCAGGACAGCACCTCGAAGCCGTCCTCGACGCGCCATGTGTCCCATAACGCCTGATAGGCATCGCGCGACAACAGGGGCTGCTCGAGGGTGTAGAACACGAAGCTGGCATCAACGCTGAATGCGCCGAAGTAGGCTTCGCGATCGTTACGGGCAAAGGCCGACACCAGCTCGGCGGCGGCGTTGAGTACCTGATCACGTTCGCTCATGACCGATCCTCAGCGATGGACCACGCCCGGCAGTACGCAGAGCATTTCGTACAGCAGGTTGGCGCCCAACAGCGAGGTATTGCCGGTGGTGTCGTACGCTGGCGAGACTTCTACCAGGTCGCAACCGACCAGGTCGAGGCCTTGGCAGCCGCGCACGATTTCGATCGCCTGAATGGTTGTCAGACCGCCGATTTCCGGGGTGCCAGTGCCTGGTGCCCAAGCCGGGTCGATACCGTCGATATCGAAACTCAAATACACCGGACCGCCGCCGACTTTCTCGCGAACTTCGGCCATCAGCGGTGCCAGGGATTTGTGCCAGCATTCTTCAGCCTGAACCACACGGAAGCCTTGATTGCGGCTCCAGTTGAAGTCATCAGCGGTGTAACCCTGAGCGCGCAGGCCAATTTGCACCACGCGGTCGCAATCCAGAAGGCCTTCTTCAACGGCGCGACGGAAGGTGGTGCCGTGGGCGATTTTCTCGCCGAACATGTGATCGTTCACATCGGCGTGAGCGTCGATATGCACCAGGCCGACCTTGCCGTGCTTTTTATGGATGGCACGCAGGATCGGCAGGGTGATGGTGTGATCGCCGCCGAGGGTCAGGGGGATCACATCGTGTTCGAGGATATTGTCGTAGGCCTCTTCGATGATCCGCACGGCGTCCAGCAGGTTGAACGTGTTGATCGCCACGTCACCGATGTCGGCAACCGACAGCGAATCGAACGGTGCGGCGCCGGTGGCCATGTTGTACGGGCGGATCATCACCGATTCAGCGCGGATTTCACGCGGCCCGAAACGGGTGCCGGGGCGCAGGGAAGTGCCGATGTCCAGCGGGATGCCGATAAAGGCAGCGTCCAGGCCAGCAGCAGATGGCAAATGGGGGAGTCGCAGCATGGTGGCGATGCCGCCGAAGCGCGGCATTTCGTTGCCGCCCAGTGGTTGGTGAAGAATCTTGTCCACGGGTAAGGCCTCATCGTCGTTGTTTTATTTATGTCGGTTGCACGCTCGGGGAGAGACGGGCACCGCTGTGGGCCGATTCTGCGAAATGTAGTGACCGGGAAGAATCGCTACGGGCAAATACTTAGTTCAGATTTTTCTAAACTAATGGAGACGGTAGCGATAGACTTCTGACCACACGCAGAACCCCTGTGGCGAGGGAGCTTTTGTGGTGGGGGGCCTTTGTGGCGAGGGGGCTTGCCCCCGTTCGGCTGCGCAGCAGTCGTAAACCTGCCAACTCGGTCTGTCTGATGACACCGGGGTGTATGGTTTTGGGGCTGCTGCGCAACCCAACGGGGGCAAGCCCCCTCGCCACAGTGATCTCCATAGTCACAAAAAAACCGCGTTCCCTGGCACTTCGGAGCATCCAATGGCCAACGCTTTACCCGACCTGAAACTATTGCGCATTTTCGTCAGCGTGGTCCGCCATCAGGGGTTCGCCAACGCCCAGCAAGAGCTCAACCTCTCGACCTCGGCGATCAGCACCTACATGAGCCAGCTCGAAGCGGCCTTGGGTCTGGTGCTTTGCCATCGCGGTCGCGGTGGTTTCAGCCTGACCAGCAAGGGCGAGCTGTTCCATCAGGAAACCCTGCGTCTATTGGCGGAACTCGAAGGTTTCGAACAATACGCCGCCGCCCTCAAAGGCGAGTTGCGCGGCACCTTGAACCTGGGCGTGATCGACTCCACCGTCAGCGACAAAGCCTTGCCGTTCGCCGAAGCCATCGGTGCCTACAGTCAGGAACACCCGGCGGTGCACTTGCATCTGTCGGTCATGAGCCCCTACGAACTGCAACTCGGCGTGCAGGACAATCGTCTCGACCTGGCCATCGGTGCCTTTTCCACGCGCATGAGCGGTCTGGTCTACATGCCGCTGTACCGCGAGCAACACTGGCTGTATTGCAGCAGTCGCCACCCGCTGTTCACCGAGCGGCGTATTCCCGAGCAAGTCATTACCCAACAGCGCATGGTCGGTCGCGGCTATTGGAGCCAGGCCGAACTGGCCCGCCACGGCTTCAAACACAGCGCGGCGACCGTGGAAAGTATGGAGGCCCAGCTGATTCTGGTGCTGTCCGGTGCGTACATCGGTTACCTGCCGGAGCATTACGCCCAAGCTTGGGCCGACAAAGGTGATTTGCGCGTGCTGCTGCCGGCGACGTTCGGTTATCAAGCGCCATTTTCAATGATCGTGCGCCGTGGCCGCAGCCGCGAACCGCTGATCCAGACCTTCCGCGACCTGCTCAAAGCGCAGCTCAATCAGGCCGCTTAAAGGAAAAAGAAGCGATGTCCAGAATCCAATGCCCACGCTGTCTACGCCCGCAAACCCATTGTCTGTGCCCGCTGATCCCGAGCCTCGACAGTCGCACTCGGGTGTTGCTGCTTCAGCATCCAAGCGAAGTGAACCACGCGCTGAACACCGCGCGGTTGGCGGCGCTGGGATTGAAGAATGCCGAGTTGATTGTGGGCGAGGTGTTCGAGGATTTGCCGGTGCTGCTGAATCAGCCGGGCTATCAGGCACGGTTGCTTTTTCCCGGTGAGGAGGCGCAGCCGATGCAGACTTACACCGCGAATGATGAGCCGCTGCTGCTGGTGGTTCCGGACGGCACCTGGCGTAAAGCGCGCAAAATGCTGCACCTCAATCCGTTGTTGGCGGCGTTGCCCAGAGTGACATTGGCCGAAGGCGGGGTGTCGCGTTATCGCCTGCGCAAGGCTCCGGGACCGGGGGCGTTGTCGACGGTGGAGGCGATTGTGCAGGCGTTGCAGACCCTCGAAGCGCCGAGCACATTCGAACCGTTGCTGAAACCGTTCGAGGCGTTGATCGAGGGGCAGATTGCGGCGATGGGGGAGGAGATCTATCAGAAAAATCACGGGCGATGATCCCCTGTGGCGAGGGGGCTTGCCCCCGTTGGGTCGCGAAGCGGCCCCAAAAACCATTCAACCCCGTTGTATCAGGTAAATCGCATCAATCGGTTTTACGACTGCTTCGCAGCCGAACGGGGGCAAGCCCCCTCGCCACAGGACCGCGTCCAGCCTATCTTTCGCGCATCGCCTCAGTCCGCGCTTTCAACACCGGTTTAAGCAAATAATCCAGCACGCTTTTCTCCCCGGTAATAATGTCCACCGTCGCCACCATCCCCGGAATAATCAGCAGCGGTTTCGCATCCCCGCCCAAGTGATTCTTGTCGGTGCGCACCTGAATCAGATAAAAACTGTTGCCCTTGTCATCAGTGATAGTGTCCGCCCCGATCAACTCCAGCTTCGCACTCAACCCCCCGTAAATCGTGTAGTCGTAAGCGCTGAACTTGACCATGGCTTTCTGGCCCGGGTGCAGGAACGCCACGTCTTGAGGGCGGACCTTGGCTTCGATCAGCAGATTGTCTTCCAGCGGCACGATTTCCACCATGTCGTTGCCCGGCTGGACCACGCCGCCGATGGTGTTGACCTTCAGCATTTTGATAATGCCGTGAACCGGCGACACCACGGTGGTGCGCGTCACGCGGTCGTCGATGGCAATGCTCGAGGCGGTGATTTTCGACAGGTCGGTGCGTTTCTCATTCAGCTCTTTCGCCGCGTCTGAACGGAAGGATTGTTCGGATTCGTCGATCTTGCTTTTGATCTCATTGATCGCTGATTCGGCACGGGGAATCGCCAGGGTCGTGGCGTTCAGCGAGCCGCGGATCTCCACCGCGCTGCGTTTGAGCCGCAGGATTTCCACCGGCGAAACCGCCCCGGTGCCCACCAGTGGCGCCGACATGTTCATCTCTTGTTGCAGCAGTGCCAGGCTGGAACTGAACTGGCCCTGTTTGGAACGGAATTCTGCCAACTCCTGGGTTTTCTGCCGAAGTTGTTCGGTCAATGTGCGCTGTTCGCTGGCCAGTCGGCGCTGGCGTTGTTCATACAGCGAGCGTTCGTCCTCGGCCACTTGCGGCGCCTTGGCGATCACTTCCGCGGACAACTTGAATGGCCGGCCTTCCGCTTCGGCCGACAGGCGTTCGACCTGCGCGGTCAGTGCATAGCGGTCCGCTTCGCTTTCACCTTTGTTCGACAGAAAACGCGTGTCATCCAGGCGCAGCAACGTGTCGCCCTTGTTCACCATTTGCCCTTCGCGCACGAAGATTTCCGTGACGATGCCGCCCTCCAGGTTCTGGATCACCTGAATCTTGCTCGACGGAATCGCCTTGCCTTCACCCGTGGTGACTTCCTGCAACACGGCGAATTTGGCCCAGACCAACGCAGTGATCAGCAATGCCGCTGCCAGCCACACGGTGATCCGCGACCAGCGCGGCGAATCCTGCAACGAGGCGCCGGCGGTTTCCGGCATGAATTCGCTTTCGGCGCTTTTGTTGAAACTGCCAAAGTAGCCTCTGTCCTTTGATGAAGCGGACGATGAATCAGACATGGGCAACTCCTAAACCGTCGCAGAGCCGACACGGCCCTTGCGCAATGCATCGATGACCGCTTCTTTCGGGCCGTCGGCGACGATCCGCCCGTTATCCAGCACCACCAACCGGTCCACCAGACTGAGCATTGAGGTGCGGTGAGTGACCAACAGCAGGGTTTTGCCCTGAATCCAGCCGTGGAGTTTTTGCCGCAGGACGTCTTCGCTGCTGTTGTCCATGGCGCTGGTGGGCTCGTCGAGCAGCATGATCGGCGGGTCGAGCAACAAGGCACGCGCCAGCAACACCGCTTGGCGTTGACCGCCCGACAGCAACTGACCGCGTTCACCCACCGGCCGGTCGAAGCCCTGGGGATGTTGGCGAGCCAGTTCGGTGACACCGGTCAGTTCGGCGACTTCAAGCATCCGGGCATCGCTGATGTAACGCGCGCCGAGGGTCAGGTTGTCGCGCAGGCTGCCGGCCAGCAATGGCAGGTCGTGGGCGACGTAGCCGATCTGTTGACGCAGGTCGGCGACGTCCAGTTGTCGCAGGTCCAGGCCATCGAGCAGCAACTGGCCTTCTTCCGGCGCATAGAACCCCATCACCAGCCGCGCCAATGTGCTTTTGCCCGAGCCGCTGCGGCCGATGATGCCGATCCGTTCGCCGGGTTTCATGCTGAAGCTGACGTTGGCCAGGGCCGGAGCATTCTGGCCGTTGTAATGGAACGTCACGCCGCTGACGTCGAGCGCGCCTTGCAGTTGCGTGCGCTCCAATGGCCGCTGTTTGGCGTCACGTTCTTGCGGCAACGACATCAGCGCATCGGTGCTTTTCATGGTCAGTTGCGCTTGTTGATAACGAGTGATCAGCCCGGCGATTTGCCCCAGCGGCGCGAGCACGCGGCTGCCGAGCATGTAGGTCGCCACCAGCGCACCAACGCTGAGGTTGCCGGCGATGATGCTGTAGACCCCGGCGACGATGGTCGCCATGCCGGAGAATTGCTGAATGAACAGCGTGCCGTTGGTGGCCAGCGCCGAGAGGTTGCGGGCATGGCTGTCGAGGCGGGTGAGGGCGCCGTGGGTGCTTTCCCATTTGTGTTGGCGTTCGCTTTCGGCGCTGCACGCCTTGAGGGTTTCCAGGCCGCCGAGGGTTTCGATCAGCAGGGCCTGGCGTTCGGCGCCGAGGCTCAGACTCTTCTGCACGGTGTCGCGCAGACGTGCCTGAATCACCATGGCAAAGATGATCGTGATGGGGAATGCCAACAGCGGAATCACCACCAGCCAGCCACCGAGCAGGCCGATCACCACCAACATCAACACCGCGAAGGGCAGGTCGATCAGGCTGGTCAGCGTGACGGCGGTGAGAAACTCCCGCAGGCCCTGGAAATCGTGAATGCTCTGGGCGAAACCACCGATAGTCGCCGGCCGCGCTTTCATCGCCATGCCGGTGATGCGTTCGAACAAGGTCGCCGAAAGAATCACGTCGGTTTTCTTCCCTGCGGTGTCCAGCAGGTGCGCGCGAACCACCCGCAGCACCAGTTCGAAACCGGTGCCAATCAACAAGCCGATCGACAGCACCCACAACGTTGAAGTGGCCTGGTTAGGCACTACCCGATCGTAGGTCTGCATCACAAACAGCGGCACCATCAAGCCCAGCAGGTTGATCAGAAAACTCGCCAGAATCGCATCGCTGTACAGCCACTTCGACAACTTCAACGTGTCGCGAAACCACGCCTCGACTCGTGGCACCAGCGGCGCACGCAAGTCTTCGAGTTCATGCCGCGGCCGGGCGAACAAGGCCTGGCCGCTGTAGTTGGCGGTCAGCTCGTCCGTGCTGACCCATTGTTCTCCGCCGTCGGCTTCGCTCGGCAGAATCAGCGCCTGCCCGTCATCGCCGAAGCGACGCAAGATTGCGCAGCGGCCATGGTTGAGGATCAGCATCACAGGCAGGTTGAGCGCGGAAATTTCCCCCAGTTCACGGCGCAACACACGCGCCTGCAAACTGGCCCGGGCCGCTGCGCGCGGCAGCAGGTCCAGGCTCAAACGTTGGTGTGCCATTGGCAGCCCGGCACTCAGGCTGGCGCGACTGACCGTCGCGCCATGAAGTTTGCAGAGGATCAACAGACCGTCCAGAAGCGGGTCATCGAAGCTCAGACGCGGATCGACACCCGTGTTGCCGGTTTCCATGCTGGTCACATTGATCGCTCCCGTTGCGCTGCGGCAATGGATACACATCTCTCTGTAGGAGCTGCCGCAGGCTGCGATCTTTTGATTTTGTTTTTCAAGATCAAGATCAAAAGATCGCAGCCTGCGGCAGCTCCTACACGGGGTTATTTCATTTCAGTTCAGGTAAACGCGCTTCGTTTTTTACTTCGGTGGAAGCGATCGCATCGGCGGGCAGCACCACCCGTTGTTTGCTCAGCAACTGACCCATGTTCGCCAGTACGCGGTACATCGAAAACTCCTCGGTGTAGCGCACTTCGGTGTAGCGGCGGTTGGCGTTGTAGAGCTCATTTTCACTGTCGAGCAAGTCGAGCAAGGTCCGTTGACCAAGGCCGAACTGATCCTGATACGCGGCCCGCACACGGGTGGTGGTTTCGGCGTATTCACGGGCGGTCGGGGTTTGTTTCTTGGCGTTGAGCATGGCGTTCCAGGCCAGGTGGATGTTCTCGTTGAGTTGGCGCAGGGCGTTGTTGCGGATGTCCAGCGCCTGGTTGATCTGGTGCGCATTGGAGGCCAGCCGGGCCTTGTCGCTGCCGCCGCGGAACAGGTTGTAGTTCATCACCACACCCACTCGCCATTCGTTGTCGTGGCCTTCGTCGCCCTGAATATTATTATTCGCGCCCACCGCCGCTTCAGCGTCAAAGCGCGGGTAGAACGGCGACTTGGATACTTCGTACTGGCTCTCGGCCGATTGCACATCGGCCTGGGCGGATTTCAGGTACGGGTTGTTTTCCACCATGCTCTGCTGGGCTTCCGGCAGGGTGGTGGGCAATTCGCCGCGGGTCGATGGCGGCGCTTCGAGTTCATCGGGCATGCGCCCCACGACGCTGTAGAAGTTCGTCTCGGCATCGGCCAGATCGACTTCGGCGGTGTCGAGGTTGTTTTGCGCCAGCGCCCGGCGAGCGGTGGACTGGTCGGAGTCGGCGTTACTGCCGACTCCGCGTTCGGTGCGCAGCCCGATCTGATCGTTGACCCGCATGTGCGCTTGCAGGTTGTTCTTGGCCAGGGTCACCAGTTCGCGGCGCTTGAGCACTTCGAGGTACACCTCGATGGTGCGCAGGGCCAGATCCTGGGCGGTGCCCTGTGCGTAATAGGCTCGCGAGTTGGACACGCCTTTGGTGCGCGCGACCTCGTTGGAGGTGTTGAAACCGTCGAACAGCATCTGCCGCAGGCGCAGTTCCGATTGGGTGTAGGTGAGGATTTCGGTGTGGTGATTGCCTTGCGCCCGAGTGGTGGTGTTATCGCTGTACCCGCGCCCGTAGCCGGCGTTCAAATCCACCGATGGATAGAAGCCCCCTTTGGCGACTTTAATCTGCTCGTCGGCCGAGAGCCGGGCGTCGACCCGCGATGCCAGTTCCGGGTGGGTCGCAATGGTGCTCTGGATCGCCTCGGTCAATGACATCGCCTGAGCCTGAGAAGTGCAGGCCATGGCCAGCAAAATCGCGCTGCAGAGGGGGGTTAAAACGCGCATGGATGCCTCTCCCTGATTCCTGATGGTACTTAGTGAGTCGCCAAATATTTGACGTTATTTTTAAGTGAAACCGTCTCACGCTTGTTACAACAGAGCTAAGAACATCCTGACGCGAAGCTAAGAAGGATTTCTCATAAGACTTATGCCGAAAAAAACTTATGCGCTCTGAAAAATCCAGCACATTGTTCAATGCGAAAGCCTTTGTTTATGAGCTCTGAGGAGCATCGAAGGGCTTGAGGAAAGTTCAATTCACTTTTCGACACAGAGCGAAGAAGTGCTGGAGGGGAGGGAAGCGAGACGGTTTAGGGGCGACAAATTTTTGTCGCTCGAGTGATTCAAAACCGTTACGCATCGTTAGCAGGGCGGTTATTTTGGAAGTGGACCCCGATGCCATTGATTGCAGAGGGTTTTATCCCGATCCAGAAATTCCCCTTGCGAGCGACACGTCTGGCGAGAGAGTCGGGAGGCAGTGGTTTACGTCAGGTAAACGCTTTCTCGGCAAACGATCCGCCAGGCCAACCTGCTTGAACCATGAGCAACTTCTTCGCGCAAACAGGATGCCGACAGCTGTTGGCAGCGGAGGAAATGCACATGGCAACGCTCATCGGTATCGTCAGTAAGGTCATCGGTCAGGTGTACGCAGTGGCGGGTGATGGCACCCGACGCACCTTGGTCGAGGGCGATCGGCTGTTTGCCGGCGAGCAACTGGTCACCGGGGCCGAAGGCGCGGTGGCGGTGCAGTTGAAAAATGGCCAGGAACTGACCCTGGGGCGTGACAGCAGCCTGCAGATGACGGACCAATTACTGGCGCATCAGGTCCCGCACGTGGAGACCTCTGAGGCGGTGACGCCGAGCCAGGCGCAACTGACCGATGTCGAGCAACTGCAAAAAGCCATTGCCGCCGGTGCCGACCCGACTCAGACCGGTGAAGCCACCGCTGCCGGGCCGGGCGCATCTGGAGCACCGGGTGGATTGGGCGGTGGTCACAGTTTTGTGTTGCTGGAGGAAGTGGCGGGTCGGGTCGATCCGATCATTGGTTTCCCCACTGCGGGCTTCAACGGCATTCCCGAATTCCCCCTGGCGCGCCGGGACGCTGATCCGGGCAATGGCGATAACGGTGCGGGTGGTGCGGGTGGTGCAGGTGGGACAGGTGCGCCGAATAACCCGGTCACCCTCATCGGCCTGTCGGCGGCGGGGGGCGAACTGACCCTCAATGAAGCCAACCTGGTGGACGGTTCGGCCAGCAACCCCGGAGCGCTGATTCAAAACGGCACCTTCACAATCATTGCGGCTGACGGGCTGACCAGCCTGAACATCGGCGGAATCAACGTGATCAGTGGTGGTGTGCCCGCCGGTTTTCCGCAATCGATCACCACGCAACTGGGCAACACCCTGACGATCACCGGTTACAACCCGGCTACCGGCGTGGTGAGTTACAGCTACACCCTGGTCGGCAACGAAACCCACTCGGCTGGCGACGGCACCAACAACCTCAGCGAACAGTTCACCGTCGTCGCGAGTGACAGCAACGGCGATACCGCCACCGGTTCGCTGGACGTCAACATCACTGACGATGTGCCCAAAGCCATCGACGACACCAACGCCAATAGCGCCTCGGAAACCCTGCTGACCCTGACCGGCAGCGTGCTGCCCAACGACCTCCAGGGCGCCGACCGCATTGCCACCGGTCCCGACAGCGGGCCAATTATTGGCGGCACGTTCAACGGGACTTACGGTACCTTGGTGCTCAATGCCAACGGCACGTACACCTACACCCTGAACACCAGCGATGCCGACTTCAAAGCCTTGAACGGTGATGGCAATGCTACCGAGAGTTTCGTCTACACCCTCACCGATTCCGATGGCGATACCAGCACCGCGACGCTGGTGCTGAATATCCAGAACAACGATGACCCAGTGACTCTCGATGGCCTGAACGTCAACGGCGGCGAACTCAACGTTTATGAGAAAAATCTTAGCGACGGCACCAGCCCCAACACACCGGCCTTGACCCAGAGCGGCACCTTTACCGTCACCGCCCTCGACGGTTTGCAAACACTGACCGTGGGCGGCATTGCGGTAGTCACCGGTGGCGTGGCGGCAGGCTTCCCGCAATCGATCGTCACGCCACTCGGCAGTACGCTGACCATCACCGGTTTCGACAGCACCACTGGCGTGGTCAGCTACAGCTACACCCTGACGGATAACGAAACCCACCCGAACGCCGACGGCACCAACAGCATCACCGAGAACCTCAATGTCGTCGCCACCGACGTCGATGGCAGCACTGCGTTGGGTCAGATCAACGTCAACATCGTCGATGACTTGCCCACCGCCAACCCTGATCAAGCGACGATAGCCGAAGGCGCAACGGCCTCGGGCAACGTGCTGAACAATGACGTCGGAGGTGCCGACGGCCCGGCACTCAGTGGTGCGGTGGTTGGCGTGCGCGCCGGCAACGACACTTCGACTTCAGCCATCGGTGGCCTGAATACTCAAATCAACGGCGCCTATGGCTACCTGACTCTGGATGCCAACGGCAACGCCGTGTACCACAGCAACCCGAACTCGGTCAGCGCGCCGGGGGCCACGGATGTGTTCACCTACACCGTGCGTGATGCCGACGGCGATGAAAGCACCACGACCATCACCATTAACGTGGCGGACTGCACCCTCGTTGCGGCCAGCGATAGCGACGTGACGGTTAACGAAAAAGCGCTGGATTTGACCCAGGATGGCCAGGATCTGGCGGCAGGCACGGTCACCGGCAGCGAGCCGGGCAACACCGGTGAAACCGGCTCCGGTACGCTGGTCGGCTCGGTCACTGGCACCACTGGCACGATCACTTACACCTTGGTCGGCAGCGCCACCGGGACTTATGGGCAAATCGTGCTCAACCCCGACGGCAGCTACACCTACACCCTGACCTCCGCACCAACGACCATCCCCCACGCCAACGACGGGCCGAATACCCTGAGCGAAAGTTTCACCTATCAAGCGACCGATCCCTTGGGTAACAGCGTCACCAGTACCATCGTGATCAACATCGTCGATGACGTACCCACCGCTCACGCCGATGCAGTCTCGGTGGCGGAGGGTGGAACGGTCAGCGGCAATGTGTTGGGCAATGATGTGCTCGGCGCTGACGGCCCTGCATCGGGTGGTGCAGTGGTCGGCGTGCGCGCCGGCAGCGACACATCCACTTCGGCCATCGGCGGTTTGAATACGCAAATCAACGGCACCTACGGCTACCTGACCCTGGATGCCAATGGCAACACCGTGTACCACAGCAATCCGAACTCGGTCAGCGCGCCGGGCGCCACGGATGTGTTCACCTACACCGTGCGCGATGCCGACGGCGATGAAAGCACCACGACCATTACCATCAACGTGGCCGACTGCTCCCTCGTGGTGGTCCCTGATAACGACGTAACGGTTCAGGAAAAAGCGCTGGATTTGACCAAGGATGGACAGGACCTGGCAGCAGGCACCGTCACCGGTAGCGAGCCGGGCAATACCGGTGAAACCGCCTCCGGCACGCTGGTCGGCTCCATCACTGGCGCTATTGGCGCAATCACTTACACCTTGGTCGGAAGCACCACTGGGACCTACGGGCAAATCCTGCTCAATCCGGATGGCAGCTACACCTACACCTTGACGTCCGCACCAGCGACCACGCCCAACGCTAACGACGGGCCGAACACTCTGAGCGAAAGCTTCACCTATCAGGCCACCGATTCTTTAGGCAACAGCGTCACCAGCACCATCGTGATCAACATCGTCGATGACGTGCCGACTGCTTACTGCGATTCAGTCGCGGTGGTAGAGGGTGGGACTGTCAGCGGTAATGTGCTGGACAACGATGTGCTCGGTGCTGACGGCCCGGCATTGGGAGGTGCAGTGGTCGGTGTGCGCGCCGGCAGCGACACCTCGACTTCGGCCATCGGCGGTTTGAACAGCCAAATCAACGGTACCTACGGCTATCTCACACTGGATGCCAACGGTAATGCCGTGTACCACAGCAACCCCAACTCGGTTGGCGAGCCGGGCGCCACGGACGTGTTCACCTATACCGTGCGTGATGCCGACGGCGATGAAAGCACCACCACCCTGACCATCGACGTGTCCAACAACTGCCTCGTAACGGTCACCGATACCGACGTGACGGTCTACGAAAAAGCCCTGGATTTGACCCGAGACGGCCAGGATCTGGCAGCGGGCACGGTCACTGGCAGCGAGCCTGGCAACACCGGTGAAACCGGCTCCGGTACGCTGGTCGGTGCGGTCACCGGCGCCAGCGGTGCGATCACTTACACCCTGGTCGGCAGTGCCACCGGAACCTACGGGCAGATCCTTCTCAACCCCGACGGCAGCTACACCTACACCCTGACCTCGGCGCCGAAAACTTCGCCCACCGCCAACGACGGCGCGAACACCCTGAACGAAAGCTTCACCTACACCGCCACCGATGCCGTGGGCAACAGCACCACCGGCACCCTTGTGGTCAGCATCGTCGATGACGTGCCCAAAGCCGTCACCTCGGACCGTTCGGTGCCCGCGGTGCAGATCGACTCCAACCTGCTGCTGGTGATCGACGTGTCCGGGAGCATGGTCGACCCTTCCGGTGTATCGGGACTGTCGCGGCTGGACCTGGCCAAGCAGGCGATCAGCGCATTGCTCGACAAGTACGACGATCTGGGCGACGTGAAAGTGCAGATCGTCACCTTCAGCAGCAGCGCCACGGACCAGACTTCGGTGTGGGTCGATGTGGCGACCGCCAAGTTGATCATCGCTACGCTGACGGAGGGCGGCGGCACCAACTACGACGCAGCCGTGGCGACCATGCAAACCGCATTCAACACCTCGGGCAAACTCACCGGAGCGCAGAACGTCGGCTACTTTTTCTCCGATGGCAAACCCAACGAAGGCGACATCGGCCCCGCGGACGAGGCCGCGCTCAAAGCCTTCCTCGACGCCAATGGCATCAAGAACTACGCCATTGGCCTGGGCAGTGGCGTCAGTAACGCCAGCCTCGATCCAGTGGCCTATGACGGCAGCACGCACACCGACACCGACGCCGTGATAGTGACCGACCTCAATCAGCTCAACTCGGTACTCTCGGGCACCGTGCAAGGCGCGCCGGTCACCGGTTCGCTGCTGGGCGAGGGCGGTACATTTGGCGCCGATGGTGGCTTCATCAAATCCATCACGATCGACGGCACCACTTATACCTATGATCCGAAAGCCAACAGCAATCAGGGTTCGCTGAGCTTCAGCGGCGGCGCCAACCACGGCACCTTCAACACCGCCAACAACACCCTGAGCATCGCCACCAATGACAGCGGCACCCTGGTGGTGAACCTCGATACCGGCGAGTACACCTACCTCTCGCAGAAAACCACGGCCGCGGTCATCACCGAAAACATCGGCTTCACCGTCAGCGACAACGACGGCGATCTGGCCAGCTCCACGCTGGTGATCAACGTGATTCCGAACACGCCGCCGGTGGCGGTCGATGACCACGTCATTACCAACGTGCTGTCGGGCAGCATTGTGCTGCCGGGCGAACTGCTGCTGGCCAACGACAGCGACGTCAATGGCGACACGCTCACGGCATCGCCGACCACCTTCAACACTGGCTGGACGGCCAGGGGCGGGGACTTTACCGGCACCAATCCGAACTTCAGTTTCACCGCCAATAACACCCAGGCAGTGACCATCGCCCGCAGCGCATTCGTCGCCAACACAGCCGCCATGACGGCGATGTTGGTGGTCAGCGGGGCGCTGGGGGCGGTCAGCGCCAACAATACCAATGATGAGGACCGGATCACCGTCAACCTCAAACAGGGTGAAACCCTCAACCTGGACCACAATCTGGCGGCCGGCCACGTCACCATGGAGTACTCGGTCAACGGCGGTGCTTTCATTGCCATCGCCGATGGCCAGACCATCACCGCCACGGCGGACGGCACGTACCAGATCCACATCACCAACATCGACGACGGCGGTCCGGGCAACAGCGGGAAGGGCGCGGAAAACTACCAGCTGACCATGACCGTCAACTACGCCGGAGCCCACGATGCCACGCCGGACTTCCACGGCACCTACACCGCCAACGACAACCACGGCGGCAGCGACTCGGCCAATGTGACCATCAGCTATCAGGATGGCCATACGCTGACCGGCACTTCTGGGGACGACGTACTGGTGGCGGGCGCGGGCAACAACGTCATCAATGCCGGCGACGGCAATGACGTGCTCACCGCCGGTTCCGGCAACAACGAAATGCACGGCGGCGCCGGCAATGACTTGCTGTTCAGCGGCGCGGGCAATGACCTGCTCGACGGTGGCACCGGCAACGACACCGCGAGCTACGCCCACGCCACTGCCGGGGTCACCGCCGACCTGAACCAGCTTACCGCGCAAAACACCCTTGGCGCGGGCACTGACACTCTGACCGGCATCGAAAACCTCACCGGCTCAAACTTCAACGACAGCCTTATGGGGGACAACAACAGCAACATCATTAACGGCGGTTTGGGTAACGATGTGCTCAACGGCGGGGGCGGCGATGACTTCCTGATCGGCGGCCTCGGCAACAACACCCTCACCGGTGGCAGCGGCGCCGACACCTTCCAGTGGCTCAAAGGCAACAGCGGCCACGACGTCATCACCGACTTCACCCCAGGCACCGACAAACTCGACCTGTCGCAACTGCTGCAAGGCGAAAACGGCACCGCGGCTTCGCTGGATGACTACCTGCACTTCACCGTCAGCGGCAGTGGCGCGTCAGTGATCACCAGCATCGACGTCAGCGCCATGGCCGGCGCCACGCCGAACCAGACCATCGACCTGGCGGGTGTGAACCTGGCCAGCCACTACGGCGTCACGCCGGGGGCGGATGGGGTGATTGTTGGTGGTCACGATACGGCGACGATCATCAACGGCATGCTCAATGATCATTCGTTGAAGGTGGATACCGTGTGAACTGAAGGCTGAAACGACAAAACCCGCCCTCCCGGTTAAACCGGAGAGCGGGTTTTTGTTTGTCCGTGCTTGAGCGCCGGTGATGCATTGCCTGTTGGATCGTCATCGCGAGCAGGCTCGCGATGACCCCCTGTGGCCTCAGTTAATGGTCAGGACGGCGGGTCGAGATTATCCAATACCCGATTCACCGACGGATCCCTTGAATTCTTACCTGAGCGGCTGATCCCCGACGAACGGTAGCAAAACCTGCTATTTCTGACAGTAGCCAGTACCTGACAGCGGGCATTAAATGAAGCCATCTCGTTAAGCGCGTATTCAATCTCAAGGCGCGCAGCCCACGCATCCTCGTCAGGGAAGACTTGCAATGGTATCGCCCAATCAACCTAACGACCTGCTTGCTGCCGAGGAACCGCCTTCATCCTTCGGGGCCACAGACGAGCCGCCGAAAGTGCCGGCGGTCATCGAGCAGGATGATCCGAACGGGCTGCTGCCAAGGTCTGCGCTAGGAGCGCGATTGGCCGTTACGTTCACGGATTTTAAACAGGGGGTAGGACCAGACGAGGAGGATTGGGTCGAGCTTGGATTCATGCCTGTTGGGACCCCCTTCAGGCGGGTCGATGACCGTTGGTATCCCAACGCCGACCCTATCGGATTTCCGCAAACGCTCTTTGTCCCTCAGGAGCTTTTGTCGATCGGCATTTACGAGGTGTCGGTCAGGGTTTCTATTTCAGGGGTTAACCCGAAAGAGTCACCCAGAAAAAAACTGACCATTGACACCCAACCGCCCAACTTCGGCGGTAAACCCGATGCCGTGGTGTTTCCTGCCGAGCTGGACGGCACGATTACCGAGACCTATTTGACCGAACATGGGCAGGTGATCGTTGATGTACCTTGGTACATCGACGTCATGGCGGGAGACCGTGCGCCGTATTTCTGGACGGATCGAGAGCTGCCGCCCGACCACGAAATACCAATCCGCGAACAGGAGTTCAGTCAGGAGGACATTGACAATAAACGACTGCTGATCACCGTTTACGCCGATGAAATTCGCCCTTGGGGTGAAGGAAAGCGTTACCTGTATTACTCGCTTAGAGATCGGGCCGGGAATACCGGCCCCAGATCCTATCTTGCGGATATTAACGTAGACCTGACCCCCGCCCCAGGCCAGCTGCCACCGCCCAAGGTTCCACTGCCCAGAGGGTTGGTCGATCGTCAGCAGGCCCGTGATGATGTGCAAGTGGAGATCGATCAGTACGACTTTGCGGATCCGGGGCATTGGGTCGCCATTTTTTGGGACGACACCCCGCTGGCCGAATTTCCAGTAGACCCTGCAGCTCCTATTACGGCCACGGTACCTTGGCCGACGCTGCACGCCAAAGGTGATGGACCGTTGCGGGCGAAGGTTTATTACAAGATTCGACAAGGCAGTGCGTATGGGCCGCCTTCACCGGATATTTCGGTGGCCGTCGACCTCACGTTGGCCGGGCAGGATCATGACAAGGCGCCGGCGCGTACCAACGAAGACCTCGCATTCGTGGAGGTTTACGGGGAAAAATCCGGCATCAGGAATTCATTGCTGACAGAGGATCATGGTTATCCGGCCAAGGTTCTACTGAACTTGTATAACGCGCCCAAGCCAGATGAAGTGCTTGAACTTTATTGGGGAAATTACCCCGGGCCCGTCGCACGCTACGACGTCAAAGTCGGGGACGTGGCCGGCGCGCCCATTGAGTTCACGGTTCCCTGGGAAGTTATCGACACCGATAAACAGAATCCGGCGTTACCCGTTTCCTACACCACCAGCAATGGCGTTAATGAACAGCAGTCCCTGCCGACCCCGGTCAAGGTGGCAATCATCTGGATCGAGAACCTGAAGGAACCCACGTTCCCTCATGGCGGGTTGCATGGCGTACTCCACTGTTGTTCGAGGCCTCGGCTCTGGGAAGGCGTGACGGTCAGAGTCAAGGCCGACCCCCGTATCGAACAGGGCGACAGGCTGATACTTGTCTGGCAGGGGTGTGCCGGTTTAAACGGCACTGATCCCATAGACGGTGCTTACGACGAGATTGTTAAAGAACTCACCACGCTTCAACCCGGTGAGGACATCGATATTGTCGTCGCAGATTACGACAGGTTGATTGCCCCAATGGTGAATAACGGCTCCGGGCTGGCTTATTACAAGCTTGAAAAACACGATGGTGGCAGGGGCGTTTCCAAGTCGGAGTTTGTTGTCATTAATCGAACCATGCCCAGTGGTGAGGTTTGTTCGCCGGAGAAAGATCTGTGTAACGAAAACTGACTGGTTTTCGCACGTGAAGTGAATGTCCGGCATCTGTATGGATGGTCAGCAGTTGATGACAGATGACTTGACGCGTCTACTGAAAAGGAGAACGAATAATGACCAATATGAATGTGTTATCGGAAGCAGAACTGGCTCGGAGAAAGTTGTCCATCTTGCGTCAATCTTTACGCCGTGCGGCCGGTAAGGCGCCTGTGGTAGAGAATTTATTGCCGGCGATACCCGGTGATGATATTGCGAAATTGCAGTCGAGTCGTCAGGGGCAGGCCTGCAAGGTGATTCTTGAAGATGTACAGGTGCCCGACGGTGCACAAAACGGCGATACTTTCATTGTTTTGTTAAAGGATGATGTTCCGGTGTCAGCATGGGAAGAGCTTCCGGTGCCTGTGTCTGATACTTATGAAATGATATTGCCGGGGACAGAAACGGCTACTCCTGGAGTATTTCGTTTGAAGTATAGAGTGCTCTACGCGAGTAATTCCACTGAGTCTGACCCGTCCGTATTTTTCATCGATACCGTTGCGCCAAATCATGGCCGGCCAGGTAACAAACCTACCCCGCCTGTTGAGGTGGTAGATGGTCTTATTACTCGCGCTATTCTGGATTTGTTGGATGCTGTTACGATGATTATTGACCCTCCGGATGATGTTAAAGCTGGGGATATATATGAGCTTTTTTATGGTAAAAGTATTCCTGCTATTCCTGTTGGTGTTTTCAATGTTACTGAAGATTCTACTTTGCCAATTAGAATAGATATCCCAAAAACTTGGTTTGAAATAGGTGAGGGTGATTTTATTTGTTACTGCAGGTTTAAAGACCGGGTTGGAAATGTTGGGCCCGAGTCAATGCCGCTCAACCTTCGTGTTGAGCTCACACCGGTGCCCAGTGGATTACAACCACCACAAGTGCCGGAGAGCGATGACGGTGTGGTCGATTTGAATGATGCCCATCCCGATGTAGCGGTGGTTATCCCGACTTTCGATAATGGATTGCCGACAGATCAGGTCAGGGTAACGTTTAATGGCAACGTACAACCCCCCAAGCCCACGGACGGCACCTCTCCAGTGATTGTTGACGTGCCATTCGCGGATGTGGCGGAAGGCGGTAATGGTCCGAAGGATGTCGCGGTGACCTATGCCATCGTACGAGACGGTAAGGACTTTCCGGAACCGGTTGGTAAAACGTTCAGCGTTAACCTGACGATTCCAGGGCCGGTCAACCCCGAACCGGATCCGGATTTGGGTAACCCGAACCTGAATGAATTAGTGTTGAAAGGCTCAACAGGTGATAACACCTTGGTGGAAGATGATGTTGGTAATGAAATCGATATCGATCTGACGATTTATACGGGATTCAAGGACGGAGACATTGTCGACTTGAAGTGGGAGGGGAAGGTTGTACCTCCTCCGGGTGGACGTTACGCGGTAGATGGCACTGAAGATCCAGCTTTTAAAATTCCGTTTAAACTCCCGTCGGCAATATTTGAAGCGACCGGGAACGGAAAAAAATCAGCGCGTTTTGTAATCACCAATCCCACTCAAAATGGTGAGAACGAAAATCCGTCACCGCCAACCGAAGTAGATGTATATATTCATCCTGTGACGCTTCCAGATCCTGTCATTCAGCATCTGTATACCAATCCTATTGGGCGTGAGTACCTCGATTGCAGTTCGCTACGGGATATACCTGTGGTGGGTAAGGCAGCGATTATCAGAGTGGAGGGGGGTGGCTCACTTGAACCTGAAATGACGTTGGAATTTAAATGGTCAGGGACGAAGTTTCCAGTGGGTAGTGATCCTGTCGATGATTATCTGTTCGAAAAAACATTGCAAGGAACTGAACATATAAACGGATTCGAAGTGTATCTGCCGTTCAATATTGCGCTTAAAACCATTGCAGACGGAGAAGGAGCCATTGTTTATACCACGACAATTGATGATCGCACCCATAGTTCTGTTGAGCATAAGGTTAGAGTGGTTGTGATCGATGCGGATCAAAACTTCTGCTCTGGCACCCGAGCCGAATAACGTTAATTATCACTCAGGGGTGGAGGATGCTCTCCACCTTTTTTTATATTTCAGTGAGAGTTAATTCTCGTTAAATTGGAGATAAGTCCTACAGAAAAGTCGCTTTTCTCCTTGTACTCTGCGCTCACATTTTTCATGCCTTCCTCTCGCGAGAGGACATGTCTTGCTCAATAGTTAGAAGGAGTCATCATGGAAACGTGTTTGCAGTTGTTTCCGTTACAGCGAATCAAAAAGTCTCTGGTGTGGCTGACCTTGGCCCCAACCCTGTTATCGAGCCCTCTGGTGTTTGCATTGACCTCGATCGAATCTGGGCAAACCCTGGACATCGATCAAAATACCCCGCTGGACAACTACCTAGCCCGTAATGGTGGCGTGTTGAATTCCAATGGTGCGAATACCTTTGAAGTGTTGATCAACACCGATGCGAAGTTCAATGCGGTGGGCGGCACCTATGCCGGACGTCTGGGTAATGCCGGGGTTTCGATCACCAATGCCAGTGGCAACCTGACCGATGCCACAGTGACCGGAACCCGAATGGGCATGCTCATCAATCGGGTCAGCGGAACCACTACCGGTTCGAACGTAGTGATCAGCGGCAGCCGGATCACCGGCATAACGGCCGGGATCGAAACCGGTGGCGGCAGTCTCATTCAATTAACCGATACTCAGGTGACCGGTAGCGGGCCGACCGGCATCGGTCTGAACTCGTTTGGCGCAGATGTCAGGGCCGCAGGTGGCAGCATCACCGGTGGTGCGACCGGTGTTCGACTGCGGGCTGACGCAGAAGGTGTGGGAGGGGGCGCCAATCTGTCGTTGAGCAATGTCCAGGTGCAGGGGCAGACCGGGTCGGCGATTCTCGCTGATGCCGGCGTGACCACACAGATACAAGTGCTGAACAATACCCGTCTGCTCGCCGGCAACAACATTCTGCTCGACGTGAAGGACGCCTCGACCGTCACCATGACCGTCGCCAACAGCACCCTGCAAGGCAACATCAACATCGACGGCAACAGCACTGCCAACCTCACCTTCGATCAGGGCCACATGACCGGTGATGTGGTGTTGGTCGATGACCCCTCAACAGCCACCGTCACCCTGCAAAACAATTCGACGTTCACCGGCCGCCTGGACCAGGTCAACGGCGTGACGATCAACAGCGGGTCGACCTGGACGCTGACCGGCAATGACACCGTGGGTGCGCTGGCCATGGGCGGCGGTAATCTCAAGTTTGGCCCCGACGATCAACCCGATACGTTTTACCAACTCAATGTCGGGACGCTGGTCGGTAATCCGGGCACCAACCTGATCATGATGAAAGGTAACTTCGCCAGCGGCGAGCACGATTTCCTCAACGTAACCGGAGTGGCCACCGGTGATTTCGGCTTGGCGGTCAGTGCGTCCGGTCTGGATGCCGTTTCGCCTCAGGCGTTGACTCTGGTGCGTACCGGCAGTGGGCCTGCTCAATTCTCCCTGGTCAATGGGCCGGTGGCGCTGGGCGCCTGGTCCTACCAACTGGCCAGTCGCTCTAACGGCGAAGCCACTGAGTGGTACCTGGACCCGACCACCAAAACCGTCAGCCCCGGCGCGCGTTCGGTGTTGGCGTTGTTCAATGCCCCGGCGACCATCCTGTACGCCGAGGGCGCGACCTTGCGCAGCCGGATGGGTGAGTTGCGCTTCAACGGTGGCGATTCGGGCTTCTGGATGCGCACTTACGGCAACAAATACAATGTCGCCGACGGTTCCGGCGTGGCGTATCAGCAGACCCAACAGGGTCTGTCCCTCGGTGCGGATGTGCGCTTGGGTGACAGCCAGTGGCTGGCGGGTGTGATGACCGGTTACAGCCATTCCGACCTGAACATCGAGCAGGGCACTTCCGGGACGATCAAGAGTTACTACCTGGGGCCTTATGTGACCTGGCTGGATGACGAGAGTGGCTATTACTTCGACGCTCTGCTCAAGTTCAACCGTTTTCACAACGACGCCAAGGTCGGCATGAGCGACGGCACCCGGGCCAAAGGCGATTACACCAGCAACGGCGTCAGCGCTTCAGCGGAGTTCGGGCGCCACATCAAGCTGGAGCAGGACTACTTCATCGAACCCTACGGCAAACTGACGACTGCCGTGATTCAAGGCAAGAACTACGACCTGGACAACGGCATGCACGCCGACGGCGATCGCACCCGCTCGGCGCTCGCCGAAGCCGGCATGACCGTTGGCCGCAACTTCGCCCTGGGCAATGGCCGCGTGGTTCAACCCTATGTGCGTGCAGCGGTGCTGCATGAATTCATCAACAATAACCGGGTCACGGTCAACGAGAACAACGTGTTTAATAATGACTTGTCCGGTACGCGCGGGCAGTTTGGAGTGGGGGTGGCGCTGGCGCTGTCCGAGGCGTTCCAGGTGCATGCCGATTTTGATTATGGCAAGGGCGAGCATATTGAGCAGCCGTATGGGGTGAATGTGGGGTTGCGTTATAACTTTTGAGTTATTAGTGCCAAGCTTAAAGCCCCTGAAAAAAACGCCTCGTAGTGACGAGGCGTTTTTTTACTTGAGACCCACACCCAATGTATGGGGGCCGTTCGCATACGTACCCACAGGTGCTTCCCCACCTGTTATTACGCCTGCGCGGGGGAGAGGCTGACTACTGTCAAATCTGATAGTAGCGATGAGTGGTTAGGTCCGTCGGGTCCCAAACAACGAAAAAAGCCCATTGAGCCTGTGGAGGTCAATGGGCTTTTTGCCGGGCTTGGAGATCTATCGCGACTCAAGTCGCCTCGTTCAGGTATTTGCCCACGGTCGCCACGTTGTCGAGCGAGTACTGTTTGCTCAGGTTGGCGATCATTTTGTTCAGGGCTTCGGTCACGTTGAACTGGTTGGTGGAGCTGTCAGTGTTCTGCTCGCGACCGGTTTGCAGGGCGGTTTTCAGTTCATCGCTGCTGACGCCACCGCTGCTGTCGCTATCCAGGATCTTGAGCAATGCGGCGCTGGTGTCGGTGCTGGTCGACGAGGTGCTGTCGCTGGCCAGGGCGCTGCTCAGTTCGGTGGCGGTGACACTGCCGTCGCTGTCGGTATCGAGCTGGCTGAACAGCTCTTCGCTGGACATCTGCTGAGGTGGCGGTGGCGGTGGGGTCAGGCTGGCGACGAGTTCGTCCTGGCTGACGGTGCCGTCTTCGTTCTTGTCCAGGGCCGAGAAGATTTCTGCGCTGTCGGCCGTGCTGCCGGCGCTGGTGAGGCCGTTGCTCAGCTCATCGCTGCTGATGGCGCCGTCGCCGTCTGTGTCCAGAGCGCTGATCAGCGCGTCGGCCAGTTCGGTGCTCGGTGCCTGATCATGCGGCGGCGGAGGGGCCATCGCGGCCATTTCTTCGCTGCTCAGGCTGCCGCTTTCGTCGCTGTCCAGGTCGCTGAAGTTTTTGCTCAGGCTGACCAGCAGACCGTCATCGGTTTTCTGCGACAGGGCGCTCGTGAGCTCGTCCTGATCCACCGCGCCGTCGCTGTTGCTGTCGAGTTTGGCGAGCAGTTCTTTCTGGAATTGCTGGCTGCGGGCGCTGTTGGTGGAGGTGCTGCTGGTGCTGGTATAGCTCGTGTAGTTGCTGACACTACCGATCATTGTGCTCACTCCTTGGAATGGGAAAACCGGTGAGTGCACCGGCTCATGCAGCCTCAAGGGGTGAGTTGTCGTGGGTATGTGAGGTTTGTACCGATTGGTACACACAAGTAATTGGCCGGGCTCAGATCCTGTGGGAGCGGGCTTGCCCGCGATGAGGCCGGCACATTCAACATCGATGTTGGCTGTCAGACTGCTATCGCGGGCAAGCCCGCTCCCACAGGAGAGTCGTTGTGACTTAGAGGCGGGGTAGGCGGATGACCGCCGTCAGGCCTCCACCGGAGGTCTCTTCCAGGCTCAACTGCCCGCCCAGACGCTCCGCTGCTTCCCGGGCGATGGTCATGCCCAGGCCGACGCCGCCGGAGTTGCGATTACGTGAACCTTCCAGGCGAAAGAACGGTTCGAACACCGCTTCACGTTTATCCGCTGCGATACCCGGGCCATGGTCGATGACCCGGATCACCAGCTCCTCGCGGCTGTCCTCAAGCGTGATCAGCGCGTCCCCGGCATAACGCAGGGCGTTGTCGAGCAGGTTATTGATGCACGAGCGCAAGGCCATCGGCTGAACCTGCAACGGGGCGCAATGGCCGCTGGCCTGGACGTTGGAACCCTGGTCCTGGGCGTTTTCACTCAGGGATTCCACCAACGCCTGCACGTCCATCCATTGTGGCGCTTCGCTGGTGCGCTGTTCGTGCAGGTAGGTGAGGGTGGAATCGAGCATGCTGATCATGTCGTCCAAGTCCTGACGCATCTGGCCTTGCAGCTTGTCGTCGTCGATCTTCTCCAGTCGCAGCTTGAGTCGCGACAGCGGCGTGCGCAGGTCATGGGACACCGCGCCAAGCATCCGCGAGCGCTGCTGCATTTGTTCAAGAATGCGTTGCTGCATCAAATTGAAGGTGTGGGCCGCTTGCCGCGCTTCCCGTGGGCCGGACTCATCCAGCGGTGGACTGTCGAGATTTTCACTCAGGCGCTCGGCGGCGTCGCTCAGGCGTTGAATCGGACGGGTCAGCAGCTTGGCGCCGTACCAGGCGGCGATGATCAGCGAGACAAACTGAAAGGTCAGCGGCACCAGCGGCCCGCCAAACCAAGGCCGTGGCGGCCGGTTGCCGAAGCGCGGGTCCGATGGTGGGCGTTGTCCGTCGAAGCGCTCGGAAAACTCCGACGGCGGAGGAGGGGGAGGCGGTGGACCGTAATGCTTGAACCAGAGGAACGCCAACAGGTGCGCCAGTACGATCGCCAGCAGCAGCACGCCAAACAGGCGGCCGAACAGCGTATCGAAGCGCGCACGCATCAGCCGATGTCTCGTGCGTCGAACAGATAACCCTCGCCGCGAACGGTCTTGATCAGTTGTGGGGCTTTCGGGTCGTCACCGAGTTTCTGGCGCAGGCGCGAGACGAGCAAGTCGATGCTGCGATCAAACGCTTCGATCGAGCGACCACGGGCGGCGTCCAGTAGTTGTTCGCGGCTGAGTACCCGGCGCGGACGTTCGATGAACACCCAGAGCAAACGGAATTCGGCGTTGGACAACGGCACCACCAGGCCATCGGCGGCGATCAACTGGCGCAGCACGCTGTTGAGGCGCCAGGTGTCGAAGCGAATATTCGCACGCTGTTCGGTACGATCATCGCGCACCCGACGCAGAATGGTCTGAATCCGTGCGACTAGCTCTCGCGGCTCGAATGGCTTGGCCATGTAGTCGTCGGCACCCAGTTCCAGGCCGATGATCCGGTCGGTGGGTTCGCAGCGGGCGGTGAGCATCAGGATCGGGATGTCCGATTCGGCGCGCAACCAGCGGCACAGCGACAAACCGTCTTCGCCCGGCAGCATCAGGTCGAGCACCACCACGTCGAAATGCTCGGCTTGCAGGGCCTGACGCATGGCGGCGCCATCGGTGACGCCGCTGGCGTGGATACTGAACCGGGCCAGGTAGTCGATCATTAATTCACGGATCGGGACGTCATCGTCTACGATCAGGGCGCGAATGCTCCAGCGTTTATCGTCGGCCGGCGCTTTTTGATCGTCGTTCTGAGGTGCTGGGGAGTTGTGCATGCGTGCGTTCATCTGCCAGATAGGCTGCCAACCACAAAGATAGGCTGCGAGGTTGTGGCTTCAGCATAGGCGTCCGGCCGTGAGGCGGGAAGTGCTGTAGGACCTGTTGCGGCTGCCGAGGGTAGCGTTGAAGGGTGTTGTGGGCGTGTCATGTATGTACCGAACTCGACACAATTGCTGCAGTAGCTAGTCTTGTCTTGACCGCGACGACGAATTACCGATCATCGGGTCCCGCAGCGGCGCTGGTTCCGCTACAATGCGCGCCGATTTCGACTTGCCTGAGAGCCCACTCATGTCCGCCTGCCAGACGCCTATCATCGTCGCCCTGGATTTCCCTACCCGTGACGCCGCACTGAAGCTGGCCGATCAATTGGACCCGAAGCTGTGCCGGGTCAAAGTCGGTAAAGAACTGTTCACCAGTTGCGCCTCGGAAATCGTCGGCACCCTGCGCGACAAAGGCTTCGAAGTGTTCCTGGACCTCAAGTTCCACGACATTCCGAACACCACCGCCATGGCCGTCAAGGCCGCCGCGGAAATGGGCGTGTGGATGGTCAACGTGCACTGCTCCGGTGGTCTGCGCATGATGGCTGCCTGCCGTGAAGTGCTCGATCAGCGCAGCGGCCCGAAACCGCTGTTGATCGGCGTGACCGTGCTGACCAGCATGGAGCGTGAGGATCTGGCGGGTATCGGCCTGGACATCGAGCCACAGGAGCAGGTGCTGCGCCTGGCCGCGCTGGCGGAAAAAGCCGGGATGGACGGTCTGGTCTGCTCGGCCCTGGAAGCCCGGGCCCTGAAAACCGCTCACCCGTCGCTGCAACTGGTGACCCCGGGGATTCGCCCGGCGGGCAGCGCCCAGGACGATCAACGCCGCATCCTGACCCCGCGTCAGGCGCTGGAGGCTGGTTCCGATTACCTGGTGATCGGCCGTCCGATCAGCCAGGCGGCGGATCCGGCGAAGGCGTTGGCGGCCGTGGTCGCAGAGCTCGCTTAAACGCCACTAAACCTGAGGGAGCGGGCTTGCCCGCGATAGCGGTGTATCAGACAACATTGATGTTGACTGACACGCCCTCATCGCGGGCAAGCCCGCTCCCACAAGGTTTTGTTGTCGTCAGGTGATACGTTAAACCTTCAAAACCAACTTCCCGAAATTCTCGCCGCTGAACAATTTCATCAGCGTCTCCGGGAATGTTTCCAGTCCTTCGACAATATCTTCTTTGCTCTTGAGCTGCCCCTTGGCCATCCAGCCGGCCATTTCCTGCCCGGCAGCGCCGAACTGCGCGGCGTAGTCCATCACCACAAAGCCTTCCATCCGCGCGCGGTTGACCAGCAGCGCCAGGTAGTTGGCCGGGCCTTTGACCGCTTCCTTGTTGTTGTACTGGCTGATGGCGCCGCAAATCACCACCCGCGCCTTCATGTTCAGGCGGCTCAACACGGCATCGAGAATATCGCCGCCGACGTTATCGAAATACACGTCGACGCCTTTCGGGCATTCGCGCTTGAGGCCGGCCTGCACGTCTTCGTTTTTGTAGTCGATGGCACCGTCAAAACCCAGCTCGTCGATCAGGAACTTGCACTTATCCGCGCCGCCGGCAATGCCGATCACCCGGCAACCTTTGATCTTGGCAATCTGCCCGGCAATGCTGCCCACCGCACCGGCCGCGCCCGACAACACTACGGTGTCGCCGGCTTTCGGCGCACCGACATCGAGCAGGGCGAAGTAGGCGGTCATCCCGGTCATGCCCAGCGCGGATAAATAGCGCGGCAGCGGTGCCAGTGTCGGATCGACTTTATAGAAACCTCGTGGTTCGCCGAGGAAGTAATCCTGCACGCCGAGGGCGCCGTTGACGTAGTCCCCCACGGCGAAACCCGGATTGTTCGAGGCGATGACTTTGCCTACACCCAATGCACGCATGACTTCGCCAATGCCGACCGGAGGGATGTAGGACTTGCCCTCGTTCATCCAGCCACGCATGGCCGGGTCCAGGGACAGGTATTCGTTCTTGACCAGGATCTGACCCGCCGCCGGCTCGCCGACCGGTACTTCTTGATACGTGAACGTCTCACGGGTGGCTGCCCCTACGGGGCGTTTGGCGAGCAGGAACTGGCGATTGGTCTGGGTAGTCATGACAGGCACTCAAGATGAATGAAGTCTTGTTGATAGACCTTCATTGGCGATGCTGCAAGGTTGGCTGACGCTGCGAATGCACATCGATCCAGTGCAGTGATAGTCACGGCGCCGGTTCTATCACTGCAACTCATGGGTGCCCAACCGGCCTTCTGATAGTGCTGCCGTGCCATACGCCCCTATGACTAGACTGGGCACACGCGATCCCCCGCATTCTTCCCTCCGAGGACATAACAATGAGCATGACGTTTTCCGGCCAGGTCGCCGTTGTAACAGGCGCGGCCAATGGTATTGGCCGCGCGACCGCTTTGGCGTTCGCCGCTGAAGGTTTGAAGGTGGTGGTCGCCGATCTGGACGCGGCCGGTGGTGAAGGCACTGTGGCGCTGATTCGCACCGCGGGCGGTGAAGCGACTTTCGTGCGCTGCAATGTCACTGTGGAAAGCGATGTAAAAAATCTGATGGACGAGGTCGTGAATACCTACGGCCGTCTCGACTATGCCTTCAACAACGCCGGTATCGAAATCGAGAAAGGCAAACTGGCCGACGGCACGATCGATGAGTTCGACGCGATCATGGGCGTCAACGTCAAAGGCGTCTGGCTGTGCATGAAGTATCAGTTGCCGTTGCTGCTGGCCCAGGGTGGCGGCGCGATCGTCAACACCGCTTCGGTGGCCGGCCTGGGCGCTGCGCCGAAAATGAGCATCTACGCCGCCTCGAAACACGCGGTGATCGGCCTGACCAAATCGGCGGCCATCGAATACGCCAAGAAAAAGATTCGCGTGAATGCGGTGTGCCCGGCGGTGATCGACACCGACATGTTCCGTCGAGCCTATGAAGCGGACCCGAAAAAGGGCGAGTTCGCCAACGCCATGCACCCGGTCGGGCGTATTGGCAAAGTCGAAGAAATTGCCAGCGCGGTGCTGTACCTGTGCAGTGACGGCGCGGCATTCACCACTGGTCATTCGCTGGCGGTGGATGGTGGGGTTACGGCGTTTTAATGTTCCAGTTCGCGATGAAACTCTTTGTAGCAGCTGCCGAGCCCGCGAGGCTGCGTTCGGCTGCGAAGCAGTCGTGACTCCGGTCGACGCGGTCTGCCTGACGCACCGCAAGTACTGATTTTACGACTGCTTCGCAGCCGAACGCAGCCTTCGGCAGCTGCTACAGATCGCATTACGGCTTATCGATCGGCACCGGCTCCCTGAATACGCCGGTCATTGTGTTTCAAATGGTTAGAACCGAGGGTTTTGGCGGCGTTGTCGCACATCCCCCGGAGCGCTCCTGTGATTAACTGTTTTCCGCAAAACTGACAGGAGTTTGCTTGCTCATGGAGTTGAGAATCGATCGACAGGCATTGGTGCCTGTCGTGCAGCAAATCGTCGACGCACTGGCCGACTGGCTCCGTTGCGACGAGGTATCGCCGGGAACGCGTTTGCCTTCCGTGCGGCAAATCGCGCGAATCAATCTGCTCAGTCAGTCCAGTGTCGTCGAGGCCTGTGAACGGCTTGTGGCTCAAGGTGTACTGGCGACGCGCAACGGCGCGGGTTTCTTTGTCGCGGCTACGGCGCTGACCGCTCAGGGGCAACGGGATTTTCCCTGGTCCGAAGGGGTTGAGCAGCAGAGCGGCCTCGTCGACGAACTGAAACTGGGTTGCGGCGGATTACCCGAAAGCTGGCGCGAGACTGACGACCTGAGCTACGCCATACGCCAGGTCAGCCGCACCGACATGGCCGGGTTGTTCAACTACAGCACGCCACTGGGCTTGCCTGCTTTGCGCCAGCAGATCCTCAAACGGTTGAAGCAGCTGAGTATCGAGGTGAATGAAAGCCGAATCCTGACCACGGCGGGGGCCAGTCATGGGCTCGATCTGATTGTGCGTACTCTATTCAAACCGGGCGATTGCGTGGTGGTGGAGAGTCCCGGTTATTCGATGCTGTTCGAGCTGCTCAGGCTGCACGGGGTCAGCATGATTGAGGTGCCACGAACCCCTCGCGGGCCCGATACCGAAGCACTCGAGGCATTGTTGTTGAAGTACAAACCCCGTGGCTTGTTCATCAACAGCTTTTATCACAACCCCACCGGCAGCAGTTTGACCCCGGGGGTGGCTCAGAAGGTCCTGCAACTGGCCAAAAACCATGGCGTGCTGGTGATCGAAGACGACGTCTATGCGGATTTTCACAGCGGTCCCGGCACACGCCTTGCGGCGCTGGGCATCGATGACAACGTGATCTACGTCAGCAGCTACTCCAAAACCCTCAGCAGTTCGTTGCGGGTCGGCTTTGTAGTGGCCAGTGCCGATGTGATTTCGCGACTGGCGCAGGTCAAGATGATCAGCAGCATGGGGGCTTCGCGGTTTAGCGAGTCGGTGCTGGCTTGCCTGTTGGCCAGTGGTGCCTATCGCAAATTGGTGCAGCGTCAGCGCCAGCGTTTAAGCACTGGCAGGGAAGCGGCCTTGCAGGTGCTCGAAGACGCGGAGTGGGAGGTTTTCGGCAAACCGGCGGGCGGCCTGTTCATCTGGGCACGGTCGCGCAAGTCTGACTACGCTCAGGTGCGAACTCAGGCACGGCGCTTCGGTGTCCTGCTGTCTTGCCCAACGGCGTTCAGTCCGACCGGCAAGGCTCATGACTGGCAGCGCATCAACGTTGCTTATGCCTGTGATCCTCGCGCACGGGCATTTTTTCAGGCCACCGCCAGGGTCTGTTGACGTTTGGTGACGAACCGCGTTGCGATGCCAAGCGTCAACAGACCCTGAGGATCGACCTCAAGCGTTCTGAAAGCGACGCGGGCGTAGCTTTTTGCCATTATTCCGACGCCGGAGACTTGTGTTGGCACAAGCCCGTTGCGAATCTGCATCAACAGACAATGGCAGGGGACTAAGCGCAATGATTTCGGCCGTGCAAGGACGTTTTGCCAACCTCGGTATGGCGAAAAAACTGGGTGTCGGGTTTGTACTGGTACTGCTGTTGACAGCCTTGGTGGCGGCCATCGGCGTATGGTCCCTGCAAACCATCAGTCAGCGCTTCGACGGGCTCAAGCAGATGTCGTCGCTCAACAGCGGTTTGCTCAAGGTGCGTTTGCTTGAGCAGGAATACGCCTTGCACGGTAATCCGAAAACCGCGGACGCCTTGCGCGCCGGGGTAGACGCTCTGATCGCCCTGGCCACTCAGCTCAAGGCCCAGTCAGCGGCCAACGTGCCGGTGATGAATGACGTCGAGCAATCTCTGAGTGCCTATCGCAAGGCGTTTGATGAGTTCGTCTCACTGAGTCAGGCCAAGGACCTGGCACTGGAAATGGCCAGTTGGTCGGTGTCCAGCGTGGCCAATAACCTGGACGTGCTGCAGGCCGGGCTCGCCGATGATGGTGCCTATACCTTGAAGGAATCCGAGGGCAAGGACGGCGCGCAATTCATCGAGCAGGCCAATCAGGTCAGCCAGGTTTCGCGGCTGATGTTGCAGGCCATGAACGAAGCGCGCGTACGCCTGGACCAGAGCCGCAAGGGCGACGACAGCGGCGGGCAAGGCAAGATTGAGCAAGCCGATCAGGCACTGACCCAGGCCGAGCAACTGAAAACCACGATCAAGGATGAGGGTTACCAGACCGTCCTCAATGAAGTGTCCGGTCACATCGCCGGTTTCAGTGAAAAACTTGCCGAATACACCGGCTTATTGGCGCAGGAAAAGACCGTCTACGAGCAACTTCACCAGCGCGCCGCTCAAGTGGTGGAGCGGGTGGATCAGGCCTACCTTGCCGAAGATCAGTCGATGCAGGCAGAGCTGAAAAAGAACTCGCTGTTGATCATCGGCTCCTCGGCGCTGGCCCTGCTCGTGGGGCTGATTGCTTCGTGGGTAATTACCCGGTTGATCGTTACCCCACTGCGCAGTGTTATCCGTGTTGCTCAGCAGATTGCTGCGGGCGATTTGAGTGCAACGATTGAAGTGACCCGCCGTGATGAGATCGGCCAGTTGATGCAAGCCATGCAGCAAATGGGCGCAGGGCTCAGCAATATCGTCAGTGGTTTGCAGGCCGGTATCGAACAGCTGGCAAGCTCTGCTCAATCGCTGTCGGCGGTGACCGAGCAGACCAACCTTGAAGTCAGCAGCCAGAAGGAAGAAACCGAGCAGGTCGCCACCGCGATGAATCAGATGACCGCCACGGTGCACGACGTCGCACGTAACGCGGAAGAGGCCGCCCAAGCGGCGCAGACTGCCGACGGCAAGGTCGAGAGCGGTCAGCAGGTGGTGCGTCAGAGCATGGCGCGAATCGAACAATTGGCGGACTCGGCCACCTCGGCCAGCTCCAGCATCGAAAGCCTCAGTGCGGAAATCCAGAACATTGGCACGGTGCTCAGCGTGATCAAAAGCGTTGCCGAGCAGACCAACCTGTTGGCGCTCAATGCGGCCATCGAGGCGGCGCGGGCCGGTGAGCAGGGCAGGGGCTTTGCGGTGGTGGCCGATGAAGTTCGGGCATTGGCCAAACGAACCCAGCAATCGACCGAGGAAATCGAACGGCTGGTCAGTGCCTTGCGCTCGGCGGCGCACTCGTCGGTGCAGCAGATTCAGAACAGTGGCGAGTTGGTGAAGCTGGCGGTGAGCGATGCGTTGCAGACCGAGAGCGCCTTGGGGAGCATTGCGGCAGCGGTGTCGTTGATTCAGCAGATGAACCAGCAGATTGCGGCGGCTGCGGAAGAGCAGAGTTCAGTCGCCGAGGAGATCAATCGCAGTGTCACCAGTATCCGCGCCAGTGCGGATCAGTCGTCGTTGGCGATGCGCGGCAATGCGGTGTCGAGTATTGAGTTGGCGCAGCTGGGGGTTGAGCTGAAGGGGATGGTGGGGCACTTCAGGCTGTAGGGGCTGCCCTCCATCAATCCCAACGCAAAAAAAAGCCACCTGACCCGGTGGCTTTTCAGCATTTGCATGATCAGTCGTAGATCGCTTTTTTCTTCCAATCGGCATCAGCCTCGACGTCTTTGAGGCCTTCGGTCAATTGGTTCACCTCGCCTTCAACCGGAGCAATCTTGTCCATGACCTGGGCGTTGGCGCGGGCCAGGAGCTTTTCCAGATATTCCAGCTGTTCTGCGTAAACCTGCGGTTCCTGTTGTTTGCGCAGGTATTGCACGCCACGTTCGAAGGCGAGTCGAGCCTGACCGGGCTGGTTCTGTTGCAGAGAATGCTGGCCCAGGTTGTTGAAGAATTCGATGTGCAACAGGACCAGGATGTGACGGACCTCGCGGATCCAGCGTTTGGCTTCGTTGGTCGGCAGGAAACCGTCCTGTGCCGCGCGGGTGATCTGGCCATGCAGGGCTTCGAGCAGGAAACGCACGTCTTTGGCTTTGGCTTCGGTCTGGATCGGAGCCGGCGGGTTGTTGACCGGGATCGATTCGCCCTGGGCGACGAGGCCACTCAGCTCGGTAATCCGTGCTTTCAACGTGGCGTTGGTTTTTTCCAGGTTCAGCAGGCGCTGGCAGACGTTCAGTTCCAGACGGGTCAACAGCAGCTTGAGCGCCGGCGTCATCAATTGACCGGGGAAGGTCTCGGTGATTTCGCCGCAGCGACGCAGGCGGTCGTTGAGTTCAACCTTGGTGCGGGCCCTTTCCAGCTTGTTGTTTTCCACCACATGGTTCATGTAGCCAATGGCGATCAATAGTGCGATCCCGGCTACAACTAGCAGGGTGATCATGAGTGGTGTCACCGGTAAGACCTCTTTATGGGGTTCGCGTGCGAGTCGAGTGTAGTGGCTTGGCATTTGGGCGCCTAGCGCCGCTCGACGGGTTGAATCGGTTATGGCTCTGCTTATATCGGCCGTATTGCTGCATATATAAGTAAATAGCGTGCGAGGTGCACATTGCCATCATCTCGGCGCGGACTATAGCGTCTTGATGGATGCCAGAATATAGGCGCCCAGGGTCAGGCGACGGAAAAGCCTGAATCGCTGCTGAAAGCAGGGCGAAGTCATTGATTTAAATAAATTTATATCTGGGGGTTGACGACCCCTCAATCCATCCATAGAATGCGCGCCACTTACAGCGTAAAGCACACAGCGAAACGCGGTAGGGAGTGAATGTTGTACGTGTGTCCCCTTCGTCTAGTGGCCTAGGACACCGCCCTTTCACGGCGGTAACAGGGGTTCGAGTCCCCTAGGGGACGCCAATGCGGGAATAGCTCAGTTGGTAGAGCACGACCTTGCCAAGGTCGGGGTCGCGAGTTCGAGTCTCGTTTCCCGCTCCAGTTTTAAACGGCTTTGCTTTCGGGCAGGGCTGAGTGAAACCAGAACCAAATCTTCGGATGCGGATCTGGGCACCGAAACACACACCATGTGTTCCGGGCAGCGTGTCCCCTTCGTCTAGTGGCCTAGGACACCGCCCTTTCACGGCGGTAACAGGGGTTCGAGTCCCCTAGGGGACGCCATTTGCGGGAATAGCTCAGTTGGTAGAGCACGACCTTGCCAAGGTCGGGGTCGCGAGTTCGAGTCTCGTTTCCCGCTCCAAATTCAAAAAAACGCCGCTCATTGAGCGGCGTTTTTTTATGCGCGTTATTTGTCATTTGCATTAATTGGAATAAAAACCTTTGGGGCATCCGTAGCAGCTGCCGAGCTCGCGAGGCTGCGTTCGGCTGCGAAGCAGTCGCGAATCGGTCTGACACGGTCTGTCTGACGCGCCGCGAGTGCTGATTTTACGACTGCTGCGCAGCCGAACGCAGCCTCGCAGGCTCGGCAGCTGCTACAAAGGAGTGTCGGCTAAAATTGGTTGCGCATGAAAAACTGCCTCAACTTCCGAGGCTCTGCACCAGGCTTTCGAGCACTTCAGCGGTTGTATCCTCCAGCGCCGGTTGCGCGGCTACGGCTCTAAGTTGGCAGGTCAAACGGTATTCGCTGGGCGTGCAGTTGACGAACTGCTTGAAGGCGCGAGCGAAGTAGGACGGGTCCTTGAAGCCAGCCTCATAGCCGATGCTGGTAATAGGCATCTGGCTGTTGTCGAGCAGTTGCTTGGCGAAGCTCATGCGCTTGTCCAGGATGTAATCGGTGAAGCCAACGCCATTGGCTTCCTTGAACAGGCGGCTGAAGCGAAAGGTCGTCATACCGCAGCGCTTCGCCAAATCCCTCTGATCGATGCTGTCCCGAAAGTGCTGATCGATGTACAGCATGATGTTGCTCAGCGCCTGGTGTTTTTGGTGCCCCGAGGTCAGGCGGATGCTGTCCGGCAGGGTCGGAGAGTGATCAATCAGCGATGTCTGGCCTTGGCCGTTGATGTTTCGGCGCAACTCGCACAGCTGCACCACTGCCGTCAGGTAGCGCTTTTTCTCAGTACCTGAGAGCGGGAGCACCATGTATTCCCAGACACTGGAGCGCATGGCCCAGACGGCCAGTTCTTCTGAATGTTGGATGGTGAACATGGTGATCGGGATGGTGGGGGTGGTGCGTTTGATCTCCAGCAACAGCCTCAAGCCCGGTGTGTCGGGGCGATCAAAATGGATGCAGATCATGTCTGCCTGTTCCCCGTGGGGCAACACGGAGTTTTTCGCCAATTTGCAGTCGCAGGTACCCTCGAACTGCGCGATGAGTTCCTTCGTGGAACGATCGTGGGTCAGATCGAACCACAGTAGCGATGGCCTTCTGGTCAAATTGGACGTCATGTCTCTACTCTGGGGTTCTTAGCGCCGCTCTTCGCTGAGTAGTATTGCTAACGTTCGATCACTTTGCAGACTAAATGCTTATAAGGAACTCATGCTTTAGTTCTATGCGCTCTATATTTCGTTTGAAAATCGACCCTGCCCGATTGTTTGTTAGCGTGGAATCAATGCCCCAAGCCTCAACCGCTCGTCGCTTGTGAATCAACGACAATCGCACTCGCAAGTCATTTCCTTCTTTACCCCGTCATTCCTTCCAAAAGCCAACTAACGGTAGTTGGCACCACCCGCAAAAAAGTCCTAGTGATGTGCAAAATCTTCCTAACGCCTATGCCTTGCCCCTGACTAGTGTTGCATCCAGGCAGAGCAAAACGCACTGCCTCAGAAAAAACAACATTCGAGTGAGGTGGGCAAAATGATCATGCAAACAATCAAGGCTTCGGTAGTGAAGTTCGCCAAAGACGAAGACGGCCTGACCATTGTGGAGTACGCGGTGGCAGGTGGGTTGATCACAGTAGCTGTGGTCGGGGCGTTCACGCTTCTCGGCGGGGTTGTGGATACCAGAATCCGGGCTATTTGTAACGCCATTGTTCCTGGCTCCTGCTAATAACAACAACTCTGTTAGGGAGATGCGCAATGTCCATGGAACAGCTGGTAGCGACCGTTGTGCTGATAGGACTGCTGGGCGTGGCGGTGGTGAGCGACTTGCGTCGCCACCGCATTCCCAACCTGCTGATCCTGGTAGGTCTGGCCTTGGGATTGGCCGGCCAGACTTATTCAGGTGGGATTAGCGGGATGGGGGACGGCCTGATGGGCCTCCTGATCGGTTTTGCGCTGTTCCTGCCCATGTATGCCCTGGGCGGCATGGCTGCCGGTGACGTCAAGCTGATGGCCATGGTTGGCAGTTTCCTACCCCCCCATTACGCCTTGTGGGCTGTGTTCTTCAGTCTGCTATGGGGAGGCTTGTGCGGTTTCCTGATCGTGCTGATGCGCGGTCAATTATTGCAAACCCTGGGACGTTATCGGTTGATGCTTCGGGCGCGGGCCTATATGACCCCGAGCTCGGACGAGGTGGCCGGTAAGCCCTTTCCTTATACGGTTGCGATCCTGCTCGGGACGTTGAACAGCGTCTACTGGCAACTCGTTGCCGGTGGATTTGGAGGTTAGTCATGCACGTCATCGTCGATAGTGATGCCTACCCCAGCGAACGAGAAGCGGTGCAGCGGTTGGCTCCTCAGCCCTGCACTATCCGCGAGACTGGTCTGAGCGACAGTTTCCTCGGCGAGTTGGTGTGCAAGCATTTGCATGACGCCGGCGTGCTGGACATGTCGCGGCTGGTGGAGCGCCTGGCGCTGACCGGCGCCGTACTTGAAGAGGTCCTGGCGTTCCTGCGCAAGGATGGCCGTGTTGAAGTGCTCGGCCAAATGGGCCCGCAAACAACGGGCGGGCAGATGTTGCGTTATGGCCTGACCGAACGCGGTCGCAGTGCTGCCCGCGACGCTCTGTCGCGCAGTGGCTACATCGGCGCGGCACCTTTTCCGGTGAGTACCTATCGGTCCCTGATCAAAATCCAGACCATTCACCACGGTCGCATCACTGCCAATGAAATGCACAGGGCCCTCGCCGGCGTAGTGCTCACGGAAGGGATGCTCGATCAGCTGGGCGTGGCCCTGAACTCCGGTCGCGCAATCATGATTTATGGCCCCGCGGGTACCGGCAAGACGTATGTCAGCAGTCGGCTGATTCGTCTGTTCGCCGAGGCCATCTGGGTGCCGCATGCCATCGTTATCAACGAGTCAGTGATCGAGATTTACGACCCGCAGGTGCATCAGCGTCTGGATGACAACAGTCAACAGAACAATCTGATGCTCAACGAAGGGATCGACCGTCGACTGCTGTGCTGCAAACGCCCTATCGTTATTACGGGCGGCGAGTTGAGCATGGAACAGCTGGACGTTCGCTATGACTCCTCGACCCGTCAGTACCAGGCCGCCTTGCAGCTCAAGGCCAGTAATGGCCTGTTCATCATCGACGACATGGGACGCCAGCGCATGGCGCCCGCCGAGCTGTTGAACCGCTGGATCGTACCGATGGAAGAGAAACGCGATTTCCTCAACCTGGGCGGCGGTCGGCATTGCGAGCTGCCGTTCGATCTGATTCTGGTGTTCTCCACCAACCTCAATCCTCTGGAACTGGCCGATGAGGCCTTCCTTCGCCGGATTGGCTACAAACTGCAATTCGGTTACCTGAAGCCTGAGGAGTACGAAAAGATCTGGCGTCAGGAAAGCGAGCGTCTGGGTATTCCTTTTGACCCGCTGCTGCTGCGGTATGTCCTGCAAAGACTTTATGCAAGTGAAGGCATGCCCCTGGTGCCTTGCCATCCCCGCGATCTCCTGAACATGGCGCTCGATCGTCAGCGTTATATGGGTGGTTCCGGACCATTGTCACCGCAAGAGTTGGAATGGGCCTGGCACAACTACTTCGTCCAGCTCGACTTTCTTTGATACGGAGATACTGACATGAGCTCTCGTACTCTTACCCTGGTAGGCGTTTCCCTGGTCATGGGCCTTGGTGCTGCATGGATGGCCGACTCCTGGCTGAGCGCCCGGCTCAATGCCAGCCCGGATGACCACCTACGAAGCGTGGTGGTCGCCACGGTAGAAATTCCATTCGGGCAGATGGTCGAGGCCCAACAGGTCACGACCATGCGCATGCCCATGGACACGATTCCAGACGATGCCTTCGACTCCACCGACAAAGCAGTGGGCAAGATCGCGACGTTCGACATCCTGAAGGGCGACATCATGCGCGGCGCGCGCCTGAGTGAGCATTTGGGGGGCAGCACCCTGGCTTCATTGATTGCGACAGACAAACGTGCCATATCGGTACGCGTGGACGATGTGGTCGGCGTGGGCGGATTCCTCTTGCCGGGTAACCGGGTCGATGTGCTGGCAACCAAACGCACTGATGGCAGCGGCAACAACGCCGTGTCCAAGACCATCCTCGAGAACTTGCGGGTGTTGGCGGTGGACCAGACGGCGGGTACCGACAAGACCCAACCGGTGGTGGTGCGCGCAGTAACGCTTGAGATGACGACCGCAGAGGCTGAAACCCTGGTCACCGCGCAAACGGAAGGGAAATTGCAACTGACCCTGCGCAATCCGCTGAACGCCGAGAAAAAAATCGCGACCGTTGCGCCTGCCGCACCGGTCATGGCGATGGCCGCTGCCCCGGCGCCAAAACGCGTGGTGCGCCGCGGCAATGGCGAGGTTGGTGGGGCTATCACCATTATCCGTGGGACCCAAGCCAGTGTAGTCAAACGTTGACAGGGCGGTAGGGTGCCTGGGCACCAGGTATTGGCAGCCGATCCGAGTCAGTTTCGGCAAATGAGGGCTTGATGATGAATCTTCGTATTCGGCAGCCGTTCACTGCGACGCCAAGGCGCCAGGCTGGATCGGTGAGCGTGTTGATGGTAATCGCGTTAGCGGCGATTTTAATGATGGCGGGTTTGTCCCTCGACGTGGGCCACATGTTGTTGAACAAAACGCGCCTGCAGAATGCTGTAGACGCCGCCGCCCTGAGCGGTGCCAAAACCCTGAGCCAGGTGGAAGGTGGTAGCAACCCTGCCAGCGTAACGCGCACTGCCGCGCTCAATACGCTGGCGCAAAATGCCAATGCCATGGGTAATAGCGAATTGGCCACGGCGATGGTTGGCAACGCAGGCTTCGCGGTAGTGGAACTGGCAAGCAGCGTCTATGGCCCATTTACCTATCCGGGGCCTGCGGATGCCAAATATGTTCGGGTATCGGTACCGAACTATGGCCTGACAGGATTTTTCTGGAACTTCGTCCAGACATTCGGCACTAGCGGCTTGGGGAACAAAGCAGTGTCGGCGATCGCCACCGCAGGCCCCAGCCCTACCAGCCCCTGTGATCTCGCACCTTTGATGGTCTGTGGCGATCCGGCTCAATACGACCCGGACGCCGGTATGTTCTGGGGCTTCCAATTTGGTGATTTGCAAGTATTGAAGTCGGCTGCCGGCAATTCGTCCCCCATTGGTCCAGGCAACTTTCAGTTGCTCGATTTTGGTTCGGGCGGCAGTTCGGTCAGGACAGATATGGCCGGAGGCGGCTCAATCTGCCGCAACGTGGGGGAAAATGTCCAGACCAAACCCGGCAACACGGTGGGCCCTGCGTCTCAAGGCTTGAATACGCGCTTCGGCATCTACAACGGCCCGGTCAGTGCCTCGGCCTATCCGCCCGACCTGGTGACCACGTCCAGCAATCCCGCGATCACTTACGACGACTCAGTTTCCCCACCACAAATGAAATACCAGGGGCAAACCGTCACCTCGAACAACGGCGATCTCACGGCGGGCGGCAACGCGATACAGGACTACAACGACTGGCGTGTGAGTGCTGCGGCCTGTGTGGCAGGGTCCGGCAGTGGCTGTCAGAGCAATGGGGTGTTCGAGCGCCGGATGCTGAAAATCGTGGTGGGCAACTGCACCGGCCAACAGGGCGGTACCACCTCGATCCCTGTCCTGGGTTTTGGTTGCTATTTCGTGGTGCAGCCAATGAGTAACGGCGGCACGGAAGCGCAGATCTTCGGCCAGTTTGTGAAGGAGTGCGAAGGCGACAATGTGCCCGGTCCTAATCCGACGAACGATTCCGGCCCACAGATCATTCAGCTCTACAAAACCTATCTCAACGGCAGCGGCACTCCGAGCACAGACTCATAGGAGGCGTCATGAGACTTCACGCGATTAAACATCCGCGGCGCCAGCAGGGCCTGGCCATGGTGGAATTCACCCTGGCCCTGCCGGTGCTGCTGTTGCTGTTGCTGGCCTTCGGTGAGTTCGGCCGCATGCTCTACCAGTACAACGTACTGCTGCAGGCCAGCCGTGATGCCGACCGTTTCGTCGCCAGCCAAGCCTGGAACTCGACGCTCGGTGCGGTCTCCCTGAGCAATACGCTGCAGACCCAGACGAAAAACGTCGCGGTCTATGGCGTGCCTAGCCAGACCGGAACCCCAGTGATATCCGGATTGACGGCCAACAACGTGGTCGTCGCCGCCGTGGGCACCGACCATGTGCGAGTCACCATCACTTTTACATTCTGCCCGGTGATTGGCGGTGGCAATTGCACCGGATCGCTTCCCGGGTTTTTCGGTAATCCGATTGCGCTGAGCATTCCGCTGGTCGCCACCACTGTCATGAGGGCACTGTGATGAATCGCAAACGCATGCAAGGCACCTATGTGGTGGAGTTCGCCATCATCGGCGCGCTGATATTCACGCTGTTGTTCGGCGCGTTGGAAATCGGCCGCCTGTACTTCACGATCAATGCGCTAGATGAAGTCGTGCGCCGTGGTGCGCGCCTGGCGTCGGTGTGCAATATCAGTGATCCGGTGGTGTTGCGGCGGGCGATCTTCAATGCCGCGACCGACGCCGGTGCGAGCCAGATCATCACCGATCTGGCCACCACCAACTTGACGTTGACCTATCTGGACGTAGACGGCGCTCAGGTGGGCAACCCCGCCGACACGAGTGGAGTCAACGGCTTTCGTGCCATCCGCTACGTCCAGTTGAGCCTGCAAAACTTCGTTTTCAACCTGTTTATTCCCGGGTTCGGCGTGCCCATTACCTTGCCCACATTCAGGGCAACGTTGCCACGCGAAAGCCTCGGGCGTCATTCCGATTCCGGGGAGATCACACCATGCTGAATACCAAGGAAACGCCAGTCTCCAGCTCGACTGGCAAAGCCGGGCTCCGGTTGCTGATTAGCAGCCGTGATGCCACCTCTTTGCGCGATCTGCAGAGTGTCTGCCAGCGCATGCCCGGCCTTGAGGTGAGCACTCGCTTGGTGAGCAACGGGCATGTCGACCCGCTCTACGGTCTGGACCGCATGCCCGATCTGTTGCTGTTGCGCGTCAGCCATCTGTGGCGTGAGGAGCTGGCGGCGCTGTTGCTGCACCCGGCCCATGAACGTCCGCCGATGTTGGTCTGCGGTCTGCTGAGCGAACAGGAAGGCATGCGTATGGCGATGCAGGCCGGCGCCCGTGACGTGCTGCCCGAGCCCATCGCCGAGACGGAATTGGTTGCCGCCTTGAATCGGCTGGTCATGGAGGTTCGGACCGGCAGTGGGGCGGAAGGGAAATTGATCGCCGTGATGAGCGCCAAGGGCGGCTCCGGCGGAACCCTGGTGGCCTGCAACCTGGCCCAGCAGCTCAGCGCCAGGGGCGGCAGTACCCTGTTGCTCGATATGGATCTGCAATTCGGCAGCGTGACGCATTATCTGGATGTGGCGCAGTCGCACAGCCATCTGGAGGTGTTGCACCAGATCGACGGCATGGACAGCGTCGCGCTACGCGGTTTTTGCAGTCACTTCAGCCCCACCTTGCATGTGCTGGGTGGCCGGGCCGGTGAGCTGTGTCTGCCGCAAGATGCCCAACCCGAGCAACTTGACACCCTGTTGAAGTTGGCCCGCGCCAGTTATGACTGGGTGGTGATTGACCTGCCGCGGCAAATCGACCACCTCACCGGCTCCGTGCTGGAACAGGTGGATCGGGTGTACGTGGTGGTGCAACAGAGCGTCAGCCATTTGCGCGATGCCAGCTCCCTGGTGCGGATTCTTCGCGATGACCTGGGCGTGCGCGGGGATCAATTGCAGATAGTGGTCAACCGCTATGACAAGGCGGGAGCGATCAGTCTCAAAGATATCGGCGAGGCGCTGCGCTGCACCAATCTGTCGAAATTACCCAACGACTTCAACCTGGTCAGCCAGAGTCAGAACACTGGCGTGCCGTTGGGGCTGCATGCGCCGAGGGCAGCGATCACTGCCGCACTGCGCGACATGACCGAGGACCTGGTCGGTCAACAGGTAGCCGGGAACAAAGGCTTACTCAAACGCGCCTTCAACCGTTTTTTCGGGGGATGACCCATGATCAGCGACTTTCGTAACCGCTTGCGCAAACAGTCCGCTAAACCCGCCTCATCGTCGGCGACCGACGACCTGCTGGACCCGGCAGAGGAAATAATGGCGTGGGAACGTGCGGTACCGGATGTTCTTTACGAAACCAGAAGCCAGGTCACCCCGGTGGAAGCCGAGTGGCGGGAAAAGATCTACCAGCAGTTGCTCAAAGTCATGGACCTGTCTTTGCTGGACTCCCTTGAACAGGCCGAGGCCTCGCGGCAGATTCGAGATATTTGCCAGCGCTTGCTCGATGAGCATTCGGCGCCAGTGAGTACCTCCAGTCGCCAGTTGATCATCAAGCAGATCACCGACGAGGTGCTCGGCCTGGGTCCCCTGGAACCGTTGCTGGCCGATCACAGCGTGTCCGACATTCTGGTCAACGGTTTTGCCTCGGTCTATGTCGAGCGCTTCGGCAAACTGCAACGGACCGATGTGCGCTTTCGCGATGATCAGCATTTGCTGAACATCATCGACCGCATCGTTTCCAGCCTGGGTCGTCGTATCGACGAGTCCTCGCCATTGGTGGACGCCCGGCTCAAGGACGGTTCGCGGGTCAATGCGATTATCCCGCCGCTGGCCATCGACGGTCCGAGCATGTCGATTCGCCGCTTTGCGGTGGACCTGCTCAATACCGACAGCCTGATCTCGGTGGGGACGTTGACCCCGGCCATTGCCCTGCTGCTCAAGGCGATTGTCCGTGGACGCTTGAACGTGCTGATTTCCGGCGGTACCGGCAGCGGCAAGACCACCATGCTCAACGTGCTGTCCAGTTTCATTCCACAGAACGAGCGGATCGTCACCATCGAAGATTCGGCTGAACTGCAACTGCAGCAGCCTCATGTAGTGCGCCTGGAAACCCGGCCTTCGAATATCGAGGGGCGTGGCGAGGTGAGTCAGCGGGAGTTGGTACGCAACAGCCTGCGGATGCGCCCGGATCGCATTGTGATCGGCGAAGTGCGCGGCGCGGAGGCGCTGGACATGCTGACGGCCATGAACACCGGTCACGACGGCTCCTTGACCACCATCCACGCCAACACCGCACGCGATGCGTTGGGGCGAATCGAGAACATGGTGTCGATGACCGGGGCGACCTTCCCGATCAAGGCCATGCGTCAGCAGATCGCTTCGGCCATTGATGTGGTGATCCAGCTGGAACGTCAGGAAGACGGCAAGCGCCGACTGGTCAGCGTGCAGGAGATCAACGGCATGGAAGGCGAGATCATCACCATGACCGAAATATTCTCTTTTGCGCGCCAAGGCATGGGCGAAAACGGTGAGGTGCTCGGTGATTATCGCCCCAGCGGCATGATCCCGGCCTTCCGCGATGTACTGGCCAAGCGTGGCATCGAGTTGCCGCTTAACATGTTCAGGCCTGAGTGGATGGAGGCGCGGCAGTCATGAACAATATTCCTGGTGAATTCATTCTGATGTTCCTCGGCATGGTGTTTATTGCCGCGTTCCTCCTGTCCCAGGGCGTGGTGGTGCCGGTGTTTGGCGAGGCCGGCAAGATGCGCAAGCGCATCCGCGGCCGCTTGCATGTACTGGAGAAGGCCAACAATCTGCCTAACATGCAGACAGTGTTGCGGCAGAAATACCTGACGCGCCTGTCGCCACTGGAGGCCATGCTTGAGCAGTTGCCTTTTATGGCGAACCTGACACAGGTGATCGAGCAGGGCGGACACGAATACCGGGCGTATCGGGTGCTGTTGCTCGGGCTGTTCCTGGGCGTCTGTGCGGGCATTTCGATCTGGATGATCTCGTCAGTCTGGTGGATGGCGCTGCTGGTGGGCTTCGGGGTGTTCTGGTTACCCGTGCTGAAAATTTTTCGTGACCGTGGCAAACGTTTCGCTGAGTTCGAGGAAGGCCTGCCGGATGCGCTGGATGCCATGTGCCGTGCCCTGCGCGCCGGACACCCGTTCAACGAAACCTTGCGCCTGGTCGCCGAGGAGCACAAGGGGCCGGTCGCTCATGAGTTCGGTATGACCTTCGCCGATATCAACTATGGCAACGATGTACGCCGGGCCATGCTCGGCCTGCTGGAGAGAATGCCGAGCATGACGGTGATGATGCTCGTGACCTCGATCCTTATTCACCGCGAGACCGGCGGCAATCTGACTGAAGTACTGGAGCGTCTGAGTCGGCTGATTCGCGGGCGCTTTCGCTTTCAGCGCAAGGTCAAGACCTTGTCGGCCGAAGGGCGGATGTCCGCCTGGATACTGGTGGCCATTCCTTTCGTGCTGGCGGCGGTGATCGTAATCACCAGCCCTAACTACTTGCCTTTGCTACTCAATGACCCGATCGGCCATAAGCTGATATTTGGGGCTTTTGGTTCCATGTTGGTCGGGATTTTCTGGATTCGCAAAATCATACGGATTCAGGTTTAAGCCTTATTCACCATGTGGAGGTGCAGGTCATGGACTATTTGCTGGGGTTGTTCAATCGAGTGACAGGCAATGAGGAGATGGCGCGCCTGTTGTTTGTCGGTGCGATGAGTCTGAGTGCAGTACTCGCGATCGTTACCGTGGTGCTACTGCTGTTGGGGCTGCAGGACCCCGTACAGCGTCGTCTGGCGCTGATCAAACGCGGTCATTCAGGAAGTACATCCGGGCAGGACGCACCGGGTAATCTGCAATTATTGCTGGAACGGGTCGGCCAACGCTTTGGCTCGACTGATGGCGCTCAAACGTCTGCCACCCAAACCCTGTTGACGCACGCTGGTTATCGCTCACAATCGGCTGTTCAAATGTACTGGGCGGTGCGTTTGCTGTTGCCATTGATATTGGTAGGCCTTGCGCTGTTGGTGTTGCCGATAATCCCCAAACTTTCTCTGATTACGGGGTTGTTGATAGTGTTAGCGGCGGCTGCTGTCGGCTGGCTGGTACCCGCGCTGTATGTCGGAAAACGCAAGCAGGCTAGGCAGGGCAGGCTGCGTGCCGCTTTTCCAGATGCCCTGGACCTGATGGTGGTCTGTGTGGAGTCGGGCCTGGCCTTGCCTCTGACGATCGAACGGGTGGCTGAAGAAATGTCAGTCAGTCAGGTTGAACTGGCTGAAGAACTGGCCTTGGTCAATGCGCAAATCCGCGCGGGCATTTCCAGTACCGAGGCGCTCAAGCAACTGGCTGTGCGCACCGGTCTGGATGACGTCCAAGGGTTAGTCAGTCTGTTGGCGCAGAGCATCCGTTTTGGTACCAGCGTGGCCGATACTCTGCGCATCTATGCCGATGAGTTCCGTGACCGGCGTACGCAGGCCGCCGAAGAGGCGGGGGCGAAAATTGGCACCAAACTTATATTCCCGCTGATTTTCTGTCTGTGGCCGAGCTTCTTTCTGATAGCCATTGGTCCTGCCATGATCGGGGTACTCAAGACATTCGGGAAGTAACAAGGTCCTTGCTGTCGAACAGGATGGCCTTGCCAACCGAGCTTTTACACATCCCCTGTAGGAGCTGACGCAGGCTGCGATCTTTTGATTTTTCTGGCAGGCAATTCGTTGCCCAGGCCTCTGAATCAAAAGATCGCAGCCTGCGTATATCTGTTAATCACGACCTGGCATTGATTGTCGCGATACGCTCGGTGACAGGCTGGGCAAGGCGCAAGCGATAGTTACCAGACACCCCTTTAAGGAACACCGCGGTCAAGCGTAGGAGCTGGCGAAGCCTGCGATCTTTTGATTTTGATGGCCGAGAAGTTTCGCTGAAGAGCAAAAGATCGCAGCCTGCGGCAGCTCCTACAGAGATTGCGTACGTCTGTTAATCACGACCGGGCGCTGATTGTCGCGATACGTTCGGTGACAGGCTGGTCAAGGCGCAAGCAATGGTTGCCAGGTGCCCCTTCAAGGAACACCGACGCGGTCAGGCGTAGGAGCTGGCGAAGCCTGCGATCTTTTGATTTTGATGGCCGAGTGATCGTGGAAGAGCAAAAGATCGCAGCCTGCGGCAGCTCCTACAGAGATTGCGTACGTCTGTTAATCACGACCGGGCGCTGATTGTCGCGATACGTTCGGTGACAGGCTGGTCAAGGCGCAAGCAATGGTTGCCAGGTGCCCCTTCAAGGAACACCGACGCGGTCAGGCGTAGGAGCTGGCGAAGCCTGCGATCTTTTGATTTTGATGGCCGAGTGATCGTGGAAGAGCAAAAGATCGCAGCCTGCGGCAGCTCCTACAGGGTAATTCGGCCAGGCTTGGATAGTGTGTAGATGCCAATGCTTTCCTGCATGCGACGTCTGGCCCGGCTTTGCAGCCAGGCCACTCTGAACGACGCCAGAGGCTGATCACCCCTTGACGTGCCTCAGTTGCTGATGGTCATTTTTCCCGCTGCATCCTGATCAAAAAACTCCGGAATCGGGTAGAGGAAGCTGTTCAGCCAACGCTGCATGGCCAGGTCACGTTCGGTGGCCGAAGCGGTTTGCAGTTTGGGCGAAGCAACGATGCCGCGAATCTGTAGCTGCATCCACTGCTCGGTGCCTTTTTGCTCCTTCGAAGAGGGGCCTGGTTCAAAAGCCCAGGCACTGGTGGACAGGCAAGCCATGCACACGATCAACAGCCTCTTGGTATTCATCTCGACTCCTCGTACGTTTTACTTGGTCGCACTGGATGAGGCAGCGGCTACCTCAGTTCTGCGATTCCCCTCGGATGCCACTGCTTTTTTAGCAGAAGCCTTGAGTTTTTCCGCGCGGCTCTGAGCCTCTGCGACTTGCTGAGGACTCAAGCTGGCGCGGGTCACGAGTTCGGAAGCTGCCTTCCAGTTATCCTGATAGATCAACAGCGTCACCATATTCAGTGCCGCCAGTGAATTGGACTGTTTGAGCTCCATGGCAGTCATGAACTCAAAGCGTGCTTCAGGGATCCGTCGCTGATTGAGGTAGACCACCCCCAGGTCATTGCGCATCCTGTCGTCGGTGGGGGCCATCTTCACCGCTCGCTCAAGGTGAGTGGTAGCGTTGGCGTAATCATTTTTGGCCGCGGCCAACTGGCCCAAGCCATGTTCCCCGTCGGCGGCCAGACAGGTGCCGAGCAAGCTTTGATACAACGGCCCCGACTCGTTACGCCCCATCAAGCGCAGCACCCGGGCCTTGCGCAGGCGAACCTGAACCAGGTTGTCAGGCAAACCTTCCAGATTCGCCAGGCTGGCATACAAACGGCCCTCACTGACCATGTTATCGGCCAAGCTCAGGGCCAGCTCTTGATCCGAAGCGGGCTTGGCACACTCAGCCGGTCGCGACGACAAGCCATTGCTGGCACAACCTGTGAGCATTATTGTCGCCGCTATTGCAATGACTGCTTTCATCGAGTGTCCTCTGGCTACAACACGTTGAACGCCTGGCCAATGGCAATAAAGCTGGCTTGGCAAGCGTTCAAGATCACCGTTACGAGTGAGGTCGAGGCAAGTCTGATTCAGGCTCATTGCGAGAGCCCGGAGCGACTGTCGAAATCGCCATTTTCGAGGAAGAACATACGGTAGAAGTTCGGGTCGTAATTGCGCAGCTGCTCGCCAGGCAATGACGGTAGTTGTGCATTGGCAGCCAGTGGCTGGACCAGATGCGGGGTAACGATCATCAGCAGTTCACGCTCTTCACGGTTGATGCTGTTGTCGCGGAAGAACGCCCCCAGAATCGGGATGTCGCCCAGCCCCGGAAACTTGTTCACCTGGGAACTGTTGCGGGTGCTGATCAGGCCGCTGATGACGAAGCTTTCGCCGTCGGCCAGGGAGATGCTGGTGTCGGTACGTCGAATGGTCAGCGCCGGAACGATGGTGCCGGCGATGCTCACGGCGTTGGTGAAGTCCAGTTCACTGACTTCCGGTGCCACCTTCAGCGCGATACGGTTTTTCCCGATGATGGTCGGCGTCAGGGTCAGGCGGATACCGAATTCCTTGTACTCGATGGACACGTTATCGCTGCCGGAACTGGGCACTGGAATCGGCACTTCACCACCGGCCAGGAAGCTCGCACTCTGCCCGCTGAGCGCTACCAGGCTTGGCCGTGCCAGGGTGTAGGCGAAACCGCTGCCTTCCAGTGCGTTGATCGACACTAGAGTATCGCTGGACGCAAAAGCGAAGTTGAACATGCCGTTGTTCACCGGCACCGACGGCGTGACAATGCCGCCGACGGTGGGCAAGGTTCTCGGTGAGCCGAACAGGAAGTTGCCTTGGCGGCCAAAAATCGAGGCATTGGCTTCCTTGAGTTTGGTCCGGCTGACTTCAACGAAGCGGATGTCAGTTTGCACCTGGATCGGCAACAGCGGGTCTTCGGAAGGCACTGTCGAGACGCTGGTGAGCGCCGCGGTGGCCTTGCCCTTGACGAACACCATGCTTTGGCGCGGCGTTGTCGAACAGGCGGTCCAGACCATCAGGCTGGTGGTCCCCGGCGCCATACCGGTGAGCAAGAAGGCATTGGGGTTGTTGCCGCTGGGTTGCACGTCGGCGATTTTCGGATCGCCGACTGCCAGCTGTGTCACCGGGACGGGGACGCGCAGTTCATTCTGGAGCCCCTGACCGACCTCAAACGTTGTCGGCATATTATCCAGTTGCGAACAATTGGCCGGCGCGGCCTGAGCCGCATTCACGCTGAGGCCCGTCCAGAACAGGCCTTGGATAATTCGCTTGAAAGCGGGCACGGTACGATAGCTCATTAAGTGCATCCTCGCTGAATAGGCCATCTTTGAGGCTAACTAGGTTGCCTCGGATCACTACAAGGGGCCTTGGTCGGCCCTCTACCCCGCCAGACCCCTGACTAATGGCCCCGGCAATATTCCGTGGTGCTACATGCAAGCAACTGCAATACGCTGTTCTGACGGAACAACGAGCGACCTTCGCTATAACGGTTTTTAGTGATCCAGATACCTGAGCTGTCGAGCCGAACGATAGGCTCGGGCTCGACAGCAACAGCAGCTAAAGACGGCACTTTGCGCCGACCTGACTCCCCTAAAAAGCAACCGGCAATCAAAGCAAAGAGCCGGAAAATGCTTGCCAGGACCATAGTGAGGTAACTCCTTTTGCCATTCCGCTATCTGATCGCTGAACCTAACGTGGCATTTCGAACCGTTATGTCTTCTTCTTGTTTGAAAGGTAGTTCAACCAAGGCAAAGCGCCATGCTTTGAACGAAAACTTTCGATACAGATGCTGGTTTTTTTCTGAAAGCCACGGTCAGGCCACGCAATCATTGGTATTGCGCCAGATGCTGATGAAATAAGGGGTGCTTCACGGTCCCACGAGTTTTTCTTTGGGTTTTGCGCTGCATATTTCACAAAAACGCCACTCATTGAGTGGCATTTTCAGGCGTGCCGGTTTGTACTTTTCGAATGCAGACCAATAGTAACAACGGCATCTGGCGGGATATGACAAGGAAGCTGAATACGGCTGATTGTGTAGGCTCTACACCTGCGAAGTGCAGGTTGGAGTATTGGCCGTAACGTACTGGATCACCTCTTCAAGGGTGTCTATGGCAGGAGCATTGTTCACCAACGCTTGCGAACTGCACCATGGATAATCCAGTTGCGATACCCACTCCATGATGCAGTGCAGATCAGTCGCCGGCAGGGTTTTCATGTGCTCTATGGTGATGGTGAGCTTCTCTACAAGCCCCGACTCGGGGCTGAACTGCCACTCATACAGACCGCAACCGACGCGGGCTTCGCCGGAGCTCTTGTCGGACATGCCGACCAGCCATTTGCACTGGAATGCTCTGGCCTGCGGTTCAGGTGGGAGTCCCAGGCAAAAGGTATAGACGTTTTCGAAGGTCTGGCCGAATCGCCTGACCAGCACATCGCCGATGGGGCCAAGGCCTTCAACGTGGGGTGGAAACGAGATAGACCCGGTGTGCACGACCATGTCCAGGATCGCGTCTGGCGCAAAGGCCTGGGGTAACAAATGTGGGCGGTTACCGTCCTTGGCGTTTATGTACTGTCGAATCGATTGTTGAGCAGTGTTCATTGTTTGTCCGTGGCATCCATATCAGGTTGAAAACAGTCCAATCCAAGGCTCACGTTACTATTTCACGCGAGCCCGCACTCATTTACAAAGCACTATTCAAAACATCCGTTACCAGCATGCAGCCGGGGGCGTGGGTGATGCACAGTGGCGGACGCGAAGTTTGCACCACCGATTGCGGAGTCACACCGCAGGCCCAGAATACCGGGATTTCGTCGGCTTCGACTGGCACGGCATCGCCGTAGTCCGGGCTGCTTAGTGAATCGATGCCGATCAGCGCCGGATCACCGATGTGCACAGGCGCGCCGTGGACGTTGGGCATGCGTGCGGTGATCTGGATCGCCTGGATCGCCGCGGCGGCCTTCATCGGGCGCATGCTCACCACCAGCTTGCCGCTCAGGCGCGCGGTAGGGCGGGTGTCTATGTTCGTCCGGTACATGGCGACATTGCGCCCCAGATCGATGTGCCTGAGGGTGATGCCGGCATCCAGCAGCGGTTGTTCGAAGGAGAACGAGCAACCGATGGCGAAGGCCACCAGATCGTCCTGCCACAAATGCTCGATATCTGACGGTTCTTCGCTCAGTTCGCCATGGCGATAGACCCTGTATCGGGACACCTCGTGGCGGATATCAATGGCTGTGCCGAGATTGCGAAAATACGGATCACCCGGTTCGGTGACGTCGAGCACCGGGCAAGCCTGCCGATTGAGCGTGCAATAGCGGAGAAACTCGTTAGCCCAATCATTGGGCAGAATCACGATATTGGCTTGCACCCGACCTTGGGCCAAGCCGCTGGTGTGGCCCTGATATTGTCCGGCAGCGATGCATTGGCGCAAGGCCAGTGGAACGCTGTGCTTCAGTTGTTCGAAAGACAGGGTGGGTTGGCTCATCACGGCATCTCTTCAGGTTCGATGACCCTTTTTAGAAAACCATGACGATGGCGTCCAACCAGGAATGTTGTTACCCCGGGACAACTAAAAGTTATTCAAGAGTCCGTCGGCTGTTGAGACCGGGTGCCGGAACCATTCGAAGCGGGCCGACATCCGCAGCGTATTGGGACACCACTTGGCGGCTCATGTCGACGATGCTTTCGATCAATTCCAGGCCGACTCCGGCGCGCCATGAAGCCACGACATCCAGCTGCGGCAAGCGGGTGCCTGGTTCCAGCTGAATCAGCTCGCCGCTGGCCAAGGGCTTGGCCACCAGCGCGGCCGGCAAGGCGCCAATGCCGAAGCCGTCACGAATCAGCCGGGTCATGGCCGACACCGAGTTGACGCAACTGACGCGTGGCGTACCGATGCCATGGGCGTGCAGCAGGTTGAGCACATCCTGATGCGGCCGGGAGTTTTTGACGAAGGTGATGATGCGCTCACTGGCCATTTCGGCCAGTGAGGCATAGGGGCGGGCATAGATTGAGTTACTGGCGGCGATCCAGTGCATGGGGTAGTGCGCCAGTTCGAGGTTGCGCACACTTTCGTGGCGGATCAGGTCCGTCTGGAACACGATGTCCAGGTAGCCCTTTTGCAGCTGATCGCACAGATTGCGTGCGGCGTCGGCCGTGATCTCGATTTCCACGGCGGGGAAGGTCTGCATCAAGGTCGACATCAACGGGCTGAGCCAGGTGTGGATCACCGTATCCATCACACCGATGCGCACCAGGCCCTGTTGCGGGTTGGTGTTATCCAGTGAGTGTTTCAACGCTCGCTGAACCTCGAGCATCTGCTCGGCGTAGTCGAGCACCTTGAGACCTTCGAGCGTCAGCGACACACCGCGCGAATCGCGCACGAACAAACGCAGGCCCAACTCTTCTTCCAGCGAGGCAATCCGGCTGGAGATAGCGGCCTGAGTGCTGAACATTTTCTCTGCGGTGAGGCTGAAGCTTTGCAGGCGTGCGACCCAGACGAAGGTTTCGAGAAATTTGAGGTTCATGGCGGTTCTCGTGGTAGGGCGTTCACTGTTTTCCACAGAGAACCGTGGTGGGGGTGCAGTAATTGTTACTCCAGAGTTCGTCGCCGGGGGTATCAAATTTTCTTATGCATAACCTCGTTTTTTTCCCGTTTGACGCCGTTTGGCCTTGGCGCGAAGAATCCGCTCCACGACGCAGCCACTGCGTCTGCCCCCCACGACAACGCCTTCACAAAAAAATAATGAGGCGTGTCCGTCATCTTCGCTTGCTGCCGCAGGAACTCCCATGGAAAAGACCATGACTGACCACGTGCTTTCAGGTTCGGGCCGCACCGGCCCGTTCAGTTGGTACGGCCCCCTGTCGAAAAATGAAAAGCGTACCTTCTGGAGTTGCAAGATCGGCTATGCCCTGGATGGCATGGACACACAGATGCTGAGTTTCGTCATTCCAACCCTGATCGCAACTTGGGGCATCTCCAAGGGCGATGCCGGGATGATTGGCACTTGTACGCTGCTGGCCTCGGCGGCGGGTGGCTGGATCGCCGGAATACTGTCCGACCGTATCGGCCGAGTGCTCACCCTGCAACTGACGGTGCTGTGGTTCGCCTTCTTCACCTTCCTCTGCGGACTGGCACAGAACTACGAGCAACTGCTGGTGGCCCGGACTTTGATGGGCTTTGGTTTCGGCGGTGAATGGACAGCGGGTGCGGTGCTGATTGGCGAGGTGATTCGCTCCCAGGATCGCGGCAAGGCGGTGGGCATGGTGCAGGCCGGATGGGCGCTGGGGTGGGGGCTTACGGCATTGCTCTATGCCGGATTATTCAGCTTTCTGCCGCCGGAAGAGGCTTGGCGGGCGTTGTTCATGATCGGGTTGGTGCCAGCGCTATTCGTATTGGTGATCCGCCGACTGGTCAAGGAGTCGGACACCTTCGAGCAGGCCTGTATTGAGCGCAAGGCCAAGCCTGAAAAGGATTCGCGTTGGGCCTTCTTCGAAATTTTCGCGCCTCGGATGCTCAGTACCACCTTGCGCGCTTCGTTGCTGACCACTGGCGCGCTGGGCGGTTATTACGCGATCACCACGTGGTTGCCGACCTACCTGAAAACCGAGCGCGGCCTGAGCGTGCTCGGCACGGGCGGCTATCTGGCGATGGTGATCGTCGGCTCCTACATCGGCTATGTGACCAGTGCATTGCTGACCGATGCCATCGGTCGAAAGAAGAACTTCATCCTGTTTGCCGTCGGCTCCATGGCGATCGTTCTGGCCTACACCCAACTGCCCATCGACAACACCTGGATGCTCTGGCTGGGCTTTCCGTTGGGTTTCTTCGCTTCGGGCATTTTTGCCGGTATGGGCGCTTTTCTGACCGAGTTGTTTCCGACTCGCATGCGCGGTTCGGGTCAGGGCTTTTGCTATAACGCCGGGCGTTCCATTGCAGCGCTGTTTCCGTTGTTCATCGGTGCGCTGAGCGAAACGTTGCCGATTGGTACGGGGATCGGAATCTTCGCTGCCGGTGCCTATGGCGTGGTGATTCTGGCCGCGTTAAGCCTGCCGGAAACCCGCGGTCGCCAACTCGAATCCTGAACCACGACACGTCTGGGCAATTGTGCCCAGACGTCGCTGATCCATTGCTAATCGACAAACATCGGTCGCGATCGCAACGCCCCCGAGAGGGCTCGCTCGCGTCCGAAACAGGAGCACGGCATGCACTATTCGCTTTCCACCCAACGGTTGTACCTCCCGGTCGGCACATTGCTCGGTTTGAGCTTGTTTGGCGCACCGGCCGCTCAGGCGGATTTCATTGCCGACAGTAAAGGCAGCCTGGAAGCACGCAACTTTTACTTCAATCGCGATTTCCGCCAGGACGGCTCGCGAGACAAAGCCGAGGAATGGGCGCAGGGTTTTCTGTTGCGGATGGAGTCCGGGTATACCGCTGGCACGCTGGGGTTTGGTCTGGATGCGCTGGGCATGGCCGGTTTTAAACTGGACTCCGGCGGCGGCACGGCGGGCACCAATCTGTTGCCGCCGGATTTGTCGGGCGGCTCGCAGGATCGCTATGGCGAGTTGGGCCTGACCGCCAAAGTGCGTTTGTCCAAGAGCACCCTGAAGCTGGGGACGTTGCAGATCAAGGATCCGGTGGTGAACTCCAACGACACTCGCCTGTTGCCGTCAACTTTCAAAGGCGGCCTGGTCAATGTGCAGGAAATAGACCGTTTGAAGCTCACCGCCGGTCAACTCACGCAGATCAACTTTGTTGATTCCACTGACTATCAGGACATGACTGCCAATCGCATCGGCGGGCAAAGCGACAAGTTCCAGTTCGCCGGGGCTGACTATCAATTCCTGCCGAACCTGACAGCGCAGTACCGCTACGGCAAGCTGGAAAATATCTACCAGCAAAACTACCTCGGATTGGTCCACCTGCTGGATCTGGGGGCCGGTCAGTCGCTCAAGAGCGACGTGCGCTATGCGCGCAGCATTGAAGATGGCAACTTTCGTGACCTCGACAACCAGGCTCTCGGTGCGATGTTTACCTACAGCCTCGGCGGTCACGCGCTGGGCTTCGGCTACCAGCGCATGAGCGGCGACGATCCGTTTCCGTACATCGGACGCAGCGATCCGTACCTGGTCAACTTCGTGCAGATCAATGACTTCGCCAACGTTGACGAACACTCCTGGCAAACGCGCTATGACTATAACTTCGCCGCATTGGGTGTGCCGGGGTTGAGCTTTATGACCCGCTACATCTCGGGTGATAACGTGCAGCGCAGTGCTGCGGGTGAAGGCAAGGAGTGGGAGCGCGACACCGATATCGCTTACGTGTTGCAGGACGGTACGTTGAAAGGCTTGGGCTTTAAATGGCGCAACGCGTCGGTGCGTTCGAACTTTGGCAATGATCTGGATGAGAATCGCTTGATCGTCAGCTATACCCTGGCGCTTTGGTAAATGTCCGGGTTATCAAGCAAGCAATGAATCGACGGCCCGCTAGTCAGACTGGCGGGCCGTTTGTTTTACATCGACAGAATCAACCGGCCAGCGAACAGAATCAGGATCACCCCCATGGTTCGTTCGAACCAGTGCCCCATGCGCATGAACAGCAATCGCACCCGGGCACTGGAAAAAAACAGCGCCACGATCACGAACCACAAGGCATTCACGAAACACATCCACAGCCCGTACAGCGCCTGAATCTGCAGCGGCGTCGTGGCGCTGATGATGGTCGTGAAGATCGCCAGGAAAAACAGCGTGGCCTTGGGGTTGGTGGCGTTGGTCAGAAACCCCGTGCTGAAGGCCTTGAACAAGGTCTGCCGTTCAGCTGACGCTTCTGCACCCTTGTCGCCTTCAATTGCCGATTTGGGTTTGCTGCGTATCAAGCTCACGCCGAGGTACAAAATATAGGCACCCCCCACCACCTTGGCCACCGTCAACAACCAGGGCGTGGTATGCATCAACGCGCCGACGCCGAGCAAGGTGTAAAGCACATGCACGGAAATGCCCGCGCCGATACCCAGAGCCGTGCAGATGCCCACTAAGCGGCCGAAACGCACGCTTTGGCGAATGGTTACGGCGAAGTCCGGTCCGGGGGCGACCACGGCCAGAAAGTGGATCGTTGCCAGCGCCAGAAATTCGCCCAGGTAATTCGAAAACATCTCAGCTCCAGAAAGTCAGGGGTGAAGCATTGCCGCGATAGCCGACAAAGAAGGAAAGGCTCAATCGCGGGTCGTCCACCCCCGGGGTCACCGAGTGCATGCAGCGCGAATTGAACATGATGAAATCACCCGGCTCAGGACGAATCTCCAGGGTCGGAGGGCCGAGCAAGGCAGGGTCGATGCCGTAACTGTCGCCACGCATTTCGTCGAACTGGTCTGGGGAAATGTCGTGGTCCCACATCTGCAACGCGCCGCCCTCGGTCGGCATGTTCAGATAAACGTTGCAGGCGAACTGCGCTTCCAGGCTTCTGGCCTGGAAGCTGTCCGGGGCATCCTTGGCGAAAATGTCGTGATGGGCGAGGAAGCACACCCCGGGTTTCACGACCCGGGATAGCCCCACATACATCTTGCGGCCATAGAGATTTTCCAGATGCGCCCCCGCCGGCCAAGACTCGTCGAGCATGCAGCGCAACGTATCGACAGGAGAGGAGTAGGGCGCACAACGGCTGCGCAATTCGGCGATATTGCTGGTGGCGCGCTCGAAGTAATCCTCGATCAGCAGCGGCTGGTTTTCCGCTTCATAAAACGCCATGCCAATGCGACCGATGCTCGGCGCGTTGATGTAGCCTTCGAAGCCGGGGGCGAGGATCTTGTCGCCGATCTGGATCGCCAGCGGCCGAGGCAACAAGCCTTTGACGCGGATGGCGAGGACTTCTTCGTTGGCCAGTTTTTGTATGCACGTCTCATCGAGACGCTCGACGTCAAGCATCATGTCTTTAGGTCCATCTATCAGATAGTCAACAGAACCCGCGAACGCAGGTTCCCCCGGCGTCAGGCGATGACGGGGCCGACATCGCCCGAATGCTCAATCCACGCTGTAGTGGACTGACAGCGTTCCCTTTTTCTGTGAGATGGAAGCGATCGTGACCGTGCCCAAATCCTTCAGGCTCCGTACATGGGTGCCGCCGCAGCCGTAGGCGGGCAGTTCACCGAAGCCGATTTCCCGGGCGCCTTCGCGCAACGACGTCAGGCGCGGCAGGTCATGCGCGATCCATTGCTTGATGCCGTGTTGAATCGTCTGGGCATCGACCTCCTGCGCGCTTTCTGCCGGCTTGAACTGGACACGTCCTTCATCCGGCCAGTGATGAGCCTTGATCGGCATCCAGCCCATCGCCTGGACGAAGTGGCCGATCAGATGCCCCGCCGAATGCATGCGCGTGTTGAACCGGCGTCGTTGCTCGTCGACCCGAATCTGGATCATGCCGAGTTTTACCGGGTGGTCGACGAAGTGGATGATCCGGTCCGGATCCTGTACCACGCGCAGCACCTGACTTTCGCCGATCCAGCCGGTATCCCAGGGTTGCCCGCCGCCTTGGGGATGAAACAGTGTGGCGCGCAGCACTACTGCGAATTCGTTCTCGTAGGGCGTGCAATCCAGGACTTCCACATTGGCCTTGAGGTCATCACTATGGAAAAAGAGGCGAAGCGTCATATTCCATGCCCTTATTAAAGTTTCTATTTTTATTATATGAACCGTGGAATTGCGTGATAATCCGTTCAATCATCAAAGGACTGTTGCGCTGTGAGCATAAATCTTCCCCTGCCGCTGCTCGGTGAAATGGCGATTTTCGTCAAGGTTGTCGAGACCGGCAGTTTCTCCGAAGCCGCGCGTCAATTAGGTTCTTCACCCTCGGCGGTGAGTCGCAGCATTTCTCGGCTGGAGAAGGCACTCGCCACGCGGTTGCTGCAACGAACCACGCGCAAGCTGCGCCTGAGTGACGGTGGCGAAGAGGTGTTCAAGCGTTGCCAGGAGATGGTCAGCGCGGCGAAGTCGGTGATGGAAATCAGCGGTCAGTTCACCCATGAGGCAGAAGGGCTGGTGCGTGTCAGCGTGCCCAAAGCCGTCGGGCGATTCGTGATTCATCCACACATGCCGGAATTTCTGCGGCGCTATCCCAAAGTGAATGTGGAGTTGTTGCTCGAGGACCGTCAGGTGGATTTGATCGACGACAACGTCGATCTGGCGATCCGTATCACCGATCGCCCGCCTGCAGGGCTGGTGGGGCGGCAGTTGCTGACCATCGATCATTTGCTCTGCGCAACCCCGCAATACCTGGCCGAACACGGCACCCCGACTCATCCCCACGACTTGCTCAACCACAGCTGCATCTATCTGGGCGAAACCCCGAGCGATGCGCGCTGGAAATTCAAGAAAGGCAGCAAAGCCGTGACCGTCGGCGTGCGCGGACGTTATGCCGCCAATCACACGGGCGTGCGACTGGGCGCGGTATTGCAACACATCGGAATCGGCAGCCTGCCGTACTTCACCGCCCGTTATGCGCTGGAACAAGGGCTGATCGTGCAGGTACTGCCGGACTGGACTTTTCTGGCGTCCTACCACGGAGGCGCCTGGCTGCTGCATTCGCCAACCCGCTATCTACCGCCCAAGTTACGGGTGTTGATCGACTATCTGGTGGAATGCCTGGAGAAGGAGCCAACGTTGAGCAGGCCGGGCAAGCCAAGTGCATTGGGCACGGTCGCGGTGGCGTATGAGTTGCCGGAGAGTGATGGGTTGCTTTGATTTTCACGAACCAATAAAAAGGCCCGCATGTTCAACCATGCGGGCCTTTTGCATTACTGACTGTGGGATCAGTGCTTGCTGTCCTGGTTCGACATCGCCAGCAGCTGTTTTTCCTGATTCCAGTCGAACGGCTCGTCGTTCTGTTCGGCTTCGAAGCGACGTTCTTCGAGGGCCTGGTACAGGTCGATTTCATCATCGGGCATGTAATGCAGGCAGTCGCCGGCGAAGTACCACAGCAGGTCGCGCGGGACCAGGTGGGCGATTTGCGGATAACGAGTGATCACCTGACACAGAATGTCCTGGCCCAGGTATTGGCTTTCGATCGGGTCGACCGGCAGCAATGCACGCAGTTCGTCGAAGCGCTCCAGGAACAAGGCATGGCTTTCTTCGGGAACCTGTTCGGCCTCACCTACGGCGACCAGGATGCTGCGCAGGTGGTCGAGCAAGACGAGATGATCGGCAACGACGTTGGACACGAGATAAGTCCTCAAGAGCAAAACGGGCGCGAGAGTATAAAGCTCCTGCGCCCCTTTTTCACATGGTAAAGAGCCCCCATGATAGCGAGAAGACACACGGTCTGCTGGATCAGCGAACCTTGCCTTTGGCCAATACCAGCTCCTTGGGGTCGAAATCATCGACATCGATCACCTTGCGTCGTGCCACTTCTGCCTCGCGCAAAGTCTGGGCTTCAACCGGTTGCAAAACGCCGGCCTCCAGGGCGGTATCGATGAGAGATTCTCCGAGAGTGGGTTTGACCTGGCGACTTTTCAGCGCCGTATTGAGTTTTTTCTGTAGCGGTTTGGCGGCGTTCAGCAAATCGCAGGCGTGCTGCAGAGCACCGACCGAGTCTTCTGGTGATTGCGGGCGATAGCAGCCCCCCAGTAACTCCTCAAGCGTTGGATCGCCCTTGGGACGGCCGATGACGGCTGCGACGTTGGCCGCCAGTCTGTCCGACGGGCCTCTGTGGCGACGACCGAACGGGAACACCATCACCCGCAGCAGGCATCCAAGCACCTTGTTCGGGAAGTTGGTCAGCAGTTCGTCCAGCGCACGTTCGGACTGGCCGAGGCTCTCTTCCATGGCCCAGGCGAACAGCGGGTGCATATGCTCGGGCGAATCGAGATCGTGATAACGCTTGAGTGCGCCGGAGGCCAGATACAGATGGCTGAGTACATCACCCAGACGTGCGGACAGCCGTTCGCGGCGTTTCAGTTCACCGCCCAGCAGCATCATGCTCAGGTCTGCCACCAGGGCAAAGGCCGCGGCCTGGCGGTTGAGGGCGCGGAAATAGCCTTGGCTGAGTTTGTCCCCGGGCATGTGTTCGAAATGCCCGAGGCCGAGGTTCAGCACCAGGGTGCTGGCAGCATTGCACACGGCAAAACCAATATGGTCGAGCAGCAATGCGTCGAATTCGACCAGTGCCTGTTGTTTGTCTTCGCGATGGGCGAGGGCCATCTCCTTGAGTACGAACGGATGGCAGCGAATAGCACCCTGGCCGAAGATCATCAAACTGCGTGTCAGGATGTTCGCACCTTCGACCGTGACGGCAATAGGTGCACCTTGCCAGCTACGCCCCAGGTAGTTGTTCGGACCCATGATGATGGCCCTGCCGCCGTGAACATCCATGGCGTGGCTGATGCATTCGCGACCGCGTTCGGAGAGGTGGTATTTGATAATGGCCGAGGGTACTGACGGCTTTTCGCCGAGGTCGACCGCGTTGGCGGTGAGCATCCGTGCGCTGTCCATCAGCCAGGTGCTGCCGGCGATCCGCGCCAGCGCTTCCTGAATCCCTTCGAAGGCTGACAGCGGTGCGTTGAATTGTTCGCGAACCTGCGCGTATTGGCCTGTCACCAGACTGGTGAACTTACCCGCAGCGGTACCGATGGCAGGCAGCGAAATGGAACGCCCGACTGACAGGCAGTTCATCAGCATCATCCAGCCTTCGCCGAGCATCTCCTGACCGCCGATAATGAATTCCAGCGGTACGAACACATCCTTGCCGGAATTCGGGCCGTTCATGAACGAGGCGCCCAGTGGCAGGTGACGGCGACCGATTTCTACACCGGGGGTCTGGCTCGGAATCAAGGCGAGACTGATGCCCAGGTCGACTTTGTCGCCCAGTAGATGATCCGGGTCATAGGCCTTGAAGGCCAGGCCGATCAAGGTCGCCACCGGGCCGAGGGTGATGTAGCGCTTTTCCCAGTTCAGACGCAGGCCGAGGGTTTCTTTGCCTTCCCATTCACCTTTGCAGATCACCCCGGTATCGGTCATCCCGCCGACGTTGGAGCCCGCCATCGGGCCTGTCAGGGCAAAGCAGGGGATATCGTCGCCACGGGCCAGCCGTGGCAGGTAATGATTGCGCTGTTCGTCAGTGCCGTAATGCAGCAGCAGTTCCGCGGGGCCGAGGGAGTTGGGTACCATGACCGTCGAGGCCAGGTCGCCGCTGCGGGTGGCCAGTTTCATCGCCACTTGAGAGTGGGCATAGGCCGAGAAGCCTTTGCCACCGTATTCCTTGGGAATGATCAGGGCAAAAAAGCCATGTTGTTTAATGTGATCCCAAGCCTTGGGCGGCAGATCCAGCAACTGGCCGATCTGCCAATCGCTGACCATGGCGCAGAGCTCTTCGGTCGGGCCATCGATGAAGGCTTGTTCCTCTTCGCTCAGTTGCGCTTTCGGATAGGCCAGCAGCTTGTTCCAGTCCGGGCGGCCGTTGAACAGCTCGCCGTCCCACCAGACCGTGCCAGCTTCAATGGCTTCACGTTCGGTTTGCGACATCGGCGGCAGGTTTTTCTGAAACCAGCTGAACATCGGCGCCGTGAAGAGTTTTCGGCGCAGATCCGGCAGCAACAGGAAAGCGGCCACGGCTGCGAGCATCACCCAGAAAATCAGCATCAGCCGGACGGGGGCATGGCTGAAGATGCCCATCGCCAGCAAATAGACAGCGATGATGCCCAAGGCGGGCAGAGGCGCAGTGCGGCGATGGGCCAGATAGGCAATCCCGACCACCAGAACCAGTATCCACAACAGCAGCATATTCAATTCTCCATGAAGCCAAGGGCAAAACCACTTTCAGAGCTTAGACGGCATCCATAAAAGTGGAGGTCAGAGCGATAGGTCTGAGTTTGTAGGAATCAACGGCTGAAACTTGTCAGTTATTTCGAGGGCAGACGGTTGAGCGCTGTTATCGACAGGGCAGCAAACGCTGATATTTGGCCGAAACGTCGTTATCTCTGTGCTGAAGGTGTCGCTAGACTCGTGGCTTCCCCCAGGAGATTGTTCCCATGCACGCATGTCTGAGCCCCGGCCGCTTTATCGATAGTGACCACCCCTCGGTGGTGGAGTTCGCCGAAAAACATCGTGGCGCCGGGCGCGATCCGCTTGAACAGGCGATCAATCTCTATTACGCAGTGCGCGAGGCCGTGCGCTACAACCCGTACACCTTCAGCCGCGATCCAGAGACCTTGCGCGGCAGCTATGCGCTGGCGGCGGGGGAGAGTTATTGCGTGCCCAAGGCCACGCTGCTGGCCGGTGCAGCCCGGCATTGCGGGATCCCGGCGCGTATCGGTCTGGCGGATGTGCGTAATCATTTGTCGACGCCGCGTCTGCTCGAATTGCTCAAGAGCGATGTGTTCGCCATGCATGGCTACACCGAGTTATATCTGAACGATCGTTGGGTCAAAGCCACGCCGGCTTTTAATCAACAACTCTGCGAACTGTTCAATGTCGCGCCGCTGGAGTTCGACGGGATCAATGACAGCGTGTTCCACCCCTTCAACCGTGACGGCGAGCAGCTGATGGAGTACCTGATCGATCACGGCCAGTTCACCGATGTGCCGGAAGCATTCTTTTTCGAACACCTGGAAAAGTGCTATCCGCATCTGTTCGACGAGCAACTGCCGGTGCTGCTGGGTGACATGCAGAGCGATTTGAGTCGCGCCTGATCCGGCGTATGCTGCCTGCGCATTCATCCAAAAAGGGGCGGTCATGCTGAAGATTTGGGGTCGGAAAAATTCGTCGAATGTCAGGAAGCCGTTGTGGGCGGCCGAAGAACTGGGCCTGGCCTATGAAGCCATCGATGCCGGCGGCGCCTTTGGCGTGGTCGACACGCCTGAGTACCGCGCGATGAATCCCAACGGCCGCGTGCCGGTGATCGAAGACGACGGTTTTGTGCTGTGGGAATCCAACACCATCGTCCGTTATCTGATGGCCCGTCATGCCAGCGATACGGCTTGGTATCCGACAGATCTGCAGGCCCGTGCCTCGGCGGAAAAGTGGATGGACTGGACCACCTCAAGTTTTGCCGCCCCGTTTCGCACGGTGTTCTGGGGCGTGTTGCGCACTCCGGAAGACCAGCAGGACTGGCCGGCCATCAAGGCCGCGATCAAAGAGTGCGACGGTCTGCTGTCGATGGCCGATCAAGCGCTGGCGGCCAAACCGTACCTGTCCGGCGATGAGATCGGCATGGGCGACATCCCATTGGGCTGCTTCATTTATGCCTGGTTCGAGATGCCGATCGAGCGTGCGCCGCAGCCTCATTTGCAGGCCTGGTACGAGCGCCTGAAACAGCGTCCGGCGTATCGCAAAGCCGTCATGACCGCGTTGACTTAATACTCACTATCGACACGCTTGACTGTACTTGTGCGGCAGCGACAAGCACCATTGCGCTCATGCGCCGCGGTTGCATTGCTCGCCGCCCGCCCTTATTTATTCCTTTCTTCCCTTCTTGGTGCGTAAATCCGATATGAGTTCCGCTCTGTCCATCCGGCAGTTAACCAAAACCTACGGCAACGGTTTCCAGGCCTTGAGTGGTATCGATCTGGACGTCGCCGAAGGTGACTTTTTCGCCTTGCTCGGCCCCAACGGCGCCGGCAAATCCACGACTATCGGCATTCTCTCGACCCTGGTGAACAAGACCAGCGGAACAGTGAATATCTTCGGTCATGACCTGGACAAGGAACCGGCGGCGCTCAAGCGCTGCATTGGTGTGGTGCCCCAGGAATTCAATTTCAACCAGTTCGAAAAGACGTTCGACATTGTCGTGACCCAGGCCGGTTACTACGGCATTCCGCCGAAAATCGCCAAGGAACGCGCCGAGCAGTACCTGACCCAACTGGGCCTGTGGGACAAACGCGATGTGCCGTCGCGCTCCCTGTCCGGCGGCATGAAGCGCCGACTGATGATCGCCCGTGCGCTGGTTCACGAACCGCGCCTGCTGATCCTCGACGAACCGACGGCGGGGGTAGACATCGAATTGCGTCGCTCGATGTGGACCTTCCTCACCGAACTGAACAAGAAAGGCATCACTATCATCCTCACCACTCACTATCTGGAAGAGGCTGAGCAGTTGTGCCGCAACATCGGCATCATCGACCACGGCACCATTGTCGAGAACACCAGCATGAAGCAGTTGCTCAGCCAACTGCATGTCGAAACCTTCCTGCTAGATATGAAGAACACCTTGCAAGTGGCACCGCAGTTGCTGGGTTACCCGGCCAAGCTGATCGACAGTCATACCCTGGAAGTTCAGGTCGACAAGGCCATGGGCATTACCGCGCTGTTCACCCAATTGGCGCAGCAGAACATCGAAGTGTTGAGCCTGCGTAACAAAACCAATCGCCTCGAGGAGTTGTTCGTGTCCCTGGTGGAGAAAAATCTGTCGAAGGTGGCGGTATGAGTTCCGAGCTGCAACCCAACCTCGTTGCCCTCAATACCATCGTTTACCGTGAGGTCAAGCGCTTCACCCGGATCTGGCCGCAGACCCTGCTGCCGCCGGCAATCACCATGGTTTTGTACTTTGTTATCTTCGGCAACCTGATCGGTCGGCAGATTGGCGACATGGGTGGCTTCACTTACATGGAGTACATCGTACCGGGGCTGATCATGATGTCGGTGATCACCAACTCCTACGGCAACGTGGTGTCGAGTTTCTTTGGCAGCAAGTTCCAGCGTTCCATCGAAGAATTGATGGTGTCGCCGGTGTCACCGCATACGATTCTGATCGGTTACACCTTGGGCGGCGTGCTGCGCGGGTTGATGGTCGGGATCATTGTGACCCTGCTGTCGCTGTTTTTCACTCATTTACAGGTGCATCACTTGGGCGTGACCGTTCTGGTGGTGGTGCTGACGGCGACGATCTTCTCGCTGCTGGGTTTCATCAACGCGGTATTTGCGCGCAACTTCGATGATATTTCGATCATCCCGACATTCGTGCTGACGCCGTTGACCTACCTGGGCGGAGTGTTCTACTCGATCAGCTTGCTGCCACCGTTCTGGCAGACAGTGTCACTGGCCAACCCGGTGCTGCACATGGTCAACGCTTTCCGTTACGGCATCCTCGGTGTGTCTGATATCAAGATCAGCGTGGCGATCACCTTCATGCTGATAGCGACTGTTGTGCTGTACATCGGTTGTGCGCGGTTGCTGGTGAGTGGGCGCGGCATGCGTACGTAAGGAAGGCCGAGTCGCCTTCATCGCGGGCAAGCCCGCTCCCACAGTGAATTGGCGTTGGCCACATTATTTGTGAGCGACACAGATCCCTGTGGGAGCGGGCTTGCCCGCGATGACGTCAGCCCAGGCACCGCAAAAAAAAACGGCCTCCGCATTGGAGGCCGTTTTACATTCTCACATTCGACTTTTCTTACGCCGCTTCCACTGCCGACTCACCCACCAGCGCCAATACATCATCACCAGGCAATAGGCGAGGGCACCCAGCACCAACCCCGTGACCACCGAACCGAGCAAGAACGGTTGCCACAGGCTCGAGAGTTCGCCGCTGATCCATTCCCAGGTCAGCTCATCCGGCAGGCTGCGGGCGGGGACGTCCATCAGCCAGGCGCCGGTCTGATAAGTGCAAAAGAACACCGCCGGCATGGTGATCGGGTTGGTCAGCCAGACCAGGCTGACAGCAATTGGCATGTTGCCGCGTACCACAATGGCAAGGATGGCCGCCAACAGCATCTGCAACGGGATGGGCAGGAACGCCGCGAACAGACCGACCGCCATGGCCCGCGCGACGGAGTGGCGATTGAGGTGCCAGAGGTTCGGGTCATGCAGCAGGGTGCCGAGAAAGCGTAAGGATTTGTGTTCCCTGATGCTGGTCGGATCTGGCATGTAACGTTTGAATAAGCGCCGGGGCATAAGGCTTCTCGGTCGGTTCAGGCGGCAAGTATGTCTGGATTCTACGAACCGCCCATTCAGACTTTGTGACAATTGATAACGACAGACGTGCGACGGACCGGCTAAGCCTAGGGCGGGGACTCTCAAGGACGGGCTTATGCGCACAGGGATGATGGCGCTGGCGTTGGGTCTGCTGGCCCTGCGTTTTTTACCGGTATTACCGCCGGCGGGGTTGTGGCTGTTGTTGCCGGTAGTGGGTTTGATGTTATTGCCGTTTCGCACCTTTCCCCTGGCATTTTTTCTGTTCGGTTTCAGTTGGGCGGGCGCGAATGCACAGTGGGCGCTGAATGATCGCCTGGCGCTGAATCTCGATGGCGAGACTCGCTGGGTCGAAGGTCGTGTGACCGGGTTGCCGCAGCAGGCCGAGGGCGTAGTGCGTTTCGAACTGACGGACAGTCAGTCGCGTCGCACCAGACTGCCTCGGCACCTGCGTCTGGCCTGGTATGGCGGGCCGCCCGTCAACAGCGGTGAGCATTGGCGGCTGGCCGTCAAATTGAAGCGTCCTGTCGGGTTGCTCAACCCGCATGCGTTCGATTACGACGCCTGGTTACTGGCCCGGCACATCGGCGCCACCGGGACCGTCAAGGACGGCCAGCGCCTGAGGGAGGCACAGTGGGCCTGGCGCGACGGCATCCGTCAGCGTTTGCAGGCCGTGGATGCCCAGGGGCGAACGGGCGCGCTGACGGCGTTAGTGCTAGGGGATGGCGCCGGGTTGAGTCGTGAGGACTGGCAGGTGCTGCAAGACACCGGCACCGTGCATTTGTTGGTGATTTCCGGGCAGCACATTGGTTTGCTGGCGGGCGTGATGTATCTGCTGATTGCCGGGTTGGCGCGTTACGGCTTATGGCCCAAGCGCTTGCCGTGGTTGCCATGGGCATGCGGACTGGCGTTCGCGGCGGCCCTCGGTTATGGGCTGCTGGCCGGCTTCGAAGTGCCGGTGCGCCGGGCCTGCCTGATGATCGGTCTGGTGCTGTTATGGCGACTACGGTTTCGTCACCTCGGCGCATGGTGGCCGCTGTTGCTGGCGCTTGACGGTGTTTTGCTACTGGACCCGCTGGCGAGCCTGCAACCGGGTTTCTGGTTGTCGTTTGCGGCGGTGGCAGTGCTGATTTTCACCTTTGGCGGGCGATTGGGTGCGTGGCGCTGGTGGCAGACCTGGACCCGCGCCCAATGGCTGATAGCGATCGGTCTGTGCCCGCTGCTGTTGGTGCTGGGGTTGCCGATCAGTCTCAGCGGGCCGCTGGCCAATTTGCTGGCGGTACCTTGGGTCAGCCTGGTGGTTCTGCCGCCGGCTCTGCTTGGGACGATGTTGTTGCCCGTTCCTTATGTGGGCGAAGGATTGCTGTGGCTGGCCGGCGGTCTGATCGATCTTTTGTTCAAGGCGTTGGCGTTGATGGCCGGGCAATTGCCTGCGTGGGTACCGGTGGCGGTCCCGTTGTGGATATGGGCGCTCGGTATGTTGGGGGCCTTTGTGCTGTTACTGCCGCGAGGCGTGCCGTTGCGCCCGTTGGGCTGGCCGATGTTGCTGTTACTGGTTTTTGCACCCCGGCACACATTGCCTGAAGGCATGGCCGAGGTCTGGCAGCTGGATGTCGGTCAGGGTTTGGCAATCCTGGTGCGTACCCGTCATCACACCTTGCTGTATGACGCCGGGCCACGGTTCGGCGATATCGACCTGGGAGAGCGGGTGGTGCTGCCATCATTGCGCAAACTGGGTGTGAACGGCATTGATCTGATGCTGATCAGCCATGCCGATGCCGATCACGCCGGCGGTGCGCGAGCGATTGCCAATGGAATACCGGTGAAGCAAATACTGAGTGGCGATCATCTGGCCCTGCCAGACGAACTGCACGCCGAGGGCTGCGAGAGTGGTCAGCAATGGGCCTGGGACGGCGTGAAGTTTCAACTCTGGCAGTGGCCGTCTGCCAGCGACAGCAATCAGAAATCCTGCGTGTTGCAGATCGAGGCCAACGGCGAGCGGTTGCTGCTGACCGGTGACATCGATGCCGCAGCCGAGCGGGCGCTGCTCGACGGTCCATTGGCGGTGCCGACAGATTGGTTGCAGGCTCCGCACCATGGCAGTCGCAGTTCGTCTTCAATGGCGCTGCTCAGCACCTTGCAGCCCAAAGCGGTGCTGATCTCCCGTGGCAACGGCAACTCTTTCGGCCATCCCCATCCCACGGTCGTGGCGCGGTATTAAAAGCGTGGTGTGGCGATCTACGACAGCGCCGAGCAAGGTGCCATTCGTCTGCAACTGGGGCGCTTCAAGCCGCCGTGGACGATGCTTCAAGAACGGCGCTTCTGGCGCGGTCCGCCACCATCCAGCCAGTAACCCGAACTATTGAAGCCCGACCGGATGCGACATCGCGGTCTTCGGTGCGTCCACCCCCTATGTTAGAGTGGCGCACTTTTCGAGGGGACTGTCACTGTGTGGGAATTGGTCAAATCCGGCGGCTGGATGATGCTGCCGATCATTCTGAGTTCCATCGCCGCCATGGCGATCGTCGCCGAGCGTCTCTGGACCCTGCGTGCCAGCCGCGTGACTCCGGAGCACTTGCTCGGGCAGGTCTGGGTCTGGATCAAGGACAAACAACTCAATAAAGAAAAACTCAAGGAACTGCGCGCCAACTCTCCGTTGGGCGAGATCCTGGCTGCCGGTCTGGCGAATTCCAGGCATGGTCGCGAGATCATGAAAGAGTGCATCGAAGAGGCCGCTGCGCGGGTGATTCACGAGCTCGAACGCTACATCAATGCCCTCGGTACCATCGCCGCCATGGCCCCGTTGTTGGGGTTGCTGGGTACAGTGCTGGGCATGATCGATATTTTCAGTGCGTTCATGGGCACGGGCATGGGCACCAACGCCTCAGTGCTGGCCGGTGGTATTTCCAAGGCACTGATCACCACTGCCGCAGGCCTGATGGTCGGCATCCCGGCCGTGTTCTTCCACCGTTTTCTGCAACGCCGCATAGATGAGCTGGTGGTGGGCATGGAGCAGGAAGCGATCAAGCTGGTCGAGGTAGTGCAGGGTGACCGCGACGTGGATCTGGCTGAGGGCAAAGCGTGAAATTCCGTCGTAAACCACGGGAAACGATAGACATCAACCTCGCGTCGTTGATCGACGTGGTGTTTATCCTGCTGCTGTTTTTCGTTGTGACCACCACCTTCACCCGTGAAACCCAGTTGCGCGTCGACTTGCCGGAAGCGGTCAGCGGTTCCCCGGCCGAGGACCAGCAGGCCAAACAATTGGACATCGCCATCAGCGCCGAAGGTGTGTTCTCCGTGAACAACCAGTTGTTGCCCAAGAATGACCTGACCAGCCTGATGGAAGCGCTACAGAAAGAATCCAATGGCGATACCAACCTGCCATTGTCCATCAGCGCCGATGGCAAGACGCCTCATCAGTCCGTCATCACTGCGATGGACGCTGCCGGCAAGCTCGGTTTCAGTCACTTGCGCATGACCACTGTCGAGGCGGCGCCGGCGTCCTGATGGCCATGTCCGATCGATTGCTCGCTGCGTGGTACGAAGGCCATCCGGCGCTGAAGCTGTTGCAGCCTCTGGAATGGCTGTATCGGCGCGTGGTTACCGGCAAGCGCAAGCGTTTTCTGGCGGGTGAAGGCGAGATCTATCAGCCGCCGGTGCCGCTGATTGTGGTCGGCAATATCACGGTGGGCGGTACCGGCAAGACACCGCTGATTTTGTGGATGATCGAGCATTGCCAGCGCAGCGGGCTGCGGGTCGGCGTGGTCAGCCGTGGCTACGGCGCCAAACCGCCGCAATTGCCGTGGCGGGTCAAGGCGGACCAAAGCGCGGACGTGGCGGGCGATGAACCGTTGTTGATCGTCCAGCGCACCGGCGTGCCGCTGATGATCGACCCGGACCGCAGCCGCGCAGTCAAAGCCTTGCTGGCGAGCGAGCCGCTGGACCTGATCCTCTCCGACGACGGCATGCAGCATTACCGGCTGGCCCGGCACCTGGAACTGGTGCTGATCGATGCCGCCCGGGGTCTGGGCAACCAGCGTTGCCTGCCGGCCGGGCCGTTGCGCGAACCGATTGAGCGTCTGCAAAGCGTCGATGCGGTGCTTTATAACGGCGCCACGGCCGACCGCATCGACGGTTTTGCCTTCCAGCTGCAACCCACCGCGCTGGTCAATCTGCAAAGCGGCGAACGCCGGCCTCTCGACCACTTCCCCGCAGGCCAGGCCATTCACGCCGTGGCCGGGATCGGCAATCCCCAGCGTTTCTTCACGACCCTCGAAACGCTACACTGGCGGCCAGTGCCGCATGCATTTGCCGACCACGCCGAGTACAGCGTGCAGGCCTTGAATTTCACACCGTCATTGCCCGTGGTGATGACGGAAAAAGACGCGGTGAAGTGCCGTGCCTTCGCCGCCGCCGATTGGTGGTACCTGGCGGTCGATGCTGCGCCATCGCCGGCCTTCGTGGCCTGGTTCGATACGCAGCTGGTGCGCCTGTTGCCGGCTCGTCTTTTGCCTTAACTCCGTTTCTATCCAGGGAATGTTCATGGACACCAAATTGCTCGATATTCTCGCTTGCCCGATCTGCAAAGGTCCGCTCAAGCTCAGCGCCGACAAAACCGAGCTGATCAGCAAGGGCGCTGGCCTCGCATACCCGATTCGCGATGGCATCCCGGTGATGCTCGAAAGTGAAGCGCGTACCCTGACCACCGACGAGCGCCTGGATAAATGACCACAGCCTTTACCGTTGTCATTCCATCGCGCTATGCCTCCACCCGTCTGCCGGGCAAACCTCTGCTGCTGATCGCCGGCAAGCCGATGATCCAGCACGTCTGGGAACAAGCGAGCAAAAGCAGTGCCCAGCGAGTGGTCGTTGCCACTGACGATGCGCGCATTGTCGAGGCCTGCAAAAGCTTTGGTGCCGAAGTGGTACTGACGCGCGAAGACCACAATTCCGGCACTGACCGTCTGGCCGAAGTCGCGGCGAAACTGGGCCTGGCCCCGGACGCTATCGTGGTCAACGTTCAGGGCGACGAGCCATTGATTCCGCCGAGCGTGATCGATCAGGTCGCCGCCAACCTGGCCGCCCACACCGAGGCGCGCATGGCCACCCTGGCCGAGCCGATCGAAGACGTGGAAACCCTGTTCAATCCCAACGTGGTCAAGGTGGTCAGCGACCTCAATGGCCTGGCGCTGACGTTCAGCCGTGCCACCTTGCCGTGGGCTCGCGATGCGTTCGCCAAGAGCCGCGAGCAATTGCCGGAAGGTGTGCCGTATCGCCGCCACATCGGCATTTATGCCTATCGCGCCGGTTTTCTGCATGACTTCGTCACTTGGGGCCCGTGCTGGCTGGAAAACACCGAGTCTCTGGAGCAACTGCGGGCGCTCTGGCACGGGGTGCGGATTCACGTTGCCGATGCGCTGATCGCCCCGCCTACCGGCGTCGATACCATTGAAGACCTCGAGCGCGTTCGTCGCTTGCTGGAGGCCTGATGCGGGTTCTGTTCGTCTGCCTGGGCAATATCTGCCGATCCCCGACGGCCGAAGGCGTATTGCGGCACAAACTGTGTGAGGCGGGGCTGGCCGATCAAGTCGAAGTGGCTTCCGCCGGCACTGGTGACTGGCATGTCGGCAAGGCCCCGGACAAGCGCAGCCAGGCCGCGGCCAAGTTGCGCGGTTATGACTTGTCGGCCCAGCGTGCGCAACAAGTCAGCCGTGCCGATTTCGCCACCTACGACCTGATTCTGGCGATGGACAACAGTAACCTGCGCCACCTCAAGGCCTTGCAACCGGACAAGGGCAAGGCCGAGCTGGATCTGTTCCTGCGTCGCTTCCAGTCGGAAATCGATGAAGTGCCGGATCCTTATCACGACAGTGACCAGGGGTTCGAAACGGTACTGGACCTGATCGAGCGCGCCAGCGATTTGCTGGTAATCGAATTGAAGGGGCGGTTATGAGTTTGCAGGTACATCCGCTGGTATCGCTCAAGCCGTTCAACAGCTTTGGCGTGGATGTTCAGGCCCGGCTGTTTGCCGAGGCCCATAGCGATGCTGATGTGCGCGAAGCCCTGGCCTATGGGTTGGAACATGATGTGCCCGTGCTGGTGATCGGTGGCGGCAGCAATTTGCTGCTGACCGCTGATGTGCAGGCACTGGTGCTGCGCATGGCCACACGCGGGATTCGCCTGCTGAGCGATGACGGCAACCAGGTGGTGATCGAAGCCGAGGCGGGCGAGCCGTGGCATCCGTTTGTGCAGCACACGCTGGCGCAAGGATTGTCGGGGCTGGAGAACCTCAGTCTGATTCCCGGCACTGTGGGCGCGGCACCGATGCAGAACATCGGCGCTTACGGCGTCGAGATCAAAGACGTTTTTGCCGGCCTGACGGCCCTTGATCGCCAAACCGGCGAGTTGCGGGATTTCACGCTGGCCGAGTGCAACTTTGCCTACCGTGACAGCCTGTTCAAACAGGAACCGGGGCGCTGGTTGATCCTGCGGGTGCGTTTCACCCTCAATCGCACCGCTCACCTGCACCTGGAATACGGGCCGGTTCGCCAGCGCCTGACGTCGCTGGGCATTGATCACCCGACGCCTACCGATGTCAGTCAGGCTATTTGCAGCATTCGCAATGAAAAACTCCCGGACCCGACGGTGCTCGGCAATGCCGGCAGCTTCTTCAAGAACCCCTTGGTGCCGGCGACATTGGTGGCGCAACTGAAGGAGCAATACCCGGAGCTGGTAGCCTACGCGCAACCTGACGGGCAAATGAAACTGGCGGCGGGCTGGCTGATCGAACGGGCCGGCTGGAAAGGCTTTCGCGACGGTGATGCCGGTGTGCATAAATTACAGGCGCTGGTGCTGGTCAACTACGGCGCCGCAACAGGCCTGCAATTGCTGAACCTGGCGCAACGCATTCAAAAAGACATTTCAGAACGTTTCCACGTCGACCTGGAAATGGAGCCCAATCGGTATTGAGGCTACGCTTTCACGGCTGATTCCAAAGCCCTGCACATCTTCAAATGTGCAGGGCTTTTTTGTTAATGCTGGGGTAACTTAGCTACCTAACGATGCATGCATTTGCTCCACCAAAGGCCCGGTGCAGACGTTGCCGTCTGCATAAGAGAGCCCATTAGCCTGAGTCGATCTGCGTGAAGGAACCCACGCGGCAGATTGCTCGACCCCATAACCTCTATAACTATGCGGGCGTGCCCATGATTACCCTGAAACTCAATGGACAAGATCATCAACTCGATGTCACCGAGGACATGCCGCTGCTCTGGGCGATCCGTGACGTGGCCGGCTACAACGGCACCAAATTTGGCTGCGGCATGGGCCTGTGTGGCGCCTGCACCATTCATATCGATGGCGCGCCTGCGCGCAGTTGCATCACGCCGATCGGCTCGGTAGTCGGCCAGAACGTCACCACCATCGATAACCTGCACGCCGACCCGGTTGGCAAAGTCGTCCAGCAAGCCTGGCTCGACAGCGCCGTGGCTCAGTGCGGTTACTGCCAGGGCGGGCAGATCATGTCGGCCACCGCCTTGCTGAAAACCAACCCGAACCCCAGCGACGAGCAGATTGAAGAGGCGATGGTCGGCAACATTTGCCGTTGCGGCACCTACAACCGGATCAAGACCGCCATCCGCCAGGCATCCACTCACCTGAAGGAGGCCAAGGCATGAGCCAGTTACCGAATGACTTTGCGCTGAGCAACCTCAGCCGCCGTGGTTTCCTCAAAGGCGTGGGCGCCACCAGTGCGCTGGTGCTGGCGGCAAGCTGGGGCTGGCAGGACGCCCTCGCGGCCGAAAAAGACAAGAAGTTCGGCGCTGACGGCATGCCCAATGGCTGGATCGATGATCCAAAGGTTTATGTCAGCATCGCCGCCGATGGCAGCGTGACCGTGGTTTGCAACCGCTCGGAAATGGGCCAGGGCGTGCGCACCAGCCTGACCATGGTGGTGGCCGATGAACTGGACGCCGACTGGGCGCTGGTCAAAGTGCGACAGGCACCGGGCGACGAAGTGCGTTTCGGTAATCAGGACACCGACGGTTCGCGCAGCATGCGTCACTGGTACGAGCCGATGCGCCGTTGCGGTGCTGCCGCGCGGACCATGCTTGAGCAAGCCGCTGCCGCGCAGTGGAAAGTGCCGGTTAGCGAGTGCCATGCGCAATTGCATAAAGTCATTCACCAACCGACCGGTCGTGAACTGGGCTACGGCGCTTTGGCCGCTGCTGCCGGGGCACTGGCAGTGCCGGCCCGCGACAGCCTGCGGCTCAAGCAACCCTCGGAATTCCGTTACATCGGCAAGGAAGGCACCAAGGCCATCGACGGTGCGGACATCGTCAATGGTCGCGCGGTATACGGCGCCGATGTGCATTTCGACGGCATGCTCTTCGCCACCATCGCGCGTCCAGCGGTCTACGGCGGCAAGGTCAAATCCTTCGATGCCAGCGCCGCGATGAAAGTCCCGGGCGTGATCAAGGTCCTGCAAATCGAAAGCCGTCCATTGCCGTCCGAGTTTCAGCCTCTGGGCGGTGTGGCCGTGGTGGCCAGCAATACCTGGGCGGCGATCAAGGGCCGCGAAGCGCTGAAAATCGAGTGGGATGACGGCCCCAACGCCAGTTATGACTCGATCGCTTATCGCAAGGAACTCGAAGCCGCGTCTCTCAAACCTGGCAAAGTGGTACGCAATACCGGCAGCATCGACCAGGCCATGAGCAGCGCCGACAGCACCCTCGAAGCCTCTTACTACCTGCCGCACCTGGCACAATCGCCAATGGAGCCGATGGTCGCCATCGCCCGTTTCAAGGACGGCGTGTGCGAAGCGTGGGCCCCAAGCCAGGCCCCGCAAGTCACCCGCGAACGGATCGGCGAGCGCCTCGGCATTCCATTCGATAACGTCACGTTCAACGTCACCTTGCTCGGCGGCGGTTTCGGTCGCAAATCCAAGCCGGACTTCGTCGTTGAAGCGGCGATCCTGGCCAAGGAGTTCCCGGGTAAGGCGGTGCGGGTGCAATGGACCCGCGAAGACGACATCCACAACTCCTATTTCCACACTGTGTCGGCCGAATACCTGAAGGCCAGCCTGAACAAGGACGGTCTGCCGTCCGGCTGGCTGCACCGCACGGTGGCGCCGAGTATCACCGCGCTGTTCGCGCCGGGGATGAACCATGAGGCGGCTTTCGAGTTGGGCATGGGCTTTACCAACATGGCTTACGCGATCCCCAATGTGCGCCTGGAAAACCCTGAAGCGACGGTCCATACCCGGGTCGGTTGGTATCGCTCGGTGTCGAACATTCCCCACGGCTTTGCGATTCAGAGCTTTGTCGATGAACTGGCCCACAAGGCTGGCCAGGATCCGCTCAAGTACCAGATCAAACTGCTCGGCCCGGACCGTCAGATCGATCCGCGCACCTTGAGTGAAGAGTGGAACTACGGTGAATCCCCCGAACGTTACCCGATCGATACCGCACGGATGCGCACCGTGCTGGAAACCGCCGCCAAAGCGGCCGGTTGGGGGCGTGAGTTGCCCAAGGGCCGAGGCTTGGGCCTGGCAGTGCACTATAGTTTTGTCACTTATGTGGCGGCGGTGATCGAGGTTGAAGTCAAAGACGATGGCACGTTGATCGTGCACAAGGCCGACATCGCCGTGGATTGCGGCCCGCAGATCAACCCTGAGCGGATTCGCTCGCAGTTCGAAGGCGCCTGCGTGATGGGCCTGGGCAACGCGGTGTTGGGGGAAATCAGCTTCAAGGACGGTAAGGTTCAGCAGGACAATTTCCACATGTACGAGGTGGCGCGCATGTCTCTGGCACCGAAAGAAGTCGCCGTGCATCTGGTCACGCCACCGGGCGATGTGCCGTTGGGTGGAGTCGGTGAACCAGGTGTGCCGCCGATCGCGCCAGCGCTGTGCAACGCGATCTTTGCGGCCACCGGCAAGCGCATCCGTAACCTGCCGGTACGCTATCAGCTGCAGGGTTGGCAGAAGGCGCAAGCCTGATGGACAGCGTCGATCTGAACGTCCTGCGCAGCGTGCTGGAATGGCGCCGCGCCGGTCAGCGGGTGATGTTGTACAGCGTGGTCCAGACCTGGGGCACCGCGCCCCGGGCACCTGGTGCCATGCTGGCCTTGCGTGAAGACGGCGTGGTGATTGGCTCGGTGTCCGGTGGCTGTGTCGAGGATGACCTGATTGCCCGGCTGCACGATGGCCGTATCCCGGCCGACGGGCCGCCGGTGCAGTTGATTACCTATGGCGTCACCCGTGAGGAGGCCGCGCGGTTTGGTTTGCCATGCGGCGGCACATTGCGCCTGACCGAGGAGCGCGTCGGCGATCCGGCGTGGATCGCCGAATTGCTGACGCGCTGCGAGGCGCATGAAATCGTTGCCCGTGAGCTGAACCTGGCGACCGGTGATGTGGTTTTGCAGTCAGCGAGCAAGACCGATGCGCTGGTGTTTGACGGGCAGACCTTGCGCGCCATTTATGGTCCGCGCTGGCGGTTGTTGCTGATCGGCGCCGGCCAACTGTCGCGCTACGTTGCCGAGATGGCGCGGCTGCTGGATTTCGAAGTGCTGATCTGCGATCCGCGCACCGAGTTCGTCTATGGCTGGGAAGAGCAACACGGTCGCTTCGTCCCGGGCATGCCCGATGAAGCGGTGCTGACCATCCAGACCGACGAGCGCACGGCCATTGTCGCGCTGACCCACGATCCACGCCTGGATGACATGGCGCTGCTCACGGCCCTGGACTCCAAGGCGTTTTATGTCGGTGCGCTGGGTTCGCGGGTCAACAGCCAGAAGCGCCGGGACAACCTGGCTCAGCTAGGCTTGTCACAACAGGCCATCGAGCGCTTGCACGGCCCGATCGGTTTGCACATCGGCAGCCATACACCGGCGGAAATCGCCTTGTCGCTGCTGGCCGAAATTGTGGCGATCAAGAACGGCGTCGAGCTGAAACAGAAGAAGCCGTTGCAGGAGGGCGTATGAGCGACCCCATCGGCGTTATCGTAGTGGCCGCGGGGCAGGGCAGTCGGTTTCGACAGGTAGCGGGTGACGATAAGGACAAGCTGCTGGTGGACTGCACCGGTCGTGATGGCGTCACCGTGCATTCGGTGATCGAGCAGGTGCTGGTGAATCTGCCCGCCGCGGTTGAGAAGCGCGTGCTGGTGACCACGGCGGATCGCCCGCAAGTGATTCGTATGGCTCAGGCCTATGGTTGCGAAATTGTGCGGATCGAGTCGACCGGTCTGGGCGACAGCATTGCGGCGGGTGTGGCGGCGTGCTCGCAACTCGCTGGTTGGCTGATTGTGCTGGGGGATATGCCGTTTATCCTGCCGTCCAGCATTGAACAGGTTGTTGCGAATATTGCGGAGGATGCGATCAGCGTGCCGGTGCATGAGGGGCAATATGGGCACCCGGTGGGGTTCGGGCGAAGCTTCGGTCCGGGATTGATGGCATTGACCGGTGATCACGGCGCCAAGTCGCTGTTCGCACAGGCGAGGGTGGTCGAAGTGGCGGTGGAGGATCCCGGGGTGTTGTGGGATGTGGATGTGCCTGAGGCGCTGGTTTTTCAATAACGGTTGTCAGCGGGATTGCATTCGCACTTTCCTCGGAATAATCGGCTCTTCCATTCGCCCATTCGTATTTATCGATGGGTGCCAGATATAAAACTCGTTATTCAGCGGGTTCTATCCGACATACGATCATGTGGCGTGTGATGTTCACAGTTGGGGTGAACATCCGGTCAGTACTCATTAGAAAAAAAAGAGCCTAGATGATAAAGCACTATATGGATGCGTCGGTCAGTGTCAGTCCTTTGGAGCTGGACAGTGATATTCAGGAGTTGGGAGCATTGGAGCGGGCATTAAGTTCTGCAGATGTTTCTCAACCTGTTCCGCGTTATGTCAAAACACTTCGAGAACTTAGAAAAGCGTCGCAAACAATTAGTTGTCATCGCGACGAGATCAAGTTCGGGGTCACTTTTGGAGAGCGTTTGAAAGAACTGGGTGACGACTTCGGTTTGTCCCCGGAGCACTTTTCGGTCAATACCAGTGGCTCACCGCTGCTCGTCAAGGAGCAGGTCGGAGAACACCTGATTTCGCCCACTCATTTTGAAAACGGTGCGTATTTCAGCCACCCCCATGCCGATCATCAACTCGATCACTCGGCGCAGGATTTGCCTTCGATCAAGATTGGACAGTATGTGCGTTTTGGTCGTAACGCTGCGGTCAATGCCGGCGGCGATGTGGATATAGGCGATGGTGTCTGGCTATCGCCGGGAAGTCAGTTACTGCGTCAGGACCATGACCCGTATGGTCGGCTCTCCATCGGCTCGCGGACTGTCGCGATGACGCGCCTGCCACCGGTGCGACTGTGCGATTACGCGTGGGTCGGGCGTGAAGCGATTGTGGGCTGGAACGCGGATTACCTGGGTAAGGCGAGCATCGTCGGAATCCGTTCCTTCCTCAATACATGGGTCGGCGATTATTCCATCGTTGGCGATCAGGGAAAGGTCCTGCAATACTTGCCGTTCAAGGCTCACCTCATGGAAACCTACCAGCCGTCGATCGAGCAGACGCTGCAAGTCAGCAATTGGGCCGCGATCAATTCGGACTGGTTGATGATCTACCGTGACAGCCCGAAGCGCGAGACGCCGACATTGCCGGCACCACTGGCGGAGTATCTCGACACGCCGGGCAAAAAGTCCGTATTGCTGATTGCCCCATCCGATAACGCTCAGCTTCAAGCGTTCGGCCAGCACAGCCTGGATGTCATTTCCAGTTCCCGGCAGCCGTTTGCCCATCACTTGCAGTGGGCTCAGGACTACGGCCATAAGCAGCTCAGGTTGCGCGCCGATCTGGATTTTTCGAGGTTGCCATTCGCATCGGCCGGCGACTTTCACTATCGCCGTCGATTGGGTTACTCACTGATTGTCGCCAACAGTTCGCCTGTCGAGGCCGAGCCTTGCCGAGTCTATGTCAATGAACTGGCCCGGGTGCTGGCGACGCAGGCACTGTTGTTGGTGCCCATTACGGATGTGTTGCAGGCGCAACTGTCTGTGTATCAAGACTTGTTCCATCTGCGAGGGGAAGTCGAGTTCGACGGTGCCTCTTTCATGTTAATGAAGAAGATCTAACGGAGGCGTCAATGCCGTACTTATTACTTTCACTCGCTGCCGTGTTCTGGGGCGGTAACTATGTCGTCGGAAAGTTGATGGTGGTGGATGTTGATCCGGTGCTGCTGTCGCAACTTCGATGGCTGATTACCAGCGCTTTACTACTGCTGATTAACTATAAAGCCGTGATCGCCAGTTTGCCGGCCGCACGTAAGTCATGGTTGACTCTGGTTATGTTGGCGATCTGTGGCCAAGTTATATTTCCGCTGACCTTATATATCGGTTTGCAATACACCAGTTCGTTGAATGCGGCGATTTACCTGTCGGCCACGCCGTGTCTGGTACTGGCCCTCAACCGTTTCGTTTTCGGTGATTTCATCTCCAGGTCGAACATGCTTGGGGTGGTCATCAGTACGGTGGGTGTGTTCTGGCTGGTGACGATGGGGCATCTGTCCGATTTGAGCTTCCTGGAAGGCTTCAACAAAGGCGATTTCTGGACCATGGCCTCGGCTGCCAGTTGGGCTGTCTATTGCTCCTTTTTGCGGACAAAGCCAAAAACCATCGCCGGCAATGCGTTCGTGACGTATTGCGCGGTGGTGGGGGCGCTGTGCCTGATTCCGTTCAGCCTGGGTATTTGGGCATTGCACCCTGATCTGACGTTCAACCTGGGGCAGGGCGCTGCACCGTGGCTGGGCCTGGCGTATCTGGTGATCTTCCCGTCCTGGCTGTCGTACTTGTTCTGGAGCAAAGGTATCGGTGAAATCGGTGCCACCCGTGGTGAGATCTTCACTCACTTGGTGCCACTGTCCGGTGGGCTGTTCAGTATCGTGTTCCTCGACGTGCAACTGCACGCCTATCACCTGGTCAGTCTGGTGCTGATTGTATGTGGGGTGATCCTCTGTTCCATTAAAAGGCGGGCACCGGTGGTACTGCGCACGGAGGCGGCTTGATGGACAGAATCATCGATTCGGTCGACCGTCACGGTGTGCGGTGGGTGGGGATTGTGCAGGGCAAGGGGGCATCGGCTACGGTCTGGCAGGTCGAAGATGCCGAAAGTTCTCAGGCGTTGGCTGTGCGATTCATGCGTAGCAAGCAATCCTGGGAGCACTTCAAAAGCAACTTGTCCTTGGTAGCGGTGCCGCTTGAAGCGCTTTCATTGATGACCTTTAACGTGCCGCTGCGGCCCGTACGGGATGCCGTGTGCATGGTGAGCGGTTTTGGTTACACGCATCGCTCGGTCAATGGTCTGCCCATGCCTCAGAGGTCCTCGCCGGACTGGTACTACAAAGGTAACGGCAAAGGGTTGGTGGCCGCTTCCCGGGCGATCAAATCACCGTGTCATGCCAGTGGCGCGGGAATCGAGATCGAGTATGCCTGTGTGTACCTCATCGACGACTGCCGAAACCCCCGCTATATCGGTTACACCTTGGCGGTGGATTTTTCTGACCCGGTGCTGCGTCACACTCAACCCGGGCTGGCTGGTCTCTCCAAGTTGCGCAATACCGCGTTGTGCCACGAGCTGGTGATCGCAGAACCACCGCGCTACTCAGTGGTGAGGAGTTCGATTGTCCGGCGTGGTGAAACCGTGTGGGACAAACAGTCGCTATTAGGGCTGGATCAGTTGATGTTTGCCAAACGTGAACTCGAAGCCCTGTTGTTCCAGCATGAAGAGCTTTGCGAGCCCGGTACGGTTCACTATGTTTTGCTCGGTGCCTCGTTAAGTACCGACAAGGATGCCTTCGAGTTGCAGCACGGTGACGTCATTCGGGCGAGCAGCCAGGAGGATGGACTGCAACTGTCCAACCTCTTCGAGGACGAGGTGGTGCGGCAATCGTGTAACTGCTGACGGGGGCCCGGCCCGTTACCCTTCCGTCAGCGGTAAGCGGGCCGGTTTTTCGAAGTCCAGCACCCATTGCGCAAGCGCTCTGGGGGCTGGTTTGCCAGGGTGATCGAAAAACACGAATTCGGTGGTCAGCGAGGCATATGAACCACTCAGGAAATATGTTTGCACCTGTTCACTGCGGCAGCACGAATCGACCAGTGACAACGGCACCAGGGCAACGCCCACGCCGTTGATCACATTAGAAAACAACAGCGGATAAGAGCCACACTCGATGATTTTTTCCGGGGTGATATTGCCCATCATGAATAGTTCGTCGAGATTACGTTGCGAAGCGCTGCGCCGGCTGTTGACCAGGAACACTTGGCCACTGAACGCTTTCAGGTCCTGGATGGCGGGGTGTGCTGCGCTGTAGATCAAGGCCAGGGGATCGTTGAACAGCGTTACCCGGCGATAATGCGAAGGTGCAAAGCCTGCGCCGACAATCACTGCGTCGAGCTTGCCGGCCTCAAGATCCTTGAGCAGCGACTGTGTATTTCCAATGCTGACATCCACTGCCAGCCCGTCGGGATTGGCAACGATGCTTTGCAACAGGTTCTGGCGAGTAATAGTGAGGTTTTCGATGACACCCAAACGCACCCGTGTTTCGGTTTTTGTCTGGTTCAGGCTGGCTTGAGCGCGAGCAACCAGTTCGAGGATTTGTGAGGCATAGGCATAGAGCTCCTTGCCTGGCGCCGTCATCGTGATACCGCGACCGGAGCGTTCAAACAGCTTGGTATCGAGCCGTGATTCGAGTGTCTTGATGCGGAAGGAAATACTGGATTGAGCGCGGTTTAACCTGATCGCTGCTTGTGTGACGCTGCCGTAGTCAACAATCGCTTTGAAAGCGTCCAGTTCAGCAATTTCCATAGTCACGCACTCTTTGCTCCATAACGGGCCGAAGGCTTTCGGGCCGTGGCAGGACCTACTTTGAGCCCTGCACCGCTCTATTCTGCACGTTGTACAGTTCTTTCGTAATACTTGCTTACAAATATTTAAGCGGGTGTTTAGCGAGGAATGCAATCGCCTCGGCAATAAACCGTTGCCAGGTAGCGACAGGCTTCAGTTTCTATAAGCAAAAAAAGCCCCGCCTGGATCACCAGGCGGGGCTTTTTAGTGGCCGATGGAATCAGACGAGGGGTTTAGGCTCGTGCTCTTTTTCCTGGGCTTGCTCGTGTTGCTCTACCGCTTCCTGAACGGAGCGAGGTGCTTCGTCGATCGCGGATTCAACCGGCTCGGCAGGGGCTTCAGCGGCCGGGGCAGGGGCTGCCTCGACAACTTCAGCAACAACCGGTGCTGGCTCGGCAGCAGCCGGAGCAGCAGTGGCAGCCAATTCGGCTTCCTTCTGCAGACGCTCGGCTTCACGCTTGCGACGACGTACTTCACGCGGGTCGTTCGGCGCACGGCCACTTGGGGTCAGAGCGCTGACAGGGGCGGCTTCAACCACCGGTGCAGCCTCTTCGGCAACAACTGGCGCTTCAACAACCACTGGAGCAGGCTCGGCAGCAGCAACCACTGGCTCGGAGACCATGGCTTCAGCAGCCGGAGCTTCAGCGACTGGCGCTGGAGCTTCGACCGCTACAGGTGGCTCGGCAACCCAGTTGAACGTGGTTTGTTCCTCGCGAACTTCACGTACCGGTTCAGCCGGGGCTTCAACCACAGGCTCTGCAGCAACTACCGGTTCAGCGACGACGGCCGGTTCAGCGGCAGCTTCAACTTCAGGCTGGGCTTCACGAACCGGTGCTACTTCGATTTCCGGAGCGGCAGTTACTTCTACCGGCGTGGTCGCTTCAACCACTGGCGCTTCAACCGGAGCGGTTTCCAGAGTGGCGGCAGTGGCGCGTTCAGCTTGCTCGTTGGCTTGTGCTTCAGCAGGTGCGCTGATCACGGAGCTGGCAACGGCTGCGGTAACAGCCAGGCCGGCGGCCAGATCGGCAGCGCTTGGCGCTTCGGCGTTTTCAGCCGATTCGGACTCTTCCGAACCTTCGATCACGTTGCCGTTGGCATCGCGTTGACGCTCACGACGGTTGCTGCGACGACGCTGGCCACGGGAGCGGCGGCGTGGACGATCGCCTTCGGCGCCTTCCTGACTGTCTTCCTGCAGTTGCTCTTCGCTGGTGGTCAGCTCTTCTTCAGCAACGGCAGCAGCGGCTTGCTCGGTACGTGGCTGACGTTCTTCACGCGGTGGGCGTGGAGCGCGTTCTTCACGTGGTTGACGGGCTGGACGCTCTTCAGCGTTGGCAGCGGCGGCCGGAGCGGCATCCAGAGGCTCGCGCAATTCACGAACCGGACGTTCTTCGCGCTCGCCACGTGGCTTGCGATCTTCACGCGGGGCGCGCGGTGCACGTTCTTCACGAGGGGCGCGTGGTGCGCGCTCTTCACGCGGAGCGCGTTCCTGGGCGACTGCTGGAGCTTCTTCGCGGGCTTCGCGTGGCTCACGTGGTGCGCGCTCTTCACGCGGTGCACGTTCCTCACGAGGCTTGCGCTCTTCATCGCGGCGACCGTTACGGTTGCGGCTCTGTTGACGGCCGTTACGGCGCTCTTCGTTGCGGGCAGGGCGTTCGGTAGCTGGCTTTTCAACCACAACCGGCGCAGCAGGCTCTTCCTTGGTGGCGAACAGGCTGACCAGCGACTTCACCAGGCCTTTGAACAGGCTTGGCTCTGGGGCTACGGCAGCTGGTGCAGCCACCGGAGCGGCGGCGACTTCGGTCGGAACCGGAGCGTTGGCGCGGGCCGGAGCGGTCTTGACCGCGGCTTCCTGGCGAACCAGGGTGCGGGTCGCGGCGGCTGGCTGGACTTCTTCGACTTCGGCAGCGGCAGCGGCGATTTCGTAGCTGGACTGATTGATGCTGGCTTCCGGGCTGTCATCGCGCAGACGCTGAACTTCGAAGTGCGGCGTTTCGAGGTGATCGTTCGGCAGAATGACGATGCGGGCACGGGTGCGCAGTTCGATCTTGGTGATCGAGTTGCGTTTTTCGTTGAGCAGGAAAGCTGCAACCGGAATCGGCACTTGTGCGCGAACTTCGGCGGTGCGGTCTTTCAGGGCTTCTTCTTCGATCAGGCGCAGGATCGCCAGCGACAGCGATTCAACGTCACGGATGATGCCGGTGCCGTTGCAACGCGGGCAGACGATGCCACTGCTTTCGCCCAGCGATGGACGCAGGCGCTGACGGGACATTTCCAGCAGGCCGAAGCGCGAGATGCGACCGACTTGCACGCGAGCGCGGTCGGCTTCCAGGCATTCGCGGACTTTTTCTTCCACGGCGCGCTGGTTCTTGGCAGGGGTCATGTCGATGAAGTCGATGACGATCAGGCCGCCGATGTCGCGCAAGCGCAACTGACGGGCGATTTCTTCGGCAGCTTCAAGGTTGGTCTGCAGTGCGGTTTCTTCGATGTCGCTGCCTTTGGTGGCGCGCGCCGAGTTGATGTCGATGGACACCAGGGCTTCGGTCGGATCGATAACGATGGAGCCGCCGGAAGGCAGTTCGACGACGCGCTGGAAGGCGGTTTCGATCTGGCTTTCGATCTGGAAACGGTTGAACAGCGGAACGCTGTCTTCGTACAGCTTGATTTTGCTGGCGTACTGCGGCATCACCTGGCGAATGAAGGTCAGGGCTTCGTCCTGGGCTTCAACGCTGTCGATCAGTACTTCGCCGATGTCCTGGCGCAGGTAATCGCGGATGGCGCGGATGATCACGTTGCTTTCCTGGTAGATCAGGAACGGCGCGGAACGATCCAGCGAAGCTTCTTTGATGGCGGTCCAGAGTTGCAGCAGGTAATCGAGGTCCCACTGCATTTCTTCGCTGCTGCGGCCAAGGCCGGCAGTGCGAACGATCAGACCCATGTCGGCCGGGGCAACCAGACCGTTCAGGGCTTCACGCAGTTCGTTGCGCTCTTCACCTTCGATGCGACGGGAGATACCGCCGGCACGCGGGTTGTTCGGCATCAGGACCAGGTAACGACCGGCCAGGCTGATGAAGGTGGTCAGGGCGGCGCCCTTGTTGCCACGTTCTTCTTTTTCGACCTGAACGATGACTTCCTGGCCTTCGCTCAGGACGTCCTTGATGTTGACGCGGCCTTCGGGGGCTTTCTTGAAGTATTCGCGGGAGATTTCTTTGAGGGGCAGGAAGCCGTGGCGCTCAGAGCCGAAATCGACAAAGGCAGCCTCAAGGCTTGGTTCGATGCGAGTAATCCGGCCTTTATAGATGTTGGCCTTCTTCTGCTCGCGTGCACCGGATTCGATGTCCAGGTCGTAGAGGCGCTGGCCATCTACCAGTGCAACACGCAACTCTTCGGGTTGAGTTGCGTTAATCAGCATTCTTTTCATGTAGTACCGTCGGTTTCCGGGCTGCCGGAAACGGCGTTCGGCACACACGACTTCTCATGGTCGGTGTCAGGTGCGTCAGGAGTGGTTGGCCACTCCAGTGTCTAGCGAACCCCGGCCAATTGGGCCGGTGTCGCGACGTACGCGTCCTGCTTGCTGTGGCTACTTAAGCACTCAGTCAGGAGGAGGAATCAACCGGCGGCTGTGGACGAGATGAAGCGTCTTGATAAAGCCTATTGCTACACAGTCCAGCGGTTGTGCATCTCCACCCTACACGTATCCCTGATAATTCGGGTGCTGCCGCGCGCAGAATCCGCAGCGGGTTGGCATTTACCGTGAGCTCCGAAAGGGGAGGTCACGCATCATGGCTAATTTAGGCGGTGTTTCCGAAGCGTTCGCTCGGGGTCGTTCGCAGCTGACTGCACTTTGTGAACTGGCCGTGAATATTTGCTCGGAAGGCGAGTGAAAACTCTGCTTTGCGGCATGATTCAGGCCTTATGTCACCTGCGCTCGTTACAACTGAAAACTCTGCCGTTACGTAGCGAAAGCCCCGTAGGACGGCCTCTCGTCCTCGTGAATTGCGTTGGTCAGGGCCGGTTTTTGACCGTTAGTCCGCTGTCCAGGCCACTTTTGGCGGCGTTCGCGACTATAGCAGCAATGATTAAGTGCTTCAATTCCATAAAAAATTGTTATCATTCACGCCATGACGACTACTGCCCCTTCGACCCCAGCCGTACAACTGCTGGAGGTCTCGCCGGAATATGCCGGCCAACGAATTGATAACTTCCTTCTCGCTCGGCTCAAAGGCGTGCCCAAGACCTTGATTTATCGCATTTTGCGCAAGGGCGAAGTGCGGGTGAACAAAGGTCGGATCAAGCCCGAATACAAGCTGCAGGCGGGCGATATCGTGCGCGTGCCGCCGGTTCGCGTGCCTGAGCGCGACGAACCCGTGCCATTGGCCCAGGGTCTGCTGCAGCGGCTCGAGGCCTCGATTGTCTACGAAGACAAGGCGCTGATCGTGGTCAACAAGCCTTGCGGCATTGCGGTTCATGGCGGCAGTGGCTTGACCTACGGCGTGATTGAAGCCTTTCGTCAGTTGCGTCCGGATTGCAAGGAACTCGAACTGGTTCATCGTCTCGATCGTGATACTTCCGGCCTGCTGATGATTGCCAAAAAGCGCAGCATGTTGCGCCACTTGCACACGGCATTGCGCGGCGATGGCGTCGACAAGCGCTACATGGCGCTGGTGCGCGGCAACTGGGCGGCCTCGATCAAGCAAGTCCGTGCGTCGCTGGGCAAGAGCAATCTGCGCTCCGGCGAGCGCATGGTCGAAGTGGACGAGGAGGAGGGCAAGGAGTCTGTGACCGTGTTCAAGGTGCTGCGTCGCTTTGGCGACTTTGCCACTATGGTCGAGGCCAAGCCGATCACGGGGCGCACTCACCAGATTCGCGTCCATACTCTGCATGCCGGACATTGCATTGCTGGTGATACCAAGTACGGCGATGAGGGTTTCAGCAAAGAGATTCGTGATCTCGGCGGCAAGCGTCTGTTTCTGCACGCCTACATGCTGACTGTGCCGCTGCCTGATGGTGGTGAGCTCAAGTTGCAGGCGCCCGTCGACGAGATGTGGGCCAAAACCGTGGAGCGCTTGAGTGCACCCTACTGATTACAAGCTGCTGGTTTTCGATTGGGACGGCACGCTGGCTGACTCCATTGGTCGGATTGTCGAGGCGATGCATGTCGCGTCCGAGCGGTCCGGTTTTCAGTTGCGTGATGATTTTGCCGTCAAAGGCATTATCGGTCTGGGCTTGCCGGAAGCGATCCGCACGCTGTATCCCGAGATTGGCGACACCGAGCTGATAGCATTCCGTCAACACTATGCGGATCACTACATTGCGTCGGAAGCCGTGCCTTCTCCGCTGTTTGAGGGTGTTATCGAGTCTCTCGAAGCGTTTCGTGTCGAGGGGTATCATCTAGCAGTAGCGACCGGCAAGGCTCGTCGTGGGCTGGATCGGGTGCTGAAGTCTCACGGCTGGGAAGATTATTTCGACATCACCCGTGCCGCTGACGAAACTGCCAGCAAACCCCATCCGCTGATGCTTGAGCAGATTCTCGCCCATTGCGAGGTCCGTCCGGAGCAAGCGCTGATGGTTGGCGATTCGTCGTTCGATCTGCAGATGGCGCGCAATGCGGGCATGGATTCAGTGGCGGTCAGCTATGGCGCTCAATCGATCGACGCCTTGAAGCTATTTGAGCCGAGACTGGCCATTGATCGTTTTTCAGAGTTGCACGCCTGGCTGAATCAGCGGGTTTAATTGGTTTTTTTGCTGGGGTACATGGCATGACCGACGAATGGAAAGCGCCCGCCAAGGCGAGTGCGGAAAGCGGTGACGAGAAAAGCTGGAAGCTGCTGGAAAAAACCCTGCTGGCTGGTGTGCAGGAACAGCGCCGGTCCCGTCGCTGGGGGATATTCTTCAAGTCGCTGACTTTTTTGTACCTGCTCGGCGCGTTGATTCTGTTATCGCCGTTGATAGGCATGGAGAAGGGCGCGAGCCTCGGCTCTGGCTACACGGCGCTGATCGATATAACAGGCATGATTGCCGACAAAGAGCCGGCCAGTGCCGACAATATCGTCGGCAGTCTGCGTGCAGCCTTCGAGGACAAGAAGGTCAAGGGTGTAATTTTGCGGATCAACAGCCCGGGCGGCAGTCCGGTGCAGTCGGGTTATGTCTACGACGAGATCCGTCGTTTGCGCGGCCTGAATCCAGATACCAAGGTTTATGCGGTGATCTCGGACCTGGGTGCTTCCGGTGCCTATTACATCGCCAGCGCCGCGGATCAGATCTACGCCGACAAGGCGAGCCTGGTAGGTTCCATCGGTGTGACAGCGGCCGGTTACGGTTTTGTCGGGACTATGGAGAAGTTGGGTGTGGAGCGTCGTACCTACACCTCCGGCGAGCACAAATCGTTCCTCGATCCGTTCCAGCCACAGAAGCCCGCGGAAACCCAGTTCTGGCAGAGCGTGCTCGATACCACTCATCAGCAGTTCATCAGCAGCGTCAAGAAGGGTCGTGGTGATCGCCTGAAGGATAAAGATCATCCGGAGCTGTTCTCCGGGCTGGTCTGGTCCGGCGAGCAGGCGCTGTCGCTGGGCTTGATCGATGGTCTGGGCAATGCCAGTTCGGTTGCGCGTGATGTGATCGGTGAGAAAGAGCTGGTGGATTTCACTGTCGAGGAATCGCCATTCGATCGCTTCTCGAAAAAACTCGGCTCCAGCGTGGCTGAGCATTTGGCGATGTGGATGGGCTTTCAGGGTCCGTCGTTGCGCTGATCGTCTGGCTGCATAAAAAAACCGGCCTGCGTGGCCGGTTTTTTTCAAATCAAAAAGATCGCAGCCTTCGGCAGTTCCTACGTCAATCCATGTAGGAGCTGCCGAAGGCTGCGATCTTTTGATCTTTAGGGTATCTGCACACCTTCAGCCAACAGCATGTCGATCAGGCGAATCAGCGGCAGGCCGATCAGGCTGGTGGCGTCAGGGCCTTCGGTGCTTTGAAACAGGCTCACCCCCAAACCTTCGGCCTTGAAGCTGCCAGCGCAGTCGTAGGGCTGTTCGGCGCGCAAGTAGCGTTCGATGCGCGCTGTGTCGAGTGTGCGCATGTGTACGGTGAAGGGCACGCAATCGACCTGGCAGTGGTCGGTCTGACTATTGAGCAGTGCCAGGCCGGTCAGGAAGGTCACGCTTGCGCCGCTGGATGCCAGCAGTTGTTCGCGGGCCTTTTCGAAAGTGTGAGGTTTGCCGATAATCCGCTCGCCGAGTACGGCGACCTGATCGGAGCCGATGATCAGATGGGCTGGATGACTGCCTGCAAGTGCGCGGGCTTTTTCTTCGGCGAGACGCTTTACCAGTTCAACGGCTGACTCGTCCGGACGGTGGCTTTCGTCGATATCCGGCGAGCTGCAGGTGAACGGCAGCTGCAAGCGGGCCAATAATTCCCGGCGATACACCGAGCTTGAAGCGAGTAATAAAGGCAGCATGCGCATCTCCAAAGGGCAGGTGCGAATTCTAGCGCAGGCTCAAGTGACGGACAGGGCTGAATTTCCTTTGACATGGCTGGGGGCATCCCTATAATGCTGCGCCTATGTTGAATGACCCGATTCCACCTCACGTTGACCCGCGCAAATTGGCTGACCGTGGCACCACCCTTCAAGGTGAACTGCTGCTGGCCGATTTGGAGAGACTCTGCGACCCGCTTTCCGATACTGTCGGTACGGTGCAGGCTAAATTCGTTTTTGAACGAGATGAACGTAAATCTGTGGTAATTCACAGCTTTATCGACACCGAAGTCAAAATGGTTTGCCAGCGTTGTCTTGAGCTGGTCACCCTGCCGATCCATAGCGAATGCAGTTATGCTGTGGTGAAGGAGGGTGCGAATACCCAGTCGTTGCCGAAAGGTTATGACGTGCTGGAACTGGGCGAAGATCCTTTGGATCTGCAGTCACTGATCGAGGAGGAGCTTCTGCTCGCCTTGCCCATTGTGCCTGCTCATCATCCGGAAGAATGCCAGCAGCCGGCGGGTCTCGATGAGCCCGAACCGAGCGAGGACGAGGTAACGCGGTCCAACCCGTTCAGTGTATTGGCGCAGTTAAAGCGTGACCCAAACGTTTAGGAGTTAATCAATTATGGCTGTTCAGCAGAACAAAAAATCCCGCTCTGCCCGTGACATGCGTCGTTCGCACGACGCTCTCGAGGCTAGCACCCTGTCTGTAGAAAAAACCACCGGTGAAGTTCACCTGCGTCACCACGTATCGCCAGAAGGCGTATACCGTGGTCGTAAAGTGATCGACAAGGGCGCTGACGAGTAATCCTTGTCCGCTCAAGTCATCGCGATTGACGCAATGGGCGGGGACTTCGGTCCCCGCAGCATTGTTCAGGCCAGCCTTGCTTGTCTGTCTGCTACACCCTCGCTGCACCTGACCCTCGTCGGTCAACCCTCCCTTCTTGAAGAACTGCTCGCCAGCCAATCGGCTGTGGATCGCGCGCGCCTGTCGATTACGCCGGCGTCCGAAGTCATCACCATGGACGAAAAGCCTGCCCAGGCCTTGCGTGGCAAGCTCGACTCGTCGATGCGTGTGGCGCTGGAATTGGTGCGCGACGGCAAGGCCCAGGCCTGCGTCAGTGCGGGTAATACCGGGGCGCTGATGGCGTTGTCACGGTTTGTGCTCAAGACCTTGCCGGGCATCGATCGGCCGGCGATGATCGCGGCCATTCCGACGCAGAAGGGCTACTGCCAGTTGCTCGACCTGGGTGCCAACGTCGATTGCAGCGCCGAGCACTTATTGCAGTTTGCCGTGATGGGCTCGGTCGCGGCAGAAACCCTGGGCATCGTTCGCCCAAGGGTGGCATTGCTGAACATCGGCACCGAAGACATCAAAGGCAATCAGCAGGTCAAACTGGCGGCCACCTTGTTGCAGAGTGCTCGTGGCATCAACTACATCGGGTTTATCGAAGGTGACGGTTTGTACCGTGGCGAGGCGGATGTGGTGGTGTGTGACGGCTTTGTCGGCAATATCCTGCTCAAGTCCAGCGAAGGCCTGGCGACCATGATTGCCGGGCGCATTGAGGCGTTATTCAAGAAAAATTTCGCGTCGAAAGTGGTGGGCGCACTGGCGCTGCCGCTGATGAAACGCTTGCAGGCCGAACTGGCGCCGGCACGCCATAACGGCGCAAGTTTCCTTGGATTGCAGGGAATTGTCGTAAAAAGCCACGGTTCGGCGGGGGTGCAGGGTTTTCAGAGTGCGATTCAGCGCGCGTTGATTGAGATCCAGGAAAACTTGCCAGAGCGGCTTCATGGGCGCCTGGAAGATTTGTTGCCTTAGGTGTTTTCGTCGGACAATGCTTAAATGTGACCGCTCAGTTCAATGGGCCATCCAACTGTGAGTTTCTTGCGTTCCACAAGCGGGACGTCAATTCTCCGACGACAAGATCATTAGGGGCTTGTTACATGTCTGCTTCCCTCGCATTCGTCTTTCCAGGACAGGGTTCGCAGTCCCTCGGCATGCTGGCCGAGTTGGGCGCGCAACATCCGGTGGTCCTCGAAACATTCAAAGAAGCTTCCGATGCTCTGGGTTACGACCTGTGGGCACTGACCCAGCAAGGGCCGGAAGAACAACTCAATCAAACCGATAAAACCCAGCCGGCCATTCTGACCGCCTCGATCGCCTTGTGGCGCCTGTGGCTGGCTGAAGGCGGCGCACGTCCGGCTTACGTTGCCGGTCACAGCCTGGGCGAATACAGCGCCCTGGTGGCTGCAGGCAGTCTGAGCCTGGGTGACGCAGTGAAGCTCGTAGAGCGTCGCGGCCAGTTGATGCAAGAGGCCGTTCCGGCCGGGCAAGGCGGCATGGCTGCAATCCTGGGTCTGGAAGATGCCGACGTGCTGGCAGCCTGTGCCGAAGCGGCGCAAGGCGAAGTGGTTAGCGCGGTCAACTTCAACTCCCCGGGCCAGGTAGTGATCGCCGGTGCGAAGGCTGCGGTCGAGCGCGCCATCGAAGGCTGCAAGGCACGTGGCGCCAAGCGCGCCATGCCATTGCCGGTCAGCGTGCCGTCCCATTGCGAATTGATGCGTCCGGCCGCCGAGCGGTTCGCCGAGTCGATCGCGGCGATCGACTGGCAGGCTCCGCAGATTCCTGTGGTACAGAACGTCAGCGCCAACGTGCCGGCCGATCTGGAAACCCTCAAGCGCGATCTGCTTGAACAGCTCTACAAGCCTGTACGCTGGGTCGAGTCGGTCCAGGCGCTGGCTGCCAAGGGCGCGACCGAACTGGTTGAATGCGGCCCTGGCAAAGTACTTGCCGGTTTGAATAAACGTTGCGCCGAAGGCGTATCGACCTCTAACCTCAATACCCCAGACGCTTTCGCTGCCGCCCGCGCAGCGCTGGCCTGAACAAGGAGAAGCTTGCATGAGTCTGCAAGGTAAAGTTGCACTGGTCACCGGTGCCAGCCGTGGTATCGGCCAGGCTATCGCTCTGGAATTGGGTCGTCAGGGTGCCATCGTTATCGGCACCGCGACTTCCGCTTCGGGGGCCGAGCGTATCGCTGCTACCCTGAAAGAAAATGGTATTCAGGGCACAGGCCTGGAACTCAACGTCACCAGCGATGAGTCCGTAGCGACCGTGCTGTCGAGCATTCAAGAGCAGTTCGGTGCGCCGGCGATCCTGGTCAATAATGCCGGTATCACCCGCGATAACCTGATGATGCGCATGAAAGATGACGAATGGCATGACGTCGTCGATACCAATCTGAACAGTCTGTTCCGCCTGTCCAAGGGTGTTTTGCGCGGCATGACCAAAGCCCGTTGGGGACGAATTATCAGTATTGGCTCGGTTGTGGGTGCCATGGGCAACGCAGGCCAAGTAAACTACGCTGCCGCCAAGGCCGGTCTGGAAGGTTTCAGCCGTGCACTGGCGCGTGAAGTCGGTTCGCGTTCGATTACGGTAAACTCGGTGACCCCTGGGTTCATCGACACCGATATGACCCGTGAACTGCCCGAGGCGCAGCGTGAAGCCATGCAGACGCAGATTCCGCTGGGTCGTCTGGGGCAAGCTCAAGAGATCGCGTCTGTGGTCGCTTTTCTTGCATCCGACGGTGCGGCTTACGTTACTGGGGCTACAATCCCGGTGAACGGCGGGATGTACATGAGTTAAATGTGACGGATTGCTTCAAAAAAATGTCATACGAGCTGTCTAAAATCCGTTATAAAGCTGCAATCTATTTATAGACAGAGGGTCGGCGGGTTTGAGGAGTGAAGCTTTCAGTTGAAAAACTGAAAAGTCTTTCTATACACTTACCCACCGGCCAGCTGCCTGAATTTGTCCATTAGGAGTGAAAACAAGGTATGAGCACCATCGAAGAGCGCGTCAAGAAAATCGTTGCTGAGCAACTGGGCGTTAAAGAAGAAGAAGTGGTCAACACTGCTTCCTTCGTTGAAGACCTGGGTGCCGACTCCCTTGACACCGTTGAGCTGGTGATGGCTCTGGAAGAGGAATTCGAGACCGAAATCCCTGACGAAGAAGCTGAGAAGATCACTACTGTACAAGCAGCAATCGACTACGTTACCAGCCACCAGGCGTAATAGTTTTTAGTCGTCGCTCGCTGTCATGGAAAAACCGCACTGCCATCATGGCGTGCGGTTTTTTCTTTAGGCCTGATGCAAAGTCGTCATTTGAAAAAGGAGAGTGCTGTGTCGCGTAGACGCGTCGTAGTCACCGGTATGGGTATGTTGTCGCCACTGGGCACGGATGTGCCGAGCAGCTGGCAGGGCATTCTGGCTGGCCGCAGTGGCATTGGTCTGATCGAACACACCGACCTTTCTGCCTATTCCACCCGTTTTGGCGGCTCGGTAAAGGGCTTCAATGTCGAGGAATACCTGTCGGTCAAGGAAGCTCGCAAACTCGACCTGTTCATTCAATACGGTCTGGCTGCAGGTTTTCAAGCCGTGCGTAACGCAGGTCTTGAGGTCACCGACGCCAATCGCGAGCGGATCGGCGTGGCCATGGGCTCGGGTATTGGCGGTCTGACCAATATCGAAGAAACCAGCCGTACGCTGCATGATTCCGGCCCACGACGGATCTCTCCGTTTTTCGTGCCTGGCTCGATCATCAATATGATTTCCGGTTTCCTGTCCATCCACTTGGGCGCACAGGGACCTAACTACGCCATCGCCACGGCGTGTACCACCGGTACGCACTGCATCGGCATGGCGGCACGCAACATCATGTACGACGAAGCCGACGTCATGATCGCCGGTGGTGCCGAGATGGCCGCGTGTGGTCTGGGCATGGGCGGCTTTGGTGCCTCCCGTGCACTGTCGACCCGCAACGACGAGCCGACCCGTGCCAGCCGTCCATGGGACAAGGGCCGTGATGGCTTCGTGCTGTCCGACGGCGCCGGCGCACTGGTGCTCGAAGAACTGGAGCACGCCAAGGCCCGTGGCGCGACCATCTACGCCGAGCTGATCGGTTTCGGCACTAGTGGCGATGCTTACCACATGACCTCGCCACCGGCCGATGGCGCGGGTGCTGCGCGTTGCATCACCAATGCCTTGCGCGATGCGAAGATCAATGGCGATCAGGTTCAATACATCAACGCCCACGGCACTTCGACCTCGGCGGGCGACCTCGCCGAAGCCTGTGCGATCAAATCCGTGTTCGGCGATCACGCCTACAAGCTGGCCGTCAGTTCGACCAAGTCCATGACCGGTCACCTGTTGGGTGCGGCGGGCGCGGTCGAGGCGATTTTCAGCGTACTGGCAATCAACAGCCAGGTAGCACCGCCGACCATCAACCTCGATGAGCCGGACGAAGGCTGCGACCTCGACTTCGTACCCCACACCGCGCGTGGCATGGATATCGACGTGGTGCTGTCCAACTCCTTCGGATTTGGCGGTACCAATGGCTCGCTGGTGTTCCGCCGGTTCGCTGACTGATGGACAGCTGGGTCGACGGTCAACCGGCTGACGCTTTGTCGCTGAAGGATCGCGGCCTGGCTTACGGTGATGGTCTGTTCGAGACCATCGCGATCAAGGGCGGGCAGCCGCTGCTGCTGGATCGACATTTGTCGCGTCTGGCGGAGGGTTGTTCGCGCCTGGCGATTGCCGCCGATCATGAATTGATCCGCGCGGAGCTGCTGGCCTATGCCGCCGCGCTGGGCGAGGGCGTGCTCAAACTCATCCTCACCCGCGGCGACAGCCTGCGCGGTTACGCCGCCGATCCCTCGGCTCAGGCTCGACGTATTCTGCAAGGCAATCCTCCTGCTGCTTATCCGGCTGTTCATGCGGAGCAGGGCATTCGGCTGTTTCCTTGTGCGACACGGCTTTCCAAACAACCATTGCTCGCCGGTCTCAAGCATTTGAATCGTCTGGAGCAGGTGATGGCCCGTTCCGAATGGCAGGATACCGAGCATGCCGAAGGCTTGATGCTGGATCAGGTTGGGCGGGTGATCGAAGGCGTGTTCAGTAATCTGTTCCTGGTGCGCGATGGCGTGCTGGTGACTGCCAATCTCAAACGCTGTGGCGTGGCGGGCGTGATGCGTGCCGAATTATTGTTTCAAGCCAAGTCATTGGGGATTCCCACGCAAATCACCGATATCACCCTCGAGCAGCTGCAATGGGCTGACGAGGTCTTTGTCTGCAACAGCGTGTATGGCATTTGGCCGGTGCGCGCCTATGCCGCACTGAGCTGGCCGGTTGGGCCGCTCACCCGTAAACTCCAAACCATTGCTCGTGCGCTACTGGATGCTTGATTCGTGAGACGTAAATTCTTGCTGCTGCTGGAAACCGGATTGGTTCTGGCGGGGCTGTTGGCGGGCGCTTGCGCCTGGAAAATCGATTCGGCGCTGGAACAGCCGCTGAACATCGCCCAGGAAGAGCTGCTGGAAGTGCCCAAAGGCACTACGCCAAACCGCACTTTCCTGCGACTTGAAGCTGATGGCGTCATCAAGGACGCTTTCTGGCTGCGCGTGTATTGGCGCTTTAACCTGGCAAGGCAACCGCTGCACAGCGGCGAATACCGCATGGTGCCCGGTATGACAGTCAACGGGCTGATAGACCTGTGGAAGCGTGGGGAAATGGTGCAGTACAGCCTGACACTGGTTGAAGGCTGGAATTTCCATCAGGTTCGCGCGGCCCTGGCCAAGGACGAAAAACTCGAGCAGACCCTCAACGGTCTGAGCGACAGCGAAGTGATGGACAAGCTCGGGCACAGCGGGATTTTTCCGGAGGGACGATTCTTCCCCGATACGTACCGTTTCGTGCGGGGCATGACCGACGCCGATCTGCTCAAGAAAGCTTACGACCGCCTCGATGAGGTCCTCCTCAAGGAATGGAACCAGCGCTCAGCCGACGTCCCTTACACCGAGCCCTATCAGGCGCTGATCATGGCCTCGCTGGTGGAAAAGGAAACCGGTGTGCCGCAGGAGCGTCGGCAGATCGCCGGCGTGTTCGTGCGGCGCATGGAAATGGGCATGCTGTTGCAGACCGATCCAACGGTGATTTATGGTCTGGGTGATCGTTACAACGGCAAGTTGACCCGCGCTCATCTCAAGGAGCCGACGCCGTATAACACTTACATGATTGCTGGTCTGCCGCCGACGCCGATTGCGATGGTGGGCCGCGAAGCGATCCATGCGGCGTTGAATCCGGCGGACGGCAACAGCCTGTATTTTGTCGCGCGCGGTGATGGCAGCCACGTGTTCTCCGATGATCTGGACGCCCACAACAATGCGGTGCGCGAGTTCCAGATCAATCGACGTGCCGATTACCGGTCCAGCCCTGCGCCGACTGTTACGCCGTCGACGGAAGATAGCCAGGCGCCAATCCCGGCGGCTTCGCCCAATACGGCGCCCGAAGAAATGCCGCCAGTAGCGCCGCAAGACTCTGTGCAAGATCCCGCACAAGAATCTGCGCCAGCACCCGAAGCGGATGCGCCCGCGCCGCAAAGCCCGCAATGACTCTGACTAAGGACTGCCTGTGACTGGCTTGTTTATTACCCTGGAAGGCCCGGAAGGCGCCGGCAAGAGCACCAATCGCGAATACCTGGCCGAACGTCTGCGCGCTGCCGGGATCGAGGTGGTGTTGACCCGGGAGCCCGGCGGCACGCCCTTGGCTGAACGGATTCGTGACGTGTTGTTGGCGCCGGTCGATGAGGTCATGAATCCCGACACCGAGCTGCTGTTGGTGTTCGCCGCGCGAGCCCAGCATCTGGCCGAGGTGATCCGCCCGGCGCTGGCCCGTGGTGCGGTGGTTTTGTGCGATCGCTTTACCGATTCAACCTATGCTTACCAGGGCGGTGGTCGTGGTTTGTCACTGGAGCGCATCGCGACCCTCGAAACATTCGTCCAGGGCGATCTGCGCCCGGACTTGACGCTGATCTTCGATCTGCCGGTAGAAGTGGGCCTGGCCCGCGCCAGCGCCCGCGGTCGCCTGGACCGCTTCGAGCTCGAAGGCCGAGCGTTTTTCGATGCGGTGCGCACAGCCTTCCTTGAGCGTGCCAAAGCGGATCCTGCGCGTTATGTCCTGGTGGATGCCGCTCAGCCGCTGGCGCAGGTTCAGCAGTCTCTGGATGCCTTGTTGCCACGTCTGCTGGAGCTGACTCGTGGCTGAAGCCTATCCGTGGCAGGACAGTCTCTGGCAGCAATTGGCCGGCCGTGCCCAGCACGCCCATGCCTATTTGCTGCATGGCCCGGCCGGGATCGGCAAGCGTGCGCTGGCCGAGCGTCTGATGGCCCATTTGTTGTGTCAGCGCCCGACCGCCCAAGACGCCTGCGGTGAGTGCAAATCTTGCTTGTTGCTGAAGGCCGGCAGTCACCCCGACAACTACATCCTGGAGCCGGAAGAGGCAGACAAGGCGATCAAGGTCGATCAGGTGCGTGATCTGGTCAGCTTCGTGGTTCAGACCGCGCAGATGGGCGGTCGCAAAGTGGTGCTGATCGAGCCAGTCGAATCGATGAACATCAACGCCGCCAACGCCTTGCTGAAAAGCCTTGAAGAGCCATCCGGCGATACCGTTTTGCTGTTGGTCAGCCACCAGACCAGCCGTCTGCTGCCAACCATCAAGAGCCGCTGCGTGCAGCAGGCCTGTCCGTTGCCGAGTGAAGCGATGAGTCTGGCTTGGCTGGCCAGCGCTTTGCCGGACTGTTCGGAAGAAGAGCGCATTGAACTGCTGACCCTCGCCGCCGGTTCGCCATTGGCCGCGGTCAAATTGCAGGCGCAAGGCGTGCGCGAGCAGCGGGCACTGGTGGTTGAAGGCGTAAAGAAACTGCTCAAGCAGCAGCAATCGCCGACGCAACTGGCCGAGGAGTGGAAAACCATTCCCATGTTGCTGCTGTTCGACTGGTTCTGCGACTGGTCGAGCCTGATCCTGCGTTATCAGTTGACTCAGGATGAAGCAGGGCTGGGCCTGGCAGACATGCGCAAGGTGATTCAATACCTGGCGCAGAAATCCGCACAGGACAAAGTCCTGAATATCCAGGACTGGATTCTCGCCCAGCGGCAGAAAGTGATGAGCAAAGCCAACCTCAATCCTGCGCTGTTGCTGGAGGCGCTGTTAGTGCAATGGGTATCTTTGCCTACCCAGAAGTGACTGTCTGAGCCTAGACTCTGATCATCAGACAGTGGAGGTCAGCATGAATGAACCCATCAGTCCGGGGCCGCGAAATGGCATTTTGTCCTTGACCATCAAGGACAGGGCCGTGCTCTACGCGGCCTACATGCCATTCATCAAGAACGGTGGCCTGTTTATCCCGACCAACAAAAGCTACAAATTGGGCGATGAGGTCTTCATGTTGCTGCACCTGATGGACGAACCGGAAAAGATTCCGGTCGCCGGCAAGGTCACCTGGATCACCCCCAAAGGTGCCCAGGGCAATCGCGCCGCCGGGGTTGGCGTGCAATTCAACGAAGGCGACAACACCGCGCGCAGTCGAATCGAAACCCATCTGGCCGGAGCCCTGAAGTCCGACCGTCCCACTCATACGATGTAAGTTGCAGCCCTTTTATGCTCGTAGATTCCCATTGTCACCTTGATCGCCTCGACCTTACCGCCCACGACGGCTCCCTGGATGCCGCGCTCGATGCGGCACGTGCGCGCGGGGTAGGGCACTTTCTGTGTATTGGCGTCAGCGCCGATAACGCCGCCGACGTCAAAGCCCTGGCCGAACGTTACGACGATGTCGACTGTTCGGTCGGCGTGCATCCACTCGATGTGCAGCCGGGTGCCGCACCGGCGCTGGATTGGCTGTTGCGCGAGCTCAATCATCCGCGGGTGGTGGCGATCGGTGAAACCGGCCTGGATTATCACTACGAGCCGGAAGCGGCAGCGTTGCAGCAGGAATCGTTCCGTCTGCACCTGCAAGCGGCGGGGCAGACCGGCAAACCGGTGATCATTCATACCCGTGGCGCGCGGGCCGATACCCTTGAACTGCTACGCGAAGCGGCGCTGCCTCAGGCGGGCGTGCTGCATTGCTTCACCGAAGACTGGGAGATGGCCAAGGCTGCGCTGGACATGGGGTATTACATTTCCTTGTCCGGTATTGTCACTTTTCGCAATGCCGATGCCCTGCGGGATGTGGCCAGCAAGGTACCGGCTGACCGGTTGTTGGTGGAAACCGACTCGCCGTACCTGGCGCCGATCCCTTATCGCGGCAAACCGAACCTGCCGCAATACGTACGTGAGGTAGCGGAGTTTCTGGCAATGTTGCGAGGTGAGTCCTACGAGCGATTTGCCGAGCAGACCACCGAGAATTTCAAGCGTTTGTTCCCGTTGGCGCACGTCAGGGCATCGGTGTAACGTTAGAAAAGCTCGCAGCCTATGGGATTTTTGGCCGCTGAATCGCAGGCAAAAAAAACCCGGGTTCTGGGGGGTGAATCCGGGTTAAGACCATTAGGAGTAAAACAAAGGCACGCAATCCTTTGGTACCTTCATCGGCGCGACACTTGGGGGAGATGCCTCGCCGACAGTTGAAGTATTGATCAGTATTGCGCCGAGTCCAGTTTAGCTGGTCGGGTTTTTAAACAAATTTGGAATACGCGCGCTTCGGTTGAGTTCTCATCAACCGACGAGGGTGTTCGAATTCATCAAGAAACACATATATGGTCGGATGATCCGTGCATTTTGGCGTAAGTTAGGCATAATACGCGGCTTCGAATTTTGACCCCTACAGACCTTTTCTTATGCATAAAGAACCTCGTAAGGTCCGTGAGTTTCGTCGCCGCGAGCAAGAAATTCTCGATACCGCGCTCAAGCTGTTCCTCGAACAAGGTGAAGACAGCGTCACCGTCGAGATGATTGCTGATGCCGTCGGTATCGGCAAAGGCACGATCTACAAGCACTTCAAATCCAAGGCGGAGATCTATCTGCGCCTGATGCTCGATTACGAGCGCGATTTGAACGAGCTGTTGCATTCGGCCGATGTCGATAAGGACAAGGAAGCCCTGTCCCGGGCCTACTTCGAATTCCGCATGCGCGATCCGCAACGCTATCGGTTGTTCGATCGCCTGGAAGAAAAGGTGGTCAAGGGCAACCAGGTGCCGGAGATGGTCGAGGAACTGCACAAGATCCGCGCCTCGAACTTCGAACGCCTGACCCTGCTGATCAAGGGCCGGATCAGCGAAGGCAAGCTCGAAGACGTGCCGCCTTACTTCCATTACTGCGCGGCCTGGGCGCTGGTGCACGGCGCCGTGGCGCTGTATCACTCGCCGTTCTGGAGCAACGTGCTGGAAGATCAGGAAGGTTTCTTCCAGTTCCTGATGGACATCGGTGTGCGCATGGGCAACAAACGCAAGCGCGACACCGACACGCCGAGCAGCTGAACCATTCAGTTGCCTTATTGCGCCATGATTTAGCTACATGGCGCAGTACCGCAGGAATATACTCAGGCATAGGGCTTGCTAAAACTTGATTTGTGAGTCAAGTTTTGCGCGTTCGAATCTTCTTTCGCCGGAGTGATCCATGATCGTTGACCGTCAAGGCAGGCGTTTTCGCAATTTGCGGATCAGTCTGACCTCAGCCTGCAATTACGCTTGTACCTACTGCGTGCCCAACGGCAAGCGGCTGGTGGCTGCGCAGGATGAGTTGTCGGCGGAGGCCATGGCGCGCGGCGTGGCCTATCTGATCGAGGCGGCGGGCATCGAGCGTTTGCGCATTACCGGTGGCGAGCCACTGGTCAGTCCCAAACTCGAAGCCTTCATGACCGCCGTCGGGCAGATGGGCCTGGCGGATATCAGCCTGACCACCAATGGCCAGTTACTGGCGAAGAAGCTGCCACTGCTGGTGGATGCCGGTATTCGGCGCATCAACGTTTCCCTCGATACCCTGGATGCCAGCGCTTTTCGCAGCATTGCGCGCGGTGGTGATCTGGCGACCGTCCTCGACGGCATGGGCCAGGCCGCCGCGGCCGGCATGAAGATCAAGGTCAATATGGTGCCGTTGCGTGGGCAGAACCTCGATCAGGTGATGCCACTGCTCGACTATTGCCTGGAGCGCGGCTACGAGTTGCGTTTCATCGAGTTGATGCGCATGGGCCATCTGGCCAGCGATTCCAACGCCTTCCTGCAGCAGTTCGTCAGCCTTCAGCAGTTGCTGAGCCTGATCGGCGAGCGCTACGAGTACCTTCAGGCCGATGCGCCGGTCGATGCTACGGCGGTGCGTTACCAGATTCCGGGGCTGGGCCACTTCGGCGTGATCGCCAACGAAAGCGTTCCGTTCTGCCGCACCTGTTCGCGTCTACGCTTGTCGTCCACTGGTTGGCTACATGGCTGCCTGTCGTCAAGCAATCGCCACTATGTCGGCGACCTGCTGGACAAGCCTCGTCACCAAGCGCTGCCGGCGTTGCAGAGACTGTTGGTCAAAGCCTTGGGGGACAAGCAGGAAGTGGCGTTCTCCGGTGGCGCGACCATCATGAAAATCATCGGCGGCTGATCGGGCCTTGGGGTGAGGGGGCTTGCCCCCGTTGGGGCGCGAAGCGCCCCCCAAAGCCATTCTCTCCATTGTGTCAGAAGCACCGCATGTATCGGTTTTACGACTGCTGCGCAGCCGAACGGGGGCAAGCCCCCTCGCCACAGTTCACGCTTGAAATGATATGAGTTCCAGGGACTGGCGCGGAAGCTGCATCCCATGGCCATTCGCCGGTTTTCCGTCACCGGCCTCTGGAGGGTAGGATGCGTAGCCTGGTTTTGCTGCTGGCCGTTTTGGCGCTTGGTGGCTGCATGAATGTCAGCGATATGGCCGAAGGGACTCGCTACCACATGAGCGACGCGGGCCTGCTGGACCACAGCGACAGCCGTCGCGTGAATAACTTCCGCATTCAGCCGGACTCGTTTATCTACATCGCCCAGGGTGCTTTCGTGCCGCCGGGCAATGCCTACCCGCGCCCTAACGTGGTGGCCGAAGAGGCCTTCAACGGCTTTATCGAATATTTCCCGATGGTCCGCCGCGCCCGTGCGCCGGAAGGCCTCGACGCTGCCATGGGCGAAGCCCGTGCCGCCGGCGCCCATTACCTGCTTTACACGCGTTTCGCCAAGGCCGACGACCGCATCGGCAACTCGGACGAATGGCTCGACCAGGAGCACGTGGATCGCCTCGGCATCGACAACGGCGTGATTCAAATCATGTTGATCGAGACCAGCACCCAGTATTTGATTGATACTGCACGTATCAAGAGTCGTGGCGGTTTACTGACGTTCCACGACAACAAGCCAGAAGACTTGCTGGGCCCGCCACTGGAGCAATACGCTCGTAGCCTGCTGGGGCTCAGCGACCAGTAATTCATAGGAGAACGCCATGAGTGGCCCGCAAAAAGCCAACGACCTGTTGGGGCAAATCCCCAAAACCAAAGGCTTGCCGCCGGTCCACTTGTGGAACCCCGACTTCTGCGGCGATATCGACATGCGCATCGCCCGCGATGGCACTTGGTATTATCTGGGCACGCCGATCGGGCGCAAGCCGATGGTCAAGCTGTTCTCCACCATTATTCGCCGCGATGGCGATGATTACTTTCTGATTACCCCGGTCGAAAAGGTTGGCATCAAGGTCGACGACGCGCCGTTCGTGGCGATTGCCGTGGAGGTCGAAGGCGAGGGTGAAGCTCAGGTCTTGCGCTTTACCACCAACGTTGATGAAACGGCCGATGCCGGCGCCGAGCACCCTATGCGCGTGGTGATCGATCCGGTTACTCAAGAGCCCGCGCCATACGTGCATGTGCGCACCAACCTTGAAGCACTGATTCACCGCAATGTGTTCTACCAACTGGTGGAACTGGCGGTGAGCCGTGAAATCGACGGGCAGCGTTGGCTAGGCGTGTGGAGCGGTGGCGAATTCTTCCCTATCGGACTTGAGCCGTAACGCGCTGTGCTTCTGTGCTGTAAAAAAAACGGCCCGTTATTTCAACGGGCCGTTTTTTTTCGCTTACAAACCTTTGCTCCTGAGTCGCTCTGCATGTTCCAGGTAGAGCCTGACCGGGCTCACGTTCCAGCTGTCGACTCCGGCTATCTGATTGACTGCATCAAAGTGGTCCATCGGGTAATCCGAGCGAATCACTTTGCCCAAGTGCGAGCTGTAGCGGCCGACCAGCCCATCGTTGGCGTTTTCCTCTTTATAAAACAGCTTCGATAGCACGATACAATTCAAATGACTCGGGTCGAGTGGTTGCAGGCTTTGGAACTTCTGCACGATCCCGCTCCAGGAATAGTAATACACGCCGTTTTCAACTTCGTTGCCTTCGCCGCCCCAAACCTTTGGCACCCCTTGTGGGTACTTGCGATTGAAGGCCGCCAACCCTGCGCTGGTCAGCGATTCGAATGCCGCCTCAGCGTCAATCGGGTTTTCCGGATGGCCGCTGATCAGCGAAATGAAGGTGCCGACTGCGCCCAGCAGGGCCAGTACGAACGCTTCGGGTAACTCACCGGGCGTCAGTGCCTTATGCAGTTGATCGGCAATCTCGGAGCCATGATTGGGGCAACTGACCGAGGTGACCGACGCGACCTTCTCCGGATGCAGGGCTGCTACGTAGCGTGCGGCCAGGGGGCCTTGGCTATGGCCGATCAGATTGACCTTGGCAGCTCCGGTTTCCAGCAAAATGCGGTTGACGTGTTCGAGCAGTTTTTCACCGCGTTCCTCATTACCGTTGACTGTTGGAATATTGACGGCAAACACCTGGGCGCCGGCGCGTTCCAGGGCTTCCTCGATTTCAAAGAAGTAGGGATAACCGGCGATTTTATCGAAGCCGAAAAGACCGTGAACCAACACAATGGGGTATTTCGTAGACGCATCCATGTCCATGTTCATACCTATCGATAGCGGATTTGAAGGGGAGCAGATCGCTGACTGCCTGATCTGTTGCGGCTAACCGTAGTTTACAAAGTGGATGGGATCAAAGCGCTTCGAGCAGGATTCGGACGAACAGCCATGTCCATGTTGGCGGGGCAGCTGAAAATCCAATTGACACCCAATCATATGATGATTAGCGTGGACACCCATCGCGAACGGCTTTGTGTCGTTTGTTTTTTATCACCGGTCGACGAGGTACCCATGTCCAGCAGTTTTCATGCGTCGACGGTCGACTGGCTGGGGTGCTGGATTGCTGCCGGCCAAGTCAAACCCGGCGAAACCATCAAAGTCGAAGCCGATTTGGGTGAGCAACTCGGTGTCAGTCGTACGGTCATCCGCGAAGCCATCAAAACCCTGGTGGCCAAAGGCATGCTCGAAGTCGGGCCAAAGGTTGGCACACGGGTATTGCCGGTGCGGCGCTGGAATCTCTTCGACCCGCAAGTCGTTGGCTGGCTGTCGCGCAGCGGCTTGCCGGAAAACTTCGTCGACGACTTGCTCGATCTGCGCCGCACCATCGAACCCATGGCGGTGCGCTGGGCTTGCGAGCGGGCGACGGTGGAACAAGTGCAAGCCGTACTCCAGGCCTATAACGCGCTGGAACGGGCGGTGGACAGCGGCATCGATTACAACCGCACCGACCAGTTCTTCCACGAGTGCATCCTCGCCGCCAGCCACAATCAATTCATCGAACAAATGGTCCCGGCCCTCGGCGCGTTGCTGGCAGTGTCTTTCGAAGTGTCTGCCGCAGACCCGGACGAACTGCGCCGAACCTTGCCAATCCACAAAGACATGGCCGACGCCATCGCCGCCCGGGATGCCGCGCGGGGGGTATGGGCTTGCATGACCCTGATCGATAACGCGGACCTGGCGATCAAACGCTTCTACCCACAAGTCATGGCCGACAAAAAGGCCAGCTAACCAGACGAACTCTGTGGGAGCGGGCTGTGTGGCGAGGGGGCTTGCCCCCGTTCGACTGCGAAGCAGTCGTAAAACCAGTCAACACTTTCTAAATTCAAGATCGTGGTGACTGTTGTTAGGGGGGCTTCGCACCCCAACGGGGGCAAGCCCCCTCGCCACACAAGCCCGCTCCCACATAAAAGCAATAAAAAGGAGGTTTCATGACGTGGACTGCGGTTACCGGACACCGTGCGCAACTCGGCGAAGGCCCGTTTTGGGATGCACCCACCCAAGCGCTGTATTGGGTAGATATCGCCGGTAAACAAGCGCTCAGGCTGATCGGCGCCAATGTGGAAATCTGGCAGATGCCGGAGCACGTGTCCGCGTTCATCCCCTGCGAAAGCGGCGATGCCCTGGTGACATTGAGCAGTGGGGTTTATCGGCTGGATCTGGATTCTCCAGGCCTGGAACCTCGGCTGACCTTGTTCTGCGTCGCCGATCCGCAACCCGGCAATCGCCCCAACGAAGCCCGCTGCGATGCCCAGGGCCGGCTCTGGCTGGGCACCATGCAAAACAACATCGGTGAGCAGGGCGAAGATTTGCCCGTCGTGCGCCGGTCCGGTAGCCTGTTTCGCATCGACCGCGATGCTCGGGTCACGCCGCTGCTACGAGGATTAGGCATCCCCAACACGTTGTTGTGGAGCGACGACGGCACAACCCTGTATTTCGCCGACAGCCTCAACAGCACGCTTTACCGGCATTTCATCCATACCGACGGCAACCTGGACACCGCCTATGTCTGGCTTGGCCCCCACGAACGCGGCGGCCCCGATGGTTCGGCGATGGATGCCGAGGGCTATATATGGAATGCCCGTTGGGATGGCAGCTGTCTACTCAGATTGAACCCCGAAGGTCATGTGGATCGGGTGATCGAACTGCCGGTCAGCCGTCCCACCAGTTGTGTATTCGGTGGCGAAGACTTCAAAACCCTGTACATCACCAGCGCCGCAAGCCCGCTCAATCACCCGCGGGACGGCGCGCTGTTATCGATTCGAGTGGATGTGCCCGGAAAAGCCTGTCAACGGTTTGCTGGATAGATCCCTAAATATGGGATGTAAAATTATATATTGAGATTGTTTGGTGGTCGGGTTTATAGTCGGCCCCATCAGTTACACGCACTCACACTTAAAAAAACAAAACAGGTGAAGTGATGCAGCGATATTCCACCGCACTCCCTTACGGAGTCAGTGCTTCAGGCCGCCTCGGCGCTCGGGCGTTTTCGCGCCTGCCTGCCTATTCCCAACAGCTTTCTGACCGGACATCGACAGATGTCCGGTTTTCGTCGTGCCTTCGAACAGGAGTGTTGATCCATGGCTGAACCTCTTTCCTTGCCACCGGTGCCCGAACCGCCCAAGGGTGAGCGCCTGAAGAACAAGGTCGTGCTGCTGACCGGTGCCGCTCAGGGGATCGGCGAAGCGATTGTCGCAACCTTCGCCTCTCAGCAGGCCAAGCTGATCATCAGTGATATCCAGGCTGAGAAAGTTGAAAAAGTCGCGGTGCACTGGCGTGAACAAGGCGCGGATGTCGTAGCGATCAAGGCCGACGTGTCGCGCCAGCACGACCTGCACGCCATGGCCAAACTGGCCATCGAACTTCACGGCCGGATCGACGTGCTGGTCAACTGCGCCGGGGTCAACGTGTTCCGTGATCCGCTGGAAATGACCGAGGAAGACTGGCGTCGTTGCTTCGCCATCGACCTGGACGGCGCCTGGTATGGCTGCAAAGCGGTGTTGCCGCAAATGATCGAGCAAGGCATCGGCAGCATCATCAACATCGCCTCGACCCATTCCACCCACATCATTCCCGGCTGCTTCCCGTACCCGGTGGCCAAGCATGGTTTGCTCGGGCTGACCCGCGCCTTGGGCATCGAATACGCACCCAAAGGCATTCGCGTCAACGCCATCGCGCCGGGCTACATCGAAACCCAACTGAACGTCGATTACTGGAACGGTTTTGCCGACCCCCATGCCGAACGTCAGCGGGCCTTCGATCTTCATCCTCCGCGGCGTATCGGCCAGCCGATTGAAGTGGCGATGACCGCTGTGTTCCTGGCCAGCGATGAAGCGCCATTCATTAACGCTTCATGCATCACCATCGATGGTGGGCGCTCGGTCATGTATCACGACTGAATAACCTGGGTTTCAAGCGCGAAACTACGTTTGAAATCCAATCATCATACGATATGACTATTGGCTGCATGCTTCGACCGCTGTATTGGCTTTCAAATAACGCTCAAAAAAAATAACAAGGAGTCAGCTTATGAAACGTCGTCGTGGGATCCGTTCCCTGTGCTGTGCCGCTTTGGCGGTCACCGCGGTCAGCCTGAGCAGTACGTTGTTGGCGGCCGAAGAAGTGAAGATCGGTTTTCTGGTCAAGCAAGCGGAAGAGCCCTGGTTCCAGACCGAATGGGCCTTCGCCGAAAAGGCCGGCAAGGACAAGGGCTTCACCGTCATCAAAATCGCCGTGCCTGATGGCGAGAAAACCCTCTCGGCCATCGACAGCCTGGCGGCCAACGGCGCCAAGGGCTTCGTGATCTGCCCGCCGGACGTCTCCCTCGGCCCGGCAATCATGGCCAAGGCCAAACTCAACGGTTTGAAAGTGATCGCTGTCGATGACCGTTTCGTCGATGCCGGCGGCAAGTTCATGGAGGACGTGCCATACCTCGGCATGGCAGCCTTCGAAGTCGGCCAGAAGCAGGGCGCCGCCATGGCCGCGGAAGCGAAAAAACGCGGTTGGGAATGGAAAGACACCTACGCGGTGATCAACACCTACAACGAACTCGATACCGGCAAGAAACGCACTGACGGTTCTGTCAAAGCGCTGGAAGACGCCGGTATGCCGAAAGACCACATCCTCTTCTCGGCGCTGAAAACCCTCGACGTACCGGGCAGCATGGACGCCACCAACTCGGCCTTGGTGAAGCTTCCGGGGGCGGCGAAAAACCTGATCATCGGCGGCATGAACGACAACACCGTGCTGGGCGGCGTGCGCGCCACCGAAAGCGCCGGTTTTGCCGCGGCCAACGTGATCGGCATCGGCATCAACGGCACCGATGCCATTGGCGAACTGAAGAAGCCCAACAGCGGCTTCTTCGGCTCGATGCTGCCGAGCCCGCACATCGAGGGTTACAACACCGCGAGCATGATGTACGAGTGGGTCACCACCGGCAAAGAACCGCCGAAATACACCGCGATGGACGACGTTACGCTGATCACGCGCGACAACTTCAAGCAGGAACTGGAAAAAATCGGCCTGTGGAACTGAGGCGCGGTTGATTTCATCGGCGGCCCTGGCGACGGGGCTGCCTGACCGGTGTGATGAGGTGGGTTTATGCACGCACAAGTACAGACAGATCAACAGAGCATTGGCGGCAGCCTGCGCTTCAACGGGATCGGCAAAACCTTTCCCGGGGTGAAGGCGCTGGACGGCATCAGCTTCGTTGCCCACCCGGGGCAGGTTCACGCCTTGATGGGCGAGAACGGCGCCGGTAAATCCACGCTGCTGAAAATCCTTGGTGGTGCTTACACGCCGAGCAGCGGCGATCTACAGATCGGCGAGCAGAGGAGGATCTTCAAGTCCACTGCCGACAGCATTGGCAGCGGGGTCGCGGTGATCCATCAGGAGCTGCACCTGGTGCCAGAAATGACCGTCGCCGAGAACCTGTTTCTCGGCCATCTACCGGCGAGTTTCGGCCTGATCAAACGCGGCGTTTTGCGGCAACAGGCATTGGCCTGCCTTAAAGGCCTGGCCGATGAAATCGATCCGCAAGAGAAAGTCGGGCGTCTATCCCTCGGCCAGCGGCAACTGGTGGAAATCGCCAAGGCGTTGTCCCGTGGCGCGCATGTGATTGCATTCGACGAACCCACCAGCAGCCTGTCGGCGCGGGAAATCGATCGCTTGATGGCGATCATCGGGCGCCTGCGCGACGAAGGCAAAGTGGTGCTTTACGTCTCCCATCGCATGGAAGAAGTGTTCCGTATCTGCAACGCGGTGACGGTGTTCAAGGATGGTCGTTTCGTGCGCACCTTCGAGGACATGAGCGCGCTGACCCATGATCAGTTGGTGACGTGCATGGTCGGTCGCGACATTCAGGATATCTACGATTATCGCAGCCGTCCGCGCGGCGCAGTGGCGCTCAAGGTCGACGGATTACTGGGGCCGGGCTTGCGTGAGCCGGTGAGTTTCGAGGTGCACAAGGGCGAAGTCCTCGGGCTTTTCGGCCTGGTCGGGGCCGGGCGCACCGAGCTGTTCCGGATGCTCAGCGGGCTCACGCGCAACACCGCCGGGCGCCTGGAGTTGCGCGGTCGTGAACTGAAACTGCGTTCGCCGCGCGATGCCATTGCGGCGGGGATTCTGTTGTGTCCCGAGGACCGCAAGAAGGAAGGCATCCTGCCGCTCGCAAGCGTCGCCGAGAACATCAACATCAGCGCTCGTGGCGCCCATTCCACCTTCGGCTGCCTGCTGCGCGGCTTGTGGGAAAAGGACAATGCCGACAAGCAGATCAAGGCGCTGAAGGTGAAGACGCCCAACGCGGCGCAGAAAATCATGTACCTGTCCGGCGGCAATCAGCAGAAGGCGATTCTCGGTCGCTGGCTGTCGATGCCAATGAAAGTCCTGCTGCTCGACGAGCCCACCCGGGGCATCGACATCGGTGCAAAAGCCGAGATCTACCAGATCATCCATAACCTGGCGGCCAGCGGCATCGCGGTGATTGTGGTGTCCAGCGACCTGATGGAGGTCATGGGCATTTCCGACCGCATCCTGGTGCTCTGCGAAGGCGCGATGCGCGGCGAACTGACCCGCGAACAAGCCAATGAATCCAACCTGCTGCAACTGGCGTTGCCACGCCAACGCGCTGCCGACGTGGCGAACTGAGAGGTGACTATGACCATCCAAAACAATGCTTTGCCAACCCCGCGCAAACCGCTGGACTTGCGGCGCTTTCTCGATGACTGGGTGATGCTGCTGGCGGCCGTGGGGATCTTTGTGCTCTGCACCTTGCTGATCGACAACTTCCTGTCGCCACTGAACATGCGTGGCCTGGGTCTGGCGATTTCCACTACCGGGATTGCCGCGTGCACCATGTTGTATTGCCTGGCGTCCGGGCATTTCGACTTGTCGGTGGGCTCGGTGATTGCCTGTGCCGGCGTAGTCGCGGCGGTGGTGATGCGCGACACCGACAGCGTGTTCCTTGGCGTGAGTGCGGCGCTGGTGATGGGGCTGATTGTCGGGCTGATCAATGGAATCGTGATCGCCAAGCTGCGGGTCAATGCGTTGATCACCACGCTGGCGACGATGCAGATCGTGCGTGGCCTGGCTTACATTTTTGCCAACGGCAAAGCGGTGGGCGTTTCGCAGGAGCAGTTCTTCGTCTTCGGTAACGGTCAGTTGTTCGGTGTGCCGGTGCCGATTTTGATCACCATCGTCTGCTTCCTGTTTTTCGGCTGGTTGCTGAATTACACCACCTACGGGCGCAACACCATGGCCATCGGCGGCAACCAGGAAGCAGCGTTGCTGGCCGGCGTAAATGTCGACCGGACCAAGATCATCATCTTCGCCGTACATGGTGTGATCGGTGCATTGGCCGGGGTGATTCTGGCGTCGCGCATGACGTCCGGTCAGCCGATGATTGGCCAGGGTTTCGAGCTGACGGTGATCTCGGCTTGCGTGCTCGGCGGGGTATCGCTGAGTGGCGGGATCGGGATGATTCGGCATGTGATTGCCGGGGTGCTGATTCTGGCGATCATCGAGAATGCGATGAACCTGAAGAATATCGATACGTTTTATCAGTATGTGATTCGCGGTTCGATCTTGCTGCTGGCGGTAGTGATCGACCGGTTGAAACAACGCTGATTTTCCTTTGTGAGAGTGGGGTGTCACCGATCGTTCCCACGCTCTGCGCGGGAATGCAGCCCGGGACGCTCCGCGTCCCAATAGCGGACGCAGAGCGTCCATTGAGGCATTCCCACGCGGAGCATGGGAACGATCATTTGGAAGATCCTTCACCCACTTTCACAAAATATCCCTTGCTCGCCCCAACCCGTTTCAGCTATGACGGTACACCCGAGGTGTACATGATTAGACCGCTACGAATTGACAAGAAACAACAGGTGCTCGACGAGCTCGTCCGGCGCATTGAAAACGGCCTCATGGAGGACGGCGTTCTATTGCCGGGCGAACATCAGTTGGCTCAAGAATTCAAGGTCAGCCGAGGCACGCTGCGTGAAGCCCTGGCCGAACTGAAACGGCGCCACTACATCGCTACGCAAAGCGGGGTGGGGTCCATCGTCACGTTCGACGGTGTGGTGCTCGATCAGCGCAGCGGCTGGGCCCAGGCGCTGGCCGACAATGGAGCGCTGATCAATACCGAAGTGCTGCGGCTGGAGGCGGTCAGCCGTCCTGACCTGCTACCACGTTTCGGCATCGATCAGTTCATCACCCTCGACCGTCGTCGTCGCGGCACCGATGGCACGCTGGTGTCCCTTGAACGTTCATTGATGCCCGCCACCGGAGGCCTGGAAGGCCTGCCGCGAGTCGGTCTGATCGATGACTCCCTGACCATCACATTGGCCGCCTACGGCTACATTGGCGATCACGGGGATCAGTGGATCGGCGCCGAACCCTTGAATGCCGAAGACGCCGAATTGCTCGGGCGCCCGGAGGGCACGGTGTTCCTCAAGGCCCTGCGCACCACTTACGATCGTCAGAACCGCTTCATGGAACAGGTCGAAAGCCTGCTCGATCCGGTGCATTTTCGTCTGCACCTGCAAATTGGAACTTCAAAATGACCGCGCTCGACCGTGCGCTGGGCGCCTTCTATGGGCTGGCCCTGGGCGATGCGTTGGGCATGCCGACACAATCCCTGAGCCGCGCCGAGATCAAGGCGCGCTTCGGCGAGATCACCGATCTGCAAGACGCTGGCCCGGATCAACCGATCGCTGCAAACATGCCCAAAGGCTCGATCACTGACGATACCGAACAGGCGATCCTGGTAGGTCAGTTATTGATTGAAGGCGAGGGCTGGATCGAACCGGCGGTGCTGGCCCGGCGCTTGATCGAATGGGAAGCCGGGATGCAGGCCAAGGGCTCGCAGGATTTGCTCGGCCCCTCAACCAAGCGCGCGATCGAGATGATCCTCGCCGGCCACTCGCTAGAAGAGGCCGGCCGCCACGGCACCACCAATGGCGCGGCGATGCGCATCACGCCGGTGGGGATTGCGGCCGATGTTGCCGATCCCGAACGTTTCATCCGCGCCGTGGTGCAAGCCTGTCAGGTGACCCACAACACCACGCTGGGAATTGCCAGTGCGGCGGCGGTGGCGGCGGTGGTTTCTGCCGGGATCAACGGCTTGGACCTGGGCGAGGCATTGAACCTCGGCCAGCAGATCGCTCAGCAAGCCGAAAGCCATGGCCACTGGGTCGCTGGCGGACGTATCGCTTCGCGGATCAGTTGGGCGCGGAGCATCAGCGTCGACAGCGACAAGGCGTTGCTGGCGGACTTGTTGTACGACGTGATTGGCACGTCGGTGGCCTCGCAGGAATCGGTGGTGGTGTCGTTTGCGCTGGCTCAGCAAGTAGCCATTGATGAGATGAGTGCCTTCGAAGCGCTGTGCATGGCTGCCAGTCTGGGCGGTGATACCGACACCATCGCGGCAATTCTCGGCGCCATGCTTGGGGCTGGTCTGGGGCTTGAGAGTTGGCCGGTGGCGATGATCGAGCAGGTTAAAGCGGTAAATGATTTGCAGCTGGAACCGTTGGTGCAGGGGCTGCTGGCCTTGCGTTGACTGTACTAAAGCCATCGCGGGCAAGCCCGCTCCCACAGGAATAGTACAAACCTTGAGATGCACGCCGTACGTCATCGCGGGCTTGCCCGCGATAGGCGCACCGCATATTTGAATTTTTCATCCGCAATGGAGCGCACTGATATGGCCAGGACCGCCGGAAAGTTATGTCGACTTCCGAATTGCCCACAATCACAACAATGGCAACAGGAGCAGTTTTCATGAGTTCATCGAACACCGGACAAAGTGCCGGACAATTGGAAACCCGTGGCATCGAGCCGGTGCCGGAAGGGGAGTGCAACGGTCACCCACTGCAACTGTTCTGGGTCTGGTTCGCAGCGAACATTTCCATTCTTGGTTTGCCGTTGGGCGCCACCCTGGTGGCCTTCCGCGGCCTGGCGATCTGGCAGGCGATCATCGTCGCCATCCTCGGTGCCGCCGGCTCTTTCGCGGTGGTCGGGATCATCTCCATTGCCGGTCGCCGTGGTCGCGCACCGAGCCTGACGTTGTCGCGAGCTATCTTCGGTGTGCGCGGCAATATCGGCCCGACCCTGGTCTCACTGATGTCGCGTCTGGGTTGGGAAACCGTCAATACCACCACCGCCGCGTTCGTCTTGCTGTCGTTGTGCTCGATTCTGTTCGGCTCGCCGGTGGAAGCCAAAAGCGCGCCGCTGCTGACCCTGGTGTTCATCGCGATATTTGTACTGTTGACGTTGTCGGTATCCGGCCTCGGTCACGCCACGTTGCTGGTGATCCAGAGATGGGCGACCTACGTGTTCGGTGCGTTGAACATCCTGGTCGGCGGTTTCCTCTGCGCGACCATCGACTGGAGCGCCGTGTTCAATGCGACGCCAGCGCCCCTGAGCGCAATGATCATCGGCATCGGCACCATGGCCGCTGGCACCGGGATTGGTTGGGCCAACGCCGGTGCCGACATGTCACGCTACCAGCACCGCAGCGTCAAAGCCGTGCGTCTGGTGGCGTCGGCGGCGTTCGGTGCGGGGATTCCGCTGGTGCTGCTGATCACCCTCGGTGGTTTGCTGTCAGTGGGCAACAATGATCTGGCCTCGGCGACTGACCCGATTGTCGCGATCCGCGACATGCTGCCGACCTGGATGGCCGTGCCGTACCTGATCACCGCATTCGGCGGGCTGCTGCTGTCGAACAACCTGTCGGTGTACTCCGCCGGTTTGACCACGTTGACCCTCGGCCTGAAGGTCAAGCGCGTGTATGCGGTGGTGCTCGATATCATTGCGATCTTCGCCGGTTCGATCTACTTCATGCTGATCGCCGAGAGTTTTTACGGCCCGTTCATCACCTTCATTTCCTTGCTGGCCGTGCCGATCACGGCGTGGGTCGGAATTTTTGTGATCGACCTGATTCACCGGCATTACTACAGCCCCAAAGACCTGCTGGACGTCAGCCCGAGCAGCGCCTACTGGTATCGCGGCGGCGTCGAGTGGCGCGCCTTCGGTGCATGGGCGCTGGCGATTGTGTTGGGTTTCAGCTTCACCACCATTGGCACCACTGAACAAGATGTCTGGTTCCGCGGCTTTTTGTCCGACTCCTGGCTGGGCCACAACGGCCTGGGCTGGATCGTGACGTTCCTGGTGGCCGGTGGCATTTACTGGGTACTCGGCGGTGCCAAGGACCGCCGCGCCGCGTTGATCGAGCCGGCTCATGCCTAAAATGCTGCACACCGGCCAGGTCATGATCGATCTGGTCATGGCCGTGGATAAGTTGCCTCAGTCGGGCGGTGACGTGCTGGCGCAAACCGCCCGTTTCGAGGCTGGCGGTGGCTTCAATGTGATGGCTGCGGCCCGGCGAAACGGCTTGCCGGTGGTCTACCTCGGTGGCCATGGCCAGGGCCGTTTCGGCGACATGGCCCGAGAGGCGATGACGGCTGAAGGCATTCGGATCGGCATCGATCAGAGCACCGAGCGCGACACCGGGCTGTGCGTCGCGCTGACCGAAGCCTCGGCCGAGCGCACGTTCATTTCCTGCATCGGTGCCGAAGGCGAATTGACCGCCGAAGACCTGGCGAGTGTGCCAGCCGAGGCGGGCGATTTTGTCTATGTCAGCGGCTATAGCCTGCTGCATGGCGGCAAGGCTCAGGCGCTGGTGGATTGGGTGCTGGATTTGCCGGACGGGATCAAGGTGGTGTTCGATCCGGGGCCATTGGCGGATTCACCGGACGCGCCACTGATGAAGGCCTTGTTGCCACGCATCGATCTGTGGACCAGCAACCGTGTCGAGGCGCAGCGGTTTACCGGGGCGACGGACATCGGCGGGGCATTGAATCGGCTGGCGGATCATCTGCCGACCGAAGTGTTGACGGTGGTACGCGATGGGCCGCAAGGGTGCTGGATCAGCCAGCGCGGCAATCACCAGCATGTGCCGGGATTCAAGGTCGTGGCACTGGACAGCAATGGCGCCGGGGATGCTCACGCGGGAGTTTTTGTCGCCGGGTTGGCGTACGGATTATCGGCAGTCGAAGCGGCGCGGCGGGCGAATGCGGCTGCGGCGTTGGCGGTCACTCGCTGGGGGCCGGCGACTTCGCCGGGGGCGGCTGAGGTGGATGCGTTGATTCGCGAGACTTTCGGCGTCTGATCCACCGCTATCGCGGGCAAGCCCGCTCCCACATGGGTTTGTGTCGTTAACAAATCCCCTGTGGGAGCGGGCTTGCCCGCGATGAGGCCCTCAAATTCACCCTCAATCCTAACCTTCAACCCGCCTTGCGCAACGCCTCGATCAACTCTTGCTTGCGCATGCTCGAGCGCCCTGGAATCTTCTTCGCCCGGGCTTCTTTCATCAGGCTGTCCACCGTCTGCGTATCGCGCGAAGCCTTGCTGCTGCGCGGCTTGCCTTCACGGGTGGCCACCGCACGTCGGGCCGATTCCTTGCGATCTGCAGACTTGGCGCTGGCCGGCTTCTTGCGCCCCGAGCCGCCGGCGCGTTCACCTCCGCCCGACTGCTTGTTCACCGTGGCCCAGGCTCGAGCTTCGGCTTCATCTTTCGACACGCCTTTGTGCTCGTAGCTTTCTTCTATGTGTTCGGCCTTGCGTTTTTGCTCGGCGGTGTATTTGTCTTTACTTCCACGAGGCATGGGATTTCTCCTGGTTGTAGGAGCCTGCGATCTTTTGCGCTTCAAGCATTCACAGGCAAAAGATCGCAACCTGTTGCAGCGCTATCGGTTAGACATCCAGCTTGCGCGCCTCCTCAACCCCAGCGGCGCTGAGTTTGATCGGCAGGTTCAACGAGTGCTCGCCGGCTTCGTTGCAGACCACATGACCGTGCTGGATCAGCCCGCGTTCCTGCAGAGTCGCGAGCGTGCTGGCCACGACTCTCTCCCCCCGGTAATTGTCCAGAACCTCCTTGCCCAAGCCATTTGGGTGGGCGTGCAGCAGGCGGGTCAGGACTTCTTTTTCCAGGTTTTTATCAACGTTCATGGTTACCTCTTCGTCAGGATGGGTAGGTATTGCATGTTCCCTCGCATCGGCGAACTTATTGATTGACGCTACGGCCTTCGGAGCCCGAGCCACCGGTGGTGGTTTTCGAGCCGACGCCGGTTCCAGCGTTATCGGGAGTCTGGGTGCCGGGTGTAATCATCCCGCCCTGAGCGCCTGCGTCGTCGTGATAAATCCGTGGGTCTGTGGCCGTCGGAGAAGGCGACCGGCCGCTGTCGATGCCTTGGGTGGCCGCAGATTCGGGCCTTTCGATTGGATCGGTCGGGTCGGTCCCGGAAGAGCTGGTCGCGGCGAACGCGACAGAGGTGAGCAATGTGGTGAGAGCGAAGGTGGTCAGTCGGGACGTGATCATGGTGTCGTCTCCGTTGATTAGAGTCCTTACCCGATATTGGTCCTTTCTGACCTGGATTGGTGCCTGATGAACGACGAGTGGTGTCGTTCTGGCTGATTAATCGACACCGATTTCTTCTTTGAACTGCTCCATGAAACCCTTCAGGCGTTCGTGACGAATCTGTGCCAGACGTTGACCGGTGGTCGTTTGGAAACCGTCCGCCAGGTGCAGCAGCTTGGTCTGGAAATGATCGAGGCAAAAACGTTTGTCGTCGTAGTCCCGTTTTTTTGCCTCTGGGTCCAAAGGATCGTACAACGCACTGCCCATGCGTCCGGCGATGTAGAAAGTACGCGCCACGCCGAGCATGCCAAGGGAGTCCAGGCGGTCGGCGTCCTGGATGATTTTCGCTTCGAGGGTGATGGGCGTGATGTTGGCGCTGAAGCTATGGGCTTCGATGGCATGGACGACCGCAGTGATTTTTGCGCCAGGCCAGTCCATGGCTATCAGAACTGTCGAAGCTTTCTGCGCCGCCAGTCGTGATGCCTGTGAGCGCAGCGGCGAGTTCTTCTCTACCGCCACGCAATCGTGCAACAGCACGGCTGCCAGCAGCACCTCAAGATCACCGCCTTCTTCTGCATGAAGCGTGCGCACGTTGTGCCACACCCGCTGTAAGTGCGACAGATCATGGGCACCGTCCTCGCCAGGTTCCAGCGCGTGGGGCAGCAGTTCAGAAGCCAGAGTGTGCAGCGGCGCGAAAGCGGCAGTGGTCATAAAAGTCCTTGGATTCGACTCGGTTTTTGTGATCAATGAGCACCCTGTGGGAGCGGGCTTGCCCGCGAAGACGTCAGTACAGTCACGCTGATTTCGCAGGCTGGCCCGTTCATACAAAGCGCCACAAAACATCAATGCTACATGACGTTTTGCTTTCAAATGTGACGAGCGCCGCGCGCGGACTTAGTATGGCGTTTTCAATTTTTGACAAGGCACGTTCATGACGATCGAAATCCGCCCGGCAACCCCCAGCGATGCTCCGCAAATCCTCGCGTTCATCACTGAACTGGCGGACTTCGAACGTGCCCGCCACGAAGTCATCGCCAGCGTCGCCGACATCGAGCGTAGCCTGTTCAGCGAGGGCGCCACCGCCCATGGCCTGATCTGCCTGCGCGATGGCTTGCCGATTGGCTTTGCGGTGTTCTTTTTCAGCTATTCCACCTGGTTGGGCAGCAACTGCCTGTACCTCGAAGACCTCTACATCACGCCTGAACAACGGGGCGGCGGCGCCGGTAAAACCTTGCTGCGCCATCTGGCGAAAGTCGCCTGCGCCAATGACTGCGGCCGTTTCGAATGGAGCGTGCTGGACTGGAACAAACCGGCGATCGAATTCTACAAATCCCTCGGCGCACAGCCGCAGGAAGAGTGGGTGCGGTATCGGATGGATGGGGCGGTGTTGCGCGAGTTTGCCGAGGGACGTTGATTACTGGTGGCTATCTGACATGAATCAGTTGTTCGCACCGCTCTAGTCCGGCATTCTGTGCGCCCTTTGCGCGCTCACGGACGACACCTGCAATGCCTTTTGCACTCTTTCTCCACGCCCGTGGAGCCTTCGCCGCGTCAATGAGTGACCGGCGATGAGCGGACTTCGGGCGACTATGCGTCTGTATGGCCTGGTGAAAAACCTCGGCTCCACGGACGACCGCCATCGCCAGCCGGTGGACATCCTTTGCACCCTCAACCGCGCGAGCGGTAAGGCAATTCAGGTGTTTGTTTCGCGTCTGGACGCCGAGTTGATGACGCGCAGTCGCGGTCTCGAGGAGTACCGTGTCATACCGCTTCGCACGTTCGATCCGAATCCTTTTATCCAGGAACATTAGGGCTGGCTGACGCTGCACGTCTGCTGTGGCTTCGTCGCTCCGGCGGATCAATCGCTACTGAACGACGGCACGCTGTCGCCCATGGGCTGGTACGTCTATTCCGACATCGGCCAATGGACCGCAGAGCATTACATCGATTTCGGCCCGCAGATGGCCAGACTGTTGCGGACGTCCTATGACCGGATCGGCCTGCGCGACTACAACACCGTGCTCAATGACCTCGATAGCGTCTCGGATGCAGATCTGAAATGGCAAGTTGCCGAGGTTTGGCAAACCCTTCACAACGTTTCATCCCCCGACAGCCATGACGATTGTCATGCGCTGTTCGACCCGGTCGAGAACCGTTGGTGCTTCGCCGCGACCGACATTGATATTTATCAGCCTCACCCTGAACCTCAGAAGCAAGGAGCTTTGACTTGAGTGGAAAACCTGCTGCGCGCGTCACCGACCCGACCGCGTGCCCGTTGCCAGGCCATGGCACCAACCCGATCGTGGCCGGCTCCCCGGACGTGTTCTTCGACGGTCTCGGCGCTGCCCGCATGACCGACAAATCCGCTTGCGGCAGCCCGATCACCGGCGCCGTGTCTGGCACGGTATTCATCAACGGCCTTAATGCTGCAACGCTCGACAGCACGGGCGGCCATGGCAACGTGGTGGTTGGCGGCTCTGGCACTGTGATTATTGGCCAGAGTGGCGGAGGGGCGGCGTTTAGTGGGTTGTTGCCGATGCCGGTGCATTTTACTGACAGGTTGCAGGTGGTTAACGAAGCGACCGGAGAGCCCGTTCCCTACCACCCCTACACCATTCAGCGTGGTGACGGCAGTGAGGAGCATGGCATCACGGATGCGTCCGGATTCACCCATACCGTCAGTTCGCATTTGGCTGAAACTATTAAATTGTTTGTGGAGTGATCAGGTATGCCTGATGAAAGCGCGACAGTAGAAGCACCTTTGGCGAAAAGAGAGGTGAAAACGCATACGCTCACATGCAAGACGGATCAGTCCGTCAAGCAGGTTTCCGTTGGATTGCGGGATCTGGTTATATTTTTTATCGGTGGTGCGGGGGATCAAGAAAGTTATTATCTTACTGGTCCAAATAATAATATTGGTTATGTTCGTGATGTAACTGTTGCGGACGCAAAAAAGTTGAATGTATTAAGTCGCTGTCCTTCGTGGTCTCTCAGCTATAATGCATTCATTAGTGATGAAGACTTAGAGAAGAATGTAATCAGTCGGATACCCAATTGCTCCACGGCGGTTTACATTGTTGGTCATAGTCTCGGTGGGTGGAATGGCGCTCATCTATCCAGTGTATTGACCGAAAGAGGATTTAAAGTAAAGATGCTGATGACTTTGGACCCTGTAGGTGAGGGTGAAATTGTTTACGGTATTTCAAATATTTACAAGCGAGAGCCAAAGCCGAAAGCCGAGTACTGGGTGAATATACGTGCTGCTGCTGTCGATTGGAATTTTTCGGATCTGGTTGCAGACTTCGGTGAACAATGGGAAATCACCCAAGGTCCGAATGTCATGGGCAGGGTCGATATCAACCACGCGGATGCCAATCTAATGTTCATGCAGGTATTGCCAACCGGAAAATCGGCTCGTCAGATATTCAATGAGTCGATTTTAAGCTATTTCAGGGAGTGATGTTTGGATGCGTAAGCTATTTCTTTTTTTTGTAATTTTAATGAGTTCAGCCTGTTCTTTAAATCACGGAAAGCCTATCGCTACGCTCCAGTACTCAAAAACTGAACAATTTCTAGATACAAGTATCTATCAGATTTATTTTACGTCTGATATAGCGATTCTTGATTTGTTCAAGTCGCGAATTGGCGAAGGGCTTGTATGTTCGCTGGAAGATGATATGGATTTCTCTCAGGCGCATCACATTAGGCGCTCCGGTTTCGGTTTTGTTGAAAAGGTTGTGGGTAATCCACAAGCAACCTATAAAGCTGATGTGATTTTTAGCGAGTCTGAAAGCGGCAAGGGAGGAGAGAAGTATTTGCAAGGCGAGACGTTAGTCCCATTGTTGGAAGGTCGTGATTATATTTCTTGTGTGTTTAGAGTTCATACCACTACGTACAAAACATATTTCTCAAATGTCATGCATGTACCGGCCGGGGAGTTGGTGAAGGCCGCTGCTAAAAAATAACAATACAAACTTCCCCGATGAGGCTCGCCGAATTTTCAAAGAGTAAGCGGCCTTGTCACTCCGTCATTTCCCAATTACCACTAAGCAAACCATCAAGTGTCTGCCGTACGGTGATCTTGAAAGCGCCGGCCTTCCCTTCATCGAAGGCCGCTTTCCAGTACGTATACCCCTGACTGAAATCCGGAATCTCTGCGGTCTCACCCACACGGCGAGTGAGGCTGCGTTGCAGAGCTTTGGCCTGGAAGGGCAGGTGAGGCATTTCATTGAATTCATTGCCGACTACCGGGTTGATCATCCGGATGCCGTCGACCCTGATGTGCACGACCTTGCCATATTTTGGATAGTTTTCGATTTTCAGAATGGTCAACGTAGAGGCCTCTTCACCGGGGCGGGTTTTGTAGGCCCAGATGTCACCTTCCTTCAATGCTGGTGCTGCGCTGAACACAGCGTTGATCCAGAGCGCACCGCAGACCAACAATACCTTTAGAGCCGTTTTCATGTTTCTTCCTTGAATATTCGGGGAGGCTGGCACCCGCATGGGCGCAGGGCGGCATTTTAGAGCGTTGTCGGAGAAAATCTTGTCACACTTGTAAATCCCACAATATGGGAGTGATATTTATATATTGAGATTTACCTTCGTCCAGGTTTATAGTCCAGCTCACTCACTGCCAAAAAACAAAACAGGTGAAGCGATGCTGGCGCAATTGATCGCGCTCGATTGGGGGACTACCTCATTACGTGCTTACAAACTCGGCTTCGGCGGCCAGGTGCTGGAACAGCGTTCGCTGTCGTCCGGGATCATGCAGTTGCCAAAGACGCCGCGAATCATCGCCGGCCAGGAATGCGCCGACGGTTTTGAATTGGCCTTCGATGAGGCGTGCGGTGACTGGCTTGACGCACAGCCCGATTTGCCGGTGATTGCTTGCGGTATGGTCGGCAGTGCTCAGGGCTGGCGCGAAGCGGCCTACTGCGACACGCCGGCGAACGTCGCCAATCTCGGAACTTCCCTACAAACCGTTCGCAGTCTTCGCGGTGTCGATGTGCACATCGTGCCGGGCGTGATTCAGCGTTCGCGCTTGCCGAACGTGATGCGCGGCGAAGAAACCCAAGTCCTCGGCGTGTTGCAGAATCTGCCGAGCGGGGCGGGCAACGATCTGTTGATCGGCTTGCCGGGCAGCCATTCGAAATGGGTGGAAGTGGCCGATGGCTGCATCGCGCATTTCGATACTTTCATGACTGGCGAAGTCTTCGCCGTCCTCAGTGAACACAGCATTCTGGGGCGCACTCAGCAGCGCGGCGCGTCTTTCGATGGCGAAGCGTTTGATCGTGGCGTGCGGGTGGCCTTGTCGGCGGACGGCGAGATCGGGCCGCTGTCGACGCTGTTCAGTGCCCGCAGCCTGGGGCTGACCGGCGAACTCAGCGCCGTCGCTCAGCCGGACTATCTGTCCGGTCTGTTGATCGGCCATGAACTGTCGGCCCTGGCCAACGTTCAACGGCACCGGCGCAACAGCGTGCACCTGCCTTCGATCATCCTCATCGGCAACACCCAACTCTGCGCCCGCTACAGCCGGGTGCTCGACGCCTGCGGTTTTGCCCGAGTGACCCTGGCCGAGCAGGCCACCGAACGCGGGTTGTGGCAGTTGGCGGTCGCCGCCGGACTGATCACGACACCCCCATCCCGTTAAACCTGACTGGAGGTCTGACATGCTCAAGCAAGCACTGGCACAAAACGGTCTGATCGCGATCCTGCGTGGCCTGCGTCCGCAAGAAGCGGCAGCTGTTGGCGAAGTCCTGTACTCGGCCGGATTTCGCGTTATCGAAGTGCCGCTTAATTCCCCCGAGCCGTACGAAAGTATCCGCATCCTGCGCAGTACCTTGCCCGCCGATTGCCTGATCGGGGCGGGCACGGTGTTGACGCCGGAACAGGTAGAGCAAGTGAAAGCGGCGGGCGGTCAGGTGATCGTCATGCCTCATAGCGATGCCAAGGTGTTGCGTTCGGCGAAGGCAGCGGGGCTGTTCCTGTCGCCGGGTGTGGCGACGCCGACCGAAGCCTTTGCGGCGCTGGCCGAAGGGGCGGATGTGCTGAAGATGTTCCCGGCCGAACAAATGGGCCCTGCTGTTGTGAAAGCCTGGCTGGCGGTGTTGCCGGCAGGGACGGTGCTGGTGCCGGTAGGCGGGATTACGCCGGACAACATGCAGGTGTTTGTCGAGGCCGGCGTCAAAGGTTTCGGCCTTGGCTCCGGGTTGTTCAAACCGGGCATGACACCTGAGCAAGTGGCAGTAAACGCCAAGGCGTATGTCGCTGCATGGAACGCTCTGCATTAAGACTTTTTGGCGCCGAGCGCGCTACATCTATAAGAGAGATAAAAGATGAAAATCACCAAACTCACTACCTTCATCGTTCCGCCGCGCTGGTGCTTCCTCAAGGTCGAAACTGACGAGGGCGTGACCGGTTGGGGTGAGCCCGTGGTCGAAGGCCGCGCGCACACTGTCGCTGCTGCGGTTGAGGAGTTGTCTGACTACCTGATCGGCAAAGACCCACGCAACATCGAAGACATCTGGACCGTGCTCTACCGTGGCGGCTTCTACCGTGGCGGCGCGATCCACATGAGTGCCCTGGCCGGCATCGACCAGGCGTTGTGGGACATCAAGGGCAAGGCTTTGGGTGTGTCGGTCAGCGATCTGTTGGGTGGTCAGGTGCGGGACAAGATTCGCGTTTATTCATGGATCGGTGGTGATCGCCCGGCGGACACCGCTCGCGCCGCGAAAGAAGCGGTCAGCCGTGGTTTCACGGCGGTGAAAATGAACGGCACCGAAGAACTGCAATTCCTCGATTCCTTCGAGAAGGTCGACCTGGCTTTGGCCAACGTCGCCGCCGTACGCGATGCCGTCGGCCCGAATGTCGGCATCGGCGTGGACTTCCATGGTCGGGTGCACAAGCCCATGGCCAAGGTGCTGATGAAGGAACTCGACCCGTACAAACTGATGTTCATCGAAGAGCCGGTACTCAGCGAAAACTACGAAGCGCTGAAAGAACTGGCACCGCTGACCAGCACACCGATTGCCCTCGGCGAGCGGTTGTTCTCGCGTTGGGACTTCAAGCGGGTGCTCAGCGAAGGCTACGTCGACATCATCCAGCCCGATGCCTCCCACGCAGGTGGCATCACCGAAACCCGCAAGATCGCCAACATGGCCGAAGCCTACGACGTGGCACTGGCGCTGCATTGCCCGTTGGGTCCGATTGCCCTGGCGGCATGCCTGCAACTGGACGCGGTTTGCTACAACGCGTTCATCCAGGAACAGAGCCTGGGCATCCATTACAACGAGAGCAATGACCTGCTCGATTATGTGAAGGATCCGCGGGTGTTCGACTACGACAAGGGCTTCGTGAAAATACCCAACGGGCCTGGCCTGGGCATCGAGATCAACGAGGAATACGTGATCGAACGCGCCGCCGTAGGCCACCGCTGGCGCAACCCGATCTGGCGCCATGCCGATGGTAGTTTTGCCGAGTGGTGATTTCCTCCTGACTCAACACAAATCCCTGTGGGAGCGGGCTTGCCTGCGATAGCGTCTTGTCAGTCACATCAATGCTGAATGTACCGCCGCCATCGCGGGCAAGCCCGCTCCCACAGGGTACACCGCAAGTCTTCAAATTGACCTCAATAAACATAAGAAGAGGCACCCCCCCATGCAACCGCAAACCCTCACCGGGCAGGCGTCGTTGGTGACGCCGAGCCGCAAGCGGTTTTTCATCATGGTCCTGTTGTTCATCACGGTGGTGATCAACTACCTGGACCGCAGCAACCTGTCGATTGCCGCCCCGGCGCTGACCAGCGATCTGGGCATCGATCCGATCCACGTCGGGCTGATCTTCTCAGCCTTTGGCTGGACCTACGCCGCCATGCAGATTCCCGGTGGCTGGCTGGTGGATCGGGTACCGCCGCGCATTCTGTACAGCGTCGCGCTGTTGCTGTGGTCACTGGCCACGGTGATGCTTGGCTTCGCTGCCAGTTTCATCGCACTGTTCGTGCTGCGCATGGCCGTCGGTGCGCTGGAAGCGCCGGCGTATCCGATCAACAGCCGCGTGGTGACGACCTGGTTCCCCGAGCGCGAACGTGCCACGGCCATTGGTTTCTACACGTCCGGGCAATTCGTTGGTCTGGCGTTCCTGACGCCTGTATTGGCCTGGCTGCAGCACCAATATGGCTGGCACATGGTGTTTGTCAGCACTGGCGTGGTGGGCATTATCTGGGCGGTGATCTGGTACGCGGTGTATCGCGAACCGCGTGATTTCAAGGGCGCCAACGACGCTGAAATCGAATTGATCCGCGAAGGCGGCGGCTTAGTGGATATCCAGGCAGAAACCGCGAAGGCCAAGGCGAAATTCAGCTGGACCGATCTCGGCATCGTTCTGACCAAACGCAAACTCTGGGGTATCTACCTCGGTCAGTTCTGCCTCAACTCGACCCTGTGGTTTTTCCTGACGTGGTTCCCGACCTACCTGGTGAAATATCGCGGCATGGACTTCATCAAGTCTGGCTTGCTGGCGTCGCTACCGTTTCTGGCGGCCTTCGTCGGCGTGCTGTGTTCGGGGTTCTTCTCGGACTTTTTGATTCGTCGCGGCTACACAGTGGGTTTCGCCCGCAAGTTGCCGATCATTGGCGGCCTGCTGATCTCCACTTCGATCATCGGTGCCAACTTTGTTGAATCGACGCCGCTGGTGATTGCCTTCCTCGCGTTGGCCTTTTTCGGCAACGGCCTGGCTTCGATTACCTGGTCGTTGGTGTCGACACTGGCCCCGGCGCGCTTGCTTGGATTGACCGGTGGGGTGTTCAATTTCATCGGCAACCTGGCGGCGATCACCACGCCCATCGTCATCGGCTTCCTCGCTTCCGGTGATTCGTTTGCCCCGGCGATTACCTATATCTCGGTTCTGGCGTTGTTGGGTGCGCTTTCCTACGTGTTGCTGGTGGGCAAGGTCGAGCGTATCAAGTTGTAGTCGCGGCCATCGGGCGACCATAATGCCGCCCGTTCACTCGCTCAACGGTAAAGGCTGGATATGCAGGAAGACGCCCCAAAAATCGCCAAGGACGCTGCGCCGACTGGCACCCAGACACTGCTTCGTGGCCTGGGTGTGGTTCAGGCCGTGGCCAGTGGCGCCCGCGATCTCAAGGAAATCGCCCGGCTGATCGGCACGACGCGCAGCACCACTCATCGTCTGGCCAGTTGCCTGGTGGATGAGCGTTATCTGCGGGTGGTGCCGCAAGTCGGTTATCTGCTGGGGCCGAAACTGATCGAGCTGGGTTTCCAGGCTCGTGAAGAGCTGCCGCTGGTAACGCTGGCGGGGCCGTATCTGGATGAGTTGTCGGCGTTGACCGGCGACACCATTCATCTGGCGATTCGTGAAGGCGACGAGGTGCTGTACCTGCATAAAAATCCCGGGCGCAACGGTCCGGAAATGCGTTCGCGAGTCGGTCATCGCATGCCATTGGCGCGTACCGGGATCGGTAAGGCGTTGATGCTCGATGACACGCAGGAAGAATGGCAACGGCTGTACGAAATCAGCTTGCCGGTGGGTGGGAAAAATCAGTTCTGGCCACAGCACCCGGAGCAATCCTGGGAGCAGTTTCAGCAGCGCATGATCGAGTACGTGGCCGGCGGGTACGCGTTCGATCTGGAAGACAACGAACCGTCGATCCGCTGCGTGGCGGCGCCGATCCGCGATGCCAGCAAGCGCATCGTCGCCGGTATCAGCATCGCCAGCACCGTGCCGTACATGCCATTGGAAAAAATGGCCGAGCTGATTCCCCTGATCAAAGGGGTCACAGCCCGGCTGTCGGCGGAGCTCGGCTTGAAGGTTTAAACCTTCAGCGTCGCCATGTCGATGACAAAGCGGTACTTCACGTCACCGGCAATCATGCGGGTGTAAGCCTCGTTGATCTGGCGGATGTCGAGCATTTCGATGTCGCAGGTGATGCCGTGCTCTGCGCAGAAATCCAGCACTTCCTGGGTTTCGGCGATGCCGCCAATCAGCGAGCCGGCCAGCACACGACGACCCAATACCAGTTTGGCAGCGTGAACCGGTGGATCGATCGGTTCAATCAAGCCCACCAGAATGTGTACGCCGTCGAAACGCAGCGTATCGAGGTAGGGATTGAGGTCGTGCTGCACCGGAATGGTGTCCAGCAGGAAGTCGAAATGTCCTGCGGCGGCTTTCATCTGTTCTGCGTCGGTGGACACGATCACGTGGTCCGCGCCTTGACGACGACCTTCTTCAGCCTTGCTCGCCGAGCGGGTGAACAACGTCACTTCAGCGCCCATTGCCTTGGCGAACTTGATGCCCATGTGACCGAGGCCACCCATACCGAGAATCCCGACCTTGTCGCCGGCCTTGACGCCGTAGTGCTTGAGCGGCGAGTAGGTGGTGATGCCGGCGCACAGAATCGGCGCGGCGCTGGCCGGATCGAGTTTCTCCGGGATACGCACGACAAAGTGCTCGCGGACCACGATGCTGTCGGAGTAACCGCCCATGGTGTTGCTGCCATCGACCCGGTCCGGGGTGGCATACGTCATGGTCGGGCCTTCAAGGCAGTATTGCTCCAGATCCGCCTTGCAGGCTTCGCAGTGGCGGCACGAGTCGACCATGCAGCCGACGCCGACCAGATCGCCGACTTTGTGTTGGGTAACATTCGCACCGACCGCGGTGACTTTTCCGACGATCTCATGGCCGGGCATCAGCGGGTAAACAGCAATGCCCCATTCGTTGCGTGCCTGATGGATGTCGGAATGGCAGACGCCGCAGTAAAGAATGTCGATCGCAACGTCGTCGGCCCGTGGGCTGCGGCGTTCGAATTTCATCGGGGCGAGGGGAGTGGTGGCTGACTGAGCGGCGTATCCGATGGCGGTGTACATGGTGAACCTCGCAAAAGCAGTGACAGGTGAGGCGAGCAATTCTGGGCACCGCACGGGTTACCGGCCATGGCGATTCCTCCGGGTGTCATGCCTAATCCTCCGGCATGTGCGTTTGATGGAGTGCATTGGCCATCAGACCTGCGATGATGTTTTCATCCCTTTTTTCGCGACTTTTTTTGTGAAGAGCTCCTCATGTTGTTGACCCGTCATCTCGATGCCAATGCCACGCTGGTTTCGCTGATTAAGCCTCTGACCACCCGAGACGGTTTCGCTCCTACCACGTTGCCGGGCGTGCAGGTTTTGCGCGCCAGTTGTGATATGGCCCGTGGCCCGCAAATCTACGAGCCAAGCCTGGTCATCATCGCCCAAGGCAGCAAGTTGGCGTATCTGGGGCCGCGTACGCTGGAATATGGTGCCGGGCATTACCTGATTCAGGCGTTGCCGGTGCCCTTCGAGTGCGAAACGTTTTCGGCTCCGGATGGCCCGATGCTGGGCGTTTCCATCGCCATTGACCGGGTGATGCTCGGTGAGTTGGTGCTGGCCATGGGGCTGTCGCCGGGGCGCACTGTTCCCGCACAGACGCCCGAGTCCATGACCTCGGCGGTGCTCGACGATGCCATGCGCGGTTGTGTGGAACGGTTGTTGCGCTGCCTGCACGATCCGCTGGAGTGCCAGATCATGGGCACGGCGCGCTTGCGTGAATTGTTGTTCGTGGCGTTGCGCGGTCCGCAAGCCGATGTGTTGCGAGCGTTGGTGGAGCAACAGGGGCAGTTCGCACGGATCGCGGCGTCCCTAAGTCATCTGCATGCGCATTACACCGAGCCGCTGAACGTCGAGACCCTGGCCAGTTGCGCGAACATGAGCGCGTCGACGTTTCATGAGCATTTCAAACGCAGCACTTTGTTGTCGCCGGTGCAGTATTTGAAGCGTTTGCGCTTGCTCAGGGCCCAGCAGTTGTTGCTGGGAGAGGGGTTGGGCGTGGCCCAGGTGGCGCATCGGGTGGGGTATCAGAGCACGTCGCAGTTCAGTCGTGAGTACAAGCGTTACTTTGAGCGCAATCCTGGGGATGAGCGGGCAGCCTGATACGCCACGAATCCCTGTGGGAGCGGGCTTGCCCGCGATTGCGGTGGGTCAGTCGACTTTGATGTTGGATGATAAACCGTCATCGCGGGCAAGCCCGCTCCCACAAGGTCTTGTGTTGACGCTTGAATTGCGGGCAACAAAAAGGCCCCCATTTAGGGAGCCTTGATGTTCAGCGATTTGACTTACATGTTCGGGTAAGTCGGGCCACCAGAGCCTTCCGGCGCCACCCAGGTGATGTTCTGTGCAGGGTCCTTGATGTCGCAGGTCTTGCAGTGAACGCAGTTCTGGGCGTTGATCTGGAAGCGCTTCTCGCCGTCTTCCTGGGTCACCACTTCGTACACGCCGGCCGGGCAGTAACGCTGGGCAGGTTCATCGTACATCGGCAGGTTCTTGCCGATCGGAATGCTCGCGTCGGCCAGCTTCAGGTGGCAAGGCTGTTCTTCTTCGTGGTTGGTACCCGAGATGAACACCGAGCTGAGTTTGTCGAAGCTGATCTTGCCGTCCGGTTTCGGGTAGTCGATCTTCTTGCAGTCGGCTGCCAGTTTCAGGCAAGCGTAATCGGGCTTGGTGTCGCGCAGGGTGAACGGTAGTTTGCCGCCGAACCAGTTCTGGTCGATGTAGTTGAACGCCGCGCCGAGAATCGGGCCGAATTTGTGCATCGCCGGGCCGAAGTTGCGGCTGGCGAACAGTTCGTCGTAGAGCCAGCTCTTCTTGAAGGCGTCGACGTAAGTGGTCAGCTCTTCGGTGCCGTCCTTTTCAGCAAACAGCGCGTCGGCCACGGCGTCAGCGGCGAGCATGCCGGACTTCATCGCGGTGTGGCTGCCTTTGATCTTGGCGAAGTTCAGCGTGCCGAGGTCGCAACCGATCAGCGCGCCGCCCTTGAAGACCATTTTCGGTAGCGAGTTCAAGCCGCCTTTGGAGATAGCACGCGCGCCGTAGCTGATGCGCTTGCCGCCTTCCAGGTACTGCTTGAGCACCGGGTGATGCTTGAGGCGCTGGAACTCGTCGAACGGCGACAGGAAGGTGTTGCTGTAGGAAAGATCGACGATCAGACCGACCACCACCTGGTTGTTTTCCAGGTGGTAGAGGAACGAGCCCCCAGTGTTCTCGGTGCCCATGATGTCCAGCGGCCAACCGGCGGTATGGACCACCAGGCCTGGCTGGTGCTTGGCCGGGTCGATTTCCCAGATTTCTTTCAGGCCGATGCCGTAGTGCTGGGCGTCGGCTTCGCTGTCGAGGTTGAAGCGCTTGATCAGCTGCTTGCCGATATGGCCGCGGCAACCTTCGGCGAACAGCGTGTACTTTGCACGCAGTTCCATGCCTGGGGTGTACAGGCCTTCTTTCGGATTGCCTTCGCGGTCAACGCCCAGATCGCCGGTGATGATCCCGCGAACTACACCGTTCTCGTCGAACAGTGCTTCCTGCGCGGCGAAGCCCGGGTAGATTTCAACGCCCAGGTTCTCGGCCTGCTGGGCCAGCCAGCGGCACAGGTTGCCCAGGGAGATGATGTAGTTGCCTTCGTTGTGCATGGTCTTGGGCACAAAGAGGTCAGGAATCTTCTGCGCGCTGTCGGCGTTTTTCAGAACGAAGATGTCATCGCGTGTAACTGGCGTATTCAGCGGCGCGCCGAGTTCTTTCCAGTCCGGGAACAGTTCGTTCAGGGCACGTGGTTCGAACACGGCACCGGACAGAATGTGAGCGCCGACTTCGGAGCCTTTTTCGACCACGCAGACGCTGATTTCCTTACCGGCTTCGGCGGCCTTCTGCTTCAAACGGCAGGCGGCGGACAGGCCAGCGGGGCCGGCACCGACGATGACCACGTCGAATTCCATGTATTCGCGTTCCACAGGCTATCTCCTACTCAAGGCTCAACAGTTTTTTTTCTAATTGGAGGTTTGGCGTTGCATCCATTATTTCCTCCGGTAACTGCCGGAAGGGACAATGGATGACCCACCTTTCTCTCTAGGTGGCGCATTATATCTACACCACTCCTAGCGTCCAATACAAACGTTTGTTTGAATGGGCTCAAAGCCAGAGAAATCAAAGTCACGCGGCTTATGACTGGCCATTTTGCCGTATTGACCGGAATAGGTGTTCCGGTCAAGATACGGGCGGTTTTGCGCTCGCCGTAGGCTGACTGTTGGTTTCAAGAGCACCTCTAAAGACAGGGCGATGGCAGTACAAGGTGATGCGTAGCACAGGTCAGGCGCGCAGTTTACACGCCGCGATTATGAATGACTTGTCGGTCACCACTGACGAACGGTTATCAGCTTCGTGAGCAACGTTCACCCGATACACCTGCCAGCGTTTTTAGAGGTGCCCTTGCGCCGATGAGCATCAACCGCCAGGTTCGCCTAGGCGACTTTCTTTTCACCGGAGAGTAACGAGGAATCCATGAAGGTTCTTGTAGCTGTCAAACGCGTTGTGGATTACAACGTCAAGGTTCGTGTCAAGGCGGACAATTCCGGCGTCGACCTCGCTAACGTCAAGATGTCGATGAACCCGTTCTGCGAAATCGCAGTGGAAGAAGCCGTACGTCTGAAAGAGAAAGGCGTTGCGACTGAAATCGTCGTCGTCTCCATCGGCCCGTCCACCGCTCAAGAGCAACTGCGCACCGCGCTGGCTCTGGGTGCCGACCGCGCCATCCTCGTCGAATCCGCTGAAGATCTGACTTCCCTGGCCGTTGCCAAGTTGTTGAAAGCTGTTGTCGACAAGGAACAGCCTCAGCTGGTGATCCTCGGCAAACAAGCCATCGACAGCGACAACAACCAGACTGGCCAGATGCTCGCTGCATTGAGCGGCTACGGTCAGGGCACATTCGCTTCGAAAGTCGAAGTGTCCGGCGACAGCGTTGCCGTGACCCGTGAAATCGACGGCGGCGCGCAGACAGTTTCCCTGAAACTGCCGGCCATCGTCACCACCGACCTGCGTTTGAACGAGCCGCGCTACGCGTCTCTGCCAAACATCATGAAAGCCAAGAAGAAGCCTCTCGAAGTGCTGACTCCGGACGCTTTGGGCGTTTCCACCGCCTCCACCAACAAGACCCTGAAAGTCGAAGCGCCGGCTGCACGCAGCGCGGGTATCAAGGTCAAGTCGGTGGCTGAACTGGTCGAGAAACTGAAAAACGAAGCGAAGGTAATCTAAATGACTATCTTGGTTATTGCTGAACACGACAACAAAGTACTGGCCCCGGCCACGCTGAACACTGTGGCTGCTGCTGCCAAGATCGGTGGTGATATCCACGTTCTGGTTGCAGGTCAGGGCGCTGGCGCCGTGGCTGAAGCCGCTGCGAAAATCGCTGGTGTGGCCAAAGTGCTGGTGGCCGACAACGCCGCTTACGCTCATCAACTGCCGGAGAACGTTGCTCCGCTGGTTGCTGCTCTTGTTCAAGAAGCGGGGGGCAAGGCTTACAGCCACATCCTGGCTGCCGCTACTTCGAACGGCAAAAACATCCTGCCGCGCGTTGCCGCGACCCTGGACGTTGACCAGATCTCCGAGATCATCTCGGTCGAAAGCGCTGATACCTTCAAGCGCCCGATCTACGCCGGTAACGCCATTGCTACCGTACAGTCCAACGCTGCAGTCAAAGTGATCACCGTGCGTGCCACCGGTTTCGACCCGGTTGCTGCTGAAGGTGGTTCGGCTGCCGTTGAAGCAGTTGCGGCTGCTCACGACGCTGGCACTTCGAGCTTCGTTGGTGAAGAACTGGCCAAGTCCGATCGGCCGGAACTGACCGCTGCCAAAATCGTCGTTTCCGGCGGTCGCGGCATGCAGAATGGCGACAACTTCAAACACCTGTACGCCCTGGCCGACAAGCTGGGTGCTGCCGTCGGTGCTTCCCGCGCCGCGGTCGACGCAGGTTTTGTACCCAACGACATGCAAGTCGGTCAGACCGGCAAGATCGTTGCTCCACAGCTGTACATTGCCGTCGGTATTTCCGGCGCGATCCAGCACCTGGCCGGCATGAAAGACTCCAAAGTGATCGTTGCGATCAACAAGGACGAAGAAGCGCCGATCTTCCAGGTGGCCGATTATGGCCTGGTGGCAGACCTGTTCGAAGCTATCCCCGAGTTCGAGAAGCTGGTCTAATCCGGCAGCTTGACTTATAAAGAGCCCGACCTTTTGGTCGGGCTTTTTTTTGCGAAAATATTGGGTTGTAGGGAGTGTCGTCATGGATTTGCGCCGCGTATGTGGCTGGTCATTACTGTTGGGGCTGACGCTGTTGCCGGGGCTATCCATAGCCGCGGGCAAATGCGAGCGCCTGGTGGTGACCGGCAGCCCGGACGCGCCGCCGTACCTGTGGCAAGACCCGCATAACCCCAAGTACCTGATAGGCGCGAGCGCCGACCTGTTGCAGCAAGTGGCGGGGGAGTTGGGCATCAAGGTCGAGCTGCTTTATGCCGGCAAACGCTCCCAGGCCCTGGACGAAGTGCGCAGCGGGCGCATGGACATGCTGGCCGATGCGCCATTGATGGTCAGTGAGCTGGAAAATCTGGATTACATCCATCCACCGCTGCTGGAAAACGATTATCTGGTCTGGACCCGTAACGACTCGTTACTGGTCTACAACGAAGCGCAAGACCTTCACGGTCATCCCGGTGCCTTGTCGGAAAAGGCTCGAGTGACCCCCTCGTTCGGCACTTTCGCCGAGCAGCAATTGACCCTGGTGCGCACGCCCAATCTGACCCAGGCCTTTCAGAAATTGCTGCTGAACGAGGTGGAATTTGTCCTCGCCGGACGCTACTCGGGCATGGCCATGGTGCAAACGCTGGGCATGGCCGATGACTTGATGGCTCACCCACAACCCATCGACAAACCCGGCCTGTATCTCGCGGTTTCCCATAACTCTGCCTGCAACGATCCTTGGTTGCGCGGACAGCTGGCCAAAAAGATGACAGAATTGCCCGCGTCCGGACTGACGGAAGCTGCGCTGCTGCGCAATATCGAGCGTTGGAAAACGCAACGTTCACAACCGCAGCCACAACCTGTCAGTACCCCAAAACAGTAGGGATTTTTAGTGAGTATTCGACCTCTTTTCGCTGCCCTGGCCGTTCTGGCTCTGGCGGGTTGTGCAGCCGACCCGGCGCCGAATGAACAAATACGCCTGACCGAACAGGCACTCGAACAAGCCAAGGCCGTGGGTGCTACCGCCGACGAAGTGCCGGAACTGAAACTGGCTGAAGACAAGTTCAAGCGTGCCAAGGGCAACATGGCCGACCAGTCCTTCAAGAATGCGCGCATGCGGGCCGAACAGGCCGAGCTGGACGCGCGTCTGGCCGAAGCCCGGGTTCTGACCCTCAAGAGCGAGGAGCAGTTGAACGTGCTCAATACCCGCATCACTCGCCTGCGCAAGCAACTGGGAGATGCCCAATGAGCCTGAAGACCAAAGCACTCGGCGGCTTGATCCTGGCTGGCTGCGCAAGCCTTTATGGCTGCGCCGGTCAACACAGCGAAACCGCATTGCAGCAGGCCGGCACCGACTTCCAGAAGGTCAAGGAAGACTCCAACGTGCTGCGCATTGCGCCCAAAGACGTGATCCGTGCCGGCGAATCCCTGGCCCGCGCCGATCGTCTGTCCAGCTACTGGGGCAGCGGTTCGGACGTTGTGCATTACGCCTACCTGAGCCAGCGCTACAGCGAAATCGCCCGGGAACACACTAATCAAGTGCTCAACGAAGAACGCGCGGCGAAGCTCGAACTCGAGCGTCAGCGCCTGCAATTGGCCCTGCGTGAGTCCAAGCTGCTCAGCGTGCAGCAACAGGGCAAGTGGCTCGAAGAGCAGATCGTGGCGCTGGCGACCACCCAAACCGACCGTGGTCTGGTGATGACCTTGGGCGATGTGCTGTTCGATACCGGTGAAGCAGAGCTGAAAAGCTCGGCAAACCGCGTGGTGCTGAAGATCGTCCAGTTCTTGCAGCTCAATCCCAAGCGCGTGGTGCGGATCGAGGGCTATACCGACAGCACTGGCGGTAAACAGGAAAATCTCAAGCTGTCCCGCGACCGTGCGCAATCGGTGGCGGATGTGCTGATGGACCTGGGCATCGACGACAAACGTATCAAAGTCGAAGGCTACGGCGATGAATACCCGGTGGACGTGAACGCTTCCGAGCGCGGGCGTGCGCAGAACCGTCGAGTGGAAATTGTGTTCTCCGACGAAAAAGGCCAGCTCGGCGCCGCCAGGTAGGAGCTGGCGGAGCCTGCGATCTTTTGATCTTGCTCTTGATACTCAAGTGGGCCTGGAAAGATCGCAGCCTCGTTTCACTCGACAGCTCCTACAACCCGGCCTGTCAGCAGTGCCGGGTTTTTTTGTGCCTGCCAATCAGCGCAATACTCTCCATAAAAACAGTACAGTTTTTGCTGACAATGCACTGTACGGTCGACTATTGTGACAACTGTCCCAGTACACTTCCAAACTGTTCCGGTATTGTTTCACACAAGAATAAAATGCCCGTGAAATCGAGTGCTGCGTCATGACCAATCTCTTGCTCTATCAACGAATTGCTCAGCAACTGGCCGAAGACATCCGCCGCGGTGTCTATCAACCCGGGGAGCGCGTGCCTTCGGTGCGCAAGATGAGCTCGCAGCTCAACGTCAGCCATGCAACGGTGTTGCAGGCCTACGCCAACCTTGAGGATCAGGGGCTGATCCGTGCCCGGCCGCAATCCGGTTACTACGTGCACCAGACGCCAGCGCTCACGGCGCCAACCCCGGACATTGCCCGGGTTGAGCGACCTGGCCTCGTCACCCGCAGCAGCATCATTCAGCAAGTCCTGGTTGAATCCCGCCGCGAAGGCGTCTTCCCGTTGGGCGCCGCCGTACCAAGCGTCGACTACTTACCGGTGCGGGCGCTGCATCAGCAACTGGCCAAAGTCACCCGTTTCCATAGCCCGCGGGCGTTCAGCTACATGTTCAGCCCCGGTTTCGAGCCGTTGCGTCGGCAAGTGGCGATCCGCATGCGCGATGCCGGCGTGGTGGTCGATCCATCGGAAGTGGTGATCACCCACGGCTGCGTCGATGCGTTGCAGATGTCTCTGCGCGTGTTGACCCGGCCGGGTGATCTGATCGCGGCCGAGTCGCCGACCTATTACGGTTTGCTGCAACTGGCCGACCTGCTGGGGCTGAAAGTCATCGAGATCCCTAGCGATCCAGCCACCGGCATGAGCCTCGAGGCCTTGCAGCTGGCGGCCAACCAGTGGTCGATCAAGGCGCTGGTGCTGACCACGCGCCTGAGCAATCCTCTGGGCGGCACCATGCCCGAAGAGCGGCAGAAACAATTGCTGCGCCTGGCCTCGGATTTCGATATCCAGGTCGTCGAAGACGATATTTACGGCGAGCTGATGTTCGAGCAGGGCCGCACCAAATCGCTCAAGGCCTATGACCGTCTGGATCGGGTGATCTATTGCTCCAGCTTCTCCAAGACCCTGTCGCCCGGTGTGCGCATCGGCTGGATGATTGCCGGCAAGTACCAGCAGGAAATCCAGCGCTTGCAGACCTTCAGTACCCATTCAGCCTGCAGCGTCACGCAAATGGGCATCGCGGCCTATCTGGAGAACGGCGGTTACGACCGGCATTTGCGCTACATCCGTCAGGAGTACCGCAAGAACCTCAGTGCTTTTCAGCTGGCGGTGCAGCAGTACTTCCCGGAAGGCACACAGATGACCCGGCCCACCGGTGGCTTCATTCTGTGGGTCAGCTTGCCGGGGCGGGTCAACACGCAGGAACTGCATGTGCGTGCGTTGCAGCAGGGCATCAGCATTGCGCCGGGGCTGATTTTCAGTAATACCGAGCAGTTCAATCACTGCATTCGCCTGAACTGTGGCATCCCCTGGAACCGCGAGGCCGAGCGTGCATTGATGACGTTGGGGTTGCTGGCGACGCAACTTTGTCAGGAGACGGCGAGCGGTTTTTGAGCAGCTGGGCAGTTCTGAACTGGCCGCTTGTCTTGTCGTCTCCAACAGGCGAGCATATAGCCTTCTGTCGTTCACGCGTTGGGTCCATGAAGCCGATTTTTTCTGCCGCCTGGTTGTTGATCTGCCTGTTAATGACCTGTCACCCGGAAGGCGTCATGGCGGCTTCCGTTCAGGAAAAACCGTCAGCCAGCACAACCGCGAAAAAAGCAGCACCGGTCAAAAAGGCCACACCGGTCAAAAAGAAAGCTGCAGCGGTCAAAAAACGTTCCCCCATTGCTTCCAAGTCGAAACCGGCCAGTGAAGTCGTGAAAACCAAACTCCCTTCGGCAAATCTCGATTTGAGCTTGCCCAAGGACATGGTCGAAGAACTGAAGCCGGTCGGCACGGTACAGTTGCCCCGACACGATGCGCTGTTGCCGCAAATGTTCGGTGACAAGAGCAGCCCGTTCCAGCTCAACGGTCGTTTGCTCAGCAACGAAATGCAGCTGCAACTGCGCAATGAAGAGCGTCGGGAAGTTGAAGGCGCGGCGCTGGAATTCGAGTTCAAGCAGTAAATCCCTCCCATTCGTGACCCGCGGACCAGACACTTTGTCGGAGACTGGTCAGTCACGTTCGTTTGAGCGAAAAAACCTGGGCTCAGGTAATTTAAAACAGTCGTTTTAGCCGTTACTCTGTGCCACGTCCCTTTACCCGTCGCGAGGAGCTTGTCGTCATGAGATGCCGTGAAGGCTGTGGCGCCTGTTGCATTGCCCCTTCCATCAGTTCGCCGATTCCCGGAATGCCCAATGGCAAAGCCGCCGGAGAACGTTGCGTACAGCTGTCTGCCGATAACCTGTGCAGCATTTTCGGCAAGCCGGAACGTCCTGCGGTGTGTTCGGCATTTGAAGCCGATGTCGAGGTCTGTGGAAGCAGCAGCGACGAAGCGATCAAGTTGCTGGGCTGGTGGGAGCAAATGACGGCCGCGTGATGTGTTCAACGAACGGAACTTCAACAATAAGGAATAAGACTATGGGTTCGCTGCATCGTATCGCTGTGCTGTGTGGTTTGACGGTTTTGCTGGCCTCCACGGCCCAGGCCGAAGAATGGAAAACCGCCAAGGAAGAAGAGGGCATCAAGGTGTCCTTGAGTGAAGTGGCCGGTTCCCAATACAAGGCTTACCGTGGCGTGACCGTCATGAAGACCACCATGGCCAAACTGCGTGCATTGCAGGAAGACGTGCCGGGTGCCTGTGCATGGATTCACGAGTGCAAGACTCAGAAGTTGCTCAAGCATGAAGGTAACCAGAGCTGGACCTACACCCAGTTCAATACCCCTTGGCCGGTCACTCCTCGCGACTCCGTGTTGCATGTCACCACCGTTGAAGGCGCCGATGGCAGCCTGACCCGCGAGCTGGAAGGACAGCCGAAGTACCTTCCGGAAGAAAAAGGTTTTGTACGGGTCGCCCAGGTCAAAGGTTTCTGGAAGCTCGTTCCTAAGGGCGATCAAGTCGAAGTGACTTATCAAGCCCATACCGAACCCGGCGGCAGCGTGCCGTCGTGGCTGGCCAACAAGTTTGTGGTCGATGCGCCGTTCAATACCCTCAAAGCCCTGAAAGAACGCGCCGAGAAATAACCACCCAACTCTTTTGATATGGCCTGTTCGACAAACACCCCGATGAATAACCTGTGGCGAGAGAGCTTGGTCCCGCTGGGCCGCGCAGTGGCCCCAAAAATGGGACTGCTTGGCAGTCCAGCGGGAGCAAGCTCCCTCGCCACAGGTTCAGTATCACGGCTTTATTTTGTTTCTGGATATGCGTTGAACGAAATTTTCACAAAGTCTCCAAGACAATTCACCCGCGCCCAACCAGTCCGTCTCCGCAACTTTGCGTCACGTCTCTTGTCCCAGAGCGCTACAAGCGACAGTCGGCCTGCGGGTTAGTAATCAATGGTAATGCCGCGGTTGATCGTGCAACATTTGCGCACCGCGCACGCCCCGGGCCGAGGATGGCCAACAGAGGGCGAGACAGCTGATGCCGGTTGGTCAAGCGCAATTCATGTGAGAGCGGGCTTGTGGCGAGGGGGCTTGCCCCCGTTGGGCCGCGCAGCGGACCCAAAAATTTGCGAGCGCTGCGCACTCGAACGGGGGCAAGCCCCCTCGCCACATAAGCCCGCTCCCACAGGGTCTGCTCGCTTAACCGACCGGCATCAGGCAAGGCACCGCTGTATTTTTGAAACTTCAACTTCCAATGGGTCCTAAAACGACATGGCAAACCCGGACGCCCTGAGTCAGCAGCGAGCTTCTAGTCGCCTGCTGCAACCGACCGTCAAATCGCATCTGGCCTACACACTGTTGTGTGCCCTGGTCATGATGGTCATGTTCAGCCTGCTGCGCGTGGCGCTGCTGGTCTACAACCGCTCGATGATCCTCGATACACCGGCTTCGACCTTTCTGGAAGCGTTCGCCAACGGCCTGCGTTTCGACTTGCGTCTGGTGGTTTACCTCAGCATTCCGCTGCTGCTGGCATTGTTCAGCGCCCGGGCGATGGCTGCCCGCGGATTCTTCCGGCTATGGCTGACCGTTGCCTCGAGCATCGCGCTGTTCCTCGGCCTGATGGAGATGGACTTTTACCGCGAGTTCCACCAGCGCCTCAACGGCCTGGTCTTCCAGTACGTGAAAGAAGACCCGAAAACCGTGATGAGCATGCTTTGGTACGGTTTTCCGGTGGTTCGCTACCTGTTGGCCTGGGCCGTGGGCACGTTGATTCTGACCCTCGCGTTCAAGGGCGCCGACCGCGCCACGCGTCCTCGCGGGCCGTTCAGCGGTGGCAGCATTAGTACGCGGCAGGTCGCTCCGTGGTATGCGCGCGGTGTGGTGTTCGTGGTCTGCCTGCTGGTCTGCGTGGTCGCCGCTCGTGGCACCCTGCGTCAGGGCCCACCCCTGCGTTGGGGTGACGTTTACACCACCGATTCGAATTTCGCCAACCAGCTGGGCCTCAACGGCACACTATCGCTGATCGCGGCGGCCAAGAGCCGGATGTCCGAACATCGCGACAATGTCTGGAAGGCAACGCTGCCGCAGCCTTTGGCCCAGCAGACCCTGCGCGATTTGTTGCTGACCCCGAGCGACAAGCTGGTCGATCCCGAGACTGCCGCGGTGCGTCGCAACTACAGCCCCGACACCAACAAGACACTGCCGATCAAGAACGTCGTGGTGATCCTGATGGAAAGCTTCGCCGGTCACTCGGTGGGTGCTCTGGGGCGTCCGGGTGAAATCACACCGTACTTCGACAAACTGTCGAAAGAAGGTCTGTTGTTCGACCGTTTCTTCTCCAACGGCACCCATACCCACCAGGGTATGTTCGCCACCATGGCCTGCTTCCCGAACTTGCCGGGTTTCGAATACCTGATGCAGACGCCTGAAGGCAGCCATAAACTGTCCGGTCTGCCGCAGTTGCTCAGCGCCCGTGACTACGATGATGTGTACGTTTACAACGGCGACTTCGCCTGGGACAACCAGTCGGGTTTCTTCAGCAACCAGGGCATGACCAATTTCATCGGGCGTAATGACTTCGTCAACCCGGTGTTCTCCGATCCGACCTGGGGCGTGTCCGACCAGGACATGTTCAACCGTGGTCTGGAGGAGTTGAAGGCCCGCGATGGCAAGGACAAAAAGCCGTTCTATGCCTTGCTGCAAACGCTGTCCAACCACACGCCGTACGCCTTGCCGACGCCATTGCCGGTGAAGCCTGTGACCGATCGTGGCAACCTCAACGAACACTTGACCGCCATGCGCTACTCCGACTGGGCGTTGGGTCAGTTCTTTGAACAGGCCCGCAAAGAGCCGTACTTCAAGGAAACCCTGTTCGTGGTCGTCGGCGATCATGGTTTTGGCAACGAGCAGCAGATCACCGAAATGGACCTGGGCCGCTTCAACGTGCCGATGCTGATGATCGGGCCGGGCGTCCAGGAAAAATTTGGTCAGCTCGACCACACAGTGGGCACCCAGATCGACATCGTGCCGACTATCATGGGCCGTATCGGTGGTGACGTGGTTCATCAATGCTGGGGTCGTGACTTGCTGAACCTGCCGGAAGGCGACAAGGGCTTTGGCATGATCAAACCGTCGGGCAGCGATCAGACGGTGGCGTTGCTGACTGCGGATCGCGTACTGGTATTGCCCAAAGAGATGCCGCCGAAGTTGTATCAATACGAACTGGGCGCCAACCCGAAAGGTGAAGTGATCCCGGCATCGGCTGACGAAGCGGCGCTCAAGCAGAAGCTCGAGTCGTTCATCCAGACGGCCACCAAAAGCCTGATCGATAACACCGCCGGTGTGGTTGACGGCAAGCCGGACTAAGTTTTTGCGCAATACAAAAGAGGCCCCTTCAAGGGCCTCTTTTTTTTTGCCGGAAAAATCTTTATATCTTGCCAAGCAGCAGCAGGATCAACAGCACCACCAACACCACGCCGATGATACCGGACGGGCCGTAACCCCAACTTCTGGAGTGCGGGAAGACCGGCAAGCCACCTATCAACAACAGGATAAGAATAACGATAAGAATTGTGCCCATGTCTGTTTCCTTGTTGGAAGCGTTGTGGATTGACCTAGGGTTTAGCCATCAGCTGGACTTGTATTAATCCTAGCTGCTTACAAAATCCGACTCATGGATATGAAGAAAAATTCCAGTTTTTTTTAATGTATTTGGAAAGTATGTTTATTTCTTTTACTGCGTCTCAAAGTTGAAACAACCAGACCGCGCCGTGGTTCATTGCTGGCCATTCAGCAATCTGATGGAGCGTGGGTCGCGCATTATCCTTCGCTACACTCGGTGCATCTTCCCCGGAACAACAAGGCTGTTTGCTATGCAGAATCGCATGATGATCACTGGCGCGGGCTCAGGCCTGGGTCGCGAAATCGCGCTGCGCTGGGCGCGTGAAGGCTGGCAGCTGGCCTTGTCGGATGTCAGTGAACCCGGTTTGCAAGAAACCCTGAAACTGGTTCGCGAAGCCGGCGGTGACGGTTTCATCCAGCGTTGCGATGTGCGCGACTACAGCCAGCTGACGGCTTTTGCCCAAGCCTGTGAAGAGAAGTTCGGCGGCATCGATGTCATCGTCAACAACGCCGGCGTGGCCTCGGGCGGGTTCTTCAGTGAACTGTCGCTGGAAGACTGGGACTGGCAGATCGCGATCAACCTGATGGGCGTGGTCAAGGGCTGCAAGGCCTTCCTGCCGCTGCTGGAGAAAAGCAAAGGCAAGATCATCAACATCGCCTCGATGGCCGCACTGATGCAAGGTCCGGCCATGAGCAACTACAACGTGGCCAAGGCGGGAGTGGTGGCTTTGTCCGAGAGTCTGTTGATCGAACTGGCCCACGAGGAAGTCAGCGTGCATGTCGTTTGCCCGTCGTTCTTCCAGACCAACTTGCTGGACTCCTTCCGCGGCCCGACCCCGGCCATGAAAGCCCAGGTCGGCAAATTGCTGGAAAGTTCGCCGATCAGCGCTGCCGACATTGCCGACTACATCTATCAGCAGGTCGCCGCCGGCGAATTCTTGATCCTGCCTCACGAACAGGGCCGCATGGCCTGGGCGATCAAGCAAAAAGACCCGCAAGTGCTCTACAACGAAATGACCGTAATGGCCGACAAAATGCGCGCCAAGGCCAAACAATCCGCAGGCTGAACTTGCCCGTGCGCAATACCGTCGTTAGGGTGGCCGCAACCGGCCATCCTCACGAGACATCTGCATGATCAATTACCTGTGGTTTTTCCTCGCCGCACTGTTCGAAATCGCTGGCTGCTTCGCGTTCTGGATGTGGTTGCGCCAAGGTAAAAGCGCTTGGTGGATCATCCCGGCGTTGCTCAGCCTGATCTTGTTCGCGGTGCTGCTGACCCGGGTCGAAGCAAGCTACGCCGGCCGCGCCTATGCCGCCTACGGCGGCATCTACATCATTGCGTCGATCGGTTGGCTGGCGGTGGTCGAGCGGATTCGTCCCCTGGGCTCGGACTGGATCGGCGTGGCGCTGTGTGTGATCGGCGCGACGGTCATCTTGTTCGGCCCGCGTCTCTCCGCTTCCTGAAGGATCGGTCCTTCATTCAACCGGTTTGTCGGACGCGTCCGTCAGGGTGATAAATCATGGGCTGTAGGGCGGGACTGTTTTGCTGCCACTGCATTGAACAGCCGCCATGCACCGGGCATCTTCAAGGGCCGGTAACCCTGAAGGATGAATGCCATGCTTGTACTCAGTCGCGTTGTGGGCGAGTTGATTTCCATTGGTGACAACATCACCGTGCGGGTTCTCGCCGTTAACGGAAGCAGCGTGCGCTTCGGTGTTGAAGCGCCACAGCAGGTCAACGTACATCGCGCTGAAGTCTATGAGCGCATCCAGATCAAACAGGCCAAAGCCAAAGCCCGTTAAGAACCTCAGTCGAACAGGTGCTTGGGCACGTCGTGCTTGAGCATCAACTGGCATTGCTCGCTTTCCGGATCGAAGACGATCAGCGCCTGGCCCTTGGTCAATGCCTGACGAACACGCAATACGCGGGTTTCCAGCGGTGTGTCATCGCCGTTGTCCGTGCCGTCGCGGGTCACGAAATCCTCGATCAGGCGGGTCAGCGTGTCGACTTCAAGTTGGTCGTGGGGGATCAGCATAAGGCACCTCGGCTAAACAATGGTGCGATGCTACGGCGAATGGGCGGTTGCGGCTAGCCTGGGGCTCATGTGGCGTCTGATCCAGCGCTATCGCGAGCAGGCTCGCTCCCACAGTAAACGGTGTACTCCTGTGGGAGCGAGCCTGCTCGCGATAGCGATATTTCATGCGCTACACATCTCGAATTTGACTCAGCCCTCCGAACGCTGCCCAATCAAACTATCCACCGACGGCACCCGCGTATCGCTTTCCATCTGCGTCTCGTGTTCGATCTGGTGACTGAACCGGTCCAGCGATCCCTTGGCCGGTTGTGCATCGCTGGCGAACACCGGCGGGCTGAGGATGTAGGCGCCGAGCAGGCGGCTGAGGGCGGCGAGGCTGTCGATGTGCGTGCGCTCATAACCGTGGGTGGCGTCGCAACCGAAGGCCAGCAGAGCGGTGCGAATGTCGTGACCGGCAGTGACGGCCGAGTGAGCATCGCTGAAGTAATAGCGGAACAGGTCACGGCGCGCCGGCAGTTCGTTGTCGCTGGCCAGGCGCAGCAGGTGGCGCGACAGGTGATAGTCATAAGGCCCGCCGGAATCCTGCATTGCCACACTCACCGCGTGTTCGCTGGAGTGCTGGCCGGGCGCGACCGGCGCGATGTCGATGCCGACGAATTCGCTGACATCCCAAGGCAAGGCCGCCGCCGCACCGCTGCCGGTTTCTTCGGTGATGGTGAACAGCGGATGGCAGTCGATCATCAACTCTTCGCCGCTGTCGACAATCGCTTTCAGCGCTGCCAGCAGGGCGGCAACGCCGGCCTTGTCATCGAGGTGGCGGGCGCTGATGTGGCCGCTTTCGGTGAACTCCGGCAACGGATCGAAGGCGACGAAATCACCGACGCTGATCCCCAGCGAATCGCAATCGGCGCGGGTGGCGCAGTAGGCGTCCAGGCGCAATTCGACGTGATCCCAGCTGATCGGCATTTCATCCACGGCAGTATTGAACGCGTGCCCGGAAGCCATCAGCGGTAACACGCTGCCGCGAATCACACCGTTGTCGGTGAACAGACTGACGCGGCTGCCTTCGGCAAAACGGCTGGACCAGCAACCGACCGGCGCCAGGGTCAGGCGACCGTTGTCCTTGATTGCGCGAACTGCTGCGCCAATGGTGTCCAGGTGAGCGGAGACCGCGCGGTCCGGGCTGTTTTTCTTGCCTTTGAGGGTGGCGCGGATGGTGCCGCGACGAGTCATCTCAAAGGGAATGCCCAGCTCTTCGAGACGCTCGGCGACGTAACGCACGATGGTGTCGGTGAACCCGGTGGGGCTGGGAATGGCGAGCATTTCCAGCAGGACTTTTTGCAGGTAATTGAGGTCCGGTTCGGGAATTTTGCTGGTCATGGAAACTCCTGATGAAGTGAGAGCATCGATGGTTTCGATGAGGGAAAGAGTGTGTGACCTGTGAGGGCCCCATCGCGAGCAGGCTCGCTCCCACAGGGGAATGCGGTCAAATGTGGGAGCGAGCCTGCTCGCGATGGCGATGGAACAGGCGACACATCAATGTCAAACCGCCGGCTGACTATGCGGAAACAACAAATCCACAAACCGCTCGGCCGTCGGCTGCGGTTCGTGGTTGGCCAGCCCGGCGCGCTCGTTGGCTTCGATAAACACATACTCCGGCTGATCGGCGGCCGGCACCATCAGGTCGAGCCCGACCATCGGAATATCCAGCGCCCGCGCCGCGCGCACCGCCGCATCCACCAAGGTCGGATGCAGAATCGCCGTAACGTCTTCAAGAATGCCGCCGGTATGAAGATTCGCCGTGCGCCGCACGAACAGATGCTCACCGGCCGGCAAAATGCTGCTGTAGTCGTAACCCGCAGCCTGCAACGTGCGCTGGGTCTCATGGTCCTGCGGGATTTTGCTTTCACCGCTGGTCGCCGCCTGACGGCGACGGCTCTGGGCTTCGATCAGCGCACCGATGGAATGCTGACCATCGCCCACCACTTCCGCCGGCCGGCGAATGGCGGCCGCGACCACTTCGAAACCGATCACCAGAATCCGCAAGTCGAGGCCTTCGTGAAAACTTTCCAGCAGCACTCGACTATCGAATTTACGAGCGTTTTCGATGGCTTGCTGGACCTCTTCGATGGTCCGTAAATCAACCGCCACCCCTTGGCCCTGTTCACCGTCCAGCGGTTTGACCACCACCCGTTCGTGCTCGTCGAGAAACGCCAGATTGTCGTCCGCGCTCCCCGCCAGTTGTTGGGCGGGCAGCTTAAGACCGGCGTTTTTCAGCACCTTGTGGGTCAGGCTTTTGTCCTGACACAAAGTCATGCTGATGGCGCTGGTCAGATCGCTCAAGGATTCGCGGCAACGTACCCGACGACAGCCATGGATCAAGGTGAACAGACCGGCTTGCGCGTCATCCACTTGCACATCAATGCCGCGCCGATGAGCCTCCTCGACGATGATTCGCGCATACGGATTGAACTCGGCTTCCGGGCCGGGGCCGAGAAACAACGGCTGGTTGATGCCGTTTTTGCGCTTGATGGCGAAGGTCGACAAGTTGCGAAAACCGAGCTTGGCGTAAAGACTTTTCGCCTGACGGTTGTTGTGCAGCACAGACAGGTCCAGATAACTCAGGCCACGGCTCATGAAGTGTTCGATCAAGTGCCGCACCAGCACTTCACCGACGCCTGGGCGGGAACATTGTGGATCGACCGCCAGGCACCACAGGCTGCTGCCGTTTTCCGGGTCGTTGAAGGCCTTGTGATGATTCAGGCCCATGACGCTGCCGATGATCGCGCCGCTGTCCTCATCTTCGGCCAGCCAATAAACCGGGCCGCCCTGGTGATGAGGCGTCAGCAAACTCGCATCAATCGGTAGCATGCCGCGCGCCTGATACAGCTGATTGACGGCCTGCCAATCAGCTTCGCTTTGCGCCCGACGGATGCGGAAGCCGCGAAACACCCGGGTGGCCTGGCGGTAATCGCTGAACCACAGGCGCAAGGTGTCGGACGGGTCGAGGAACAGTTGGGCCGGCTCCAGCCCCAGCACTTGCTGGGGCGCGGCAACGTACAAGGCGATGTCCCGTTCACCGGGCTGCTCATTGAGCAGCTCTAGGGCAAGGCTCGCGGCATCGGGAAAGGTATGGCCGATCAGCAACCGGCCCCAGCCGCAATGCACCGCGATTGGCGCGGCGCCCAATTCACTGCCGTCTTCGGCCAGGCGCGCCTGCAAGCGTTCGTAGGAGGGCGCCTGACCGCGCAACAAGCGTTGGCTATAAGCCGTAGCGTGAGGTTTCATCGATCAGATTCCTTGTTCACTGAGCCACAGGTTCAGGGCTGCCAATTGCCACAGCTTGGAGCCGCGCAACGGGGTCAGTTGACCTTGCGGATCGGTCAGCAGGCGGTCGAGCATGGCGGGGTTGAACAGGCCACGATCCTGACTCGGATCGAGCAGCAGTTCACGCACCCAGTTCAGCGTGTCGCCCTGCAAATGCTTGAGGCCAGGGACCGGGAAGTAACCCTTTTTGCGGTCGATCACTTCACTCGGAATGACCAGCCGTGCCGCTTCTTTCAAGACTTGCTTGCCGCCATCCGGCAGTTTGAATTTGCCCGGAACCCGCGCCGACAATTCCACCAGGCGATAGTCGAGAAACGGCGTGCGCGCTTCCAGGCCCCAGGCCATGGTCATGTTGTCGACGCGTTTGACCGGGTCATCCACCAGCATCACGGTGCTGTCCAGACGCAGGGCTTTGTCCACGGCTGCGTCGGCACCGGGCTGAGCGAAATGTTCTTTCACGAAGTCGCCGGCCGCGTCGTTGGCCGTCAGCCATTTCGGCTGCACCGTGGCCGCGTAGTCGGCGTAGCTGCGGTCGAAAAACGCATCGCGATACGCGGCATACGGATCGCTCGCACCGTCCACCTGCGGATACCAGTGATAACCGGCGAACAACTCGTCCGCGCCTTGGCCGCTTTGTACCACCTTGCAGTGCTTGGCCACTTCGCGAGACAGCAGATAGAACGCGATGCAGTCATGGCTGACCATTGGCTCGCTCATGGCGCGGAACGCCGCGGGCAGTTGCTCGATGATTTCTTTCTCGTCGATGCGCAGCTGATGGTGCTGTGTGCCGTAGTGCTTGGCGATCAGATCCGAATATTGAAACTCGTCACCGCGCTCGCCGCCGGCATCCTGAAAACCGATGGAAAAGGTCGACAGGTTTTCAACGCCGACTTCACGCAACAGACCGACCAGCATGCTCGAATCGACACCACCGGAAAGCAGCACGCCAACATCCACCGCCGCCCGTTGACGGATCGCCACTGCATCACGGGTGCTGTCGAGCACGCGATCGCGCCAGTCTTCGAGGGTCAGATTCAGCTCATCGGCGTGTGGGCCGTAGGGCAGGGTCCACCAGGTTTTCTGCTCGGTGGTGCCATCCGCGTCGATGCGCATCCAGCTCGCCGGGGGCAGCTTTTCGATGCCCGCCAGCAAAGTGCGCGGGGCCGGGACCACGGCGTGGAAATTCAGATAATGATTGAGCGCCACCGGATCGAGGATCGGGTTGATGTCGCCGCCCTTGAGCAATGCCGGCAGGGCCGAGGCAAAGCGCAGGCGCTGGCCGGTGCGCGACAGGTACAACGGCTTCACGCCGAGACGGTCGCGGGCGATGAACAGACGCTTGGCGTCGCGCTCCCAAATAGCGAAGGCGAACATGCCGTTGAGTTTGGGCAACAAGGCTTCGCCCCAGGCGTGATAACCCTTGAGCAGCACTTCGGTGTCGCCGCCGGAATAGAAGGCGTACCCGAGGCTTTCCAGTTCGGTGCGCAGTTCCGGGAAGTTGTAGATCGCGCCGTTGAAGGCCAGGGACAGGCCCAATTGGTTGTCGATCATCGGCTGTGCCGAGCCGTCCGACAGGTCCATGATTTTCAGGCGCCGATGGCCCAGGGCAATCGGCCCTTGGCTGTGGAAGCCCCACGCATCAGGGCCGCGAGGGGCCAGGTGATGGGTGATTCGTTCTATGGCTGCGAGGTCCGCAGGTTGATGGTCGAAACGTAATTCTCCAGCTAATCCGCACATAAGTCCTTACCGGTTTTTCCGTTGGGGAGGGTCAATCGATACCCGCCAAAAACGGCGGGTACTCAGAAACTGACCCACGTGAATCCCTGGAGTTTTAGACCGATAAGTTATAAGGCGCGCGTCAGACTTTTCCGCGGATCAATTGGCGCAAGGCAAAACGGTTGGGATGGCAGGCCTCGGCCACTGTTTTTGGCAACGGCAACGGCTCGTTTTCAAGCCATGCCGCTAACAGCTCGCTAGACAACGGCGCGGTGATCAAACCGCGAGAGCCATGACCGCTGTTGACGTAAAACCCCTCGAGCCATGGGCAGGGCACATCGGGCACTTGTCGGGCATCTTTGCTCAGCGCGGCATAGGCCTCGGCGAAGGCGGCCTGTTCGGCCAACGGTCCGACGATCGGCAGGTAATCCGGGCTGGTACAACGGAATGCCGCGCGTCCTTCCAGTTGCTGCGGGTCCAGGTCTGGAACATGCAAACGGGCGACCAGGTCAGTGGAAATTTCCTCGAGCAACGCCAGGTTGCCGAGGTGTTCGGCGACGGTCGGGGTCAGCTCATCGCTTTTGAAATCGAAGCTGGCGCCGAGTGTGTGTTCGCCCAAGCGTGCGGGCGCCACATAGCCTTCGGCGCAGACGACGGTCGCCAGGCTCTGGCTTTCAGGGGTTTGCGCCAGTCGGGTGATCTGGCCGCGAATGCGTTTGAGGGGGAGGTCGGCGCTGTATGGAAAACGCTTGATCTCGGCGGCGCCGGCCAGAATCACCACGGGCGCACTGGCCAGCAATGCATCGCCGTCCCAGGCCTGCCACTGATCATCGACCTTGCGCAGTTCCAGCACGTCGCGATGGGGCAGCCACTGGATGTTCGTTGAGGCCGCTTGCCACTGGCACAACGCGGGCGGATGAACCCAGCCGCCCTCAGGGTAGAACAAGCCGCCGTGCGCCAACTCGATGCCGGCCCGGGCCTGGGCCTGGGGTTGATCGAGCAGGTGCACCAGGCTCGGTGAAAAGGCCGCAGCCAATTGCGCCTGACGCTCGGCTTCCTTGGCATTGAAGGCCAGTTGCAAGACCCCGCAATCGTCCCAGTCGACGCCACGTTGCAGCTGTTCCAGCAGGCGTCGGGTGTAGCCAAAACCGCTGACGATCAATTGCGACAACGCCGTGCCATGGGCCGAAAGCTTGAGGTACAGCACACCCTGAGGATTGCCCGAGGCTTCCTGCGCCAGTGCTTCGTGGCGGTCCAGCAGGCTGACTTGCCAACCCCGAGCGGCGAGGCTGGCGGCGCTGGCGCAACCGGCCAGCCCGGCGCCGATCACTAGGGCGCGGCGTTCGCCGGTCAGCGGTTGTGGGCGAGCGAACCATGGTTTTGTCGCGGCTGGTTTAGCGGCCTCTTCAGGCCAACCGAGGAATGTGCCCCGTAGAATTTCCCACTTGTGGCCGATGCCGGGCGTGCGTTTCATCTTGAAGCCCGCCGCGTTCAACAGGCGGCGCACCCAGCCGGTGCTGGTGAAGGTACTGATGGTCGAGCCGGGTGCCGCCAGGCGAGCCAGTTCGGCAAACAATTCGGCGGTCCACATGTCAGGGTTTTTCGCCGGGGCGAAACCGTCGAGAAACCAGGCGTCGATCTGTGCATCCAGTTGCGGCAACTGCTCAAGTGCATCGCCGACCAGCAAGGTCAGGGTGACGCGGCCGTTGTCCAACACCAGGCGCTGAAAGCCTTGATGGATCGCTACGTATTGCGCCAGCAATTGATCGGCAAACGGCTTGAGCTCCGGCCATAAGGCCAAGGCTCGTTGCAGATCGGGCGCGCTCAGCGGGTACTTTTCGACACTGACAAAATGCAGCCGCGCACCGGCCACCGCGTGCTGTTCGAACAACTGCCAGGCACAGAGAAAATTCAGCCCGGTACCGAAACCGGTCTCGCCAATCACCAGTCGACCATCCACCGGCAAGGCGGCGAAACGGTCACGCAAATCGTTTTGCTGCAGAAACACGTAACGGGTTTCTTCAAGGCCCGACAGGTCGGAAAAATACACATCATCGAACACCCGCGAACGCGGGCGACCTTGGTCGTCCCAGTCGAGCTGGGCGTGGGGCAATACAGGTTTCATGGCAGGCTCGGCAACGGCAAGGTGGCCATTCTAGCCGATCGCTGCTGCGGTGCTTGATCCATGGCAAGACGCCGGGCCAACCGCCTGCTCAGAATGGTGGTTACCGTAAAAGATCGCAGCCTTCGGCAGCTCCTACAGGTGTACACCGGTCCCATGTAGGAGCTGCCGAAGGCTGCGATCTTTTGATCTTTTTTACATCACCGCAAACCTCCATCTTCCGCTAGTCTTGCTCAATCCTGGAAGGAGCTGCTCTATGTTCGAATCCGCCGAAATCGGTCATGCCATCGACAAAGAAACCTATGACGCCGAAGTGCCCGCTCTGCGAGAAGCCTTGCTCGAAGCGCAGTTCGAACTTCGCCAGCAACACCGCTTTCCCGTCATCGTTCTGATCAACGGCATCGAAGGGGCCGGCAAGGGCGAGACGGTCAAGTTGCTCAACGAATGGATGGACCCGCGCTTGATCGAGGTCCGCACCTTCGACCAGCAGACCGACGAAGAGCTGGCACGCCCGCCAGCCTGGCGATACTGGCGGATGCTTCCGGCCAAGGGCCGCATGGGGATTTTCTTCGGCAACTGGTACAGCCAGATGCTGCAGGGACGGGTTCATGGCCTGTTCAAGGATCCGCGACTCGATCAAAGCATCAACGGGGCCGAGCGGTTGGAGAAGATGCTCTGCGACGAAGGCGCGCTGATCTTCAAGTTCTGGTTTCACCTCTCCAAAAAACAAATGAAAGCGCGGCTCAAGGCGCTGGCTGACGATCCGCTGCACAGTTGGCGCATCAGCCCGCTGGACTGGCAACAGTCCCAAACGTACGACAGGTTTGTGAAGTACGGCGAACGTATATTGCGCCGCACCAGCCGCGACTATGCGCCGTGGCATGTGATCGCCGGCGTGGACGCGCACTATCGCAGTCTGACGGTCGGCAAGATCCTGCTCGAAGGTCTGCAGACTGCGCTGAAGAGGCCCAGGATTCACCCGCACAAAGTCAGCGCAGCGCCCTTGTTCCCCAGTGTCGATCAAGTCAATCTGCTCGATAGCCTGGACCTGACCCAGCAGCTGGACAAGGACGATTACGAAGAGCAACTGATTACCGAGCAAGCACGCTTTTCCGGGCTGATGCGCGACAAACGCATGCGTCGCCACGCGTTGATCGCGGTGTTCGAAGGCAACGACGCGGCAGGCAAGGGCGGGGCAATCCGTCGGGTGGCCGCGGCGCTCGATCCACGCCAGTACGACATCATTCCGATCGCCGCGCCGACCGAGGACGAACGGGCGCAACCGTATCTCTGGCGGTTCTGGCGGCATATTCCGGCCCGGGGAAAATTCACCGTGTTCGACCGTTCCTGGTATGGCCGGGTGTTGGTGGAACGCATCGAAGGCTTTTGCAGCAAGGCGGACTGGATGCGCGCCTATGGCGAGATCAACGACTTCGAAGAGCAGATCGCCGATGCCGGAGTGATCGTGGTCAAGTTCTGGCTGGCCATCGACAAACAGACTCAGATGGAGCGTTTCCAGGAGCGCAAAGAGATCCCCTTCAAGCGCTTCAAAATCACTGAAGACGACTGGCGCAATCGCGACAAATGGGACGATTACCGCGCCGCCGTCGGCGATATGGTCGATCGCACCAGCACCGAGATATCGCCGTGGACTCTGGTGGAAGCCAACGACAAGCGCTGGGCGCGGGTCAAGGTTCTGCGCACCATTAACCAGGCGCTGGAAGAGGCCTTCGAAAAGTCCGACAAACGCGAGAAAAAACTGCAAAAGCGCAAGCGCTGAACCGATGGCTACGCATACGCGGGGTGAATGATTGTCGCGGTCAGTCATAGGGTGGACTTATGCTCGGTCCAACTCCTGACTCACAACAACAATGAGGTGTATGTCATGCGTGAAGTGGTGATCGTCGACAGCGTACGGACCGGCCTGGCCAAATCCTTTCGCGGCAAGTTCAACATGACCCGTCCGGACGATATGGCGGCCCACTGTGTCAACGCGCTGCTCACGCGCAATGACGTCGACCCGGCCAGCGTCGAAGATTGCATCGTCGGCGCCGGCTCCAACGAAGGCGCCCAGGGCTTCAACATTGGCCGCAACGTCGCGGTGCTGTCGCACCTGGGCATCGGCACGGGCGGCATGACGCTTAACCGCTTCTGTTCGTCGGGCTTGCAGGCCATCGCCATTGCCGCCAATCAGATTGCCTCGGGGTGCAGCGACATTATTGTCGCTGGCGGCGTCGAGTCGATCAGTCTGACCATGAAAAGCGTCAACACCGACAACCTGATCAACCCGCTGCTGAAAGAGCAGGTGCCGGGAATTTATTTCCCCATGGGCCAGACCGCCGAGATCGTCGCGCGTCGTTACGATGTCAGTCGCCAAGAGCAGGATTTATACGCTCTGCAAAGTCAGCAGCGTACCGCCCTGGCGCAGGCCACCGGGTTGTTCAACGATGAAATCGTACCAATGGCGGTGAAGTATCGCGTTGAGGACAAGGTCACCGGCCAGGTGCAGATACTCGACGGCATCGTCGATCACGACGACTGCAACCGCCCGGACACTACGCTGCAAAGCCTGGCCGGGTTGAAACCGGTGTTTGCCGAAGACGGCTCGGTGACCGCCGGCAACTCGTCGCAACTGTCCGATGGCGCTTCGATGACCCTGGTGATGAGCCTGGAGAAAGCCCTGGCGCTGGGGCTCAAGCCCAAAGCCTTCTTCCGCGGTTTTGCCGTGGCCGGGTGCCAGCCGGACGAAATGGGCATCGGCCCGGTGTTCTCGGTGCCGAAGTTGCTCAAGGCCAAGGGGTTGCAGGTTGCCGACATTGATCTGTGGGAGCTCAACGAAGCGTTCGCCTCGCAATGCCTGTACAGCCGCAATCGGCTGGAAATCGACAACGACAAATACAACGTCAATGGCGGTTCGATTGCCATCGGCCATCCGTTCGGCATGACCGGTTCGCGTCAGGTCGGGCACATCGTGCGAGAGTTGCAGCGGCGTAACCTGCGGTACGGCATCGTCACCATGTGCGTGGGGGGCGGGATGGGGGCTACCGGGTTGTTTGAGGCGGTGCGGTAAGCACCCTGATTATGTAGAGACTGTTGCATTGCTATCGCGGGCAAGCCCGCTCCCACAGTAATTGGCGGCGATCACAAATACAGCGAACGCCACAAACCCTGTGGGAGCGGGCTTGCCCGCGATGCAGGCGCCACGGTTTACCGGCTCATGCACAAGAACTGCATCCGCTCGACATACGCCTGAATTTCACGCATCGCTGCCTCCCGGTTTTCAAACGGCCCCTCCAGCGTGTGCTCCCGCGTGGTGAAATACAGCTCTCCATTCACACGACACAAGCGGTCACAGCGAAAGTGGGTGGCGGGGGCGTTGTCTTGGGCGCGCATGCCGTACATGGGCGATCTCCTGCGGGTGACGGTTTCAATGAGCTTATGCATGAACCACTTGCCCCGCCTGGCCACCTGATCGACGGCATATCGTCAACTTTATGCTGCGACCTGCACAGTTTCATTCGCGGCCCGTTGGCAACTGTCCCTGTGTCGCGCCCCGGTCTGAGCCTAGAATGACCGATTTCGCCAATCGGCTTTGGGGTCAGCATGCATATTTCATCGGGTCGCTGGGTTTATGGTCTGTGCCTGGCCTTGCTGACTGCGTTGCTGTGGGGAATCCTGCCGATCAAGCTCAAGCAAGTACTGCTGGTGATGGACCCGGTGACGGTGACCTGGTTTCGCCTGCTGGTGTCCGGCGGTTGCCTGTTCATTTATCTGGCAGCGACCAAACGCCTGCCGAGTCGCAAAGTTCTCGGCCCGCGCGGTGGCTGGCTGGTGTTGATGGCGGTACTCGGACTGGTCGGCAACTACGTGCTGTACCTGATGGGCCTGAACCTGCTCAGCCCCGGTACCGCGCAGCTGGTGGTGCAAATGGGCCCGATCATGTTGCTGATCGCCAGTCTGTTCGTGTTCAAGGAACGGTTCAGCGTGGGGCAGGGGATTGGCCTGTTGGTGCTGCTGATCGGCTTTGCGCTCTTTTTCAATCAGCGCTTGAGTGAGTTGCTCACCTCCCTGACCGATTACACCGCCGGTGTGCTGATGGTGCTGTTGGCGTCCACGGTCTGGACCTTCTATGCCTTGGGCCAGAAGCAGTTGCTCACGGTGTGGAATTCGTTGCAGGTGATGATGGTGATTTACCTGTTCTGCGCGCTGTTGCTGACGCCATGGGTGCATCCGCTGGAGGCGCTGCAACTGAGCCCGCTGCAAGGCTGGCTGCTACTGGCGTGCTGTTTGAACACGTTGATCGCTTATGGCGCCTTTGCCGAAGCGTTGGCCCATTGGGAGGCTTCGCGGGTCAGTGCGACGCTGGCGATCACACCGCTGGTGACCTTTGCCGCCGTGGCCGTTGCCGCGTGGTTATGGCCGGAGTATGTGCATGCCGAGCAGATCAATGGCCTGGGTTATGGCGGGGCGGTGTTGGTGGTGCTTGGGTCGGCGCTGGTGGCGTTGGGGCCATCGTTGATGGCGGGGCTTCGTGCCCGGCGGGTGCGGATGGCGGCCAGTTAGACCGCGTTATCGTTCATCGCGGGCAAGCCACGCTCCCACAGGTTTTGCGTCGATCACAATATTCGGGATCGACACAAAACCTGTGGGAGCGTGGCTTGCCCGCGAAGACTGACTGTCAGGCACTAAATCACTTTCAGATTCACCCCTGTTTGCCAGCCTCCAACATGTCCTCCGGCCTTACCCAGGTATCAAACTCTTCATCCGTTAGATACCCCAGCTGCAACGCCGCCTCGCGCAAGGTCAGCCCCTCGCTGTAAGCCTTCTTGGCAATCTCGGCCGATTTGTCGTAGCCAATATGCGGATTCAGCGCCGTCACCAGCATCAAACCTCGCTCCAGATGCTCAGCCATTTTCTCGGCATCCGGTTCCAGCCCGGCGATGCAATGCTGCTGGAAGTTACTGCAACCATCGCCCAGCAATCGGATCGATTGCAGCAGGTTGTGGATGATCACCGGTTTGAACACATTCAATTGCAGGTGGCCCTGACTGGCCGCAAAACCGATGGCAACGTCGTTGCCCAATACCTGACAGGCCAGCATCGACAGCGCTTCGCACTGAGTCGGGTTGACCTTGCCGGGCATGATCGAGCTGCCGGGCTCATTGGCCGGCAGTTTCACTTCGGCAAACCCTGCTCGCGGCCCGGAGCCCAACAGACGCAGGTCGTTGGCGATTTTCATCAGGGTCACGGCAAGGGTTTTCAGGGCGCCGGAGAGGGTGACCAACGGTTCGTGACCGGCCAGGGCGGCGAATTTGTTGTGGGCGGTGACGAACGGCAGGCCGGAAAGGGCGGCCAGTTCAGCAGCGATCGCTTCGCCAAAACCGTGGGGCGAGTTCAATCCGGTGCCGACCGCAGTGCCGCCCTGAGCCAGCTCACAGACGGCCGGCAACGCGCTGCGGATCGCCCGCTCGGCGTAATCCAGTTGTGCGATGAACGCCGAGAGTTCCTGGCCGAAGGTAATCGGCGTGGCGTCCATCATATGGGTACGACCGGTCTTGACCAGTTTCATGTGCCGTGCGGACAACTCCGCCAACCCGCCAGACAACTCGCTGATCGCCGGCAGCAAATGCTGTTGCACCGCCTTGGCCGTCGCGATGTGCATAGCCGTGGGGAAGCAATCGTTGGAACTCTGGGAACGGTTGACGTGATCGTTGGGGTGCACCGGACTCTTGCCGCCGCGCGGGTTGCCGGCCAGTTCGTTGGCGCGGCCGGCGATAACTTCGTTGACGTTCATGTTGCTCTGGGTGCCGCTGCCAGTCTGCCAGACCACTAACGGGAACTGCTCGTCGTGATCGCCGTCGAGCACTTCGTCAGCGGCTTGTTCGATCAGCCGGGCGATGTCAGCGGGCAGGTCGCCATTGCGATCATTGACCCGCGCCGCGGCTTTCTTGATCAGGGCCAGGGCGTGCAGCACCGCCAGCGGCATGCGCTCGTTGCCGATGGCGAAGTTGATCAGCGAGCGTTGCGTCTGAGCGCCCCAGTAAGCGTCATCCGGGACTTCCACCTGGCCCAGGCTGTCGGTTTCGATACGGCTCATCATGCACACTCCCGTAGGTCTGATAGCGCAGTTTAGGCCGTGATCGTCGGCCGTGGTTCCATCAGTCTGGAATTTGACCGTTCAACCCCTCTAAATCAGGCGCGACAAGGCTTGGGGTTGAGTGACACACTTTTTTAGGTGCAGAATGGACGCCCTTGAGGTTTTGCCTCGCCTGCTAGAAAAGGAAACTCGATGACTCGTCTTCGTGCCATCTGTACCGCGGTTGCACTGGTTTGCGCCAGCGGCCAGGTTTTTGCCGATACCGCCAGCCACAACGCCAGTGCCGAAGCTTTCCTGACCCTGGCGCACGCTGACAAATTGGGCACTCCGGTGTACATGCAAGTGCAGCAAATGTTCGCTCAGCGCTTTGAACAGACCAAAGCCCCTGAATCGAAAAAAGCCCTGCTGGAAACTTACCAGGCCAAGGCCAACGCCGCTCTGGACGCAGCCATTGGCTGGAACAAGCTGAAGCCGGACATGGTCAAGCTTTACACCACCAATTTCAGCGAATCCGAGCTCAAGGATCTGGTTGCGTTCTACAAGTCGCCACTGGGCAAGAAAGTCCTGGAAAAAATGCCGCAGCTGACTCAGCAATCGGCCCAGATGACTCAAGCCAAGCTGGAAAGCGCGGTGCCTGTAGTCAACAAACTGCTGGCTGACATGACGGCCGAGCTGGAGCCTAAAGGCGCCGCTGCTCCTGCCAAGAAAAAGCCTTAAGCGGAGTTCGGGATGACCATGCAACAACGCATCGAATCGACACTCGGACTGCTACAGCCCGAGCATCTGCAAGTGCTGGATGAAAGCCACATGCACAGCCGTGGGTTACAGACCCACTTCAAGGCGGTGGTGGTCAGCCAGCAGTTCGAAGGCCTCAATCGCGTCAAGCGTCACCAGAAGGTGTATGGCACTTTGGGCGAACTGATGGGCGAGTTCCATGCGTTGGCGCTGCATACCTACACGCCGGAAGAATGGGCACAGATCGACGCGGCTCCGGCCTCGCCGACCTGTGCTGGTGGCAGCAAACATTAAGCAGATCAAAAGATCGCAGCCTGCGGCAGCTCCTACAGGGTTGCGCAAGGCCGTGCTTTTGTAGGAGCTGCCGAAGGCTGCGATCTTGGCCATCTAAAGCCAATCGCTGCTGTTTTTTGCTAGAATCCGCAACGCGCCGCTCACCCGGCGCGTTTTTTTTCGCATCCGGTTCACCCCTTACGAGGGTAGCCACCTGGAGAATTACCCATGACACAACAGATTGTCGTGGCGGCACTGTATAAGTTCGTCACCCTGGAAGATTACGTCGCCCTGCGCGAGCCGTTGCTGCAAGCAATGGTCGACAACGGCATCAAAGGCACGCTGCTGATTGCCGAAGAAGGCATCAACGGCACCGTGTCCGGTAGCCGCGAAGGCATTGACGGGCTGATGGCGTGGCTCAAGAACGACCCACGCATGGACGACATCGACCACAAAGAGTCGTACTGCGACGAGCAGCCGTTCTATCGCACCAAGGTCAAACTCAAGAAAGAAATCGTCACCCTCGGCGTCGAAGGCGTGGACCCGAACAAAAAGGTCGGCACCTATGTGGATCCGCAGAACTGGAACGCGCTGATCAGCGATCCTGAAGTGCTGTTGATCGACACCCGTAACGACTATGAAGTCTCGATCGGCACCTTCGAAGGCGCCATCGATCCGAAGACCACCAGTTTTCGCGAATTCCCTGACTACATCAAAGCCAATTTCGACCCGGCCGTGCACAAGAAAGTCGCGATGTTCTGCACCGGCGGCATTCGCTGCGAAAAGGCCTCGAGCTACATGCTCAACCAGGGTTTCGACGAGGTTTATCACCTCAAGGGCGGCATTCTGAAGTACCTCGAAGAGGTGCCGCAGGAAGAAACCAAATGGCAGGGCGACTGCTTCGTGTTCGATAACCGCGTGACCGTTCGTCACGATCTCAGCGAAGGCGACTACGATCAATGTCATGCCTGTCGTACGCCCGTCAGTGTGGAAGACCGTGCATCCGAGCATTACGTGGCTGGCATCAGTTGCCCGCATTGCTGGGATAAGCTGAGCGAGAAAACCCGTCGCAGTGCCATCGACCGGCAGAAGCAGATCGAACTGGCCAAGGCGCGCAACATGCCGCACCCGATCGGTTACAACTACAAGCAAACTCCTTCCGAGGCTTGAACCATGTCTGCACGTCGCCTGCTCTATGTGATGGACCCGATGTGTTCCTGGTGCTGGGGTTTTGCGCCAGTGGCCAACGCGCTGGTCGAGCAGGCGCAGGCAGCGGGAGTGGACGTGCATCTGGTAGTCGGCGGTTTGCGCACCGGCAGTGGCTCAGCGCTGGAGCCGACTACCCGGCGCTACATCCTTGAGCATTGGCAGGCGGTCCACGAGGCCACCGGCCAACCGTTCAAGTTTGAAGGCGCGTTGCCCGACGGGTTTGTCTACGACACCGAGCCTGCATGTCGGGCGCTGGTGACGGCGCGCAGCCTGGCACCGGATTGCGCGTGGAAACTGCTCGGGTTGATCCAGCATGCGTTCTACGCCGAAGGTCGCGACGTTACCCACGCCAGCGTGTTGGTCGAGCTGGCAGAGCAGGCTGGTTTGCCGCGCATCGAGTTCGCTGCAGCCTTCGACCGTGCCGATCAGCACGCAGCCACCGCTGCTGATTTCACCTGGGTCCAGGACCTGGGCATTGCCGGTTTCCCAACCTTGCTGGCAGAGCGTGATGGTCAATTGGCGTTGCTGACCAATGGGTATCAGCCTCTGAGTGTGTTGTCACCGTTGCTCGGCCGCTGGCTGGAGCGCGCTGCCTGTGCATGATCTGCCCGACGACGTTCCAGCCCCTGCACGTGTCGACCGTCTGAGCTGGGCGGAAATCCGTCGCCTGGCCCTTCACCATAAAAAATCCTTGTGGATCGCTAACGGCGTCGCTGTATTGGCAACGCTGTGCAGCGTGCCGATCCCCTTGCTGTTGCCGTTGCTGGTCGACGAAGTGCTGCTGGGCCACGGCGACGCCGCGCTGAAAATCATGAACCTCGCGCTGCCTGACGTCTGGCAGAAAGCCGCGGGTTACATTGGCCTGATGCTGCTGGTGACTCTGGCACTACGCTGTGCGGCGTTGTTGTTCAACGTTGTGCAGGCGAAATTGTTTGCGGCGCTGGCCAAAGACATCGTGTATCGGATCCGGGTGCGGTTGATCGAGCGGCTCAAGTGCATCTCGTTGGGGGAATACGAAAGCCTGGGCAGCGGCACGGTGACCACGCACCTGGTGACCGACCTGGACACGCTGGACAAATTCGTCGGCGAAACCCTCAGTCGTTTCCTCGTGGCCATGCTGACGCTGGTGGGCACCGCCTCCATCCTGATGTGGATGCACTGGAAACTCGCGCTGCTGATCCTGCTGTTCAACCCGCTGGTGATCTATGCCACGGTGCAGTTGGGCAAGCGGGTCAAACACCTGAAGAAACTCGAGAACGACAGCACCTCGCGCTTCACCCAGGCCTTGACCGAAACCCTGGATGCCATCCAGGAGGTGCGCGCCGGTAATCGACAGGGCTTTTTCCTTGGACGGTTGGGGCAGCGAGCGCGGGAAGTACGCGATTACGCAGTGAACTCGCAATGGAAAACCGATGCATCGAACCGTGCCAGCGGCTTGCTGTTCCAGTTCGGTATCGATATTTTCCGTGCCGCGGCCATGCTCACTGTGCTGTTTTCCGACCTGTCCATCGGCCAGATGCTGGCCGTGTTCAGCTACCTGTGGTTCATGATCGGTCCGGTGGAACAGCTGCTCAACTTGCAGTACGCCTTTTACGCCGCTGGCGGTGCGCTGTCGCGGATCAACGAGTTGCTGGCCCGCGCTGACGAGCCGCAATACACCGGCAGTGTCGACCCGTTCCAGGGGCGCGACACGGTGGGCATCGAAGTTCAGGGGCTGAGTTTCGGCTACGGCGACGAGTTGGTGTTGAACCAAATGAACCTGTCGATTGCCCCCGGTGAAAAAGTCGCGATTGTCGGCGCCAGCGGGGGAGGGAAAAGCACCTTGGTGCAGTTGCTGCTCGGTTTGTACACGCCGCTGGCCGGCACCATCCGTTTCGGTGGTTCGACTCAGGAAGAGATCGGTCTGGAAACCGTGCGCGAAAATGTCGCCGTGGTCTTGCAGCATCCGGCACTGTTCAACGACACCGTGCGCGCCAACCTGACCATGGGCCGCGAACGCAGCGACGAAGCCTGCTGGCAGGCATTGGAAATTGCTCAACTGCACAACACGGTACGTGAATTGCCCAATGGCCTGGACAGTATTGTCGGGCGCTCCGGTGTGCGTTTATCCGGCGGGCAGCGTCAACGCCTGGCGATTGCGCGAATGGTGTTGGCCGAACCCAAGGTGGTGATCCTCGACGAGGCCACGTCCGCCCTGGACGCAGCCACCGAATACAACCTGCACCAGGCACTGGCGCGGTTCTTGAGCAACCGCACCACGCTGATCATTGCGCACCGGTTGTCTGCGGTGAAGCAGGCCGACCGGGTGCTGGTGTTCGATGGTGGGCAAGTTGCCGAGGATGGCGACCATCAGCAATTGATTGCTGATGGTGGGTTGTACGCCAAGCTTTATGGGCATTTGCAGCAGCACTAAATGAGGGCCACAGGACGCTCAGGGCGTTTTCCCCGGCAAGGATGAGCACATGAGGATGAAGCCCAGCCCCGAAGCGCTGGGACTATGCTGCTGTTGAGCATGAGCTTCCCCGGCTTGCCTAGAGTGAGAACCCATCCTAGTCTAGCGGTAGCGTTTTCGTCCGGACGACGATCGAGCAGTGTCAAGACAAGGGACCTCATGAAGCAAAAAAGGACTCTCGGAACCCCTCGGTTGTTGGGCATCGTCTGGCCTTTTATCGCCGTCGTGTTATTTCAGGCATTGTTGGGGGGCGTCAGTCTTTACGTTCTTTCGGCGGTTCGCAGCTACGTCGGTGGTGAAAGCCTGTGGTCCAAGGGCCAGAAAGACGCCATCTATTACCTCAATCTCTACGCCGACAGTCGCGACGAAACGATTTTTCTCAAATACCAGAACGCGATTGCGGTACCTCAGGGTGGCCATGAATTGCGTCTGGCGCTGGATCATCAGCCACCGAATATCGAGGCAGCGCGGATCGCGATCCTCAAGGGCGGCAACCACCCGGACGATGTCTCCAGCGTGATTTGGCTGTACCTCAATTTTCGGCACTTCAGCTACCTTGAAAAAGCCATCGACCTCTGGACGGTCGGTGACGCGTATCTGGTGCAACTCGATGATGTCGCACGGGAGATGCACCAGCGCATTGCCGATAGCCAGGCCACCGATGCCGACGTCAAACGCTGGAAAGACCAGATTTTCGCCATCAACGATGGCGTGACGCCCGCCGCCAAAGCGTTCAGCGATGCCTTGGGCGAAGGCTCGCGGGTGATTCTCCGGCTGCTGTTGGTGACGAACCTCGCCACTGCGCTGGGTCTGATTGTGTTGGCCTTGCTGCGCACTCATAAACTGCTCAAGCAACGCCATGCCTTCGCCGATGCCTTGCAGTTGGAGAAAGACCGGGCACAGATCACTCTGCAATCAATTGGCGACGGGGTGATCACCACGGATGTCGAGGGTGCGATCGCCTATATGAATCCGGCCGCCGAGGCCATGACTCACTGGAAGGCCGAACAGGCGGCGGGGTTGCCATTGGCGGCGCTGTTCAATCTGTTGGACGAGGACGCTCAGGCCGACGGCTTTACCTTGATCGAGCACATTTTGAGCGGTCAGCTCAGCGGTGGCAGCGAGCATTCCAAACTGATCCAGCGTCTGGATGGCAGCACGGTGTCGGTCACTCTGGTCGGCGCGCCAATCCGCAATACGGGCAAGGTCAGTGGCACCGTGCTGGTGCTGCACGACATGACTCAGGAGCGGCAGTACATCGCCAATTTGTCCTGGCAGGCGACCCATGACGCCCTGACCGGGCTGGCCAACCGCCGCGAATTCGAATATCGCCTCGAACAGGCCCTGCATAACCTGACGCGCCAGACGGGGCGTCATGCCTTGATGTTTCTCGATCTGGATCAATTCAAACTGGTCAACGACACCTGCGGTCATGCGGCGGGTGACGAGCTGTTGCGGCATATCTGTGCGTTGTTGCAATCGGGCTTGCGCGAAGGCGACACCCTGGCTCGATTGGGTGGCGACGAGTTCGGCATTCTGTTGGAAAACTGCGCGCCGGAAGCGGCCGAAAAAATCGCCGAAGTCCTGCGCCAGACCGTGCAGAACCTGCACTTTGTCTGGAAAGGCCGGCCGTTCGTGACCACCGTGAGTATCGGTCTGGTGCATGTGGCCCAGAGCCCGGTCACCCTCGAAGCTTCGCTGCGGGCCGCTGACATGGCTTGTTATATGGCCAAGGAAAAGGGCCGCAACCGGGTTCAGGTCTATCACGCCGACGACTCGGAGCTGTCCCTGCGCTTTGGTGAGATGGCCTGGGTGCAGCGCCTGCATGTAGCGTTGGAAGAAGACCGCTTCTGCCTGTACGCCCAGGAAATCGCGCCCCTTGGCGCTGACGAACAGGGCCGCGGGCATATCGAAATCCTGCTGCGCCTGCATGACGAAGCGGGGCGCATGATTCTGCCGGACAGTTTCATCCCGGCCGCCGAGCGTTACGGTTTGATGACGTCGATTGACCGTTGGGTAGTGGAGAACGTTTTCAAAGTCATTGCCCAGTGCATCGCTGAAGAGCGCGAAGGACCGTTGGCCATGTGTGCGATAAATCTGTCAGGTACTACTATCGGAGATGAGGCGTTTCTGGACTTCCTTCGTGAACAGTTTGTTGCATATTCAATTCCGCCCGAAATGATTTGTTTTGAAATTACAGAAACCAGCGCGATTTCAAATCTGGGTAGTGCAATTAGATTTATTAATGAACTCAAAGGCTTAGGTTGTCATTTTTCGCTGGATGACTTTTGCGCCGGTATGTCCTCATTCGCTTACTTGAAACATTTACCTGTAGACTTCCTGAAGATCGACGGGAGTTTCGTAAAGGATATGCTGGACGACCCGATTAACCGCGCCATGGTCGAAGTGATCAATCACATCGGTCATGTCATGGGTAAGCGCACGATTGCCGAGTTCGTTGAAACACCTCAGATCGAGCAGGCATTGCTGGAGATCGGGGTGGATTACGCTCAAGGGTATGTGATTGAACGCCCGCATCTGTTTACCTGGGATAGTTTGCAAAGTCGTCCTGCCCGGCCCCGACCTTTGTTGTTCAAGGCGCCGGGCACGTTCCGTTGAAACTCTTGCTGATCTAAAAAATCACAATCAAAAGGAGCGCGACAGTGATCGACACATTCAACAGAACCGGACCACTCATGGAAGCTGCAAGTTATCCCGCCTGGGCTCAGCAACTGATCCAGGATTGCAGCGAGAGCAAGCGCCGGGTTGTCGGACACGAACTGTATCAACGCATGCGAGATAACAAACTCAGCGCAAAAACCATGCGTCAGTACCTTATTGGTGGCTGGCCGGTGGTCGAACAGTTCGCTTTATACATGGCACAGAACCTGACCAAGACCCGTTTTGCGCGCCACCCTGGCGAAGACATGGCGCGTCGCTGGCTGATGCGCAACATTCGCGTCGAATTGAACCATGCCGATTACTGGGTGCATTGGAGCCGTGCTCACGGTGTCAGCCTGGAAGATCTGCAAGCCCAACATGTGGCCCCTGAGCTTCACGCCTTGAGCCACTGGTGCTGGCACACCAGTTCGTCGGATTCGCTGATCGTGGCCATCGCCGCCACCAACTACGCCATCGAAGGGGCGACGGGGGAGTGGTCGGCCCTGGTTTGCTCCAATGGTGTCTACGCGGCTGCGTTCCCCGAGGAAGATCGCAAGCGGGCCATGAAGTGGTTGAAGATGCACGCCCAGTATGACGATGCCCATCCATGGGAAGCGCTGGAAATCATCTGCACCCTGGCGGGCATGAACCCGAGCAAAGCGCTGCAAGTGGAATTGCGCCAGGCTGTCTGCAAAAGTTACGACTACATGTATCTGTTCCTGGAACGTTGCATGCAGTTGGAGCTGGCAGTGAAAACCCCGGTAGTCCGTGAGCGGATGGAGTTGGCTGAAAGCTGATCTGAAGACTACGCAACACAACTGTGGGAGCGAGCGTGTGGCGAGGGGGCTTGCCCCCGTTGGGGCGCGAAGCACCCCCTAAAACCAGTCACCGCGATCTTGAGTTTAGAAAGCGGTGACCGGTTTTACGACTGCTTCGCAGTCGAACGGGGGCAAGCCCCCTCGCCACACAGGCTCGCTCCCACATTGTTATTCGGTGTTGCCCGGACTCAGCCCGCCATCGCAAGGCGGTTACGCCCCTCACGCTTGGCCACATACAACGCACTGTCGGCCCGTCGCAACAAACTCTCGGCAGACTCGCCGGGCAGCAGGGTCGAGCAACCGATGCTCACCGTCAGCTCGATCATCTTGCCCTCGGCCTCGTAGTCCTGAGCCTGCGTCGCAAACCGCAGTCGTTCACCGATCATGGCCGCAGCTTCCCGACTGGTGTTGGAAAGCAGGATCAGGAATTCTTCGCCACCAAACCGGAACACCATGTCGACGTTGCGCAGCTGGTTTTTGATTGAGGTTGCGACGGCCTTCAGCACTTCGTCGCCGGCGCTGTGCCCGTGGGTATCGTTGATGTGTTTGAAGTGATCGATGTCCAGCATCAACAGCGACAGGGGTTGCGAGTGTCGCCGCGACATCTCGATTTCCCGTTGCAGTGTCTGATCCATAGCGATGCGGTTGCCGGTATCGGTCAGCGGATCACGCAATGCACTTTGGGTTGCAGCTCGGTAGAGCAGGGCGTTTCGCATAGGGAAGAGCAGGGTCGACAACAGTGACTCCAGGTTGCCCTGTTCCTCTTCGCTGAAACGCTGATTGCGACGGAATACCAGCTCACCCAATTGCTCGCCTTCGTGGCTGAGGCTGTAGCTGATTGAATGATGACCCCGTGCACCGAATTGCAGGCGCAAATCGCTGGGCTGATGTTCGTAACTCAAGGCATCCAGCGGCACAATGCGCTGAATTTCACGGAAGAAAAGTCCGAGAATGCGTTGCGGCTCAAGACTGGTTTGCAGTTGCAGGCCCAGCGCTTGGCGCAACTGCGCAAGACTGATGGGCCGCTCCAGGAGGGGAGGCTGCTGACCAAAGCCCAGGCGTTGCAATTTGGCACTGTCGAAGTCAATTGCGTTGGTCTGGGAAGGTGATTTCATATGGCGTGAGCCCCTAAGCAGTAAGGCTGTCTTACAGGCTGGGTGAGAGCGGCTTTGGGCTGCGCGTCATTACTGGTCCATCAGTCCCGTAGGACATTTGGCACGAGTTTAGTCCGCTTTGCCGAAGATTAGGTAACCTCTCGGCTGAAGCTCCGCTTCTTCTGCTTTCACACGGCGTGTCTGAACAAAATTAGAGCGAAAGTCGTGCCATTCGGTTCAGTCGAATAAAAAGCTTTAAAAATCAAAATGCTGGAAGGTCATGCGAGAGGAGTTGCGGAGGGAGATGACATTTATTTGACTTGAAGCAGGGGTAGTTACCACCGAGTTTGAGTGCCGCGGCGGGAAGCCGTCGCGGCAGAAAAGCGACGCACGGGCGTTACTGAGCGTTGAACGCCTGACCATTGATGCCGGTACTGTCCGGACCCATCAGGTAGAGGTAGACCGGCATGATCTCCTCGGGTGTCGGGTTGTTCAGCGGGTTTTCACCGGGGTAGGCCTGAGCGCGCATGCTGGTGCGGGTAGCGCCGGGGTTGATGCTGTTGGAGCGCACCGGCGCCACTGTATCCACTTCGTCGGCCAGGGTTTGCATCAGGCCTTCGGTAGCAAATTTGGAAACGCCGTACGCGCCCCAGTACGCACGACCCTTGCGACCGACGCTGCTGGAGGTGAATACCACCGAGGCGTCCTGAGACAGCTTGAGCAGAGGCAGCAGGGTGCTGGTGAGCATGAACATGGCGTTGACGTTGACGTGCATGACGCGCATGAAGTTCTCGCCGGACAACTGCTCGATCGGTGTGCGCGGCCCGATGATCGAGGCGTTGTGCAGCAAGCCGTCGAGATGGCCGAACTCGGTCTCGATCATGGCTGCCAGTTCATCGTATTGATGAGGCAGTGCGGTTTCCAGATTGAACGGGATCACGGCGGGTTGTGGATGCCCGGCCGCTTCGATCTCGTCGTAGACCTGAGTCAGATTGGCTTCGGTCTTGCCCAGCAACAGCACGGTGGCGCCATGGGCGGCGTAGGTTTTTGCAGCGGCAGCACCGATGCCACGGCCAGCGCCGGTGACCAGGATGACCCGGTCCTTGAGCAATTCAGGGCGGGCGGAATAATCAAACATAAAAAACCTCACAAAAACAGAAGACAGATCGCGGCGCGGCCAATCGCGGGCAAGCCCGCTCCCACAGGATCCCGTTGTCGGGCAAAGAATGTGTGAACACTCTCGGTCCTTGTGGGAGCGGGCTTGCCCGCGAAGGCGTCATCATTCACGCCACATCCCCGGAGCTTGAAACCGGGTCTCAGCAGCTACAGAGGGCGCTATCCAGCACCTGGCGCAACTCCAGCGGATGATCGACCACCACATCCGCGCCCCAATGCCGCGGGTTATCGTCTGGATGAATATAGCCGTAGGTCACGGCAGCCGTTTTGGTGCCCGCATCGCGGCCGGACTCGATGTCCCGCAGGTCATCGCCCACAAACAGTACACTGGCCGGGTCCAGGTCGAGCATCTTGCACGCCAGGATCAACGGCTCCGGGTCCGGTTTGCTGTTCTTCACATGATCCGGGCAGATTAGCAGCGCCGAACGTTCAGCCAGCCCCAGTTGCTGCATGATCGGCTCGGCGAAGCGCAGCGGCTTGTTGGTGACCACGCCCCAGATCAGGTTGGCCTTCTCGATGTCGGCCAGCAATTCGCCCATGCCGTCGAAGAGCTTGCTGTGAACCGCGCAACCTTTGACATAGCGCTCCAGAAACTCCAGGCGCAGCTCCTCGAAACCCGGCGATTCCGGGTCCATGGAGAAGGTCACCGCGACCATCGCCTTGGCACCGCCGGAGATCTCGTCACGGATGTGTTTGTCGTTCATCGGCGGCAAACCACGATCAGCGCGCATCGCCTGGCAGATGGCGATGAAATCCGGCGCGGTGTCGAGCAGGGTGCCGTCCATGTCGAAAAGGACTGCTCTGATACGCATCGGCTTACTCCTCGCGCAGGGTCTGGATCATGTAATTGACGTCGACATCGGCCGCCAGTTTGTAGTGCTTGGTCAGCGGATTGTAGGTCAGGCCGATGATGTCCTTGACGGTCAGGCCGGCCATGCGGCTCCAGGCGCCAAGCTCCGAAGGGCGGATGAATTTCTTGAAGTCGTGGGTGCCGCGCGGCAGCAACTTCATGATGTATTCGGCGCCGACGATGGCGAACAGATAGGCCTTCGGGTTGCGGTTGATGGTGGAGAAGAACACCTGGCCGCCCGGTTTGACCATTTTGAAACAGGCGCGGATCACCGACGACGGATCTGGCACGTGTTCAAGCATTTCCAGGCATGTCACCACGTCGAACTGCTCGGGCATTTCTTCGGCCAGGGCTTCGGCGGTGATCTGCCGGTACTCGACGCTCACGCCGGATTCCAGCTGATGCAGTTGAGCGACCGCCAGGGGCGCTTCGCCCATGTCGATGCCCATCACGGTCGCGCCGCGCTGGGCCATGGCTTCGCTGAGGATGCCGCCGCCGCAACCGACGTCGAGGACTTTCTTGCCGGCCAGATGGACGCGCTCGTCGATCCAGTTGACCCGCAGCGGGTTGATGTCGTGCAGCGGTTTGAACTCGCTTTCGCGGTCCCACCAGCGATGGGCCAGGGCTTCGAATTTGGCGATTTCGGCGTAGTCGACGTTGCTCATGGTGTCAGTCCTCTAAAACTTGAAAAATCCTGTTGCCCCGGTTTTGGTCCAGGGTGCTTACAATTCGGTGCTTACGATTCGGTATGGCCGCTGATGCGCTGGCCCCAGGCCTTGGCAGTGGCACACAGTTGCGCCTCATCCAGGCGGGTCAGGCGGCGATCGTCGAGCAGTTGCTTGCCGGCGACCCAAAGGTGTTTAACGCAATCGCGGCCAGTGGCATAGATAAGCTGCGAAACCGGGTCGTAGACCGGTTGCTGTGCCAGGCCCGACAGGTCGAACGCAACGATGTCCGCCGCTTTGCCGACTTCCAGCGAACCCGTCTCAGCTTCGATTCCCAGTGCACGGGCGCCATTGAGCGTGGCCATGCGCAGGGCGCGATGGGCGTCCAGCGCCGTGGCGGAACCGGCGACGGCCTTGGCCAACAACGCAGCGGTGCGGGTTTCACCGAGCAGGTCGAGGTCATTATTGCTGGCCGAGCCATCGGTGCCGACCGCCACGTTGACCCCGGCCTGCCACAAGCGCTCGACCGGACAGAAACCGCTGGCCAGCTTCAGGTTCGACTCCGGGCAATGAATCACATTGGTGTTACTTTCTACCAGCAGCACCAGGTCTTCATCGCTGATCTGGGTCATGTGAACGGCCTGGAGGCGCGGCCCGAGCAGGCCCAGGCGACCGAGGCGGGCCAGCGGGCGTTCGCCGCATTGCTCGACCGACTGCTGCACTTCGAAAGCGGTTTCATGGACGTGCATGTGAATCGAGGCGTCCAGTTCTTCGGCGATCACCCGGATTTTTTCCAGGGTTTCGTCGCCCACGGTGTAGGGTGCATGGGGCCCAAAGGTGATTTTGATCCGCTCGTGATGCTTGAGATCGCCAAATAATTCAACGCCCTGACGAATGGCTTCATCCGCCGTGGCGGCGCCTGGAATCGGGAAATCGAGGATCGGAATGGCGATCTGGGCGCGAATGCCGCTGTTATGTACGCGTTCGCTGGCGACCTTCGGGAAGAAATACATGTCGGAGAAACAGGTGATGCCGCCTTTGATCTGCTCGGCAATGGCCAAATCAGTGCCATCACGTACGAAAGCCTCGTCGACCCACTTGGCTTCGGCCGGCCAGATGTGGTTTTCCAGCCAGGTCATCAGCGGCAGATCGTCGGCCAGCCCACGGAACAGCGTCATTGCCGCATGCCCGTGGGCGTTGATCAGCCCAGGGGCGAGCAACATGTCCGGCAATTCGCGGACTTCGGTTGCGTTAAACTTCAAGGCTGCTGCGCGCGGGCCGATAAATACGATACGACCGTCGCGGATGCCCAGGGCATGCTCTTTAAGGACCACGCCAGCCGGTTCGACGGGTACCAGCCAGGTCGGCAGCAATAACAGGTCGAGCGCAGCGGTGGGGGTCGGCATCGAAAGTCGGTTCCAGTGCTTTTGTAAAGGATGGCGAAGTATACCCGAGCGTCTTCGCGGGGGGATCGCTATAATCGGCGGCTTTTGTTCATGAGTGCGGGGTAAGTGGATGCGCGATCGACTGTTGGCTGCGGAGAAGGTGAAGGCCATCGATTGGCGTGATGGCGCCCTGTATCTGCTGGATCAGCGTATTTTGCCGTTCGAGGAAACCTGGATCGCCTACACCAGCGCTGCGGGTGTGGCTGAGGCCATTCGCTCGATGGTGGTGCGCGGCGCCCCAGCCATTGGTATCAGTGCCGCTTATGGCGTAGTGCTGGCGGCCCGCACTCGCTTTGCCGAAGGCGGCGACTGGCAGGCGGCGCTGGAAGAGGATTTCGCGCTGCTCGCCGATTCTCGTCCAACCGCGGTCAACCTGTTCTGGGCTCTGGGTCGCATGCGCGAACGGCTTGAACGCTTGAAGGAGCACGCCGATCCGCTGGCGGTGCTGGAAGCTGAAGCCATCGCCATCCATGAAAGCGATCGCGAAGCCAACCTGACCATGGCCCAATTGGGCGTCGACCTGATTCGCAAACATCAGGGTAATGCCCAGGCGATCCTCACGCACTGCAACACTGGCGCGCTAGCCACCGGCGGCTTCGGCACGGCGCTGGGGGTGATTCGCGGGGCTTTCATCGAGGGCATGGTCGAACGCGTTTACGCTGATGAAACCCGGCCATGGCTGCAAGGTTCACGATTGACCGCATGGGAATTGGCTAATGAAGGCATTCCCGTGACCCTCAATGCCGATTCCGCCGCTGCGCATATCATGAAAACCAAGGGTGTGACCTGGGTGATCGTCGGCGCTGACCGCATCACCGCCAATGGCGATGTGGCGAACAAGATCGGCACCTACCAACTGGCGGTCAACGCCATGCACCACGGCGTGCGTTTCATGGTGGTGGCGCCGAGTTCGACCATCGACATGAACCTGGCCAGCGGTGACGAGATCCCCATCGAAGAGCGCGACGGCCGCGAATTGCTGGAAGTTGGCGGCAAGCGGGTGGGGGCGGATGTCGACGCGTTCAACCCGGTGTTCGACGTGACGCCTGCGGATTTGATCGATGCGATTGTCACCGAAAAAGGCATCGTCGAACGGCCGGATACGGCGAAAATGGCGCAGTTGATGTGCCGCAAGCGGTTGCATTAAAGATATCTGGCGCCTGATCAATCGCCATCGCGGGCAAGCCCGCTCCCACAGGTTTTGTGAGCGCTGCAAAACTCTGTGGGAGCGGGCTTGCCCGCGATTAGGCCCTGAATGTCAATGAAACAAGCCGAATCTGCCCTGAATTCTCCATTCAACACGGCTCTAAGCCCCTCTCGTCCCTTTCAAGCCTGTCACCGGTCAACTAACTATGCTCCATGCGCATCTGGGGGATAGGTGCGTGGCGGCTCTTGTGATAACATCCGGCGGTTTCCAGGGTAGCCTGATGTGGCTGCCTTTACTGCGCAGATCCATGGCATAACTCGTTGATTTGTCGTAAGTCGGTGCATGGCACTCAGTCTGCATCGGCGAGCTTCGTTCGTCCCATATGGATGTGACGAAGTTTCACCAGAAAAAGGAATCAGGCTTCTCATGGGCGAACTGGCCAAAGAAATCCTCCCGGTCAATATCGAAGACGAGCTGAAGCAGTCCTACCTCGACTACGCGATGAGCGTAATTGTCGGGCGGGCACTGCCGGATGCGCGCGATGGCTTGAAGCCCGTGCACCGGCGTGTGCTGTTCGCGATGAGCGAGCTGGGCAACGACTTCAACAAGCCGTACAAGAAATCTGCCCGTGTTGTCGGTGACGTGATCGGTAAGTATCACCCTCACGGTGATACCGCGGTGTACGACACCATCGTTCGGATGGCGCAGCCATTCTCGCTGCGTTACCTGTTGGTAGACGGTCAGGGCAACTTCGGTTCGGTGGACGGCGACAACGCCGCGGCCATGCGATACACCGAAGTGCGCATGACCAAGCTGGCGCACGAGCTGCTGGCTGACCTGCACAAAGAAACCGTGGACTGGGTGCCGAACTACGACGGCACCGAAATGATCCCGGCGGTCATGCCGACCCGTATTCCCAACCTGCTGGTCAACGGCTCCAGCGGTATCGCCGTGGGCATGGCGACCAACATCCCGCCGCACAACCTCGGTGAAGTCATCGACGGTTGCCTGGCACTCATCGACAACCCGGAACTGACCGTCGATGAGCTGATGCAATACATCCCCGGTCCTGACTTCCCGACCGCCGCGATCATCAACGGTCGCGCCGGCATCATTGAAGCCTACCGCACCGGTCGCGGGCGCATTTACATGCGCGCCCGCTCGATGATCGAAGACATCGACAAGGTCGGTGGTCGTCAGCAGATCGTCATCACCGAACTCCCTTACCAGCTGAACAAGGCACGTCTGATCGAGAAGATCGCCGAGCTGGTAAAAGAGAAGAAGCTTGAAGGGATCACCGAGCTGCGCGACGAGTCCGACAAGGACGGTATGCGCGTCGTGATCGAATTGCGTCGCGGTGAAGTGCCTGAGGTGATCCTCAACAACCTCTACGCCCAGACCCAGCTGCAAGCGGTGTTCGGTATCAACATCGTCGCGCTGATCGACGGCCGTCCGCGGATCCTGAACCTCAAGGACCTGCTGGAAGCGTTCGTTCGTCACCGTCGCGAAGTGGTTACCCGTCGTACCGTGTTCGAACTGCGCAAAGCACGTGAGCGTGGCCACATTCTGGAAGGTCAAGCGGTTGCCCTGTCGAACATCGACCCGGTCATCGCCCTGATCAAGGCTTCGCCAACGCCGTCGGAAGCCAAGGAAGCGCTGATCAAGACTGCGTGGGAATCTTCCGCTGTAGTTGCGATGGTTGAGCGTGCCGGTGCCGATTCGTGCCGTCCAGAGACCCTGGACCCGCAATACGGTCTGCGCGAGGGCAAGTACTTCCTGTCGCCAGAGCAGGCACAAGCCATTCTGGAATTGCGTCTGCACCGTCTGACCGGTCTGGAACACGAAAAGCTGCTGGCCGAGTATCAAGAGATCCTCAACCAGATCGGCGAGCTGATCCGCATCCTCAGCAGCGCCACGCGCCTGATGGAAGTGATCCGCGAAGAACTGGAAGTGATCCGCGCCGAATACGGCGACGTGCGTCGCACCGAGATTCTCGATGCCCGTCTCGACCTGACCCTGGGTGACATGATCCCGGAAGAAGAGCGCGTCGTGACCATTTCCCACGGTGGCTACGCCAAGACCCAGCCATTGGCTGCGTATCAGGCTCAGCGTCGTGGCGGTAAAGGCAAGTCGGCTACCGGTGTCAAGGATGAGGACTACATCGCTCACCTGCTGGTCGCCAACAGCCACACCACGCTGCTGCTGTTCTCCAGCAAAGGCAAAGTGTACTGGCTGAAAACCTACGAAATTCCGGAAGCGTCCCGCGCTGCCCGTGGTCGTCCGCTGGTCAACCTGCTGCCGCTGGACAGTGATGAATACATCACCACCATGCTGCCGGTCGAGGAATACACCGAAGGTCACTTCATCTTCATGGCCACTGCTAAAGGCACCGTGAAGAAGACCCCGCTGGAATCCTTCAGCCGTCAACGCAGCGTCGGTCTGATCGCGCTGGAGCTGGACGAAGGTGACGTACTGATCTCTGCTGCCATCACCGATGGCGAGCGCGAAGTCATGCTGTTCTCCGACGGTGGCAAGGTGACTCGCTTCAAGGAAACCGACGTTCGCGCCATGGGCCGTACCGCTCGCGGTGTCCGCGGCATGCGTCTGCCGGAAGGCCAGAAGCTGATTTCCATGCTGATCCCGGAAGAAGGCAGCCAGATCCTCACCGCTTCGGCGCGTGGTTTCGGCAAGCGCACCGCGATCACCGAGTTCCCTGAGTACAAGCGTGGCGGTCAGGGCGTTATCGCCATGGTCAGCAACGAGCGTAACGGCCGTCTGGTCGGCGCAGTCCAGGTGCTCGACGGCGAGGAAATCATGCTGATTTCCGACCAGGGTACTTTGGTTCGTACCCGTGTCGACGAAGTGTCCAGCCTGGGTCGTAATACCCAGGGAGTGACCCTGATCAAGCTGGCCAGCGATGAAACGCTGGTGGGCCTGGAGCGGGTTCAAGAGCCGTCGGAAGTCGAAGGCGAAGAGCTGGAAGGCGAAGGCCTCGAAGGTGAAGAGGGTGCAGTGTTCGACGGTGAAGTCGTGATCGACGACGTTGCCGAAGACCAGCAACTCGACGCCGCCGCTGACGAAGAGCCGCAAGAGTAAGCGGGCAAGCAGGGGGCGGATGAAGATTCGCCCCCTTGTTGTTTGTCCCTCAGGAACTATGGAATTGTTTTTAATGTAGGACTGTAAACCTGTAGGAGCTGTCGAGCGGAGCGAGGCTGCGATCTTTTCGTTCTGCCCACCAAGGCAAGAGCGACAGCAAGATCAAGAAATCGCAGCCTCGCTCCGCTCGACAGCTCCTACAGATCCACCTACAGATTTACAGATTCACAGATTTATTGCGTGATACCACCAAATCAGAGCGAGATTGGATGTGAGCAAGAGAGCCTATAACTTCTGTGCCGGTCCTGCGGCGCTTCCCGAAGCTGTCCTGAAGCGCGCCCAGGGTGAACTCCTTGATTGGCACGGCAAGGGCCTGTCGGTCATGGAAATGAGCCATCGCAGCGATGAGTTCGTGTCCATTGCCACCAAGGCCGAGCAGGATCTGCGTGATCTGCTGAATATCCCCTCGAACTATAAAGTGCTGTTTCTGCAAGGTGGCGCGAGCCAGCAATTTGCTCAGATTCCTCTGAACCTGTTGCCGGAAAGCGGCACCGCCGACTATATCGACACCGGTATCTGGTCGCAGAAAGCTATCGAAGAAGCCTCGCGCTACGGCCACGTCAACGTTGCCGCCACCGCCAAGCCTTACGACTATTTTGCTATCCCCGGTCAGAACGAGTGGAGCCTGTCGAAAGACGCGGCCTACGTTCACTACGCACCGAACGAAACCATTGGCGGCCTGGAATTCCAATGGATTCCGGAAACCGGTGATGTGCCGCTGGTTGCCGACATGTCCTCGGACATTCTCTCGCGTCCGGTGGATGTTTCGCGCTTCGGCATGATCTACGCCGGCGCCCAGAAAAACATCGGCCCGAGCGGCGTCGTCGTGAACATCGTTCGCGAAGACCTGCTGGGTCACGCCCGTTCCATTTGCCCGACCATGCTCAACTACAAGGTCGCGGCCGATAATGGCTCGATGTACAACACCCCGCCAACCCTGGCCTGGTACTTGTCCGGTCTGGTGTTTGAGTGGCTGAAAGAGCAGGGTGGTGTCGAAGCCATCGGCAAGCTCAATGAAGTGAAGCAGCGCACGCTGTACGACTTCATCGACGCCAGCGGCTTGTACAGCAACCCGATCAACAAGTCGGATCGCTCGTGGATGAACGTACCGTTCCGTCTGGCCGACGATCGTCTCGACAAGCCGTTCCTGGCTGGCGCCGACGAACGCGGCCTGCTGAACCTCAAGGGCCACCGTTCCGTGGGCGGCATGCGTGCCTCCATCTATAACGCCGTCGATATCGTTGCAGTCAATGCACTGGTTTCGTACATGGCAGAGTTCGAGAAGGAACACGGTTAATGTCTGAGCAAGAACTCAAGGCACTGCGCCTGCGCATTGATGCTCTGGACGAAAAAGTCCTGGAGCTGATCAGTGAGCGCGCACGTTGCGCCCAGGAAGTTGCGCGAGTAAAGATGGCCTCGCTGGCCGAAGGCGAAGTGCCGGTGTTCTATCGTCCTGAGCGTGAAGCTCAGGTGCTCAAGCGTGTGATGGAGCGTAACCAGGGGCCGCTGGGCAACGAAGAGATGGCGCGGCTGTTCCGCGAAATCATGTCCTCGTGCCTGGCCCTCGAGCAGCCGCTGAAAGTGGCTTACCTTGGCCCTGAAGGTACATTCACCCAAGCTGCGGCCATGAAGCACTTCGGTCATGCGGTGATCAGCAAGCCGATGGCAGCGATCGACGAAGTGTTCCGTGAAGTCGCGGCCGGTGCGGTGAACTTTGGCGTGGTCCCGGTGGAAAACTCCACCGAGGGCGCGGTCAACCACACCCTCGACAGCTTCCTCGAACACGACATGGTGATCTGTGGCGAAGTCGAGCTGCGTATTCACCATCACCTGTTGGTCGGTGAAAACACCAAGACCGACAGCATCAGCCGCATCTATTCCCACGCCCAGTCCCTGGCCCAGTGCCGCAAGTGGCTGGACGCCCATTACCCGAATGTCGAGCGCGTAGCGGTTTCGAGCAACGCCGAAGCGGCCAAGCGGGTCAAGGGTGAGTGGAACTCGGCGGCGATCGCCGGCGACATGGCCGCTGGTCTGTACGGGTTGACTCGACTGGCCGAAAAAATCGAGGATCGTCCGGACAACTCCACGCGATTCCTGATGATCGGCAGCCAGGAAGTGCCGCCGACCGGCGACGACAAGACCTCGATCATCGTTTCCATGAGCAACAAACCCGGCGCGCTCCACGAGCTGCTGGTGCCGTTCCACGACAACGGCATCGACCTGACGCGCATCGAGACCCGTCCGTCGCGCAGCGGTAAATGGACCTACGTGTTCTTCATCGACTTCGTCGGCCACCACCGCGACCCGCTGGTCAAAGGTGTACTGGAAAAGATCAGTCAGGAAGCAGTAGCACTCAAAGTGCTGGGTTCCTACCCGAAAGCAGTTCTCTAAGGGCGGTAGCAAATGAGTGGCAACTTCCTCGCTCTGGCACAGCCGGGCGTGCAACAACTTTCGCCTTACGTTCCGGGCAAACCCGTGGACGAACTGGCCCGTGAGCTGAACCTCGATCCGGCCAATATCGTCAAACTGGCGAGCAACGAAAACCCGTTGGGCGCCAGCCCCAAGGCGCTGGCCGCGATTCGCGAAGCGCTGACCGAGCTGACCCGCTATCCGGACGGCAACGGTTTTGCACTCAAGACCCTGCTGGCCGATCAGTGTCGCGTCGAGCTGAACCAGGTGACGTTGGGCAACGGCTCCAACGACATTCTGGAGCTGGTGGCGCGTGCTTATCTGGCGCCAGGCCTGAACGCGGTGTTCAGCGCGCATGCGTTTGCGGTCTATCCGATCGTCACCCAGGCCGTCGGTGCCCAGGCAAAAGTGATCCCGGCCAAAGACTGGGGTCATGATCTGTCGGCCATGCTGGCCGCAATCGATGCCGATACTCGCGTGGTGTTCATCGCCAACCCGAACAACCCGACCGGGACCTGGTTCGACGCCGAAGCGCTGGATGATTTCCTGCAGGACGTACCGGCCCATGTGCTGGTGGTGCTGGACGAGGCCTACATCGAATACGCCGAAGGCAGCGACTTGCCCGACGGCCTGGACTATTTGGCGGCCTACCCGAACCTGCTGGTCTCGCGCACCTTCTCCAAGGCCTATGGTCTGGCGTCGCTGCGGGTCGGTTACGGCTTGTCCTCGGCCATCGTCGCCGATGTGCTGAATCGCGTGCGTCAGCCGTTCAACGTCAACAGCCTCGCGCTGGCTGCCGCTTGTGCCGCGTTGCAAGACTTCGAGTACCTGGCTGAAAGCCGTCGCCTGAACGAGTCCGGCATGCAGCAGCTGCAAGCGGGTTTCCGCGAGCTGGGTCTGAGCTGGATTCCATCCAAAGGCAACTTCATCTGTGTCGATCTGGGGCGCGTTGCGGCTCCAGTGTTCGAGGGGTTGCTGCGCGAAGGCGTGATCGTGCGTCCGGTGGCCAACTACGGCATGCCGAACCACCTGCGTATCACCATCGGTTTGCCGGCTGAAAACAGCCGCTTCCTCGAGGCGCTGACCAAGGTTATGGCTCGTGGTTGATGTCACTGCACTGCAATCTGCTCAACCTATGATCGGTCGCCTGGTGGTGGTCGGCCTGGGGTTGATCGGCGGTTCGTTTGCCAAAGGCTTGCGTGAAAGCGGTCTGTGCCGCGAAGTGGTCGGGGTCGATCTCGATCCGCAGTCGCGCAAGCTGGCGGTCGAGTTGGGCGTGGTGGATCGCTGCGAAGAAGACCTGGCTAAGGCTTGCCAGGGCGCTGACGTGATTCAGCTGGCGGTGCCGATCCTGGCCATGGAGAAATTGCTCGCGCTGTTGGCGGGCATGGACTTGGGGCAAGCGATTCTGACCGACGTCGGTAGTGCCAAGGGCAATGTGGTGCGCGCGGCGACCGAAGCGTTTGGCGGCATGCCGGCGCGTTTCGTGCCAGGGCATCCGATTGCCGGTTCCGAGCAGAGCGGGGTGGAAGCCTCCAATGCCGAGCTGTTCCGTCGCCATAAAGTCATTCTGACGCCGCTGGATCAGACCGATCCGGCCGCTTTGGCAGTGGTTGACCGGTTGTGGCGCGAACTGGGTGCCGACGTCGAGCACATGCAGGTCGAACGTCACGACGAAGTGTTGGCGGCGACCAGCCATTTGCCGCACTTGCTGGCATTCGGTTTGGTCGATTCGTTGGCCAAACGCAATGAAAATCTTGAGATCTTCCGTTACGCTGCGGGCGGTTTCCGCGATTTCACAAGAATCGCCGGTAGCGACCCGGTCATGTGGCATGACATCTTCCTCGCCAACCGCGAAGCTGTCTTGCGCACACTCGATACATTTCGCAGCGACCTCGACGCCTTGCGCGACGCGGTCGATGCAGGGGATGGGCACCAATTGTTGGGCGTGTTCACTCGCGCCCGGGTTGCCCGCGAGCATTTCAGTAAAATCCTGGCCCGCCGGGCCTATGTGGACGCTATGAATTCCAACGATCTGATTTTCCTGGCACAACCTGGTGGCCGCCTGACTGGGCGGATTCGTGTACCGGGCGACAAATCGATTTCCCACCGTTCGATCATGCTCGGTTCCCTGGCCGAAGGCGTCACCGAAGTGGAAGGTTTCCTCGAGGGCGAAGACGCTCTGGCGACCCTGCAAGCTTTCCGCGACATGGGTGTCGTCATCGAAGGTCCGCACCACGGTCGCGTGACCATCCACGGCGTCGGCCTGCATGGCCTGAAGCCTGCGCCGGGCCCGATCTATCTGGGCAACTCCGGCACCTCGATGCGTCTGCTGTCTGGCCTTTTGGCTGCGCAGAGCTTCGATAGCATCCTGACCGGCGACGCTTCTCTGTCCAAGCGTCCGATGAATCGCGTGGCCAATCCTCTGCGCGAAATGGGCGCCGTGATCGAGACCGCTGCTGAAGGTCGTCCACCGATGACCATTCGTGGCGGCAACAAGCTCAAGGGCCTGACTTACACCATGCCAATGGCCAGCGCCCAGGTTAAATCCTGCCTGTTGCTGGCGGGTCTGTATGCCGAAGGCAAGACCACCGTCACCGAGCCGGCACCGACTCGCGACCACACCGAGCGCATGCTGCGCGGCTTCGGCTACCCGGTGACCGTCAACGGCGCGACTGCCTCGGTCGAGTCCGGCCACAAGTTGACCGCGACCCACATTGAAGTGCCGGGCGATATCTCGTCCTCGGCATTCTTCCTGGTGGCGGCGTCGATTGCCGAAGGTTCGGAGCTGGTGCTTGAGCACGTCGGCATCAACCCGACCCGTACCGGCGTGATCGACATCCTGCGCCTGATGGGCGCTGACATCACCCTGGAAAACCAGCGTGAAGTTGGCGGCGAACCGGTAGCGGATCTGCGCGTGCGGGCAGCTAAACTCAAAGGTATCGAGATCCCTGAGGCGCTGGTTCCACTGGCTATCGACGAGTTCCCGGTGCTGTTCGTGGCTGCTGCATGTGCCGAAGGGCGCACCGTGCTGCGTGGCGCCGAAGAGCTGCGCGTGAAGGAGTCGGACCGGATCCAGGTGATGGCGGATGGTCTGCTGGCGCTGGGCGTCAAGTGCGAGCCAACCCCGGACGGTCTCATCATCGACGGCGGCCAGATCGGCGGCGGCGAAGTGCACGGTCACGGCGATCACCGGATTGCCATGGCTTTCAGCGTGGCTTCTTTGCGCGCTAGCGCACCGATCCGCATCCATGATTGCGCCAACGTCGCGACCTCGTTCCCGAACTTCCTCGCGCTGTGCGCGCAGGTCGGTATCCGTGTTGCACAAGAGGCTCAGTCGTGAAAATCATCGCACCGGTCATCACCATTGATGGGCCAAGCGGCTCTGGCAAAGGTACTGTCGCCGGGATGCTGGCCAAGCGTCTGGGCTGGAACTTGCTGGATTCCGGTGCGCTGTATCGATTGCTGGCGTTCGCGGCGTATAACCATGGCGTCGATCTGACGAATGAAGAGCTGCTGAAAAAACTTGCCGCTCATCTGGATGTGCAATTCATCGCAGCGACCGACGGTCAGCTGCAGCGCATTATTCTGGAAGGCGACGAAGTCAGCGATATCATTCGCACCGAAAGTATCGGCTCGGGCGCCTCGCAGGTCGCTGCGTTGCCCGCCGTTCGTGAGGCGCTGCTTCAGCGCCAGCGGGCCTTTCAGGAATCACCGGGTCTGGTGGCCGATGGCCGCGACATGGGCACGGTGGTATTTCCCGACGCACCGTTGAAGATTTTCCTGACCGCCAGTGCCGAGGAGCGTGCGCGACGTCGATACTTGCAGTTGAAGGGCAAAGTCGATGGTGTTAGTCTGTCGAGTCTGCTAGATGAGATACGTGCGCGCGATGAGCGTGACACCCAGCGAGCGGTAGCCCCGCTCAAACCGGCGGCTGACGCCATACAGCTGGATTCCACGGAATTATCCATCGATCAGGTGCTGGAACGCATCATGAGTGAAATCGCCATTCGCGATATCGCCGGGTGACCAAGAAACGACCCAGGGGACCAGTCATAGTCCTGTGCCGTTTCTTTAAATGAACGTAACCCACATCGTCTGGGATGTGGAGATGGGCGTATCCTTCGCCCTTATTCAACAGGAATTAAAATGAGCGAAAGCTTTGCGGAACTCTTTGAAGAAAGCCTAAAAACCCTGAACCTTCAGGCAGGCTCCATCATCACCGGTGTTATCGTTGATATCGATTACCAGGCTCGCTGGGTAACCGTTCACGCTGGCCTGAAGTCTGAAGCACTCATCCCGCTTGAGCAGTTCTACAACGATGCTGGCGAACTGACTATCAACGTCGGTGACGAAGTTCACGTTGCTCTGGACTCGGTTGAAGACGGCTTTGGTGAAACCAAGCTGTCCCGTGAAAAAGCCAAGCGCGCTGAATGCTGGATTGTTCTGGAAGCAGCCTTCGCAGCCGAAGAAGTGGTCAAGGGCGTTATCAACGGTAAGGTTAAAGGCGGCTTCACTGTCGACGTTAACGGCATCCGTGCGTTCCTGCCAGGTTCTCTGGTTGACGTCCGTCCAGTGCGCGACACCACGCACCTGGAAGGCAAAGAGCTGGAATTCAAGGTCATCAAACTCGACCAGAAACGCAACAACGTTGTCGTTTCCCGTCGCAGCGTCCTCGAAGCCGAGAACTCCGCCGAGCGTGAAGCTCTGCTGGAATCCCTGCAGGAAGGCCAACAAGTCAAAGGTATCGTCAAGAACCTCACCGATTACGGCGCATTCGTCGATCTGGGTGGCGTCGATGGCCTGCTGCACATTACCGACATGGCTTGGAAGCGTATCAAGCATCCTTCCGAAATCGTCAATGTTGGCGACGAGATCGATGTCAAGGTTCTGAAGTACGATCGCGAACGCAATCGTGTTTCCCTGGGCCTCAAGCAACTGGGCGAAGATCCATGGGTTGCTATCAAAGCCCGTTACCCAGAAAGCACTCGCGTTACCGCTCGTGTAACCAACCTGACCGACTACGGCTGCTTCGCTGAGCTGGAAGAAGGCGTTGAAGGCCTGGTACACGTTTCCGAAATGGACTGGACCAACAAGAACATCCACCCTTCGAAAGTCGTACAAGTCGGCGACGAAGTGGAAGTTATGGTTCTGGACATCGACGAAGAGCGTCGTCGTATCTCCCTCGGCATCAAGCAGTGCAAATCTAACCCATGGGAAGATTTCTCTGGCCAGTTCAACAAGGGCGATAAAATCTCCGGCACCATCAAGTCGATCACCGATTTCGGTATCTTCATTGGTCTGGACGGCGGCATCGACGGTCTGGTTCACCTGTCCGACATCTCCTGGAACGAAGTGGGCGAAGAAGCCGTTCGCCGCTTCAAGAAGGGCGACGAGCTGGACACCGTTATCCTGTCGGTTGACCCAGAGCGCGAGCGCATCTCCCTGGGTATCAAGCAACTGGAAAGCGATCCGTTCTCCGAGTACGTTCAAGAGAACGACAAAGGCGCCATCGTTAAAGGCATCGTGAAAGAAGTTGACGCTAAAGGCGCCATCATCACTCTGGCCGACGATATCGAAGCGACTCTGAAAGCCTCCGAAATCAGCCGTGACCGCGTTGAAGACGCGCGCAACGTTCTGAAAGAAGGCGAAGAAGTAGAAGCCAAGATCATCAGCGTTGACCGCAAGAGCCGCGTAATCCAGCTCTCGATCAAGTCGAAAGACGTTGAAGACGAGAAAGAAGCCATCCAAAGCTTGAAAGACAAGCCTTCGGATAGCATCGCTGCTGGTCCTACCACTCTGGGCGACCTGTTGCGTGCACAAATGGAAAAACAGAACTAAGTTCTGTCAGACCATAGAAAAAGGGCGACTTTAGTCGCCCTTTTTTGTGTCTGCGATTTGGTGAATCCTAGGGGGCGCTTTATTTCTTTCGTGAAACCAATGATCTACATAAGCTGTCTGTAACTTCATACAGGTCAATCGTCTATTCAAGGCTAGGCTTAGTCTGAAGTGAACGACCGCTGGGTAATGCGCCTGGCATAAGGAAGTGAATGAACAAGCTCATTGTCGTGATAGCAGTACTGACATTGGCGGGCTGTACCACGAGCGCCAAGACTCATGCGGTACGTGGAGTCAGTGGTATAGAGATCGATTGTTCAGGATTGGGCTCCGGATGGGAGAAGTGTCACAAGAGAGCTGCCAAGGAGTGCAAGGGTGCAGGTTATAAAGTCGTCGTAAGGTCCGATGACGCGAAGGAGGACGATGAGTTCCCTTTTGGCTTCAATCCCGCGGGTTATCTGACGCGCACCATGCTGGTTATCTGTAGATGAATACCGGGTTTGAGCAATGTTCCGATGTTCTGAAATCGGGCACCTCATTGCAAGGAAAGATATGTCAAAACTCGGGCTGTTCAAATTTCTCCGGGCATGCTAAAACCTTTGAAGCGCTTTTCCTAGCTGCTTGAAAAAGAAGGGAAAAATATGACGAAGTCGGAGTTGATCGAACGAATTGTCACCCATCAAGGGCTGCTCTCATCCAAGGATGTGGAGCTGGCCATCAAGACCATGCTTGAGCAAATGTCCCAATGTCTGGCCACCGGTGATCGAATCGAGATCCGTGGTTTTGGCAGCTTCTCCCTGCACTATCGCGCGCCGCGCGTAGGCCGCAATCCGAAAACCGGTCAGTCCGTCAGCCTCGACGGCAAGTTCGTTCCGCATTTCAAGCCAGGCAAAGAACTGCGCGATCGCGTGAACGAGGAAGAGGAGGAGGGGTTTTGACAGCTGCACTTCAAGGAACCACTGATGCGTAACCTCAAGCGCGTACTTCTCGCTGTATTTGTCCTGTTGCTCGTTCTCGCGATCCTGGCGTTCGTACTTGAGAACCAGCAAGGTGTGTCACTGCTGTTCCTGGGCTGGGCGGGCCCGCAGTTGCCAGTTTCGCTGGTCATGGTGATTGCGCTGCTGATTGGCATGGTGATCGGGCCGATTCTTGGCTGGTTTCTGGGACGTACGTCCAGAGCCTCTCGCAAGCGCCTTGTCTGATCGCGACAAACCTGCGGTACGCGTTGAACTTGCATCCCGGCTTGTCCATATCCATTAGTAAAACCTTCATTAAGCTGTAAAATGCTGCGCTTGGTCGATAGGGTAATTCCCGAATCGGTTCAGACTGACTCTGTCAGAAGCCACGGCTGATTTTGATGGCTTTTGCATTCATGGATTAGACAGTGCGCGATTGGCGGCCCTGTCAGCAACTTAAGGGTATGGTTTCGCGTGAAAATTCTAGTAACCGGCGGCGCCGGGTTTATCGGCTCGGCAGTCATTCGTCATATCATCTCCAACACTACCGACTCCGTCGTTAACGTTGATAAACTGACTTATGCCGGTAACCTTGAGTCGCTGGCCGAAGCCAGCCAGAACTCGCGTTACGTGTTCGAACGCGTCGACATCTGCGACCGTGATCAAGTGGACCGTGTCCTGCGTGAACACCAACCGGATGCCATCATGCACCTGGCCGCAGAGTCTCACGTTGACCGCTCCATCTCCGGTCCGTCTGAATTCATCCAGACCAACATTATTGGCACTTACACCTTGCTGGAAGCTGCACGCCACTATTGGGCGGCACTGAATGAAGCGCGGAAAGCCAACTTCCGCTTCCACCATATTTCCACCGACGAAGTCTACGGAGACCTCGAAGGTCCGGAAGACCTCTTCACCGAAACCACGCCGTATCAGCCAAGCTCGCCGTACTCGGCCAGCAAGGCCAGTTCCGATCACCTGGTTCGCGCCTGGAGCCGTACCTACGGCTTGCCGACTCTGGTTACCAACTGTTCGAACAACTACGGTCCTTGTCACTTCCCTGAGAAGTTGATCCCGCTGATCATTCTCAACGCGCTGGAAGGCAAGCCGCTGCCGGTCTATGGCAAAGGCAACCAGGTCCGTGACTGGCTCTACGTCGAAGACCACGCCCGCGCACTTTACAAAGTCGTGACCGAAGGCGTAATCGGTGAGACCTATAACATCGGCGGCCATAACGAGAAGCAAAACATCGAAGTGGTGCATACCCTTTGCGCACTGCTCGACGAACTGCGTCCGGATTCTGCTCATCGTCCACACGCCAGCCTGATCACCTACGTTCAGGATCGTCCGGGCCACGACCAGCGCTACGCGATCGATGCCAGCAAAATCCAGCGCGAACTGGGTTGGACACCGGAAGAGACCTTTGAAACCGGCATCCGCAAAACCGTCGAGTGGTACCTCAGCAACACTGAGTGGGTAGCTCATGTGAAGAGCGGCAGCTACCAGCAATGGATCGACCAGAACTATACGGATCGTTCGGACAAGGTATGAAAATCCTCCTGTTGGGAAAAAACGGCCAGGTCGGCTGGGAGCTGCAACGTTCCCTTGCACCGCTTGGCGAGTTGATCGCCCTGGATCGTCACCCGGTGGATGGTTTGAGCGGCGACCTGTCTGATCTTGATGCATTGCGTGCGACGATCCGTCAGGTCAGGCCCGACGTTATCGTCAATGCTGCCGCTTACAACGCCGTGGATAAAGCCGAGTCCGAGACGGAGCTGGCCGACCTTGTGAACGGTCAGGCAAGTCAGGTCATGGCTGAAGAAGCCGCATCCTTGGGTGCCTGGCTGATTCACTATTCGACCGACTATGTTTTCAGTGGTGAAGGCCTGACGCCATGGCAAGAGACAGATGCCGTCGCTCCGGTTAATCACTACGGCTCCAGCAAACTGGCCGGCGAGCAAGCAATTACTGCCTCGGGCTGCAAGCATCTGATCTTCCGCACCAGCTGGGTCTATGGCGCGCGCGGCAACAACTTTGCCAAGACCATGCTGCGCCTGGCTAAGGATCGCGACATCCTGAGTGTCATCGCCGACCAGATCGGCGCCCCCACCGGCGCAGATCTGATCGCTGACGTGACGGCGCTCGCCATTCGGCAAGTCTTGCAGCGTCCTGAACTGGCGGGCTTGTATCACTTGGCGGCCACCGGCGAAGTGTCCTGGCACGGCTACGCCAGCCATGTGATCGGTTTTGCCAAGGTCAACGGTGAAGAGCTCGCCGTCACGGCAATCAATCCAATAGATACAATGGCCTACCCAACACCGGCGCGTCGCCCTCTGAACTCACGGTTGAATACTCAGAAGCTGCGCGACAATTTTTCTCTACACTTGCCGGATTGGCAAAGTGGTGTCACCCGAATGCTTATGGAAGTCCTGAATAAATGACCACGACAAATCGTAAAGGCATCATCCTCGCTGGCGGTTCGGGCACTCGTCTGCATCCGTTGACCCTCGGCGTGTCCAAGCAGATGCTGCCGATCTACGACAAACCGATGATCTTTTATCCGCTATCAGTGCTGATGCTCGCAGGTATGCGAGAGATTTTGATCATTTCCACTCCCGAAGACTTGCCTTGTTTTCGCAAATTGCTGGGTGACGGTAGTCTGTACGGCATTAAGTTGACATATGCGGAGCAACCTAGTCCGGATGGCTTGGCACAGGCTTTCATCATTGGTGAAGAGTTCATCGGCAAAGACCCTTGCTGTCTGATTCTGGGTGACAACATTTTCTACGGCCAGCACTTCTCAGACAACTTGCGTTCCGCAACGGCCAGAAAGGAGGGCGCAACTGTATTCGGTTATCACGTTTCTGACCCTGAGCGATTCGGTGTAGTTGAATTCGATGCCTCGGGTCGTGCTTTGAGCATTGAAGAAAAGCCAGTAAAGCCTAAATCCAATTACGCGGTCACCGGACTGTATTTCTACGATAACGATGTAGTTGAAATCGCTAAGAGCATTAAACCTTCAGAGCGGGGTGAACTGGAAATCACCGATGTCAATCGGGCTTATCTGGAACGCAAGACACTCAGCGTGGAAATGCTTGGACGCGGTTTTGCCTGGCTCGACACAGGCACGCATAACTCCCTCTTGGAAGCCAGCCATTTCGTTCACACCATCGAACAGCGCCAAGGCCTGAAAGTGGCTTGCCTGGAGGAAATTGCATTCAATAATGGTTGGATATGCCCAGAGCAACTACAGACTCAAGCTGATAAATTAATAAAAACTGGATATGGGCAGTATTTACAAAAAATTCTAGATGAGGGACGTCACTCGTGAAGCTCCTTCAAACTTCTTTACCTGATGTAGTTGTTCTAGAGCCTGTGATTTATGAAGATTCGCAGGGTTGGTCTATGCAGAGTTTTAATGAACCTGCATTTCACAAGGTACTTAAAAAGGCCGGTTTTTCGGTGCCGCGGCCTCTAATTCAGGATAACCATTTCTGTTCAAAGAAGGGTGTGATCCGAGGCTTGCATTATCAGCTTCCTCCCCATGCCCAAGGCAATTTGATCAGGGTAGTAAATGGTTCAGGTTATGTTGTGGTCGTCGATGTACGTCGCGATTCTCTGACATTCGGAAAATGGGTTGGCGTTGAGCTAGATGCTGTTAGTCAGCGCATGTTGTGGGTTCCCGAGGGCTTCGCACACGGCTTCGTTGCCTTAGAGGATAATACGCATTTTTTCTATAAGACAACCAATGATCACCATAAGGAATCGGAGCGAAACGTCAGGTGGAATGACCCGAGTATAGGTATAGATTGGCCTAAATTTACGGAAATATCCATTAGCACTAAAGATGAAGTTGCTCCTCTCTTAAAGAACAGCGAGCCACACTCTGAGTTTCTTCAAGGCACTACCGAGTTAATGGATCTAAAGGTAATTGGTGATAAGCGCGGAAGTTTGATCGCTCTCGAGCAAGGCCTAAATATTCCCTTTGCGATAAAGCGGGTTTATTATATATACGATACTCTCTCTGATGTTGGTCGTGGTTTTCACGCGCATCGGCGTTTAGAGCAAATGGCAATTTGTGTATCTGGAAGTTGTAAAATAGTAACCGATGATGGAGTCACCAGGCAGCAGATAGGCTTGGATTCAGCGAGTAAAGCCTTGATCATACGCAATATGATATGGCGTGAGATGCATGAGTTTAGTAATGATTGCGTCCTTCTTGTGTTGGCCAGTGAACCCTATGATGAGTCCGACTATATTCGGGATTATGATCAATTCATTAAGGAGGTGAGTTGTGGAAAAAAATAAAAAGCTAGTAATCGCTGGGGCGGGCGAGTTAGCAATGATCGCCTATGAATATTTTACGTATGACTCTGCTTACGAAGTTTGTGGATTCGCCGTTGAGCGAGACTATATCGAAAGTGATACACTTTATGAGTTGCCTATCGTTCCCTTTGAGGATATGCAGCAACAATTTCCCCCTTCCGAGTTTGAAGTGTTTGTGGCGATTCCCGCGTCACAACTCAATCGCTTGAGAACGCGTTTGTATCAGAGCGTTAAAGAGAAAGGCTACACCTGTGCCACCTATATCAGTTCTCGCGCATTTGTATGGCGGAATGCGAAAATAGGGGAGAATTGTTTTATATTCGAAAATAATACCGTGCAACCTTTTGTTGAGATTGGGAATAACGTAATTCTTTGGAGCGGTAATCATATCGGTCACCGCTCGGTGATTGAGGATAACTGCTTTATTTCCTCGCATGTGGTTGTTTCGGGCTATTGTAGAATCGGGGAGTCTTGTTTTTTAGGGGTGAACTCTACGCTTAATGATCATGTGACGGTCGCACGGGACTGTATTGTGGCTTCCGGTTCGTTAGTATCGAAAGACCTGAAAGAGCCTGAGCGTATTTATTATGGTTCTCCAGCAAAAGAACTACCTAAGAAAAGTTCACTCAGCGTTAAATTGTAGAGGAAGGCGTCATGAAGTGGAACAAGCTAGGTCATGTCTTTTCTCCAACCGGAACTAACGATTGGAAGAAAAATTCTGCGCTGACGCCTACACCGATTCTACTGAACGATAATGTAATCCGTGTATATGCAGGGTTCAGGGATGAAGAGGGTGTTAGTAGGATTGGTTATGTGGACGTCGATGCGCAAGACCCTACTAAAGTCCTCAAGGTTTCTGAGGTTCCAGTTTTGGACCGGGGGCGAGACGGGTGCTTCGATGACAATGGCGTTATTCTAGGTGACATTGTTAGATGTGGTAACGTCCTGCGGATGTACTATGTTGGTTTTCAAATAGTTAAGCGTGCAAAATTTTTAGCATTCACAGGATTGGCGGAAAGCACTGATGGTGGCGAGACATTTTCGCGTGTTTCTGAAGTGCCTGTCATGGACAGGGCTGAAGCCGGAACAACGATTCGTGCGATCCATTCTGTTCTGTTCGAGGACGATGTCTGGAAAGTATGGTATGCGGTGGGTGACTCTTGGACATTAATCAATGGCAATCACTACCCTGACTACAATATTTGGTACACAGAGTCTGTCGACGGCCGAATATTTAACCAGCAAGAGTTGTTATGTATAGATGTGGAAGGAGATGAGTATCGGATAGGGCGGCCCTCAGTATACAAAGTAAAAGACAAATATTATATGTTTTATACTAAGGGCGGCACATCCGGTAGTGACTATTTTCCAGGTGTGGCCGTATCCAGCGATGGGAAGCATTGGGAACGTCGTGATTCGAGCTTTGGTTTGACACTTTCTGAAAGTGGCTTCGACTCTGTGCATCTTTGTTATCCAAGATTAGTCACTGCAGCAGAAAAGACGTTCTGTTTTTATAACGGAAATAATATGGGGGCAGAGGGGTTTGGTGTGGCGGAGTTGTTGGAATGGTAGTTTGCGAGTTTTATTCAGCCACCAGAAAAAACGAGTGGGATAGTTTTGTTGTAGACTCCAAGACTCCATTGTTTCTATTTAAAAGAGACTTTATGGAGTACCACTCGGATCGATTTATTGACGCCTCATTGATGATTTATGAGGAAGAAGTACTGGTCGCTGTGTTGCCTGCGTCTCGTAACGAGGATGTTTTGGTCAGCCACGGTGGTTTGACATACGGCGGCTTGATTCTGTCTCAAAAGGTAAAGGCTGAAACTGTTCTAGAAAGCGTTGAAGCTATGATGCTTTTTGCTAGATCTCACAAATTTAATAAGATTTTATACAAGGCTACTCCTTACATATTTTCAATTCATGGTGCGCAAGAAGACCTGTACTCATTGTTTAGAGTCGGAGCTGAAATTGTTCGTAGGGATCTGTCGAGCATTATTTTCCTAGATCGGCGATTGAAGCTTTCCAAAGGCAGAAAGTGGCTTATTGCTCGGGCAAAAAAGAATAATTTAGTTGTGACTGACTCCAATGACTGGGGTGAATTTATTGGTTTGCTGAATGGTGTGTTAGAGAAACATGGGGCTGTAGCAGTTCATACGCCACAAGAACTTGAGTTATTGTCATCTCTTTTTCCTGAAAACATATCTCTCAGAATCGTCAAGTCTGAAGGAAAGTTGCTGGCTGCGACCTTGCTTTTTAAATTCGGTACTGTCGTCCATACTCAGTATTTAGCGACAAACTCCGAAGGCAAAGAGGTGGGGGCGTTAGATTATCTTATTGAAGCCTGTATTCAAGAGAGCCTAGACAGCGGATTTAAGTATTTTAGTTTTGGGGTGTCTACTGAGAATGGTGGAAAATACATCAACTCAGGTCTGCTTGCTCAAAAAGAAAGTTTCGGTGCCCGTGGTATGGCAATTGATTTTTATGAGATTAAACTAAATGATTAATTTTCTTGACTTGAAAAAAGTAAATCAGGCCTACGCTGTTGAATTGAAAGAAGCCTGCGCAAGAGTTATTGACTCTGGTTGGTATATTGGTGGTCAAGAACTATCAAAATTTGAGCAAGAATTTGCAACCTATTGTGGTTCTCAGCACTGTGTTGGTGTTGCTAATGGGTTAGATGCTTTGAGTTTGACCCTCAGAGCCTGGAAGGAAATGGGTAAGCTGGAAGACGGCGACGAGGTAATTGTTCCCGCCAATACTTATATTGCCAGTATTCTGGCGATCACAGAAAATGGCTTGGTGCCAGTTCTCGTTGAGCCCGATGAGCATAGCTTCAATTTGTCACCTCAACGTGCAGAGCGCGCGATAACCAATCGGACTAAAGTCATTTTGGCGGTGCACTTGTATGGTCAACTGGCAGAGATGCCGTCACTGTGCGCGCTGGCAAAAAAATACAACCTATTGGTGCTAGAAGATTCCGCTCAAGCTCACGGTGCGAGCATTAATGGCCGCAAGGCAGGTACTTGGGGAGACGCTTCAGGGTTCAGCTTTTATCCAGGTAAAAACCTTGGGGCTCTCGGTGACGCAGGGGCAGTCACAACCGACGATGTTGAACTGGCGTCTGTTGTCCGTGCACTAGGCAACTATGGAAGTTATAAAAAATATGAAAACCAATATAGGGGTGTGAACAGTCGTTTGGACGAAATTCAAGCGGCAATGTTGAGAGTTAAATTACGTCATCTGGATCGTGAAATAATAGTGAGGAAAACATTGGCTAATCAATATATAGCCAATATTGATAACGCTCTGATTCAGGTTCCATCACTTGCTCTTCAAGAACAGCATGTATGGCATTTGTTTGTTGTGCGTAGCGAAAGGCGTGATGAGTTGAAAAGCTATCTGCACGGCCATGGTATTGAAACGCTGATCCACTATCCTATCCCGCCACACAAACAAAACGCTTATAGAGCCTTGGCTTCGGAACATCATCCAGTAACGGAAGCTATACACCGGACAGTATTAAGCTTGCCGTTAAGCCCAGTCACTTCTGCTGCTGAAGTCAGTATGGTAATCGACCGTTTGAACGCCTTTTCTTAAAAACGTTGTGTTTTAGCTTGGCCGGGGAATAAGTTAGCTTTAGAAGGGGCTAAAGCTAATATTTTTACAATGCTGCGTTAAATGGTTTTGATTTTGAATATACTAAAAACTGGTTTGCTAACCTCTATCGCTACAGTTGCTCGATTACTTTCGGGTTTCTTGGTGATGAAGTTTGTAGCGATTTTAGCTGGGCCTGAAGGCGTTGCACAACTCGGCCAGTTTATGAGTCTCACAGCCTTACTGGTTGTATTTTCGGGAGGAGGAGTTGGCGCAGGTGTAGTCAAGTATTTGGCGGAATACCGTGAGCAAAATATCTCTCTACAAATACTATTAAACTCAGCATTTTGTTTTTCCCTCGCCTCGTCGTTAGTGATGTGTGTAGTGGTGCTCACTTTTAGCGAGCATTTGTCGATTTGGTTGCTTGGTGATCTGCGCTATAAAAGTCTGATTATCGTACTAGCGTTCGCACAGATTTTTGTAGCACTGCATAATTTAATTATCGCAATCGTCAATGGCATGATGGATGTTAAGCGTCTTGCTGCGATACACGTAGGAGGGGCCGCTCTTGGGGTGCTCGCCCCATTGGTATTGGGCTATTATTATCAGTTGTACGGTGTGCTTCTGGCTTTTTTGTTGGCTCAAGCGAGTCTGTTGTTTGTTAGTTTTATGTTTTATAAGAAAAGTGACTATTTCAACTGGAGTTATTTTACTCTAGTCTGGGATGTTGAGATGGTTAAAAAGCTGTCACATTTCTCGGTGATGACGTTAACTTCAGCCCTTCTCGCTCCAGCAGTCCAAATTGCTACTCGAAATATTTTAGCTGAAAAATTTTCCTGGGAGCAAGTCGGGTATTGGCAGGCGGTTAGCAAAGTATCGGAAGCCTATTTGCTGTTCATAACCATGGCGATCAGTGTTTATTATCTTCCCAGGTTGTCTGCAATTATAGATAAAAAGTTGTTCATTTCTGAAATTAGAACTGCTTATCAATACTTGATCCCAATTGTTATTGTATCAGCGTTGGGTATATATTTTTTTCGTGATTTCATTACTCAGGTGCTGTTTTCTTCCGAATTTTCGAATGCGCTTTATCTTTACGCTCCGCAACTGCTCGGCGATGTCATTAAGGTAATGTCTTTTATACTGTCTTTTATAATGCTCGCTAAAGCCATGACGAAATTATTCATATTCTCTGAGGTGTTTTTCAGTCTGACCTATGTGGCTTGGGTGTATTTTTTGACGGAGCACTTCGGACTGGTTGGTGCGATGTACGCTTTTGTTGTGAATTACGCGATTTATTTTGTATTCAGTTTTGTGGTTGCTCGTCGGTTTATAGTGAGTATGAGGTGAGGAAGGTCATTGTGGTAATGGCATTTAGGTCGAAGATTATTGCTCGGCCGAGATAATTGATTTTATGATGATTACTAGTATGTATTATTGTAAAGTGTTTTTTAGCAGTGATCATTGTTTAGGCGGAGTTAGCATCTCTCAATGTGGGATTTAGAATTATTCCGATTTCCTGCTCTTGGTAGTGGTGAGGCTAATGCCTCAGCCGTTTGAATACCTGTTGGCTAGGGATGTTATTGAGCGATCGGTGATCGAGAAGGGAGGTCTTGTTGGATATGGTTAAAATTGCTGTACTATTAGCTGCCTATAATGGCGTTAAATGGTTGCCTGCACAGGTTGAATCAATTCTTCAGCAAAAAAATGTTGATGTAAATATTTTTATTAGCGTCGACTCTTCTAGCGACGCAACAGAGGCATGGGTTAGCGAACTGGCGTTAAATAATACCCAGGTCAAAGTTCTTCCTCACGGCGAACATTTTGGTGGGGCGGGTAGAAATTTTTATAGGCTTATCCGTGACGTAGATTTTTCTGAATTTGATTATATAGCTTTAGCTGATCAAGATGATATTTGGTTAGCCGATAAGTTGAGCGCTGCTCACGAGAGGATTTTGGAATCGTGCGCTTCGGGTTATTCCAGTAATGTAACTGCATTTTGGTCTGATGGGCGGAAAGTCTTGCTTGATAAAGCACAGCACCAACGTAAGTATGATTTTTTGTTCGAGGCAGCTGGGCCTGGCTGCAGCTATGTTCTTAAAGTGTCTGATGCGCTTGAGTTCAAGCGATTTGTAATAGCGAATTGGTCGCGTGTATGTGAAGTATCTTTGCATGACTGGTTGGTGTATGCCTGGTTTAGGTCAAGTGGTCTGAGTTGGTACATAGACCCGGTCTCTCATATGCTCTATCGTCAGCATTCAAACAATCAATTCGGCGCTAATACTGGTATTAAAGCTCTCGTGGCCCGTTTGTCTTTATTGCGAAGCGGGTGGTATCGTGGCGAGGTCAGTAAAATTTCAGGTTTATTGGCAGATAAGGCCCAAGGATTACCGGCTTCCTTGCTCAAGCAGGGTAAGATTCCTTCCTCTTTTTTGATTCGCAACTGGGCTAGCTTGCGTCGTCGATTTCGCGATCGAGTTTTTTTGTTGGTAATGGTTGTTCTGGGGATTTATTAGGTATGAGTTGAGCAGTGGCCTGACTTTTTGTGACTTTCACCCCTATGCTCTTAGGTTAAGCGGTATTGAGTGTTTGACATTAAGGTTTTTGAATGTTGGAAGAGCTATCCCGCTCTTCTGGCAGAAAGTCAATTATATATCGATCAAAATATTGGCGCGCAGGCGGGTCGTTTTGAATTTTCAGCAGGGCGTTGAAATCTTGAGTAGAATTTTTTGGGATGTATAATCCTATCGAAATCTTTGCGAATCAATGAGATTTCGCATGTTAATAACTTACGCTCTTGTGCAATCGAGTTCACTTGTATCAGCTGGGGAAGCGGCTGAAATCTGCTGCGGAGCAATAAATGGAGCATAAAAAATAATGATTCAGTGGCTGTTCCTTCCTTTCGTTATTCTCCTGTCTTTAACGCTGACTGAGCTGTTGAGGCGTTATGCCCTTGCGCGCAGCATTATTGATATTCCAAATGCTCGAAGTTCTCATTCGGTTCCAACGCCTCGTGGTGGGGGGGTAGCGATTGTTTTGGTTTTTCTCTCGTGCCTGCCATTTTTGGCATGGATGCAGTTGGTGCCGGGCACTACGTTGGTCGCGGTAGGCGGAGCTGGAGCATTGATCGCAGTGATCGGATTTATTGATGATCATGGTCATGTCGCCGCTAGATGGCGCTTATTAGGACATTTCGCTGCCGCTGCCTGGGCATTGTTTTGGCTGGGTGGTTTACCTGCGATCGTCATTTTCGGCTTGAGTATTGACCTGGGATGGTTTGGGTACGTTCTATCTGCGCTTTACTTGGTATGGATGCTAAATTTGTACAATTTTATGGATGGGATCGATGGCATCGCCAGTATCGAAACGATCTGCGTATGTATGGGGGCCTGTTTGCTTTATTGGGTAAGTGGTTTTGATAGCATGGTTTGGCTTCCCCTTTCACTCGCTAGCGCTACTGCAGGTTTTTTGTTTTGGAATTTTCCGCCTGCGCGAATTTTTATGGGCGATGCCGGAAGCGGGTTTTTAGGGGTTGTATTGGGAGTGATTTCCATTAATTCTGCCTGGGCTTCTTCACAATTGTTTTGGGCAATGTTGATTTTGCTTGGCGTGTTCATCGTAGATGCTACTTTTACTTTAATGCGTCGTTGTGTGCGTGGTGACAAAGTCTATGAAGCACATCGCAGTCATGCCTATCAGTTTGCATCTCGACGCTTTGGTAAGCATTTACCGGTAATACTGGCGGTCGCAGCTATCAATGCGTTTTGGCTGCTCCCAATTGCCCTAAGTGTGGTTTTGCTAGGAATGGACGGTGTGTTCGGTCTGATTTTGGCCTACTTTCCTTTAATAATTCTGGCGGTGAAATTTCACGCTGGTGAATTGGAAAATGCCGACGGCCTCGGTGGTGGTAAGATTTAACGGATTGCTAAGATAAGTTTTTGTCGACAAACATAGACATGCATCATGTAGATATAGTGATGCGGCTAGGTGAAGCTTGTCGCAAATTTACGGGCATTATTACTAGCATCAACTGCTTGTTCAAAAACAATCCTCGTGAGTTATTGCTTGGGCTGTCGCGCCGTAAAAAGCGACAGCTTCAAGTTTCAATCGACGTCGTATACGTGTAACTGCCTCATCAATTTGCGAGCGACCAAGGACTCCGGCACCTTGCAGACGTTCGATGATTCCCACCGATTCATCGACACTCTGATCATCAGGATTGATACTCGTGATGCCTCTGTTTTCAAGAAAGTAGCGCTTCGAACCCTTAATCAACTCCGCGTACGGCTCCTGTACTGGCTTAGCCACAAATACGATTGCTGTCTGTAGACCATTGCGGTCTTGACCCAGCTGTAGGTCGGGAATCTGACCCTTGGCGCTGACCTCAAGTACTCCTGTAAGGTTGCCTACACGGAAAACCATGAAATATCTCAGTGCGGGAGACTCGCAAGGCACCGCGAAACGACTAAAAGATCAGCTTTCCGCAGCCCTCACAGAGGCAAAAGGCGCTCGCATAAGAAGCCTGGATGGACTGAACCTGATGCAGACAATTGTTTCAAAGGGGGACCCTTCGGTTGACTCTCTGCAAGCCATAGTATATAAAATACGATTATTCAATTAGGCCTTATTTCGGTCGCAACAATGTCCGGAGGACGTATTGGTACCTTTAGTATCTTACATCGTACCTGCTTACAATCATGACCAATACGTTCAATGTTGCCTTGATAGTATTTTAGCCGATGTTTATGGCAATAAAGAAATTGTAATCATTGATGATGGTTCTACCGATAACACCGCGAAGGTGATCGAGCAATGGCTGTCACGCCATGCCGAGAGCATAAACGTTATCTATAAGAGTCGCCCAAACAAAGGTGTAACGGCGACTATAAATGAGCTCACAAGTTTGGCAAACGGCGATTTTCTCAGGTTGGGCGCCAGTGATGATTATTTCTTGTCGGGAGGCAGCCAAAAGCTGGTCGACTATTTGCTAAACTGCCCGGATAAGTTGGCTGTCATTGGTGACTCCATCGTTGTCGACGAGCATGGCAAAGTGATCCACGACAGCGGTATGACCGGCTTGCACCGAGCGAACAAGCAAAGATACCTATCGGAGAAAGGCATTATAGCGTCGGTTATTAGCGACTGGGCGGTTGCGGGCCCTGTCCCGATGGTGCGTAGAGCATTCGTTACCGACGGTGAAGGCTGGGACGAGGGGCTACGGATTGATGATTGGGATTTTTTTCTCCGGATTGCGGCACAAGGTGGGCTGGGCTTTATCGATGAGCGCGTATGTGCATACCGAGTACACAACACCAATACCTGCCGGACTCCCGACGTCGTGTCCAGAATCAGGAATCTCGAAGAGTCCGGAAAAGTAGCAAAACGGCACATCGCAAAATTCCACGGTCCTTATAAAAAAATGCTTCAAGCACAGTGTTACTTGGTCGACGCAAAGGTCGCATTTTTAAAACACCAGTGGCTCAAGACGTCATTTTATATGGCAGGATATTTTGCATTTAACATTGCGGGGGAGTTGCAAGGCATGAGCAACTCTAAAAAGGGCGGCGTGTGAAAGATTTTCATCGGTCTCCCTCGATATTTTTCTCATTGCCCTTGCTGGGCAGTTGCATTATTGCGCTGCTTACATTTGAACTGCCTAAGGGTTACGGCGTCGGTATTTCGATTTTGATGGTGGTCGCCGTCTTGGCCATAGTGTTCGATTCGATACTAGGTATTCGTTTGCCCGCGCGCCGCGCACTACAACTCGTGCCCTTTGATCGCTCGCCCGAATGCTATTGGGTGAAGGTGTTGGCTTGGTCGGTGCTGGTGGCCTGCATCCTCGACTTGACCTTATTTCCATTGCCATTACTTAATCCTGAGATCTATGCCAACTTCGACGGAGGTCGATCGCATGTTCGACATATCTCGAATATGTGCTGGGTACTTCCCATTGTAGGATTGCTTTGCTACCCAGACAAACGCATCAGAGTTCTTTTCATTGCTATAGGACTGGCATTTCCTGTTCTGGTACTGGACCGAAACCGGCTTTTTGCCTCGGTGTATGGATTGGCCGTAACCATGGTCTTTTTCTCCAAGCGGCAAATTCCCTGGAAAACCCTGATTGCCAGCTTGCTAGGGGCACTGCTTCTTTTTGCTAAATTGGGGCAATTTCGTTCGGGGCGCCTTGATTGGGTGGCATTACCTTTCAGCGACTTCTATGTCGCGGCTTCAGCCGGCTTTAAATGGATTTTACTCTACATTGGTGCGGGAATTTATAACTTTAGTTCCATAATGGCCAAAGGTTACATCGACTCAGATTTCTTGATTAATCAATTGGTCCCCCAGGCAGGCGGAGTAGAAACCTTGGGATCTACTATCCCATTTGATGAGCCTGTCATTAACGTTGGAACTGAATACTTTCCCTTCCTGATGGCGTGGGGGTCTGTGGGGGCGGTGGGTGCGGCGTTGTTTTTGTACCTGTCGCTAGTCGCGTCCGTTTATTTCTTCAGGAAGCGCCCAAATATAATCTCGTTCTTGATATTTTTACGCATCAGTTACTGTTGTGTGATGGCAGGCTTCGCTCCCCAAGCCTACACTTGGACCAATTTGGGCTTCATTGCGTTGTGTCTACTCATGCAAATCTTTACATACCGGGTGCCCTTAATAGCCCTATCGAAATATGACAGAAAAAGCTAAGCCTGAGTCTGATTTATGCAGCGGGTGTGACAGCTGTACTCACACGCACCTGTATTTCAGTACAATACATCCCGAATTTATTTGTGCCAGTAGTGGCACGGTATTCTCTTGCACCTTGGCGTTATCGAGGTGGAGGTCGCATCGTATGGTGGCAGATCAATACGACTCCACGTATTTGCGCAAAAATTTAGCGGAACCCGGCCCTTTTTTATATGGTTTTAGATGATCGCTTCTGGTCGTCCGACAGCTGGGCCAGCTTGCTCCTGCAGATGTGCAATTTGTCCGCGAGCTTATGCTGGGTTTGCATTTCCTGTGTCTTCTCAACAGTCTTGGGAAGGGCGCGGATTATCGAGTTCGGACCAGATAGCCTAACTTCAACTTACGCGAGTGATGCTTTATGCACGACCCTGAAGTGAAAAATGATGTGGAAGCTTTTACATTTGTGTCATTGCTGAAATTTTTGACACAAGGCTGGAAATTTATCACTGCCGGCGCTGTTTTGGGCTTAGTGGGAGCTAGCGCCTATTTATGGGTTACCCCATCAGAGTACGAAGCCTCTGCGATAATAAAAATGGCTGAAAACCGTGGGTTGGATGGTGACGGCACTCCGATTTCAAACCAGATCGAATCTGCAACTTCAGTCATCGCGCGGCTGAACAGCCCTGCTGCTTATTCGGGCGAAGTCCTGCGTGAGTGTGGCCTCGACGATGTGCCAGAGGCTAAACAGCGGATGACTAGGCTGGCTCGGTACACCGCCGAAGGTCAGCCAGCTTTCCTTATGGTCAACGTCCGAGCTCGAGGCGCGGAGCTTGCTTCAAAATGCGCCGAAGGTATCTTCGAGTTGGTTCGCCAGCAACAGGATGTCTTAAGCCAACCCGGCCGGGAACGTCTTTCGCAAATGGTTGCTGACCTTCATAAATCGAGACAAGCTCATTTAGACGCGCTAGGGGGCGGGGGTGGGTTGGCAGAGGGAATGGCTATCTACCTCGCGCACCGAGATGCCATCAACAAAATCGAAGCTGTATTGCGCAGGTACGAATACGCATTGGGTTACATGCCTACGCAGTTGATTTCTGTTTATCCTATTCCTAAAGCCGTATTCCCGCGGCAAACACCCGTTATTCTTTTGGGGCTTATCACCGGGTTGCTGGTGGGGCTTTTGGCGGCTTGCCTGAGGCGCGTTGGCAAAAGCTGAAAGCATGTTCCAGTCGCAGGGCTGGCGCATGACAGTTTAGCTAAGGGGGGTGCATGAAGATATTTGTGACAGGAGCCTCCGGGTTCATTGGCCGTAACTTATGCGAGCAACTTTTGGCTGAGAGGCATGAAGTTGTGGCGCTGCATCGTAGGCCTCCGGAAATCGCTTGCGGCGAAGTAGTGCTTGGAGAGCTCGACGACATCGGAGCCTGGTCAGACCGACTGGAATCAGTCGACTGCGTCATTCATCTGGCGGGACGGGCACATGTGAAAAATGCCAATGAGCAAAACCCGCTGGAGGCGTTTCGGAAAGTCAATCGAGATGCATGCATTCGACTAGCTGAGGTCTGCTTGTTACGTGGTGTACAGCGGTTTGTTTTCATTAGTTCCATCGGTGTGAACGGAAATGAAACACACGGAAAGGCATTCACTGAGCTGTCACCAGCAGCCCCCCACGCTCCTTATGCGATTGCCAAGCACGAAGCTGAAGTGGGTCTGACTTCCTTTTTTAAAGACACGCCTACCGAACTGGTGATTATTCGCCCACCGCTGGTGTACGGGGCTCACGCACCGGGGAATTTTCGGCGTCTATTGAAACTGGTCGCCAGCGGTGCGCCGATGCCGTTCGCTGGGGTAGCCAACAGGCGCAGTGTTATCGGCGTTGAGAGCCTTTGTAATTTCATCTTGCTCGCTGCACAACATCCTAAGGCGGCGGGGGAATTATTCCTGGTCGCTGATGAGCCAGCAATATCCACTGCTGCTATGGTGCGAGCACTGGCGCGAGGGATGGGTAAGCGAAGTATACAGTTGCCTGTTCCGCCAGTATTGCTGAAGACATTGTTCTCACTGGTAGGCAAGCAAGCACTTTATCAGCAGCTTTGCTGTTCACTGGAAGTGGACAGCTCCAATGCCCAGCGGACGCTGGGCTGGATTCCCGAACGTAACGTCGAGGAAAACCTTCGGAAAGAGAGCGCCAGTTACCGAGGTTTGTAGTCTTGAAATCGGTGGGGTTATGGAGCGCTTACAGTAAATCTGCTTTTACGCTGCTCGTCCTGAGCGCCGGAACCGGCCTATCGCGCGCTCAGATTGTCCATCGCAACGTCCGCCACGATTAACCCACATTAGTCTAATGGGTCGCACAAACCTGTCAGTAGATCCTGGATGTCGTTTTTTCCTGTTACGACGATGCTTACCTACGTACAATGGACTTAAACGAGTTCAAGCAAGGGAGTAGGGCGTTTTGGGGCAAGGCTATATGGATAGGCTGAGGATGTTTTTGCTGGGACTTCCGCGTCGGCAGAAGCGGTTAATCCAAGTGTTCACAGACGTTATACTCGTTTGGGTAGCACTGTGGATGGCGTTCGTGGTGCGTTTGGGGATTGATGAGATGATCAATCCTTTCAAAATTCCTATATGGCTATTCGCCTGTGCGCCAGTTGTCGCGATTCCCTTGTTCATACGGTTCGGCATGTACCGAGCCGTAATGCGGTATTTTGGTAACGATGCCCTTGTTGCCATCATTAAAGCGGTCAGCCTTTCCTCGCTGATCCTGGCTTTGATAGTCTACTGGTACAGCAATCACGAGGCAGTTGTTCCCCGGTCTGTCATTTTCAACTACTGGTGGTTGAGTCTCGTCATCATCGGCGGCCTGCGCCTATGCATGCGCCAATATTTCATGGGCGACTGGTTCACAGCCGCCCAGCACGTTCCTTTCACAAACCGTGATGACGGTTTGACCAAAGTTGCTATCTACGGCGCGGGCGTAGCAGGCAACCAACTGGTAGCAGCATTGCGTATGGGTCGTGTCATGCGACCGGTCGCATTCATCGATGACGACTCCAGCATTGCCGATCGCTCCATTTCCGGTTTGCACGTCTACAAACCCAAACACATTCAGCAGATGATCGATGTCACTGGTGCCCAGGAGATCCTTCTTGCGCTGCCGTCTTCGACCCGCGCTCGGCGCCGGGAAATTCTCAATGTACTGGAAGGGTTTCCGTTACACGTGCGCAGCGTCCCCAACTTTACCGATTTGGCCAGCGGCCGCGTGAAGGTTGAAGATATTCGGGAAGTCGATATCGCCGACTTGCTAGGTCGCGACTCGGTGCCTGCGCAGCCTGAGTTGCTGGAACGCTGTATCCGCGGTAAAACGGTCATGGTAACAGGCGCTGGCGGCTCGATCGGGTCTGAACTGTGCCGACAGATTTTCGCCCTGGGACCCACTACGCTGCTGCTGTTCGAACACAGTGAATTTAATCTCTACAGCATCCTGTCCGAACTTGAGCAGCGCAGTTGTCGAGAGTCGTCTGCGATTCGGCTGTTGCCAATTCTTGGGTCCATCCGTCATAAAGAAAAGCTTCTGGATGTGATGAAAACCTGGCGTGTCGACACGGTCTACCACGCTGCCGCCTACAAGCATGTGCCGATGGTCGAGCACAATATTGCTGAAGGCGTGCTGAATAACGTAATTGGAACGCTCAACACGGCTCAAGCGGCACTACAGGCGGGTGTGTCCAATTTCGTGCTGATATCGACCGACAAAGCGGTCCGTCCAACAAACGTAATGGGCAGCACCAAGCGTCTCGCCGAGTTGACATTGCAAGCGCTGAGCCGCGAGATTGCCCCCGTATTGTTCGGCGATAAGATGAACGTTTCGCACGTCAACAAAACACGTTTCACGATGGTTCGTTTCGGCAATGTCCTTGGCTCGTCGGGTTCCGTCATCCCGCTATTCCATAGCCAGATCAAGTCGGGCGGACCGCTGACGGTTACCCATCCAAAGATCACCCGCTATTTCATGACCATTCCTGAAGCAGCGCAACTGGTAATCCAGGCAGGCTCCATGGGGCAGGGCGGCGATGTGTTCGTGCTGGACATGGGCGAGCCGGTGAAAATCGTTGAGCTTGCGGAGAAAATGATCCATTTGTCGGGATTGAGTATTCGTTCGGAGAAGAACCCGCACGGCGACATTTCTATCGAGTTCACTGGGTTACGTCCAGGCGAAAAACTGTACGAAGAGCTGCTGATTGGCGAAAACGTATCGGCTACGCAGCACCCGATGATTATGAGCGCGAACGAAGATCACCTTGCCTGGGACGTCCTGAAAGGTCGTTTGATTGACTTGTTGGCGGCAGTTGATCAAGACGACTACTCACGTGTTCGCCAACTTCTGCGCGAAGCAGTCAGCGGCTACACCCCTGACGGCGAAATCGTCGACTGGATTTACCAACAACGTCGCCTCGAACCCTGATTGTTTCACATCTCGGTGGAGGAGTTTTGGAAGCGAAGGGGATCGGGAAAGCGATTTTGGATAAGCGTCGCGAATAAAATCGTGGTGAGCTAAGCTTGTAGCTCAACACCAGGGCCGGTCATTGACCGGCCTTTTTGCATTCTGGTGGTGGTGACGGTGCAGCCCCTTCCAGCGGCGGATTTAAAGTTACGACTATGATATCTCGATTAAATGATTGACCAGTCAGCAAACCGTGTACTTGGTTTTCGCCAGATTGAACATACCATTGCGAGTGCTGACGCGGATCTTCTTGCAGGGTGAATCTTGAGTGCGGACTATTCCGTGTTACGCATCATGTCGATGGCCTTTACATCCTTGAAGCACTCGGGTTTTTAGCTCATCGAGGTCGTTCAGTACCCAAGCCCGGTGTGCCAGCCCGAGCAGTGGTGTTTTTCACCGCGCCACGCTATTTCACAATAAACCGAGCAAGTAGGAAGGTGATCGGCAGGGTGATAACCACAACTAGGAGCGGAGCTAGGGTGATGGGGATAGAGAGCTGTTCAACAGCGATGTATATCAAGCATAAACCACTTAGGTATTGAACGATGTAAACAAGCGGGAACGAAAGAAGCTTTTTCAGGGAGAGGGGTTCGTTGAAGACGTAGCGCGCATTGAGAACGTACGAAATTACGATACTTAAGGCATACGAAAGAGAATAAGCATATGTGTATACCATCACTTGAATAAACACTAGATAGAAAATATATCCGGCGCCGGTATTGATGCAGCCAACGATAAGAAATTTAATGAATTCGAAATTAAAGAATTTCTTCTTCAATAACTGCATGAGGGTGTCTGTTGACCTCATCAAATATCCTCCAAATATATTCGCTCATTACACCAAGCATTACTATGATCAGGCCCAACAGGAAGGATACGAGGGTGGCCAGTGTCGCAAACCCAGGCACTTCAACCTTGCCAAACAGAGCACTCAGCACCACAACGGTGCCATAAGCGAAGCTACCCAGCGACACTATCAGGCCTATTGCCGAAATCAGCCTGACCGGAGCGAAGGAAAACGAAAAAATGGAGTCGATAAGCAGCTTCCATTTTTTTCCGAAAGTCCACCTGGATTTTCCATGCTCACGAGCCACGCGAACGTAAGGTATTTTTTCGGGGGTGAACCCTAGCCAAAATGGGAATAGAGGGAAGTTGATATGCTTGCCACTGTCTTTAAGGTAGGGCAGAAGCTGGGCGTCCATGAGAGCGAGGTCAAAACCATTTTTCGGATAGCTTGCCATTACGAACTTGCGCAATAGCTTGTAATACACTGCTGAAAATATTTTTGACCCCAATGGGTCTTGTCGATCTGTGCGCTCACAGATGATGTACTTGGAACCGTTTTTCCAGCGGCTAATCATTTCCGGGATAAGCTCTGGCGGGTCCTGAAGGTCAGCGGCCAAGAACAGAAAACAATCCCCAGTGATGTAATTGAGGCCAGTTTTTACCGCACTGATGGCTCCGAAATTACGACTTAGCTTGATCACTTTGCTGCCCGGGCGCGTAATCACAAACTGTCTGAGCAAATTCAGTGAGTTGTCTTGGGAGCCGTCGTCGACGAAAATGAGCTCCAGCAGCATGTCTTGTTGATTAAGTAATTGCTCTATATAAAGAAGTTTGCTGAATAGATCCGGCAAGGAGCCTTCGTTAAAATAGACAGGTACCACAATGGATAGCGTTTTCATCGGATCATACTTCCTGTGTAGATGTGCGCACGGGTGAGCTGGACGGTTGGCGCAGCAATGTAAGCAGGCTAATGAAGCAGAGCAGCGTCACAGCGAGAAAAACACCATACATCTGGTGAGAGATCCACGGGCCGGAATACATGTAGAGCATCTGGTCCGGGAATGTCTGGAAGTTACCCGTCCAAGGGCCGACATTTATACTCAGCCAGAACCTGGACAGGATCAGTGCCATGCCTGCGACGGCATAGGTAAGCCACCAGTCGACCTTGCGCTCATCCCCCAACTGGTTCAGTGCCTGGCACGTCAGCATTGCAAGAGCCGGCCAGGCATTGAGGAACTGACGTGATTCGGAGCCGATGGACAGGAAGGCAAACAAGGCGATGAAGACACTGAGGCCCAGGCCTTCGGCTTTTGCCTGCGCAGCGATACGCGGCCAAAGCAAGATGGCGATCATGTAAAACGGACCATAGTGCATCGCGTGCGCAACGACGTTGATCAACGGGTTTGACAAGGATGCCTGTGTAAACAGGCCTAGATAGGTGGTGATTGTGAGTGGGCCAGGCGTCCGGTCGGAAAAGTGAAAGACTATTGCTTTGACCGAGACGTACAGGAGGATGCCCACTACCACTGGAGCCACCTTGATGTACCTGGATGCTCGCAGATAGGCGGGCACGTCGATCATCGGCTTCAGCGCTAAGTAAATGTAGGTAATGAACAGAATTATGCTGAGTGGAAGAATCTCTTTCTTGAAAACGGTTGTGCCTAAGGATTGTCGTAGACCATTGGCATATAGGTAGGCGGCAAGCGCAATCAGGGAGATGGCAACCAGCAATGCTAACAGGTGGCTATGCAGAGAGGGCGGGCGGTTAGCGACGCTGGCCCTACCTAGCATGATCATCGGTAGTGCACCGTAAAGCATCGTGGGCCATACAAAGCAGCAGAGGAAGCTGAGCACTACCAAAAGGGTGAAGCGATTTTTGATGTAGGCATAGAAAATACCCAGGCCTAGGACGTAACCGGAAATATCTGTCAGAGTTGGGTTATATGATAGATTGGTGAGTACAGGGTAATTGAAAAACAGTGCGCTGAAGCCCAGGAAGTAAATAGGCACTCGCCATTGATAATGTCGGCCGATCAGGATGAGTAGTCCGGCTGCAATGACAAGTAGGCCGACATTGAATAAGTAGAAGGCGTGAATCACTCGAGGGGTTGAAGTTATATCATAGCCCAGTAACTTCGTGGTGTTATGAATGATGATGGAGGGGAGAAGACGGCCGATATAATACTCGGACACTGTGTGACTGTTAAGTATCTCTATTGAATCGCGTTGCGCCCAATCAGCATAGGCAGCGCCGTCCCAGCCTAGGCCATCGTTGTGCTGAATTCTTTCACCGTGATTGAAATTAAAAGAGAACCAGAACACCATGAACAGGACCCCCACACAGCCCATTAGTGCATGGCGGTCAATACCAGATAACTTATTCATTTCAATGTATTTTTCTTATGGTGCACAGCCGGCAGGCCGCGATTACGAAGTTTATCCACCAATAGAGGAGGCGTGTATTGTGCATTGGGTATTTCGCGCTGTTTTGGACATCATGTGGATATAACCCCCACTCACTGAATGTTTTTCACGGCTCAATGCATTTTTCAAGAACTGGTAACATTATCAGAAAGGGTGTAGCTTAATCAAGTGGGGTAGTGGCCAGCGTTGTATCTAGAATAAATCTTTGAGAAAATAGCTGTGGTATTTAGGTCATGCCACTCTCGGCCGCAAACAGATGAGCTCACAAGAGTTAGCCTAGGCCTCTCTGGCCTTCTGCCGACCCAGCACCATCTCTTTCGCAAGAGCAATTTCACTGCGACGCCTCTCTCTTTCATGCATGAATTCCCGCCGAATTCTGATCTTGTCCCCTTCCTTCCTCACATAATCAACGAAAACTAACCGCCCTTAAGGCCGCCATTTTTGACTGTCTGTTGGATTGAGCACAGAGCCGTTGAAGTTATCGACAACTTATGGGCTGCCTTAGACACCTTCGACAGGAAAGAAGAGTTCATCAATCTGACGCTTATGATGCTGATGGCTCTGGAGTGCTGCAGCTTTGCTCAACAGTTTCCCTGCCACTTGCATGGCAGTCAGCGCCGCTATGCCTTAATTAGGTGGTCAATCAGCGACAGGGGCGATAATTGACCGGCCTTTTTGAAAATACGCTAGGCATGGCGCGTCGTGCGCAAGAGCCAGCGAGCCACGTGCCCTCGCGCGTCCAACTCCTGCGTGAAAACCGTCAGCGGTTACAGCCCCGATGGCGAAATCGTCGACTGGATTCACCAGCAACGCCGTCTCGAGCCCGGATTGTTTCACATCCTGTAACGGACACATTTTTGACAGCCCTAGTACATCGCCTAAGTTTAGGAGGCAGCTTCGGAAAAGCTGCTTTCTCAATCGATGTCATGGAGCTTCATTTATGCGTACTGGCTATTTCTACTCTCTGGTTTTTGCCCTGCTCACCAGCGCCTCTATTGCGGCCATTGCTGCGCCGACAGCGGCGCCGGAGGCTGCCAAGGCACCCTTGATGCTGGACGTTGCCGCCAAGGCTCAAACCGGTAAGGTCGATCTCAATGGGGCTGATGCGCCGACTCTGCAGCGCGAGTTGTCCGGGATTGGTGAAGCGAAGGCCAAGGCGATTGTTGCTTATCGTGAGAGTAATGGTCCGTTTTCGTCCGTCGACGAATTGCTGGAAGTGAAGGGGATCGGCAAAGCCATTCTGGACAAGAATCGCGAGAAGCTGGAAGTGAACTAAGCTTGTAAGTCCACACCAAGAGGCCGGTCATTGACCGGCCTTTTTGCATATTGCCGCAGAGGGTGATCTGACGCCTTTCATCGGAGGAGAAAAAATTACGACTATCATATAGCGCTTAAATTATGCCTATAATAAATTCGTCATTCGCTGAAGCGCTCTGACATTCAGGCGCTTCGCCTTCCTTAAGCATCCTCCAGGAGCATTGTCATGAATTCTGTCCAGAACCAGGGTACGGCCCTGGTCACCGGAGCTTCTTCCGGCATTGGTGCGGTTTACGCGGAGCGGTTGGCGGCGCGTGGTTTTGATTTGTTGCTGGTGGCCCGTGATCAGGAACGGCTGGAGGCCGCGGCGAGCAAGTTGCGCGCCGCGCATGGGGTTCAGGTGGAGGTGCTGAAGGCGGATCTGACGCAAAAGGATGACGTGTTGAAGCTTGAGCAGCGTCTGCGCAGCGATTCGAGTATCAGCCTATTGCTGAACAACGCCGGTGTCGCGGCGGATGGATTGCTCGCCAACGCTGATTTGGATCAGCTGGAGCGTTTGATTCAGCTGAACGTCACCACGGTCACGCGGCTGGCCTCGGCAGCGGCGGCCGGTTTTTCCAAGGCCGGTCGCGGGACAATCATCAATATTGCGTCGGTGGTGGCGTTGTTTCCTGAGCGGTTCAATGCGACGTACAGCGCGAGCAAGGCTTATGTGTTGAGCCTGACTCAATCGTTGAACGCCGAACTTGAAGGCACCGGGGTCCAGGTTCAAGCGGTGTTGCCGGGCGTAACACGCACCGAGATTTTGGAGCGCTCCGGTATCGATGCGTCCCAGATTCCGGCGGACATGATCATGGAGGCGGGGGAGATGGTCGACGCGGCGTTGTCGGGTCTGGACCAAGGTGAGTTGATCACCATTCCTTCGTTGCCGAATGCCTCCGAGTGGGAGGCCTTTATGGCGGCGCGTCATGCGATGGCGCCGAATCTGTCCAGAAGCACGGCTGCCACGCGTTACAAGTGAGGCGCCATTGAATCGGCTTGAGGTATTTGCGTTATGAGTAATCGTCGAGTGGTAGTCACGGGTATGGGCCTGGTGTCACCGTTGGGTAGTGGCGTCGAAGCGGTTTGGGCGCGTCTGTTGGCCGGGCGCTCCGGGTTGCGGGCGTTACCGGACGAGGTGGTGGCCGATCTGCCGGCCAAGGTCGGTGGCGCGGTGCAGACGCTGGCGGAAGATCCTGAGGCGGGTTTTGATCCGGATCGGGCGACGCCGCCCAAAGAGCAGAAGAAGATGGACCGCTTCATTATGTTTGCCATGGAGGCGGCGCGTCAGGCAGTGGAACAGGCGGGTTGGCAACCGCAGGACGCCAATGCCCAGGAGCGTACTGCAACTATCATCGGCTCGGGCGTGGGTGGTTTCGGTGCGATTGCCGATGCGGTGCGCACCACCGACAACCGTGGCCCGCGACGTTTGTCGCCGTTCACCATCCCTTCGTTTTTGGTCAATCTCGCCGCGGGCCATGTGTCGATCGAGCACGGTTTCAAGGGGCCTTTGGGGGCTCCGGTAACGGCGTGCGCGGCCGGGGTTCAGGCGATTGGTGATGCGGCGCGGCTGATTCGATGTGGCGAGGCGGACATTGCAGTGTGTGGCGGTGCGGAGGCGGCGATCGATCGTGTCAGTCTCGCCGGGTTCGCGGCGGCCAGGGCCTTGTCCAGCGGTTACAACGATACCCCGGAACGCTCCTCGCGGCCGTTCGACAGTGGCCGCGATGGCTTTGTGATGGGCGAGGGCTCGGGCCTTCTGGTAATCGAATCCCTGGAGCATGCCCTGGCGCGCGGCGCTCAGCCTCTGGCCGAACTGGTCGGTTACGGCACCAGCGCCGATGCCTATCACCTGACCGCGGGGCCTGAAGATGGCAGCGGTGCGTATCGGGCGATGTCGCTGGCGTTGGCTCAGGCGGGCATTTCGCCGGCACAGGTGCAACATCTCAACGCTCACGCAACCTCGACTCCGGTTGGGGATTTGGGGGAGTTGGCGGCCATCAAGTCGCTGTTCGGCTCGGACAACAAGATAGCGGTAACGTCGACCAAGTCCGCGACCGGGCATTTGCTCGGCGCCGCAGGCGGGATCGAGGCGATCTTTACGCTGTTGGCACTCCGCGATCAGGTGGTGCCGGCCACGCTCAACTTCGATAACCCGGATCCAGCCACCCAAGGCGTGGACATTGTTCATGGTCAGGCGCGGCCAATGACGATCGAGTACGCCATGTCCAACGGCTTCGGATTTGGCGGCGTGAACGCCAGCGTGTTGTTCAAATATTGGGAGGACTAGTTCACTACAGGTGATGGCACGAATAGTGATTACTTATTCGCTGACGATTGTTGAACAATCACGAGGCGTTGAGTATGAACAGCGGACTGTCCCTGGCCGACCACATCACATTGGAGTTACGCGCTGACATCATCGGCGGTCGTTTGCTGCCCGGCATGGCGCTGGTGGAAAACGATCTGGTGTCGGCTTACAACGCCTCGCGAAACACAATTCGCGAGGCGTTGCACCGTCTGGGGCAAGAAGGGTTGACCCGTTATATCCGCAACAAAGGCGTGATGGTGCGCAGGTTGGGGGCTGATGATGTGCGCGATCTGTTCAAGGTCCGTCGCACGCTGGAGTTGCAAGCCATCAGCGCCAGTCAGCCGCTGCGTGATTATCAGTCCGACCGGATGCTTGAAGCCCTGGAGGCCACCGAGCTGGCCCGGGAGCGTGAGGACTGGCGTGCCGTCGGCACCCACAGCCTAGCCTTTCACCAACACATCGTCGGATTGCTGCGCAGTCCATTGTTCGATGAGTTCTTCACCAACGTCGTCGCGCAATTGCGCCTGGTGTTTTGCACCGCTCCCGATGAATCACGTTTTCAGGCGCCCTGGCTGGCGCGAGACCGGCAGATACATGACTTGCTGGCCGACGGCGATAAGCGCGCGGCCGGCGATGCCATGAGCCTTTATCTCGACGACTCCGAACACCTCCTGTTGCAGATGCTTGCCCCTTCTTCCCATCACTGATCGAGGATTTGTGCCATGTACAAAGACTATCCGGCGGCTTATCAAGTCAGCAAAGGCTCGGCCTTGCAGGTGGACACGGATTTCTACGAGAGAGTCCGGGACAAGAAAGAGGGTCGCACGCTGATCGAGCAGTTCGAAGTGCCGATCCGCACCGGCCGTGCCTGGAATGTGCCGGCGGGGCATGTGTTCAGGGTCACGACCCCGGTCGGCCCGCAAGTCGGGGACTTCAATGTCTGGAACGCCCACGACCCGCGCGAACGCTTGTGGGCGGCGCGGACCCGGCAGTTGCAAGGGGCGCATGTCAGCACCCATGACCGGCTCTGGTCGAACCTGCCTTTCTTGCGGCCGCTGGTGACCATCACCGACGATAGCTTGGCCGGGTACGGCATCGACGAACATGGCGGGCGTTTGCACGACTTACTGGGGACGCGCTGCGATCCGTATGTGAACAAAATGCTCACGGGCGAAGACTTCCATCATCACTGCCACTCGAATTTGACTCGCGCAGTGTTGCCCTATGGCCTGACCGAGTTTGACGTGCATGATGTGCTGAACATTTTTCAGTGCACCGGCCTGAATCATGACGACATGTACTTCATGAAAGGCTGCCCGGCACAGAAGGGCGATTACCTGGAGTTCTTTGCCGAGATTGATTTGCTGTGCGCGTTGTCGACGTGTCCGGGTGGCGATCTGTCCCTGGCCATGTGGGGGCCGGATGCGCAGGATCCGCTGAGTGTGTGTCGGCCGCTGGGGGTGGAGATTTATCGGTTGGAGGATTCGTTGCTTGAAGGCTGGAGCCAGCCGGAGCGTGCGGCCTACAAAGGGCTGCATGGCTTGCACATTGCCAAGGCCGATTGGGAAAAGTAAGTGCTAAAAGCAAGAGCAAAAAGATCGCAGCCTTCGGCAGCTCCTACAGGGAAACACATATTCCGTGTAGGAGCTGCCGAAGGCTGCGATCTTTTGATCTTTTGATCTTTTGATCTTTTGATCTTTTGATCTTTTGATCTTTTGATCTTTTGATCTTTTGATCTTTTGATCTTTTGATCTTTTGATCTTTTGATCTTTTGATCTAGCGGTCCTGCGCATCCTTGGCATCCGCTTCCGCGTTGCGTTCGGCGACGCGTTTGCGTTGCTCTTCGGTCAATTCGACCTTGTTGGCAGTGTCCCGCAGCATCATCAAACCGCCAACGATCGAGCCGATGGCAACGATCAGAATCAACCAGGCATACCAGGGCATAGGGCTCTCCTTGAGGGCAGGCCGATCGGCGGGTTTCGCCGACCGATCGTGCATACCACTTTGAGCGATTAATTTTCGCAGTGGTTCCATTCTATGCCTGATATGCCGTAGACGCCGTACATCCTTGCAGGCGCGGTGTGTGAAGTCAGAGCCCGGTCAACATCGCATCCGCCGGCGCATCGGCACGCAATTGCGCGGTGAGCATGAAGTACACGAAACCCACTGCCATGAAGCCGAGGAAGATCAACCCGATCAAGGTGTTGAACCAGGCCATCGCCACCAGGCAAACCACTGCCAGCACCAGCGCAATGAACGGCACCAACGGGTAGCAAGGCGCGCGGAAAGTGCGTTCCAGGTTCGGCTCGGTTTTGCGCAGTTTGAACAGGCTGAGCATGCTCATGATGTACATCACGATCGCGCCGAATACCGCCATGGTGATCATCGCTGCCGTCAGTGTCATGCCGCCGAGGTTGATCAGGCCGTCGCTGTAGATCGCCGCGATGCCGATCACGCCACCGGCGATGATCGCCCGGTGCGGGGTCTGGAAGCGCGACAGTTTGGCCAGGGATGCCGGCAGGTAACCGGCCCGGGCGAGGGCGAAGAACTGCCGCGAGTAGCCGAGGATGATCCCGTGGAAACTCGCCACCAGACCGAACAGGCCGATCCATACCAGCATGTGCAACCAGCCGGAGCTTTCGCCGACCACGGCTTTCATGGCTTGCGGCAGCGGATCGTTGATGTTCGACAGGGTGCGCCAGTCGCCGACGCCGCCGGCAAAGAACATCACACCCATGGCCAGCAGCACCAGGGTCAGGATGCCGCTGATGTAGGCTTTGGGAATCGTGCGTTTAGGGTCCTTGGCTTCTTCGGCAGCCATGGCTGCACCTTCGATGGCCAGGAAGAACCAGATGGCAAACGGAATGGCCGCGAACATGCCGGCAATCGCTGGCGCACCGAACACATCAGAACCGGCCCAGCCGTTGAGGGCGAAATTACTGAAGCTGAACGCCGGGGCGACCACGCCCATGAACACCAGCAACTCGGCGACCGCCAATACGCAGACCACCAGTTCGAAGGTCGCGGCGAGTTTCACGCCGAGGATGTTCAGGCCCATGAACACGATGTAGGCACCGACCGCCGCGTGTTTCGGGTCGAGGGCCGGAAACTGCACGTTCAGATAGGCACCGATCGCCAGGGCAATCGCTGGTGGGGCGAAGACGAATTCAATCAGCGTCGCCAGCCCGGCGATCAATCCGCCCTTTTCGCCAAAGGCGCGGCGGCTGTAGGCAAAGGGACCGCCGGCATGGGGAATGGCGGTGGTCAGTTCGGTGAAACTGAAGATGAAGCAGGTGTACATGGTGGCGACCATGAACGAGGTCACCAGGAAGCCAAGTGTCCCGGCCACGCCCCAGCCATAACTCCAGCCGAAGTATTCACCGGAAATCACCAGCCCGACCGCGATACCCCACAGGTGGAGCGTGCCCAGCGTGGGTTTGAGTTGTGTGTTCATGCGTTGCTCCCAGAACGGTTTGGAAAAGCTCGGGAAGGGCGTGTGCAGTGGGCGTGCCATTTTGCGGATGGGCGTCGTAAAGCGCTGAAAGCTGTCGTATCGGGGATGTTCGCCGCTGGATGAGTGCTTTTTGTGCGCCAGTTGGGGGCGTTGTTGCCTGTTCTGCCGTCTTC